>JAIOQZ010000029.1 GCA_021108395.1 Candidatus Cloacimonadota bacterium
GGCGTCGGGCAGTTGTCGCTGCACGACGTCGAACGCGCCATGCGGCTCAAGGGCATCGACGTCTTCGCCACGGGCGACTGCATCCACCCGGCGCGAGCCATCGAGCTGCGAGCCAGCCTCGAAGACGCCGAGGAAGGCCTCTTCCGTCTGCCCGGCAGCGAGCGCCGTTTCCTGTTGCAAACCGAAATCATCCTCAGTACGCAGTTGACCGGCCACCGCAACCGCACCGTGGCCCACCATGTGCTGCTGCTGCCCAGCTTCGACACCATAGCGCGTGTGCAGGCGCTGATGGACGCCTGGGGGCAAAAGAACACCATCGGGCGACCGTTCGTGGTATGCCGCGACCAGACCGAGCTGGAAGACCGGCTGTTCGCTCTGGCCGCTGTGCATCCGCTGCTCGAGGTTATCCCCGCCCATGTGATGACGCCCGACGGCGTGTATGGCAGCCGCAACAACCTGTCGCGGCTCGAAGAGTTCTATGGCGCGTTCCTGCCACACATCCACGCTATCGAGACAGGCCTTTCAGCCGACCCTGGGATGCTGGGGCGCATCCCCGACCTGCACCAGCTCACCTTCATCAGCAGCAGCGACTGCCACAGCGCCGGACTCCACCGCGTGGGGCGCGAATTCACCATCCTCGACGCCAGCGCTCTGAGCTATCCGGCCATTATCGAGGCCATCCGGGACAACCGCGTGGCGCTCACCGCCGAGTTCCATCCGTCCGAAGGCCGCTACTATCTCACCGGTCACCGCGCCGACCGCACCGGCCACACTGAGGCCATTGTCTTTGACCGCGAGCCGCCGCCTGCCGACGGACGCTGCCCGTTGTGCGGCAAGACGATGTTGGAAGGCGTACGCGACCGCTGCCGCCAACTTAGCGATAACCGGCTGAAACCGCTGCCGCGCCGGTTTGTGCATCTGGCGCCGTTGATCGAGGTGGTGGCCGTGTCGTTGGGAATTCGCAGTGTCGGCTCGAAGCGCGTATTGAACGCCTACGAGCGTGTGCTGCGTCCGTTCGACTCAGAAATCGCCCTGTGGCAATCCGATAACGTTGAAGAACTGCTTGACAAACTGGCGCTCTCCCAAACCTTGAATCATATCCTCGCCGTGCAGCGTGGCCAATTCCGTTTCGAGCCTCAGGGCTATGACGGACGCTATGGCGAACTCATCATCAGGCACAAAAGGACGGAGCCGTGAGTATTCCCGAACGCATTTCGCAACTGCGCAAGCAGATGGAACAGGAAGGCATCGATGTGTGGATCGAGCCTACCGCCGACACGCACCAGAGCGAATACCTGGCGCCACGCTTTCAAACGCGCCACTGGCTCGCCGGCTTTTCCGGCTCGGCGGGGGTGGTAGTTGTCACCGCCGAGGCCGCCTGCCTCTGGGCCGACAGCCGCTACTGGCTGCAAGCGGCGGCGCAACTCGAGGGCAGCGGCATCGAGCCGATGAGACTGGGAGCGCCCGACGTGCCCGCCTGGGCCGAGTGGATTGCCTCAAATCATCCTGGCGAGATCGTCGTTGGGTTCAACGGCGCGGTCATGGCCTGCAAGCAATTCTGGAACCTCCAGAATAAGCTCGCCAACGCCTCCTTTTGCACCGACCTTGACCTGATCGAGCGCATCTGGAGCGACCGGCCGCCAATGCCGCTCGAACCACTGAAGCTCTACGACGAAAAACTGGCCGGCGAAAGCCGCGTGAGCAAGATCAAGCGGCTACAGGCGACGATGCACGAAAAGGACTATGACGTCTGCCTCGTCACAGCACTGGACGACGTCGCCTGGCTGTTCAATGTGCGTGGTTCGGATGTGCAGTATAACCCGCTGGTGTATGCCTGGGGCGCGGTTACGTCCGAAGAAGCATGGCTGTTTGTCGATGCGGCCAAACTGGATGACGAAGCTGCCGACGCGCTGTGCAACGATGGCGTTCGCTGTGCCGACTACGGCCAGGTGTACGGCTACATAAACAGCATCTCTGACAACGCCCGCGTGCAGCTTGACCCCACCAAGACAGGCGTGCTCATGCGAGACAGCCTGCCCGACAACTGCGAAGCGGTCTATGACAGCTCGCCGGTGGCCGCGCTCAAGACCATCAAGAACAGCGCCGAGGCCGACGGCATCCGTCGGGCGCATGTGCGTGATGGGGTGGCTCTGGTGCGCTTCCTGCACTGGATGACGCAGAACGCCGGCAGGATTCCGCTCGACGAGCATACCGCCGCCGAGAAGCTCACCGCCTTTCGCGCTCTGGGCGCTCACTACATGGGCCGCAGTTTTCATCCCATCATGGCCTACAAGGCCAACGGAGCGCAATGCCACTACGCCGCCGGCAAGCAGTCGGCCAGTTCCATCGTGGACGAAGGCATCCTGCTCATCGATACCGGCGCGCAATATCTCGACGGCACCACCGACGTGACCCGCACCATCACCCTGGGCCAGCCGACCGCCGAGCAGCGCCGCCACTTCACGCTGGTGTTGCAGGCGCACATCGACCTGGCGATGACACCGTTTCCTGCGGGCACATGCGGCCGCCAGCTCGACGTTATCGCACGGGCGCCGCTGTGGCGCGAGTCGCTTAACTTCGGCCACGGCACCGGTCACGGCGTGGGCTTCTATCTCAACGTTCATGAAGGCCCGCAGGCCATCGCTTCCGGCCACTACCCAACGACGGGCATCCCGTTCGAGCCGGGGATGCTCACCTCGAACGAACCGGGACTCTACTTCGAGGGCGACTACGGCATCCGCATCGAGAGCCTGGTGCTTTGCATCGAGCACGAGGTGAACGAGCGCGGCGTGTTCTATGCCTTCGAGACGGTCACTCTCTGTCTCATCGACCGCAGGCTCATCGACGCCGACATGCTCAGTCCCGCTCAGCGAGCCTGGCTCAACGCCTACCATCAGCGCGTATGCGACACCCTTTCACCCCACCTCGACGAGCCGGACAGCGACTGGTTGGCCGTCCAGACAGAACCACTGTAGGTGACACATGAGACGAGCAATCTATCCCGGAACATTCGATCCGATTACCAACGGACACCTGGACATCCTGCGCAAAGCCACCGGAATTTTCGAGGAGGTCGTGCTGGCCGTGGCAAACGTGACCGGCAAAAGCACCTTTTTCAGCTTTGACGAACGCGTGGACATCTGCCGTCGCTGCTGCGAAGGCATACCCAATGTGCGCGTCGAGGGCTTTGACAGTTTGGTGGTCGATTTTGCCCGCAAGATTGGGGCTGTCACAATGATTCGCGGCCTGCGGGCAGTGTCCGACTTCGAGTACGAGCTGCAGCTCGCCCTGATGAATCGCATGCTCGACCGCGGCCTCGAAACCATCTTCCTCGTTCCCGACCACAACTACCTCTACCTCAGCTCGAGCATGGTGCGACAGATTGTGCGACTGGGCGGCAGCCTGGACGATTTCGTGCCAAAGCTGGTTGAGGAACGACTACATAAACAGTTCCAGGTTGTTGACAAACCTGTTTCAGTATGATATTTCTCATGGCAATCGCTATTTGCCAACATGTGAATTGGAAGAAACCGGTCAGAGCATCTCTTGCCAAACTTCGGGATTCAGCGTATTGTAATACGCATTCACTCTCAGTTATGACAAGAGCTATCTCTGATTTGCTTTTCATAAAGCAAACACAAAACCAGATTGCTGACTTTGTCAACAATCTGCGACTGCATCGACAATTTGCCTTACAAGGAGAAAATAATGGAAAAGAAGAAGCTTAACGTTAAGATCGACGAGAAGGTGGGCGAGGGAACCTACTCGAATATGTGCATGGTAACCTTCTCTCTCAGTGAGTTCATCCTCGACTTTGGCCGCTTTCTGCCTGGCCTGCCCGACGCTCGCATTCTCAGTCGCGTCGTCACCTCGCCCCAGCATGCCAAGAATATCATGCGCACATTACAGGCGAACATCGAGAAGTTCGAGAAGCAGCATGGCGAGATTAAGCTGCCCGGCAGCCCCGATGACCGCGAAATAGGCTTCAAGAGCACCGGACAAAATCCTTGACGCGCCGGGCAACCTGAGCTTTTTGGTAATCTTGCACTTGAGACGTCGCTTTGCTTATGCAAAGGCAGTGGCGTTCGAGTGTTGCCATAACAGACATCAACGTTGCAAAAACACAATGAAACGTGAAGAATCATAATAAGAGGTAGTGATGAAAGCAAAGCGTTTGCGTAATATTCTCATAATCGTGGTGCTCGTAGTCATCGCGTTCTATCTGACGCCGCTGTTTCTCACGGTGTTCAGTCCGTCGCAGGCCGACAGGCTCGACACCTCACTGCTGCCCTGGACCTGGGTGGTCAAGTCGCTCAGCGAAGAAGGCGTCGAGGGCAAGACGGTGCGCGTCTGGAGCGGTAAGCAGCTCAACCTGGGTCTCGACCTCCAGGGCGGTATGCAGGTCGATATGTCACTCGACTTCGACGCTGTGGATCGTGACTGGAAAGAGAAGGAAAGGAACGAGGCCATCGAGAGCGCCCTCCAGATCATCAGAAATCGTATTGACCAGTTTGGCGTGGCCGAGCCGATTCTGCACCGCGTCACCGGCAAGAACCGCATCGTTCTCCAGCTTCCGGGCGTGAAGAACTTCAGCCGCACCAAGATTCTCATCCAGCAGGCCGCCCTGCTCGAGTTCAAGATCGTGGCCGAACAGTCCACCATCGACGGCGCCATTGTGGGGATGAACAAGTTCCTGCAAGACAACCTGGATGAGTACCTCGTACGCTACCCGCAGCTCGATCGCTTTGTGCGCATCGATGAAGCGGCAGAGGCAAACCTACAGGAAGCGCTGGCCGACGACGTGTTGTCCGACGACGAGGAAAGCGACAGCCTGCTTGCAGATTCCGAGGAAGGCGACGAGGTTGCCGTTGACGCGGAATCCGACACTACGGCTGTCGCAGGTGACATCGACCTGGCCATGACCGCCTCGATATTCAGCAATCTCACCAGCTTTCAGGGGTACCCCCTCATCGTGCCCGCCGAAAACATTATCCTGCTGAAGAAACTGCTCGCCGACGCCGAGTTCAGGGCAGCCACACCCTCCGGCTGGGAATTCCTGCTGGGCAAGAAAGACAAGGCTGCCCCCACCGAGCCCCGTCGGCTGTACCTGGTCGAAGAAGAGCCGCAGATTACCGGCGCATATCTGTCGGAAGCTCGCGTCCGCATCAATCAGGGCGACGACCCCACAACCGCCGGCGAGACCACAGTGGGCCTCGAGTTCAACAAAGAAGGCACCCGCTTGTTTGCCGACGTAACCGGTCGCAACATCGACCGCCTGCTGGCCATCGTGCTGGACGACGTAGTCTTCATGGCTCCGGTGATTCGCGACAAGATTCGCGGACCGGGCACCATTTCCGGCCTGTCGGATACAGAGGAGGCGCAAGACCTCGTCATCGTGCTCAACGCCGGCAACCTCGACGCCCCCATCTACATCGAGAGCGAAAGCTTCGTCGGCCCCACCCTGGGTTCCGACAGTATCCGCGCCGGCTTCCGCTCATTCCTCATCGGACTCATCATCGTGGGGCTGTTCATGCTCATCTATTACAGGCTTTCCGGTTTGATGGCTGACATCGCACTGCTGGTGAACATCGGTTTCGTGCTGGCGGCGCTGACAATGCTCGAAGCCGCCCTGACGTTGCCGGGCATCGCCGGCCTCATCCTCACCATAGGCATGGCGGTAGACGCCAACGTGCTCATCTTCGAGCGCATCCGCGAGGAGAGACGCGCCGGCAAGTCGGTGCGCTCGGCGGTTGACAGAGGCTTTTCCCGCGCGATTGTCACCATCCTGGACGCCAACATCACCACGCTCATCACGGCCATCGTGCTCTATCAGTTCGGCACCGGCCCGTTACGGGGCTTTGCTGTGACGCTGTCCATCGGCATCATCGGCTCGATGTTCTGCGCCATCATCCTGATGCGCGC
The DNA here is from genome assembly GCA_021108395.1 of Candidatus Cloacimonadota bacterium. GTDB lineage: Bacteria > Cloacimonadota > Cloacimonadia > Cloacimonadales > JAIOQZ01 > JAIOQZ01. Next base: position 5,923 of record JAIOQZ010000029.1, read on the forward strand.
CATCTTCGACACCTTCATCACAAATAAAAAACGCGAAAAGCTGAGTATATAGGAGGCTTCATGCGGTTCTTTGGAGAGACAAGTATAGATTTCGTAAGCAAGCGCCGGATTGCCTTCATCCTGTCAACAATCGTCATTCTGGTGGGCATCGTCTCGATGTTCTTCCACGAAGACGGCTTTGGCCCGGCTCTCAGCATCGACTTCACCGGCGGCGTCCTGCTCGAGCTCGACCTCTCGCCGATGCAGCAAGACATCGCGCCACTCACCGTCGAGCAGGTGCGCGACGCGCTCACTCTGGCCGGCTTCGCCGATGCAGAGATTCTGAGCATGGAAGACACCGGAAGCGGCAAGACCTACTTCCAGATAAAGAGCAAGGATTCGGAAAACGGCAACGACATCATGGAAGCGCTGCAACTGGCGCTCCCGAATCATTACCACCCCGAGCCGCGCTCACAGGAGAAGGTTGGCCCCAAGGTCGGCAGCGAGCTGAAAGGGAAAGCGATTCTCGCCATATTCTGGGCGATGTTCTTCATCATTCTATACATCTGGTGGCGGTTCCAGTTCACCTTTGGCGTAGCCGCCGTGGCCGCGCTGCTGCACGACGTGCTCATCACCGTGGGCATCTTCTCGCTCACCGGTAAAGAGGTGAGCCTGGCCGTCGTGGCCGCGCTGCTCACCATCGTGGGCTACTCGCTCAACGACACCATCGTGGTGTTCGACCGTATCCGCGAAGACCTCAAGGTGTATCGCCGCGAGAGCTACGAAAGCGTCATCAACCACTCGATCAACGAAACGCTCAGTCGCACGGTCATCACCTCGCTCACCACGTTCCTGGTGGTGCTGTCGCTATACATCTTCGGCGGCCCCGTCATCCACGACTTCAGCTTCGCGCTGCTCATCGGCATAGCGGTAGGTACATACTCATCCATCTTCATCGCCAGCCCGATATTAGTCGAATACTTCACTCGCCGCGAACGCCGCAAAGGCATCAAGCGCGGACATTAGACAAACCAGCTTACTAAAAGAGCCGCAGGAGAACCCGCGGCTCTTTTTTATCCAAGATGGGGCTTCACCCCCACCCCCACTCGCTTTTTGAAAAAAGTGAGACCAAAAACTTCTGCGGATACTTCGTATCCTACGTATAATAAATTTCCCTGTACACCAGGATGCGCAGCATCAAGTCACATAGTGAAACGAAGTGACCTTTTAGAGAAGTTTTTGATTCCACTTTTTACAAAAAGTGGATGGGGTGTCAGGGGCAACGCCCCTGTCTTATAGTCGGCGCCCCTGCACGTTACCCAGCAGCAACCGGGCCAGATTGCGCAGGCTGACTGCCAGTTCGCCCTGGGGGTCACGGGCAACGGCGGGCACAAGCTCGCGAGCGCTTATCTCAATCTTCTCGGACGGGACGATATTGCCCAGATACTCGACATCGATGTCTAATGTCTTGCGGCTCACATCCTGGATGCGCCTGGCAATCTGCATTGCGGCGGCGCTGCTGCCGGCGCGGTTGACCACCAACCCCAACCTGAACTCCTCGATGACGCTGTTGATAAGCGGCAGGTGATGAATCATGCGCTGTTTCACGCGTTGGCGAAGCTGGTCGATGTTCTTCACTCGGCCGCCGCTTTCGTCCATAGTGGCCTCCTGCAGCAGGTTGTGCAAAGCGCTGTCCTTTTGCGCCGCCAGGCCGAATTCCTGGCCATAGACGCGCTGTAGCCGACGGAACAGCGAGACCTTGATGAAGTTGTAGGCGTCGAGGTAGGAGGCGGGGTCGGGCGTGGTGACGACGATTTTACGGTCGGCGGAGAGAAAAAAGTCTATCATGTTGTAGGAGGTGTCGCCGCCCAGGTCGATGATCATCACGTCGGCGTCGAACTCACGCAGAGCGCGCATGAGTTTCATCTTGCGCTGAAAGGGGATGTTGGCGCTGCCAAGCTCACTGCTGCCTCCACCGATGAGCGCAGGGCCGTACCTGGTCTCGATAGCGATGTCGGCGAGGTCGTTCACATGGCGTTGCAAGTACTCATTCACGTTGGTTCGCGGGAAGGTTTCGCCGAGATAGAGGTGGAGATTGGAGCCGCCCAGGTCGAGGTCAACAGCGGCGACGCGCAAGCCCTGCATGGACAGCACAACGGCGAGGTTGGCCGTCAGGATGCTCTTGCCGATGCCGCCTTTGGCTCCGCCGATGGCAATGAGCGTTCGCGGTAGCCTGACCGTTGCAGCGTTCGACAGCGCCTCACTTTCCATCACGCGGGTGAGCAGGTCAAAGGCTCTGTGCACGGCGTGAAACTGCTCTTCGCGGCGTTTCTGCTCGTGTGGGGCTGCGCCACCGTTATGGTCGGGATGATACCGCTTCGCCTGGCTACGATAGGCCTGCTTCACAGACTCCATCGACAATCCGCGCAGAAAGCTGTCCTCGCCCGCCGATTCACGTCCGAAAAGCCACGCACACGCCTGACGCACCCGGCGTTCCTGTTCGTGACTGAGCATATCTATATCGAGCATTGCGCCTCTTGTCAGTTTAATTCACTATCGACCCGAATGGGTTGAGGTGTGAGCGAAAATCCCGGCGGATTGCAGAAAAGATAGTGGCGGGATGGCTGAAGGCAAAAATATCTTGCGCCGCTTTATACCTCGCGGGTAACTTGTTCGTGTAGGAAAGCGAGTCGTATTGTGAGACTTTACCGACTGTTTTATCGAGGCAAGCATGAACTCTATCGACAACCGCAGCTCGAAGCGCCGGCCAGTCGCCGCTTCACTCGCAGGAACGCGCCCGTGAACCACGAGGAAGCCCGCGCCCGCGTTATCGAGCTGCACAAGCTGATTGCCCGCCATGAGCGACTCTATCGCGCCGCTCGACCTGAAATCAGCGACTTCGAGTTCGACATGCTGATGCACGAGCTGCAAGAAATCGAGCGCCGCTTCCCCGACCTGCGTACGCCGGACTCGCCCACCCACCGCATCGGCTCCGACGTCACCCCCGCCGGCAAGACCATCGAGCACCGCCGGCGTATGTACTCGCTGGACAACGCCTACTCGCTCGAAGAGGTGCGCAGCTTCTATGACCGGCTGTGCAAGGCCAACGACGCTCCGCCTCGCGTGTCGCTCGAACTCAAGATTGACGGCTTCGGCATCAACCTGTTCTACCAGCACGGCCTGCTGCAATACGCCACCACGCGGGGTGATGGCGTCAAGGGCGAGGACGTGACGGCCAACGTGCGCACCATCGAGTCCATCCCGCAACGCATCCCGCACCGCGAGCCGCTCGAGGTGCGCGGCGAGCTATTCTTCACCCGCACCGAGTTCGAGCGCATCAACAGCGAGCGTGAGGCAGTCGGCGACGCCACCTTTGCCAACCCGCGCAACGCCGCCGCCGGCAGCATCAAGCTGAAGAACGCCGAAGTGGTGGCACAGCGCAACCTCACCGGCATCTTCTACGCCGTGGGCGCCTTTCGGGGTGATGCCGGAACCCAGCAGGAGCTGCTCGATTTCCTCACCGAGCAGGGCTTTGCCGTCAGCGAACACACCCGCTACGCCGTGTCCTTCGAGGACATCGAGGAGCGCTGCCGCCACTGGGACGAGCGCCGCTTCGAGCCGGACTACGACATCGACGGCATCGTCATCAAGGCCAACAGCTTTGCCCTGCGCGACGAGATGGGCTACACCGCCAAGCATCCGCGCTGGGCCATCGCTTTCAAGTTCAAGGCCGAAGAAAAGGACACCGAGCTGCTCGGGGTCGAGTTCAACGTGGGGCGTACCGGCGCGGTCACGCCAGTGGCGCTGCTCGCTCCGGTACAACTGGCAGGCACCACTGTAAGCCGCGCCACGCTGCACAACCAGGACGAGATTGAGCGCCTCGGTCTGCACATCGGCGACACGGTACGGGTTATCAAGAGCGGCGAGATCATCCCCAAAGTGCTGGGTGTGCGCACTCACAAGCAGGGTGCGCCGCCGGTGCGTTTCCCTGATGTGTGCCCCTCGTGCGGCGAACCTTTGGCCCGGCTCGAAGCCATCACCTATTGCAACAACATCGACTGCCCGGCGCAAGTCCGCCGCCGCATCGAGCACTTTGCCAGTCGCGGCGCGCTCGACATCGACGGCCTGGGCGAAACATTGGTGGGGCAGCTCATCGACAGCGGCATGGTGCACGGTGTCGCAGACCTCTATACTCTCGACTACGACAGCGTTGCCGCGCTCGAGCGCAGGGGCGAGAAATCGGCGGTAAACCTGCGCCAGGCCATCGAGGCCAGCAAGCTGCAACCATTCCATCGCGTACTGTTCGGCCTCGGCATCCGCTTTGTGGGCGCGAAGGTGGCGCACATCCTCGCCGACCACTTCCCCGACATCGACAAGCTGCGCGACGCAACCCTCGAAGAGCTCGAGGCCACGCCCGACATCGGCGGCAGAATCGCGCAGTCGGTGCATGACTTCTTTCGCAATGACCACAGCCTGCGAAGCATCGAGGCGCTGCGCGTGGCGGGACTGCAATTCGTGGGCGAATCGCGGCACGAATCGGACATCCTGGCCGGAAAGGCCATCGTGGTCACCGGTACGCTACGCAAGTACACTCGCGATGAGATGAAAGACCTTATCGAGCGGCACGGCGGGCGCGCCACAAGCAGCGTGAGCAAAAAAACCGACTATATCGTCGCAGGCGAAAACGCCGGCGGCAAACTGGAAAAGGCAAAGAAGCTGGGCACGGTCGAGATTCTCGACGAAGCGGCCTTCGAGGAACTGCTGAAGCTATGAAAATCCTCGAACGCTATATCCTGCGCGAGAACCTTCAACCGTTTATGGTGTCGCTGGTTGTCATCACCTTCGTGATGCTGCTCGACCATCTCATCGACCTGCTCAACCTCATCATCGACAAGCAACTCGACGTCTTCATGATTGGCAGCATCTTCGGTCTCAGCCTGCCCTTCATCCTCGCCCTCAGCATTCCCATGTCCGTGCTCACGGCGTCCATCATGTCGTTCGGGCGGCTCAGCGTGGACAACGAACTGGTGGCCTTCAAGAGCTGCGGTATCAACATCTATGCCCTGTTGCGGCCAACAGTCATCGCCGCGCTGCTGCTGTCGGCGTTCATGGTGTATTTCAACAACACCATCCTGCCGGGGGCGAACCACAAGCTGAAGAACGTCTATCTCCGCGCCAACTACCGCCGTCCCATCACAGCGCTCAAGCCCGGCGTGTTCACCGAACTGCAACGTTACACCATCTACGTGCGCGAACACGACGGCGACGAGATGCGCGGCATCATGATCTATAACAGCGAGCGCCGCACCTTCCCGCAGACTATTTCCGCGGCGCGGGGCGACATCGTTATCTCCAACGCCGGCAACACCCTGCGAGCCACCCTCTTTGACGGCGAGATGCACGTGGCCGATGTGAAAGACCACAACCGCTACGAGGTGCGCAAATTCAACCGCTTCGTGCTCAATCTGCCCGACCTCGGCTTCTCCGACCAGGGGCGCGACAGCGAATATCGCGGTGACCGTGAGCTGTCCTCGGCGCAGTTGCACAGCCGCATCGAGGAACGCGAGCAGGAGATAGTGCGCACTGTCGAGGAGATGGCGCAGATTGACGCCCGCATCGATCAGATGCGCCGCCAAAGCGATGAACCGCCACGCGATGAATTGCGCAAGCAGGTCAACTTGCGTAACTCGAGCGCCGATCGCATCGAACAGCTGCACAACGAGATTCGCATCTACGAGGTTGAGTATTACAAGAAGTTCGCCATCGCCTTTGCCTGCATCATCTTTGTGCTGGTGGGCGCGCCGGTGGGCATGATGACCCGCACGAGCGGTGTTGGCATGTCGTTTTCGGTAAGCTCGCTGGTGTTCCTGGTTTACTATGTGTCCCTCATCGGCGGAGAAGAGCTGGCCGACCGTGGCTTTGTGGCTCCGTGGCTGGCCATGTGGATCAGCAACATAATGCTGGGCGCGGTGGGCATCTGGCTCATCACTGCCTCGGTGCGCGAGACAAAGTTCATCGATCTCAGCCGCGTCAAGTACTTCCTCAACCGCCTGCTGCGCATCAAGTAGAAAGGACTCCCCCATGCTTCACAAGCTGCTTGGCGACCACAAGCTCGTCCTCGCTTCAGCCTCGCCCCGACGCAAGGTCATCTTTGACATGCTCGGGCTGAAATACCTAGTGCGTCCCGCTCACATCGACGAAATCGTCCACACTCACATGCCCAGCCGGTTGGTGCTGTCTCACGCCGCAGACAAGGCCGCCGCCGTTGCCGCAGACATGGACCCCGACTGCATAGTCGTGGCCGCCGACACAATTGTGTATGAGCAGCGCGAAGTGATAGGCAAGCCCACCAGCGAGTCCGAGGCCGCGGCGCTGCTGCGGCGGCTGTCGGACAACACGCATGTGGTCTATACCGGTGTGTGCGTACGCCGCGGGCCAGTGGAATCCGTCGGCTTCGAGCGCACGAGGGTGACGTTCAAGCAGTTGAGCGAGCAGGAAATCGCCGACTACATCGCCACCGGCGAACCGATGGACAAAGCAGGGGCATACGGCATTCAGGGCTATGGCAGCCAGTTCGTCACCAAGCTCAACGGCTGCTACTTCAACGTCATGGGCTTCCCGGTGAATCTCTTCTATCGGCTAGTAATACAGGGGTTTTACCCCTGAACCCCACCAGACTTTTTGAAAAAAGTTTGGATCAAAAACTTCTCTAAAAGGGTCACTCCGCTACGCTTCGTGACATAGCTACATGACTGGAATCTTCGTTTCCTGCGTACAGTAAAAAAATATCTTGTAGATAGGATGCGTTAGCATCCGCCAAGAGTTTTGGGCCTCACCTACGAGAATCGGCTTCACAGCCGATTGCTCTCTTGGTGCAAACGATGTTCAGACATCGTTTCACCCCAAAAAGGTGAGCGAAGCATTACGCCTTTCCCTCTCAATTGGCATCATTTACCGAGCGAAAGAAATGCTTGACAATTCTCAGGTTATCAGTATATTGAAAAAAATTTACGCACAGGGGCTCACTTTTGCTCGTACAACGCTATTTCGACTCGCGCCAAAAACTCGTCGAAGAGGCGCTCGACAGCTATCTCGTTCCACCCGCAGAAGGCACCAGTAGCATCCATGACGCTATGCGCTACGCCGTGTTCAGCGGGGGCAAACGCCTGCGCCCCATCCTGCTCATCTCCACCTACGAGATGCTGCGCAACCGCAAGAACATCGGCACGCTCAAGTCGCTGCTGCCCAGCGCGGTGGCGCTCGAGTTCATCCACACCGCCTCGCTCATTCACGACGACCTCCCCAGCATCGACGACTCGAACGAAAGGCGCGGCAAACCCTCGGTGCACAAGAAATTTGGCGAGGCCACAGCCATCCTCGCCGGTGACGCCCTGCTCACCAAAGGCTTCGAGGCGCTTACCGACATCAAAGAAAAGAAAAAAGCGCTCACCAGCATCAATATCCTCGCTCGAGCCGTGAACACTCGCGGCATGATTGGCGGGCAGGCGGTGGACATTCTGGCCGCACGCAAACGAATTCGCATCAACGTGCTAAGGTTCATCCACCTCAAGAAAACCGGCGCCCTGCTGCAAGCCTCGATGGATATGGCCTGCGCAATGTACAACGCCGAGGAAAACACTGCCATCACGCTGGGCAACTACGCCCTCAATCTCGGCCTGGCCTACCAGATCATCGACGACATTCTCGACGAAGTGGGCGCGTTCGAGTTCCTGGGCAAAGAACCCTATGAGGACTCCCGCAACCGCCGCTCGACATATCCTTCGCTTATCGGACTGGAAAAGAGCAAGAAAACAGCCGAAAAGCTGCTGGACGATTCTTACAAGCTCATCAAAAGCATGCCCAACAACGACATTCTGGTTGAATTTATCAACATGATCAAAGAGCGTCTGCCCTAAGTGAAGCCGGTCGCCTACCTGCGCATACTGCGCCCCTCGAATCTCGTTTTCATCGCCCTGACAGTGCTTTTCGGGGCGTTTTTTCGTGCGAGCGTACAATGGAGCCTGCCCGTGCTGGCGGCTGTCTTGTCCGCTGTCTGCATCGGTGGCGCAGGCTATGCCATGAACGATTTCTTCGACATCCCCATCGACATGGTGAACCGTCCCAAGCGCGTGCTGCCGTCTGGCCAGATAAGCCCCCGAAGCGCCTATCTGTGGGCAGTCTTTCTTTTCATTCTCGGCATGTTCATCTCGCTGCTCACCGGACTGTGGGTTTGTGTTCTGCTCGCCACTCTCAACAGCTTTCTGCTCTTCTTCTATGCCCGCAATCTCAAGAAAACGTTTCTCGCCGGCAACATCGTGGTGGCATATTCTGCCGCCTCCACCTTTCTGTATGGCGGACTCGCCGCCGGCAACGCAGCCAATAGTCTCATCATCGCCAGCTATGCCTTTCTCTATACGATAATGCGCGAGCTGGTGAAGGATATGGAGGACATCGAAGGCGACAGCGCAGATGGCGCGTTCACACTGGCGGTAAAGCTTGGCCTGCGGCGCACGGTGAGCATCAGTATGCTGTTCTGCCTGCTGCTGGTGATGCTGTCGCTGGTATCGCTGGGCAGCGGCTGGCTGCCACCGATATTCTACGTCCTGCTGGCGCTGTTCGTGGTGCTGCCGCTGCTCGCGTTTCACACCTGGATGTGGCGTCAGCCGGAGCAGTGGGTTTTTGCGCGGGTGTCGTGGTGGATGAAGCTCGATATGCTGGCGCTGCTGGCCATCATGTGGTTCGCCGGAGCGCCGGGGTCTTGAGCCTGATTCGCCGTTTTCACCGTCTCGAACTACCCTCAAAACGAAGCGTCTTCCACACAACTCGATTTTTTCCTTGTGAAATTCGTCACATAGAAAATTGTGGCGCTGATACTGACACACGGGGGTTGCATGACCAATAAGCAATCAACTGCCGCCATCATTCTGGCCGCGGGCAAGGGCACCCGCATGAAGTCCAGGCGCGCCAAAGTTCTTTTCAACCTGGCCGAGAAAACCCTCGTCGAGCATGTGGCCGACACCGCAGCCGCTGTGGACGCCAACCCTACCGTCGTTGTGGTGGGCTACCGCAAAGACGAGGTTGTCTCGCGTCTGCACGGGCGCAAAGGCTTACGCTTTACTGAGCAAACCGAGCAGCTTGGCACCGGCCATGCGGTGATGGTCACACGCGAGGCGCTGGCCGGTTTCGCCGGAGACGTTTTCATCCTCTGCGGCGATGTGCCTCTGTTGCAGGCGGACACCCTGCGCAATATGCTGTCGGTGCACCGCGCCGGCAACGCCGCCTGCACCGTGCTCACGGCCATCCTCGACGACCCGGCCCGCTATGGCCGCATCGTGCGCGATACCGACGGCAACGTGCGCCGTATCGTCGAGTACAAGGACGCCACCGAAGAGCAGCGCGCTATCTGCGAAATCAACACCGGCATCTACTGCTTCGACGCTGTGCGCCTCTTTGCCGCGCTCGACCGCGTGAGCAACGATAACCAGCAGAACGAATACTATCTCACCGACACGCTCGAAATACTCGGCAACGACGGCGAGGCAGTCATCAGCGTGCTGCTGGACGACATGGCCCAGGCCGCCGGCATCAACTCGCAGGCGCAGCTTGCCGCCCTCGAGAGCGAATACTACAGCCGCATCAAGGCGCACTGGCTGGACAACGGCGTTGTCATCGAGATGCCGGACACGGTGCTGGTGGGCGCTGGGGTGTCGCTGGCGCGTGATGTCGCCATCGCCTCGCACTGCGTGCTCAAGGGAGACACGACCGTTGGCGAAGACAGCGTGATTGGCCACGGCTGCCTGCTGCAAGACGCCACCCTGGAGCAAGGCTGCTTCCTTGCCGGGCACAACATTGTGAAGGGCTGCACGCTGGCGGCGGGCACACGCCTCGACTATGGGGAGAATCGCCAAGATGGCTGACAAACACGATGTGCTCTACTCGCCCTGGCGGCTCGATTATGTCCGTTCGGCCAAATCGGACGACTGCATCTTCTGCATCCAGCGCAATCCCGCCGCCGACTATGACGAGAAGCGCCTGATTGTGCATCGTGGCGAGCACAGCTTCGTTATCCTGAACATGTATCCATACAACAACGGCCACCTGATGGTGGCGCCCTATCGCCATGTGGCCAGCCTCATGCAGCTCGACGAAAACGAAACCAGCGACCTGTTTCTCACCGTGCGCCTGGCCGAGCGGGTCGTGCGCGAGGCGTATTGCCCCGACGGACTGAATATCGGCGTGAACCTGGGCAAGGCCGCCGGCGCGGGCATCGACCAGCACCTGCATGTGCACCTGGTGCCACGCTGGGTGGGCGACCATAACTTCATGACCACCACAGGCGGCACACGCGTCATTCCCGAATCATTCGAAAGCGCCTGGAACAGGCTCAAGGAACAGTTTGACAATGCGCAGGCCGAAAAATAAATTGGCACACTTGCGCAGCACAGGCCGCTTGTGGCCGCTTGCGGCAGCGCTGATTGCGCTGTGGGCATGCGATGGCGGCTCTGCCAAGCCCGCGCCGCTTCAGGCTATCCTGCATGGCAGCGAGGCGCAGTCGGAGCGACTGAACGCCGTGCGCGCCTGGCTGGGCGGCAGGGGTGTGGACGTGCTGTATGTGCAAACCGACGCCAAAGACATCTACAACCGCACAGTGTTGGTGGTGCGCACAGCCGATGTGGACAGCCGCGAACGCCTGCTTGCGCTCACCGGCATCGACACATGGATATGGGCCAGGCAGGAAAAGCCCGCCGCGCCGTTCGAGATTTACGTCGGTGATGACATCGAAGAACTGATGAACACGAACAGATAGACAGGAGCCACATGCAGCTTACACGCGAAGAACTCAACGCCCGCCTTGTGCAATGGATCATGGACAAAAAGGCCGAAGACATCGAACAGATCGATGTGAGCGGCAAGACCTCGTATGTGGACGAACTCATCATCTGCACCGGCGGCAGCGACATGCACGTTCGCGCCATCGCCGAGCATGTGCTGGCAATGGCCAAAGAGCAGCGGATTCACCTGCTGGGCAAGGAAGGCCTCGAAGGCGCCAACTGGGTGCTCATCGACTTTGGCGACACCATCCTGCACATCTTCCGCGAGGAAACCCGGCTGCATTACAGCCTCGATGAACTCTGGGAAAAGCTGGCCAATCGCATCAACCGAATCGAGACCGACTATGATTAGAGAAACGATTCGCCGCGACATCGCCGACGTGCTCAAAAAGCTCGAACTCGACTGGAGCGACAACTTCTCGCTCGAGCTGCCTTCGAGCGCCGAGCACGGCGACTATTCGAGCAACGTGGCTCTGGTGCACGGCAAGCTGAACAAGCGCAATCCCCGTGACCTCGCCGGGGAAATCGCGGCGCTACTGAAAAAGAAGCGCACCTACCGCAAGATCGAAGTGGCCGGCCCAGGATTTCTTAATATGACGCTGTCCAGTCGCGTATATCATCGTGCTCTCGAGGCGATGGTGACGGCGAAACACGCTTTTGGCAACTCCAACAGCGGCCAGCGGCAGAAGATACTCATCGAGTTCATCAGCGCCAACCCCACCGGCCCGTTAAACATCGTCAGCGCCCGCGCCGCCGCCTATGGCGACACGCTATATCGCATCATGCGTCGCGCCGGCTACGCCCCCGTCCGCGAGTTCTACATCAACGACGCGGGCAACCAGGTGGACATCCTCGCCGAGTCAATCGAGCTACGCTATCGCGAGCTGCACGGCGAGGACATCGGCGAGTTCCCCGTCGAGGCCTACCACGGCGCCTACGTCGCCGAGCTGGCGCAGCAGCTCAACACTGTCGAGGGCAACAAGCTGCTGCACATCCCCGAGCGTGACCGCCTTGAAAAGATGAAGGAATTTGCGCTGCAACAGATTCACGACATGCAGATTGCCAGCCTCGAACGTTTTGGCGTCGAGTTTGACAACTGGGTGAGCGAAAAGGCTCTGCGCGCTCAGGGAATGGTCGAGGAAGTGCTGAGTTTTCTGGCCGAAGCCGGCTGCACCTACGAGATGGACGACGCCGTGTGGTTCAGCAGCACCAAGTTCGGCGACGAAAAAGACCGCGTGCTGATGAAAACCGACGGCAGTTTCACCTACCTCGTTCCCGACATCGCCTACCATCTTTCCAAGCTCCAGCGCGGCTTCGAGATTCTCATCGACGTGCTGGGCCCAGACCATCACGGCCACGTTGTCAAACTGATGGCCGCTATGCGAGCGCTCAAGATCGAAGAAAAACAGCTTGAGGTCGTCTTTTTGCAACAGGTGAACCTCTTCCTCGATGGCGAACGCGTGAAGATGAGCAAACGCGAAGGCCGCATCGTGACGATGAACGAACTCATCGACGATGTGGGCAAGGACGCCGCCCGCTTCTTTTTCATCGACCGCCGCCCCAGCACCCACCTGAACTTCGACCTCGAACTGGCGCGCAAAAAATCGAGTGAAAACCCTGTGTATTATTGCCAATACGCCCATGCGCGCATCTACAGCATTCAAAAGAAGGCGAGGCGGGAAAAAATCTCGCTGAAGGATTTCGACACGAGCGAGCTGTATCGGCTCAAGCGCAGTGACGAAGCGGCCCTGATAAAGAAAATGCTCGAGTATCCGCATATTCTGGCCGGCGCGGCCAAGTACCGCGAACCGCATCGCCTGACAGATTACACCAAAGAACTGGCCGGAATGTTCCACAAGTATTACCAGGCTGTTCCGATTGTGAACCCCAAGGCGCCTGCCATGAGCAAGGCTCGCCTGTATATGCTGAACGCGCTCAAAAACCTGCTGGCCAATATATTCGAAGTCCTGGGAATCGACGCGCCGCAGAAAATGTAGCCTGACTCCCACGATGGAGGAAGAGATGAAACGCATTCTGGTGATGTCCGACACGCACGGCAACCAGCAGCTTCTTCGTATCCCTTTCGAGCACGGCGATCACTTCACCCACATCTTTCACCTCGGCGATGACTACGAAGACCTCGACAGCAACCCCGACCTGACAGAAAATCGCTTGCTGACACGCGTTCCCGGCATCTTTCACCCCGGCTACCTCGATAGCAGCCTGCCTCGCCTCGTAAAGGTTGAAATCGACGGCTGGCGATTCCTGTTGATGCACAGTCCCGACGACGCCAGGGGCCAGAAGCTCGATAACATAGACTTTGTGCTGTTCGGCCACACACACCGCCCGGGTATCGAAATGCGGGAGGGGCGATTCTGGTGCAATCCCGGTCATCTCAAGCGGCGGTTCGACCGAGGCCAATCGGCGTCCTGGCTGGTGATCGAGCTCGAGGGCGATGAAGCCCGGCTTTCCCTTTACGACATTTACGGCACCCTGATGATATGCAACACCATCACACGATAACCTCACTGCTTGCAGCCGACGCCGCCTCATACGACTCGCTCATCTGGTTGTTCATCATCGTGTTCGCCCTCGCACTGATAATCTATCTGCTGATGGGGCGCAGACGGTTGTGGCGTCCCGCCAAGCTCCCGCACAGTCGGCTCTCACCCGAAATCTGGTTCTATTCTGTGCTGGTGGACATCGAGATTGGCGCGGCGCCGGCAACAGCGCGGCATTTGCAGCGCCAGTTTTTTGTCTATCTCCAGCGGCGATACAACCTCCCCGACAGCAAGCCCGACACCGCGTTCGAGCTGGTGAAGCAGAGCGAGAAAGACCCTCAGCGCATCGAGCTGTACGGCAACGTGTATAACGAGATAATTTCTCTGAAACAAAAACCCGCCGAGGCTGTTATTGCCTATGCAAGGCAACTGAAAAAGGCCTTCAACCAGGGCGTCGCTCAGCAAGCTGCCACAAGCAGCGATTGCAACAACTGCTGAGGCGTCCTTCTTGATAAAACAGACCACTGTAAGGAGATGATATGTCCAACGCTCCGGGCACAATCCCAATCGAACAGATTAACGCGCGCGTGCACGAGCAAAGCGCCGTCATCGATGACATTACCCGCGAGATACACCGCGTCATTGTAGGACAGGACTACATGGTCAGCCGCATGCTGGTGGGGCTGCTCGCCGGCGGGCATATCCTGCTCGAAGGCGTGCCTGGACTGGCCAAGACCCTCGCGGTGACCACCCTCTCCGCCACATTGCAGGCCAGCTTCAAGCGCATCCAGTTCACTCCCGACCTGCTGCCCGCCGACCTCATCGGCACCCTCATTTTCAATCAGAAGCTGGGCGAGTTCGTGCCCAAGAAAGGCCCGGTGTTCGCAAACTTCATCCTCGCCGACGAGATCAACCGCGCCCCGGCCAAAGTGCAGTCGGCGCTGCTCGAGGCAATGCAGGAGCATCAGGTCACCATCTCCGAGACCACCTACCCCCTGCCCAACCCGTTCCTGGTGATGGCCACGCAGAACCCGCTCGAACAAGAAGGCACCTATCCGCTCCCCGAAGCCCAGGTTGACCGCTTCATGCTCAAGCTCATCATCCCCTACCCCACCCGCGACGAAGAACGCCTCATCATGGAGCGCATGGTGTGCGGCGACGAGATTGCGGTGCGCCAGGTGGCCACACCAGAGCAGGTTCTCGCCCTGCGCGAGCTCTCGCGGGACATCTATATGGAAGAACGCCTGCGCGAATACATCCTCGACCTGGTCTTCGCCACCCGCGAGCCAGCCCGCTTTCCGCGGCTCAAGGAACTCGAGGGGCTCATCGAGTGCGGCGCCTCGCCCCGCGCCAGCATCTATCTGGCTCAGGCCGCCAAGGCGCACGCGCTGCTCGAACATCGCGGCTACGTCACCCCCGACGACATCAAGGCCATTGGCCGCGACATCATGCGCCACCGCATCATCCTCACCTACGAAGCCGAGGCCGAGCAGGTGAGCCAGGAAGACATCGTCAGCCGCCTGTTCGACGAGATCGAGGTTCCGTAGGCGCATGGAAACCGCCGACATCCTCGCCAAGATTCGCAAGATCGAGATTACCACGTGCAACCTCGTGAGCGAACTGTTCAGCGGCGAGTACCACAGCCTGTTCAAGGGGCAGGGGCTCGAGTTCAGCGAGGTGCGCGAATACCAGAGCGGCGACAGCTATCGCCAGATCGACTGGAACGTCTCGGCGCGCATGGGCGCCCCCTACATCAAGAAGTTCGAGGAGACCCGCGAACTGAACGTGCTGTTTCTGGTTGACGCCAGCGCCAGCACACTGTTTGGCACTCGCAGTATGCTCAAAAGCGAATACATCACCGAGGTGACGGCAGTGCTGTCGTTCTCGGCGCTGTCCAACAACGACAAGGTGGGCCTGCTGCTGTTTACCGACGAGATAGAGTGCTACATTCCGCCACGTAAGGGACGCAAGAACGCCCTGCGCATGTTGCGCGACATCCTCTACTTCGAGCCGCAGCATCACGGCACAGACCTTCGCAAGGCAATCGAATACACCTATCGCCTCACTCGCAAGCGCAGCATCGTGTTCGTCATCAGCGACTTTGCCGACGACGGCTGGCAGCACAGCCTGCGGTTGCTGGCGCGCAAGCACGACGTGGTGGCGCTGCGGGTCATCGACGCGGCCGAGACCGAGCTGCCAAACGCCGGCCTGCTGCACGTGCGCGACCCCGAAACCGGTGCCACGCTCACGGTCAACAGCGGCTCGCGGGCAGTGCGAGAGCGCTATGCAACGCTGGCCGCCGAGCGCGAGCAGAGCCTGCAACGCAGCTTCAAGCAGGCCAGAATCGACCTGGTTACACTGCGCACCGACCAGAGCTACACCAAAGAACTGATGCGCTTCTTCAAGCTACGCCTGCGCCGCAAAAACCGAACCTCATGAGACCCACGACACCCGTTCTGCTGATATTTCTAATCATAACGCTGGCGACGACTCTGCCAGCCACGCTGCTCACGACGCTGAACGCGCCGGACAGCCTGCGCGTGGGCGAGCGGTTCACTCTCGAAGTGGCGCTGGAAGCCCCGTCCGACGCCGACATCACCCCGCCCACTCTGGGGCCGCTGGGCCAGTTCGAACTGCTGGGCATCGAGCACGAGCCGCCGCGCGACAACAACGCCACGCACCGCTACACACTGCGCTTCGCGGCCTTCGAGAGCGGCGACCTCACCATCCCCGAGCTGCCCTTCGCCATCGGCGACAGCACACTGTTTTCCTCCCCGCAACCTCTGAGCATAACCAGCGTTCTCACACCCCTGAGCACCCTGAACGACATCGCCGCGCCGATGCCGGTGCGTCCCGGCGTGTGGGACATCGTTCTGCCGCTGCTGGCGCTGCTGCTGGCGGCGTACATTCTGTGGCGGGTGCGTTGGCGCAGGCGACAGCCCGTTGACCAGGACATCGCCACGCAGGACACCCGCCCGGCGTGGATTGTGGCCCTGGAGATGCTGGCCGACCTGCGTCAGCAGGAGTACCTCGAACACGACGAGATGGTGCCCTGGTATTTCGGACTCAGCATGGTAATGCGCACGTTCATCGAGCGGCACACGGGCGTGAACGCTGTCGAGATGACAACCAGCGAGATATTGCGCGGCCTGCCGGAGCTGTCCCATCGCCAGCGCGTGATCGAGTTCCTGCGCACCGCCGACGGCATCAAGTTCGCCCGTCGCCAGCCCCCCGCCGGTGATGCGTCCGCCGCCGCCGATTGGCTCGAGAGCTATCTGCATTCGTTCGAGCGCGCCGAGCAGACGAAGGAGCAGCCGCATGATTAGCTGGCTCGACTTCGCTCACCCCGCCTGGCTGTGGGCGCTGCTGCTCGTGCCTGCCTGGCTGTGGTTCGAGCTGGCCTGGAAGCGCAAGCGCCGCCCTCATCTCCCCCATCCCCGCCTTGACCTGCTGCGAGCCGCAAGCGGCGGCAACAGCGCCTGGCGCTGGATTCCGCTGGCATTGCGCGGGGCGCTACTGGTTTTGATAATTGTTACGCTGGCGCAACCGCGCCTGGCGCACCAGCGTGAGCGTGTCGTCGAGGAAAACCTGCCGGACGCCGAGCCGGAGGAAGACCTGCTGGAGAAGATGGAGGAGCTGCACGGCATCGACATCATCCTGGCCATCGACGTGTCGGCCAGCATGCGCGCGGTTGATCTCCAGCCCACCAACCGCCTCGAAGCCGCCAAGCAGGTGGGACTGGGCTTCATCGCCCAGCGCACCAGCGACCGCATCGGCCTCGTCTCGTTCTCCAGCTTCGCCGTCACCCGCTGTCCGCTCACCAGTAGCTATGCCATCCTCGAACGCCTGATGAACCGCATCGAGATTGACCCGGAACGCAACGGCACCAGCATCGGCACGGGACTGGCCATGTCGGTGGCGCGGCTGCGCAATTCACAGGCGCAGAGCAAGGTTGTCATCCTCATCACCGACGGCCGCAACAACACCGGCGAGATTCAGCCCGAAGACGCCGCCCGCATGGCCGCGCTGTTCGACATCAAGGTGTATCCGGTGGGCGTAGGACGTGAGGGACTGGTCGATTATCCGCTGCACGACAGCCGCGGACGCTTTATTCGCTACACCAAGATAAACTCCGACATCGACATGCAAACGCTCGACGCCATCGCCGGCATCACGGGCACGGGCCGTGCCGCAAGGGCGCAAAGCACCGCCGAGCTGGCGCAAATCATCGAACAGATCAACCGGCTCGAAACCTCGGCCATTGAGGAAAAGAAAACCGAGCTCGTCATCAAGTCGGCACACACCGAAGTCTATTACATCTATACCGAGTTGTTTAGCTGGCTGCTGCTGGCGGCAGTCGCTCTGGGACTGGCCGAAACCGCTCTGCGCATCCTGCTGCGCCGCGAAACGCCATAGGAGAACACATGCACTGGGGTCAACCTCTCGCTTTGCTGTTGCTGCTGCTTGTGCCGGTGTTTCTCGTCACCGTGGGGTTTGTGGGGCGAAGCCGCCGCCGCGCCTTCCAAAGGTTAGCCGAGCCGCGCTTTTTCGATTTCTTTCACACCGAATACAACGGCTTTCTGTGGAACCTGCGCGCCGTGCTGCTCACGCTGGCATACGCCTTTCTCGTGCTGGCGCTGGCGCGTCCGCAATGGAACCGCGTCGAGATCGAGGATCTGGCCACCGACACGCTTATCGAGAACCCGCAGAAGCAGACGCTGGACGTGGCGCACCGCGAGGGCATCGACATCGTGATTGCGCTGGACGTGTCGCTGAGTATGGAGGCGCAGTCCGGCGGGCTTGCCCGCATCAAGCAGGCCAAGTGGCAGATCGGCTCGTTTCTCGACTCGCTGTACGCCGGCAGCCTCAGCGACGACCAGGTGGCGCTGGTCACCTTCGCCGGACGCAGCACCATCCAGTTCCCGCTCACCGGCGACCCCGAAGTGGCCAAGCTTTTCATCGACGACGTTGACACCGAAATTGTCTCGTCCAGCGCCAGCGGCACCGACATCGGCATGGCGCTGGCCATGTCCGACTCGCTGCTGCAAAGCTCGACCCGCAAGAAAATGATCCTGCTCATCAGCGACGGCGAAGACCTCGAAGACAACGCCCTGCCGGTGGTAGAGCGCATTGCCCGCCACACCGACGTAAAGATATTTGCGCTGGGTGTAGGCAGCGAGCAAGCCAGCCGCATCCCCATCCGCGACGCTCGCGGCAACCTGCGCTATGCCACCGACGACGAGGGCAACTTCGTGTTCACCCGCCTGCACCCCGAAACATTAGCCCGCATCGCCGCGCTTGGCGGTGGGCGCTATTTTCAGTCAACCCTGCGCCGCAGCGAGATTGGCGAGCTGATGGAGGAAATCCGTGAGATGAAAAAGGGCGGCGAGGGCCGCGAGGAAACCATCGAATTCGAGGAGAAGATTAAATCCGAGAAACATTATCGCTACGAAGACAAATATCACTATCCGCTGGCCGTTGCGCTGGCCTTGCTGCTGCTGGAAGCGACAGTAGCCTGGCGTCGCAGGCAACGCTTTCCGCGTGTGCTTTCCTGAGGTGAACGCGATGCGACTCAAACTCGTTCTGCTGCTGGTTTTGCTGCCCATGCTGGCCCAGGCGTCTCTGCTGAACTGGGGCCGCGTGGCGCAGTCGGCCAGCGGCAGAAGGCAGTATGCGCGT
This sequence comes from Candidatus Cloacimonadota bacterium, assembly GCA_021108395.1. Taxonomy (GTDB): domain Bacteria; phylum Cloacimonadota; class Cloacimonadia; order Cloacimonadales; family JAIOQZ01; genus JAIOQZ01. The sequence continues at coordinate 24,914 of JAIOQZ010000029.1, forward strand.
GAGAACTACCTGCAAGCCGAGCAGACCTGGGGCCGCCTGACCGAGCGCCATCCCGACGACGGACGCCTGCAATACAACCACGCCTGCGCGCTCTACCGTCTGGGGAGGCATGATGAAGCCCTGGCGGGCTTCCGGCGCGCCCTCACCGATGAGCGCTTCAAGGGACGTTCCGTCGCCTGGCAGAACATCGGGCGCATCCACGCCGAACGCCTGCAATACCGCGAAGCCTGGAGCGCCTATCGGCAGTCGCTGCTGGCCGACCCCGCCAACGAGACCGCCCGCAGCGACTTTGAACTGATAGCGCGAGAGCTGATTACCCTGCGCGGCAACATGTTCGACGCCGACAGCGGCCAACCCCTCACCGGCGTGACGTTGCGACTGGTCGAACAGGACGAGCCGCCGGTTGCCTCTGGCCGCAATGGAAGCTGGCTGCTGCACCGGCGCTGTGAGCCGGGCACAGTCACCATCGAGGCCGTGCTGGACGGCTATGTGAGCGTGCGCAAGCGCGTCGAGACGAGCCATGTGAACTCTCGCTTCAACATCCCCATGCAGCCAGTGCTCACGGTGCATGGAACAGTGCGAGACGCCCAGACAGGCGAGCCAATCGCCGGAGCGCAGGTGCTGGCGCGGGGCATCGAGGCCCCGCCGGACACCACCTCCGCTGATGGCGCGTTCACGCTGCCCGGCTTCGCCGCCCGCACCTATGCTTTCGAGGTGAACGCAAGTGGCTATCTGCCGCTGGCGCAGCCGGTCGAGATAAGCCGCGCTGACACGCTGGTCGAACTTGCGGTGCAACCGGCGGCGACCCTGCGCGGCATCGTGGTCGATTCATTCACCGGCCAGCCAGTGGCCAACGCCGAAGTGCGCGCCCTCGAATCCGCCGTCTCGCCAGTGCGCAGTGCAGAAGACGGCACGTTCAATCTGGACGGACTGGAGCAGCGCAAAGCTTACACTATCAGCGTGTTCGCCGAGGACTACGCCGAGATGCACCGCACCGTGACCGTGCGAGGTGAGGAGCAAACCGTGCAGCTTGCGTTGAAGCCGGGGCTGCCCCTGAGCGGCCGTGTGCTCGACGCCACGTCCGGTGAACCGGTGGCGTACGCCGTAGTATTCGTTGACAGCAGCAGCATCGCGCCGGACACCACCGCCGCAGACGGCGTCTATCGCCTGTTTGGGTTCGACGAGGCCACCTATCGCCTGATGGCTCTGGCGCCCGGTTATGCCGGTGTGATGATCGACGTCACCATCACCCGCACCGACACCACACTCGACATCCCGCTGCCCCGCGCCATCAACGTGAGCGGCATCGTGTTCGACGCCGACACCGGCGCCGAGATAGAGGGTGCGCTGGTACGCGTTCCCGGCTGGCCTGTTCGCCCCGACACCACCAGCGTTCGCGGTTTCTACCGCCTTGACGGGCTGTGGGAAGGCGAATATCCGTTCCAAGTGACAGCGCCGCACTACTTCCCGCTGAACGAAACCCACGAGGTGAGCCACGAATCCAACACCTTCGATTTCCGGCTGCACATCAACATCACCGTACGCGGCGCCGTGTTCGACGCCGACACCGGCCAGCCCATCGAGGATGCGAAGATCGAAGTGCATGGCGTCGAGAACTCGCCCGTGACCACCGATTTCGAGGGGCGTTACTCGCTAAGCGGATTCCGCGAGCAGGCCTACACGTTCCAGGCAAGCGCCGAGGAATATCAGCCGGTGCAGGAGCAGCACGAGGTTGACCGCGCCAACTATGTGTTCGACTTCTACCTGCGCAAGGCCGACCAGCAAGAGCAGGAACAACAGGAACAGGAACAGAATCAAGATCAGGATCAGGATAGCCAGAACCAGGACGAACAGCAGGAGCAGGAACAGGAACAAGAACAGCAGCAAAACGAGCAACAGAACGAGCAGCAGCAGAGCCAGCAAGAGCAACAGCAGCAGAGTGAGGCTCGCGAGTCCCAGCAGCAGCAGGCCGAGCAGGAAATGAGCCGCCAGCAGGAGGCCCAGCAGAAAGAAGCCGCCGAGAAGCTGCTGCAACGTCTGTTGCAGAAAGAAAAGGAAGCCAAGGAAGAAGAGAAGCGCCAGCGGCGGACCACAGGGCCGTTGCGAGGCCGCTTCTGGTAGGGAGGCCTTGTGCCGCACAGATACATCATTTTCGCATTCACCCTGGCCGCCACCTGGCTATGCGCAGCCGAGTTCACTGTGGAAGCCTATGTCGATAACAACCGTATCGGCCTGTCCGACGCCGTGCAGCTCACGGTCGAGGTGACTGGCGAGGGCAGCGCCGACAAGCCAATCCTGCCCGAGATGGATGGCTTTCGCGTGGGGGGCACGTCCAGCGGCAGCTCCACCTCCGTCAGCATCGTCAACGGCCGCATGGAAAAACAGACCCGGCGCACCTTCACCTTTCGCCTGCTTCCCCAGCGCACCGGCCGGCTGCTCATCCCGCCCATCACCGTGCGCGGCGGTAACCAGAGCCGCACCACCAAGCCAATCGAGGTGACGGTTGTCGAGGGCAGCACACAGCGGGTTCCTGTGCCGCAGTCGCAAGGTTCGCGTGGGCAGCAGGCACAGCCGGACGACCTGGTGGAGGACAATCTGTTCATCCGCACCGAGCTCTCGAAGCGCAACCCGTATGTGGGCGAACCCGTATCGGTGACATACACGCTCTACACCCGTTACGACCTGAGTAACATCTCCTTTGGCGCCGAGCCGTCGTTCACCGGCTTCTGGAAAGAGGATTCCTTTCTGGCCGACCGCATCGAGTTCGACGCGGTCAACCTCGAAGGCAGGCGATATAACGCCATGAAGCTGCGTACGGTCAACCTCATCCCGAACAAGCCAGGCAGGCAAACCATCCCCCCGCAGGAGATGGCCGTTGACATCGTGGTGCAGGGCCGTAGCTTTTTCGACTTCGGCACGACGCGGCGGATGCAGGTAAAGTCTGACCCGCTGGTAATCGAGGTGAGCACACTGCCCGGCGAGGGACGACCGGCAAACTTCAGCGGCGCCATCGGGCGCTTCGGCATCGACAGCGGCATCAGCGACAGCGATCTGAGCGCAGGCGAACCGTTCACCTACACGCTCACCATAAAGGGCGAGGGCAACTTCGACAACTTCACGCTGCCCACAACGCCAGGGGTAAATCACATCCACTTCATGGAACCGGAGATAGAGCGCACTGTGCGGGGCAACAGCGGCAAAGTTACCTTGCGCTTTCCTGCCTATGTCGAGGAAGAAGGCAGCTTCCGCATCCCGGCTGTAGTTTTCAGTTTTTTCGACACCAACTCCCGTCAGTACAAGACGCTCCGCGCCGACGAGCAAACACTGCGTGTGCAGCCCGCCGACCCGGCGTTGACGCAGGACAACCCCTATGTGTTCGACCAGAACGTGGCCGGCGCACGCCGCCTCTCGAGCGACATCGACCATATCGTCTATCAGGCAGAGTTGAGCACGGACGCGCCGCAACTTATCCTCGATCCGCGCAGCTCTGGCGACAGGCTGCTTTTTCAGCGTTGGTGGCTATGGTTTCTGTGGATACTGCTGCCGTGCACACTTGCAGTGTCCTCCTGGTGGGCTGCGCACCGCAGGCGTCTCGCCAACGATAAAGCATACACCCGCCAGCGGCAGGCCGGGCGCATTTTGCGCAAATACCTGCGCGAGGCCGAAAAGCTCACCGGCGACATCGGGTTCTATGCCGCAGCGCAAGCCGGGCTGGCCAACTATCTGGCCGACAAGCTGCGCCTGCCGCGTGGCAGCACTGCCGAAAGCCTGTTGCAGGCTCTGGCAGAGCGCGGAGCGCCGGACAGCCTCACCGCCGGTCTCGTCACCTTCCTGAACCGCTGCAACGAAGCCCGCTTCATGCCGGGCGGGTTCTCAGCCGCGCACATCGCAGGCGACCAGGAAGAGCTGCGCCGACTGGTGCAGGAACTTTCGCGCTGGAAGGAGGCGAAATGAAATCCATGCTCGCCCTGCTGCTGCTCGCTGTCGCGTCCCTGCTGTGCGCCGATGCCGCCGACACCTTTTTGCAGGCAAACCAAGCCTACGACAGCGGCCACTACCGCGAGGCGCTTGGCCGCTACCTCGAAATAGAAGATCGCGGCGTCATCGACGCCGACCTGTTCTACAACATCGCCAACACCTACTACCGGCGGCATCAGCTTGGCCGCGCCGTGCTTTACTATAAACGGGCGCTGGCCGCCAATCCGGCGCACGAACACGCACTGCGCAACCTCTCGCTCATCGCCGGCGAACTCGGCAGCCAATCGGCGCCACCCGCCCCTGCCGACGCCGACTACCTCGCCACACGCCTGCGAGACTTCTATGAGTGGCTGCCGCTGCACACGCTGGCCCTGCTGATGACCGGCCTGCTGCTGCTCATCGTGGCGCTGGCGCATCTGCTCATCCACGCCCCTCGCGGGCGCGACCGCACCGTGCCGGTGTTCGCGCTGTGGCTGCTGGTGGTCATTCTGCTGGGGATGGGGCTGTTGTCGTGGCGGCGCGCCAGTGACTGGTCGCACCAGGCCTTTGATGAGCAGGTGCGCACCTGGACAGCCCTCGCCCGCACCGCCCCTAATCCCAGCGCCGAGGTGCGCTTCCGTCTGCACCAGGGTCAGCCGGTAGCGCTCATCGCCACAAGCGGTTCGTGGGGACGGGTGATGCTGCCCGACGGTCGTAAGGGCTGGCTGCCGCGCCATGCCTGGGCGGGCAACCCCGAGGCTGTGGTGATGGCGCACCGCACCGATGTGTACAGCGGCCCCGGCAAGCAGAACGAGATTCTATTCAACCTGCCAGAGGGGTATGTGGTCGAAGTGGTGCGGGAGATGGACGACTGGAGCCGCGTGCAGATGCCCGATGGGCAGGAAGGCTGGATGGAGATGGCCGACTACGAGCGCGTGCAGCCAGGGATGTCGGAGGGCGAGGAGTAAAGCCCGCGCCGCACGATGCGCCAGCCGCCGGTGTCCTCGCGCTGCTGGCCGAATACCTGCTCGATAACGTCATACACGCTTGCGCCCGCCAGCGCCTTGACGATGTGAAACGCAGCGCCGTCCCAGTCGAGCCTGTGCACCAGTTGCTTCAGGTCGCTGGTTCGCGTCTTGCCCTTGCGGGTTCGCTCGAACGGCCACTGCACGGCGGCGGCAAAGGCGGCGGCGTCACTGGCAAACTGATCGTAGAACTCCGGTGACGGCCACACCGATACCCACTCGAACGAGCTTGACGACATTTCCCGTTCCTTCGAGCCGCGTGACAGCCTCACCTCGAGCAGGCGCACCTCTGGCGGCAGACTGCGCCGCAAAGCCGCATCCACCTCAGAAGCGCTCACAAAGCGCACCAGCGCAAAGTCGATATACTCGCGCTCACCCTCGACGCCCACCGGCAGCGGCGGCGACAGAGCAACCTTGGGGTGCGGGCTGAAACCCTTGCTGTAAGCCAACGGCAGCCCTGTGGCTCGCAAAGCGCGCTGCAAACGGCGCATGAAGTCGAGATGAGCGACGAAACGCAGCAGGCCATCCTTGCTCACCCAGGCGCGATAGAACACCCGCTCCTGCGGGTTGTCGTCCTCGACGGCCTGCATCTCGCCGTGCGGCAGTTCTGCCGAGGCGGTTTGCGGGGCGATGTTGTCGTCGCAGAGACCGCAACCGGTGCAGCCGGCGGTCTTGCAGTCTGGCGAAGTGACGGCGGCCTGCGCCAATTCCCACTCGCGCACCAGATAATTCTTGTCGATGCCGAGGGTGACGACATCCCAGGGCAGCGGCGCGTCGGTGGCGAACCCGGCCACAGCCGCTTGCAGGTCGAGGCCAACCTCGGCGGCGGCCTCATGCCAGCGCTGCCAGTCGAAATGCTCGTCCCAGCCATCAAAACGCGCCCCACGCCGCCAGGCAGCTTCGATCCACGCGCCGCAACGCTCGTCGCCCCGACCGAGCGCCGCCTCGAGCAGCGCCGACTCGATGCCGTGATACTTGAGCTTCACCGTCCGATAGCGCCGCATGGCGTTGCGCAGCAGGTTCACCTTGTCGATGAGCGCCTGCGGTGGCTCCATAACGACCCACTGGAATGGCGTGAACGGCTTGGGCACGAACGGCGACACGGTGATGTGCACCCGCAGTCGCGGCCCGCCGGTGCGCAGAATCTTCCACACCAGTTCGGGGATGGCGGCCACGTCCTCATCCGTCTCGAATGGCAGTCCGATCATGAAGTAGAGCTTTATCTGCTGCCAGCCGCGCTCGACGGCCAGGCGCACCCCGCGCAGTATTTCTTCTTCTGTGATGTTCTTGTTGATGATGTCACGCAGACGCTGGCTGCCTGCCTCCGGTGCGATGGTGACGCCCACCTTGCCCACGCGACCCAGCAGCTCGAGTATCTCGTCATCCAGCGTATCGACGCGCAGCGAGGGCAGCGAAAGGTTCACCCGCATTCCCGCCAGTCGCCGGTGCGACTCGCGCATGAGAGCGCGGATGGGTGTGTAGTCGCTGGAGGACAGCGAGGTGAACGCCGCCTCTTCCCAGCCGTCCCGCGCCACCTCGACCCAGAGGTGGTCGAGCACGGCGCCGGCGTCGCGCTCGCGGCTGGGTCGATAGAAAAAACCGGCGTGGCAAAAGCGGCAGCCGCGGGTGCAGCCGCGCATCACCTCGATGATGTAGCGGTCGTGAGTGGCCGAGAGCCACGGAACGAGTTGGCTGGAAAGCCCGTGGCCGGAGGAAGCGAAGCCGGTGAACTTGCGACAGCGCACCGGCGTGTCGGATGGCAATGTCGGCACGAACATGCCGTCGATGCCCGCCAGCGCCTGCAAGCGTTCGGTACGCGGCTTTCCCTTTGTCTGGCGCACAGCTTCCATAATCTCGATAATCGCTTCCTCGCCCTCACCAATGAGAATGGCGTCGAAAAACGGCGACAGCGGCAGCGGATTGCTTATCGCGGGGCCGCCGCCCAGCACCAGCGGGTGGCTGTCTGTGCGGTCGGCGGAGCGGAGCGGGATATGCGCCAGGTGAAGCATGTCCAGCACGTTGGTGAAGGTGAGCTCGCTTTGCAGCGTGAAGCCCACGACATCGAACTCGGCCAGCGGCAGACTGCTCTCGATTCCAAACAGCGGCAGCTTCTGCTCACGCAGGATGGCGGCCATGTCCGGCCAGGGAGCATACACGCGGTCGGCGACGGCGCTGGCGCTCCGGTTGACGATGTCGTAGAGCAGTTTGAGGCCAAGATGCGAAAAACCTACCTCATAGACGTCGGGGAAGGCGAAACAGATGGAGACGGTGTCGCTGGAGATGGGCTTGTGCCAGGCGTGGGTTTCATGGCCGATATAGCGTGCGGGTTTCTCGACCCTCGCCAGCCAGGGTTCGATGGCCAGGCGCTCCATGCGGCTATTGCGCCTGTGGGCAGGGGATTGGCGCCACCTGTACGTTGAGCGGATTGTCCTCGCTGAGAAAGACATGCCGGTCAACGTAGTCGGTGGTATCGCGTGAAACTGGGGCCACGGCCACAGGCTGTTCGTCAGCGGCCACAGGCTGTTCGTCAGCGGCCACAGGCTGTTCGTCAGCGGCCTCAGGCTGTTCATCAGCAGCCTCAGGCTGTTCATCAGCAGCCTCAACTGGGTCGGCTGGAGGTTCGTCATTTGTTTCGCCGGGTTCGCTGTCTCCGTTGGAGATCATCTCGGCAAAGCCGAACTGGAGCAAGCCTCGGCTATGCAACTGCCAGACAACGATGGACAGAACGACCACCAGTAGCGCCAGCGCCAGGATTAACAGGATATTGCCTGGCAACAGCAGCTTACGATGTGCCTTGTGTTTGGTGTAGCTGGTGCGCTGCTCACGGTTGGCGCGGTAGTTCTTCTCGAACAGCGCCAGTGTTTTATCCAGGTCGGCGCCGATAGCGCGAGAGTAGCTGATGATGGTGACGCGGGCAAATCCATATCCGCCCATGCGTGAGAAGTCGTTCTTCTCGATGTCTTCGAGCAGGTACTTTTTGATGCGAGACTTCTCGGCCACCTTCTCGATGGTGAGATCCATCTCTTCGCGGCATTGCTGTAGGTAATTGCCGATTTCTTGCATGTGCTACCCCCGTTGGGCTTCAATAAGGAATGATTCATCGAGCCTGCCCGTACAAACCGGACTAACTGTCCCCTCCAGCCACAGATGGCCGGATTCCTCGTCCAGCCGTACGCTCACTGTGCCGCCCGGCTGCCTGACCTCGACTTCGTGCGATTCGATGCCCTGGCTTCGCGCTGCCTGCACAGCGGCACAGGCCCCGCTGCCACAGGCGAGGGTCATGCCGGCGCCGCGCTCCCAGCTCATCATTTCCAGCGTTCGCTCATCGATTATATGGACGAGGTGAACGTTGACGCCCTGCGCCCCGCCGCCCTCGAGCCGCGGACCCAGAATCATTAGTTCCTCGCGGTACAGGCTGTCGGTGAAGATGACCAAATGCGGGTTGCCCATATCGACGAACCAGCCGTCCACACCCTGCGCACTCATGGCGCAAGCATCACCCGGCAGGCCCATATCGACCCGCACACTCGATTCGCCAATGATTCCCTGGCGCAGGCCAACAGCCGTTCGCAGGAACACGCTGTCCACATTCAGCTTGTCGCAGAGATATGCCGTCACGCAACGTAGCGCATTGCCGCAGGTCTCCGCCTCAGAGCCGTCAGCGTTCCATATGCGGAAAGCGGCGTGCACGCTCTCTTCGCCGGCAGGCAGCAACATGACTATGCCGTCGCCGCCAACGCCCGTGTGGCGGTCGGCCACAGCTTGCGCAAAAAGCGACAAATCGCCGGCGGGCAATCCTCGCTCGCGCAGGTCGAAGTAGATGTAGTCATTGCCCTGCGCGTGCATCTTGAAAAACTTCATGGTCAGCGAATAACCTCGAAAAAGATGTCGCGGAAATCGAACAGGCCCTTGCGCTCGGCCACCCAACGTGCCGCCAACAGCGCTCCCACTGCAAAGCCGGTGCGGTTGCGCGCCGTGTGCTTCAGCTCGATGGTGTCGGCGGGGCTGTCGAAGCCGACTATATGCGTACCAGGGACAGCGCCGGCCCGAACGCTGGCGAAGTGCAGCTCGTTCGGCTCGATGCCGTCTTGAACGCGGTCAAACCGCGCCGCTGTCTTGCGTTCGAGGCGAGCAAGCAGAATCTGCGACAGCGTGTGCGCCGTGCCGGAAGGGCTGTCCGCTTTGCCGTTGTGGTGCAGTTCGAGACCGAAGGGGTCGTATCCCGGCAGGCCGTTCATCAGTTCGGCTGCGGCATCGACAATAGCATAGAAAGCGTTCATGCCCACCGAAAAGTTTGCACCATGCACCAGGCCAACGCCGTGTGTGCTCACCATCTCGCCCACCTCGGCAAGATGCCGCTGCCAACCGGTCGTGCCTACAACCATTGGCAAACCCAACTCGCATACTGCGCGGATGTTGCCCGGCGCGGCGTCCGGCTGCGAGAAATCGATGCACACCCGTGCATCGCCCACTGCCTGCCTGTTGATGGCCTTGTGTCCGTCCTCGTGGTACGGATCAATGATGGTGACCACCTCGCAACCGTTGTCGGCGGCCAGATCGTGCAGAATATGCCCCATGCGGCCATAGCCGATCAGGGCGATGGGCAGCCTGTTAGCCATTGGTGTGCATCCGTATGACTTCTTTCACCCAGCGGCAGCCCTTTTCAAGCTGCGCGACAGAGATGCGTTCTTCGACCGTGTGCACGTTGTCCATGCCGGTACCGGCAACAATGGTGCGAATGCCTTTTTGATTGAAGATATTGGCGTCGCTACCGCCGCCGCCACGAAAGGTCTTCGGCTCGCAGCCTGCCGCTTTGGAGGCGCGCATTGCAAGCAGAACCACCGGCTCGTCATCGGCGACGGTGAAGCTCGCGTACTTGCTGTAAACACGCTTTTCGAGCACAGCGCCGGGCATGGCAGCCACAGCCTGCTCCATAGCGGTGTTCATGGCGTTGATGGCAGACTGGATGCGCTCAATGTCGTGGCCGCGCACCTCGCCCTTCACGCTTATAACAGGTGGCACGACGTTGGTGGCGATGCCGCCCTCGACATTGCCGATATTGCAGGTGGTGCTTTCGTCAATGCGTCCCAGCTTCATGGCGGCGATGCCGACAGCAGCAATCTGGATTGCGTTGATGCCTTTCTCCGGTTCCACCCCGGCATGCGAAGCACGGCCTTTTACGGTATAGTCGATGTTGTACTGGGTAGGCGCCTGGGTCATGAACTGGCCGACGACATGCGAGTCGAGAGCGTAGGCCAGCTTCGAGCGAATGAGGCTGTAGTCGGCGTGCACTGCGCCCAGCAGCCCTGTTTCTTCGCTGACGGTAAACATCAGCTCAATCGGCGCGTGTGGCTCGCCGGCTTCTTTCAATTCCTTAACCGCCCAGACAGCCTGGGCTATGCCCGATTTATCGTCGGCGCCGAGGATGGTGGCGCCGTCGGTGACAACAAAGCCGTCTTTCACCTGCGGCTTCACGCCGCGCCCCGGCCTGACGGTATCAAGGTGAGCGGCGAACAAGATGGGTTCACACCCCGCGATTCCGTCAAAGCTGGCGTAGAGGTTGCCCACCTCTCCACCAAATTGCTCGTGAGCCGAGTCGAAGCGCACCTGGGCGCCCAGGGCTTTCAGGTCTTCTGTGAGACGACGGGCAATAGCGCCTTCCTGCTTGCTCTCGCTGTCGATTTGCACGAGTGCGAGAAAATAGTCGAGTAGTGTTTGTTCCATTATCCAGCCTTTTTGTACATTGCACTGTTCTGTCATGTGCGTAAGACACAATTGTACAATGAGTCTATAGCTCCAGTCGAGCGGCTTCGTCAAGTAAAAATTATAAAAGTTCTTGACAGATGAATCGTCCTGGCGGATTGTTGGCGAAATTCACGAAGGAGGAGTGCATGATCAACATTCACGTTTCGATCCTGTGGGTCGTAACAACCAGCCCGTTCGCATTCAACAATAAGTATGCAAGCACCCGTCCGTCGTCGAATTTGATGCAGTAAACATGTAATACTATCAAATACCGGCCACGGACCCAATAAGTTCGTGGCCTTTTTTTATTGGCCGCGGAATCAAACGAAACCGCGGTTCCTTTTTGTTTCCTCGGGGTCAGAAGTTCAAGGAGAAGACCCATGCTACAGAAGTTACACAGTTTGAATCGTCACATGCGAGGCTTTCGCACTCTCTATGTGCTCGCCATAGTCGCCGTTGCCGCCGGCAGCGGCCTCATGTTCCTGTCACCGCTCATCATGCGTGTCACCATAGATTCAGTCATCGGAACGGAGCCGATCGAGGCAGCTTCGTTCGGTGGGCGCATCGTCAACTGGCTGGGCGGTGCACAGAGCCTGCGCCACCAGATCTGGCTGCTGGCGCTTGTGATGCTTGGCCTCACCGCCGTCCAGGGCGTGTTCACCTATCTCAAGGGGCGTTGGTCTGCCGAGGCCTCGGAAGGCATTGCGCGGGGACTGCGTGAACGGCTCTACGACCACATCCAGAAGCTGCCGTTCTCTTACCACGCAAAGGTGGAAACCGGCGACCTCATTCAGCGGTGCACCTCGGACGTCGAGACCATCCGGCGTTTCCTGGCGACGCAGCTTGTCGAGGTGGGGCGTGCGCTGTTCATGCTGGCGCTGGTCATTCCCATCATGCTGTCGCTCAGCAAGCCAATGACCCTGATATCGATGCTGTGTGTGCCGTTCCTGTTTGCATTCAGCGTTGTCTTTTTCATCAAGGTGAGGAAGGCGTTCAAGGCCGCGGACGAGGCCGAGGGCGCGATGTCGGCTACGTTGCAGGAAAACCTGTCCGGCATTCGCGTGGTCAAGGCCTTCTGCCGCCAGCCGTTCGAGCGCCGGAAATTCGACGCCAAGAACGCCGACAACCGCAACAAGTGCTATCGCCTGCTCATTCTGCTGGCCTGGTACTGGGGCAGCAGCGATTTGCTGGCTCTGTTGCAAATCGCCGCCGTGCTCATCGTTGGGGCGCTATGGGCAGCCCAGGGCAAGATTACCATCGGTACGCTGGTGGTGTTTATGACCTACGAAGGCTATCTGCTGTGGCCGGTGCGCCAGATGGGGCGCATCCTCACCGACATGGGCAAGACAATGGTGTCGCTCGAACGCACCGACGAGATTCTGGATGTGCCGCAGGAAGCGCTCACAGAGGGCAACGACAACCCGCCTGCGCTGCAAGGCGCCATCGAGTTCGACCACGTCAGCTTTGCCTATGACGGAGGCGAGCCGGTGCTGCACGATGTCAGCTTCTCGGCTGCGCCGGGCGAAACCATCGCCATTCTGGGTCCCACAGGGACAGGCAAGACCACGCTGGTAAACCTGCTGCCACGGCTGCATGACGTGTCCGGCGGCGCTATCCGCCTCGACGGCCACGACATCCGCAGTATGGATCGCACATTCCTGCGGAGTCAGGTGGGCATCGTGCTGCAGGAGCCGTTTCTGTTCTCGAAGACACTCGAAGGCAACATTGGCCTGGGCATCGCAGACGCTTCGCCTGAGGCAGTGCATGAGGCTGCCGGCGTTGCCTGCGTGCACGACGTCATCGAGGAGTTCGACGAGGGCTATGAGACAATCGTCGGCGAGCGCGGCGTGACGCTTTCGGGCGGACAGAAACAGCGCGTAGCCATCGCCCGCGCCATCATTCAGAACACACCCGTACTGGTGTTCGACGACTCGCTCAGCGCCGTTGACACCGAGACCGACGCCCGCATACGGCGGGCGCTGAAACAGCGCAAGGGCAGAGCGACGACTATCATCATCAGTCATCGCCTCACCACCCTTGCCCAGGCCAATCGCATCCTGGTGATCGAGCACGGACGCATCGTCGAGGAGGGCACCCACGAGGAGCTCCTCACCCACGCAGGCCTGTACCACCGCATCTGGGATATTCAGAGCGCGCTCGAAAAGGACGTGCAGGATGAAATGGACAAAGAAGATATACCGATACCTGAAGAACTACAGGCCGTGGCGACGTCACAGCCCGCTTGAGAGCCTGCGCCGGCAACCGCGGTTGCCCATCGAACAGTGCGAATATCTGTTCGAGCAACAACGGAAGCTTCAGCAGACGGAACAACACAATAAATGGTGATAAATCACCGTGAGTGATGAAATATAGAGAGGCGCCTTATGGCACATACAGCATTTGAAGAACAAGAATACAGCAAGCGGTTTGACCTCTCGCTGTGGCGCAAAATGATGCGCTATGCGTGGGTTTACAAGCCAGTCGTCATTCTACTGGGCAGCACAATGGTTTTCGCTGCGCTCCTGGACGCCGTCTTTCCGCTGCTCACGCGGCATGTCATCGACAACTATGTGCGCCCGGGCGTCACCGAGGGGCTGGGCGGCTTCGCGGCGCTATACATCGGGCTGGTGGTGGTGCAGGCAATCAACGTCTGGGGGTTCATCGCCCTGGCCGGCAAACTGCAGATGAGCATCATCTACGACATCCGCCGCGATGGCTTCGACCACCTGCAACGGCTGCCGTTCAGCTACTTCGACCGCACGCCGCTGGGCTGGCTCATGGCCCGCATAACCTCCGACTGCGAACGTCTGGGAGGCATCATGGCCTGGGGACTGGTCGATATCGCCTGGGGAACGACCATGATGCTGACAGTGACTATCATCATGCTGGCGCTCAACTGGAAGCTGGCGCTCATCGCGCTGGTCGTGGTACCGCCACTGGCAGCCGCCAGTCTGTGGTTCCAGAAGCGAATCCTGAAGAACTACCGCGTGGTGCGCAAGACAAACTCGCGCATCACCGGCGCCATCAGCGAAGGTATCTTCGGGGCGCGAACCACCAAGACCCTGGTGCGCGAGGAAGCCAATCTGGCCGAATACCAGCAGCTCACCGGCAAGATGTATGGGGCTTCGGTGCGAGCGGCTGTCATGTCGGCGCTCTACCTGCCCATCGTGCTCTGCGTGGCCACTGTGGGGTCGGGACTGGTCTTGTGGAAGGGCGGCTCGTCGGTTATCGCCGGCGCGCTCACCTACGGCACGCTCGTAGCGTTCATCAGCTACATGATGCGCTTCTTCGAGCCCATCCACGAGGTGGCGCGTATATTCGCCGAGATGCAGAACGCCCAGGCTTCTGCCGAGCGAGTCTTCTCTCTGCTCGAAACGCCGGTTGACATCGACGACAGCGACGAAGTGAAGGCGGCCTGGCCGCAGTGGTTCGAGGGCGAGCCGCCCCAGGAGCGTCTGCGGGGCGAGGTGCGCTTCGACAACGTCAGCTTCGCCTACAAAAAAGGCGAGCAAGTGCTGAGCGATTTCAACCTGCATGTGAAGCCAGGCGAAAAGATTGCGCTGGTGGGCAAAACCGGCGCGGGCAAGACAACCATCGTCAACCTCATCGCCCGTTTCTACCAGCCCACCGGTGGCCGCGTCCTCATCGACGGGGACGACTATACCACCATGCCGCTGCAACGGTTGCAGAGCAACATCGGCATCGTGTTGCAAAGTCCGCACCTGTTCAGCGGCAGCGTGATGGAAAACATCCGCTATGGCCGTCTGGAGTCGAGCGACAAAGAAGTGAAGCAGGCGGCGCGGCTGGTGAACGCCGATGAGTTCATCGAACGACTCGAAAAGGGCTACGATACCGAGGTGGGCGAAGGCGGCAGCCTGCTGTCCACCGGCCAGAAACAGATGGTCTCGTTTGCACGGGCTATTCTGGCCGACCCCTCGATCTTCGTGCTCGACGAAGCGACATCGTCGGTGGACACAGAAACCGAGCACCTAATCCAGTCGGCGGTGGACAAGCTGCTGCGGGGACGCACAAGCTTCATCATCGCGCACCGGCTGTCCACCATCCGCTCAGCCGACCGCATTCTCGTTCTCGAACACGGGTGCATCATCGAGCAGGGGTCGCACCACGAGCTGATTAAGCTCAAAGGGCGCTACTACCAGCTCTACACCAACCAGTTCATGGAAGAGAAGGAGCGGGAGATACTCACCGCATGATCTTCACAGTTGATATGCAGCCCCGGCTCGCACCGGGGCTGCAATTTGATGACAAAATGGGGCGCAAAATGAGCAGACAACCATCAAGTGACGTTCTGAAGGCATTTAATGCAACTGAAAGCCCAATACTCTTAGTGAGTGGTCAGGGGCAGTGCTATCGCTCTGGTAACGTTGTTCTCAAACCAGCAAAAAATGATGTCGAGACAAACTGGATTGCTGATTTATATTTGACCGCCAACTGTGATGGTTTTCGCTTACCCAAACCTATATTCTCGAATTCTGGTGATTCGGTTCACGACGGCTGGCAGGCTTGGGAATACTTGCACGGACAAATCGAGAAAGCGAGGTGGTTAGAGAAAATTGAAATCTGTGCTCAATTCCATCGGGCAATCTCTGCTATTCCCTATCCATCCTGCTTTGAACAAAGAGAGCAAAACCCCTGGGTGATTGCAGACAAAGTTACCTGGGGAGAATTAGAAGTTGAGCATCACCCCCGAATTGCACCGGTGATCGATCAGCTTCGTGCCTGTCTGCAACCGGTAAATGAAAAATCGCAGTTAATCCACGGTGATTTTGGTGGAAACATCATGTTCTCGGACCAGCTTCCTCCGGCCATTATTGACTTCTCACCATATTGGCGGCCTGTTGAGTTTGCTATTGGTGTTATGATAGCCGATGCAGTCGTCTGGGAAGGAGCCGACGTGTCCTTGATTGAAGCCGGAAACAGATTCAATAACTTCCATCAGCATCTCGCACGGGCAGAACTCAGAAGAATAATCGAGCTGGATATGTTATACAAAATGCATCAAGTGAACAAACTGAGTGAGATAGAAGCCCATCTCCCTTTGATTAGAGCTATTCTTGTACGCTACGGTTGAAACAAGACCGCAGCCTTATGCAAAACCCCATCGCCAATCAGCGATGGGGTTTGTTTAAACCTGTACCCTCCAGTGGAGGGATTATACGCGCTCGGCAAAAACGTTGATGAACTTCTTGCCCTGTGACTTCGTAATGAACTTTACATAGCCATCGATGAGGCTGAATATGGTGAAGTCTCTGCCAATACCGGTGTTGCGGCCAATGTGAAAGTGGGTGCCACGCTGGCGGGCGATGATGGTGCCTGCGCGCACAAACTGGCCATCGTAGCGCTTCACGCCGAGATATTTCGGGTTGCTGTCGCGTCCGTTCTTGCTGCTGCCTACGCCTTTTTTATGTGCCATGCGTTGCTCCTATACCTGAATGTCGGTGATCTTGATGCGCGTGAAACGCTGGCGATGCCCCTGCTTGCGGGCAAAACCCTTGCGGCGCTTCTTGCGAAAGACGATGATCTTGCGATCTTTGCCATGCTCGAGCACCTCAGCCTTGACCAATACGCCTTCGACGACCGGCTGGCCGATGGTGATATTGTTTTGGTCGTCCTGAAGCAGCAGCACGCTGCTCATCTCGAGCTGGCTGCCTTCTTCGAACTCGGCCAGATAGGGCACCTTGAGCACCGCGTCTTTGGCGACGCGAATCTGCTGCCCCTTATATTCAACGATTGCATACATTTCTCTATTCTCCTTGTTCATTATCAGCTTCTGGAATAGTCAAATAATTGCCAGAGCGCAAGACTGTCAAGCATTTCCCGTTTATTTCAGAATCGCCCTACACATTGAAGCGCGAGGTGATGTCGCGCTCCGAGTCGAACTCGAACACATTGAATACGTCCGGGGCGATATGCTTGTCTGCCTCGACCAGAATTTTCAGATCAATGTCCCGCAGATAATTGGGATGCTCATCAAAGTATTGCTTCACGTTCGGATGCACTACCAGTCGCAGCATCTGACCTTTGACGAAATATTCGGCGCGGCTCATCCAGCGATATACCCGCATGGCCATACTGTCACGCGACATAACGCGCCCGGTGCCGTTGCAGCACTCGCAGTGCTCCGAGTATGCCATGAGCAGGCTGGGCCTGGTGCGCTTGCGGGTGATTTCGACCAACCCGAGCGCGGTGAATGGATATACTTTATTGCGGGCGCGGTCGCGGCGCATGTTGGTACGCAGGGCGTCCAGCACATCGCGGCGGGCGCCTTCGCCACTCATATCGATGAAGTCGATGACCATCATACCGGTGAGGTCGCGCAGGCGGATTTGGCGGGCGATTTCATGCGCCGCCTCGAGGTTGGTCTTCAGCACGGTGGCGTCGTAGTTGCGCCGCCCGATGAAACTGCCGGTGTTGATGTCAACAGACACAAGCGCTTCGGTCTGCTCGATGACCATGTTGCCGCCGCTGGGCAATGGTACGCGCGAGGTGAATATGCTCTGAATCTCTTTCTCGATTCCGTAGGCGTCAAAGATGGGCGAGTCTTCGGTGTACAGCTCGATGCGATTCGCCAGATCGGGCAGGAACTCGCGCACCGACTGCACGAGGCGGTTGCGGAACTGCTTGTCGTCAACGACCAGCCGGTCAATCTTGCTGGAGAAGAGGTCGCGGATGAGCGTGTTTGACAGGTTGTTTTCGTCAAAGATGCACGTGGGCGGCTTGGCGTGTTGTATCTGCTTGTCGATGACGCGCCAGGTGTTGTGCAGCCCGTTGTATTCGCGTTCGATGTCTTCTCGGGTAAGGCCATCCGCTTCGGTGCGCACGATGAGCCCCACATCCTTGTGCTTGACGCTGTCGATGATCTTTTTTATCCGGCTTTTTTCGCTGCCGGTGTTGATTTTGCGCGAAATAGCGACCTTGTTCTTGTTAGGGAAATAGACAATGAACTTGCCGGGCAACGAGATTTGCTGGGTGAGACGGGCGCCTTTCTTGCCGATTGGCCCTTTTTGCACCTGCACGACGATTTCCTGTCCGGCTTTGAGGTATTTGCCGATCTTCGAGGAGTCGCGGTGGAGGCGATTGGGCACTTCGACGTCGGAGTCGGCGAGCTCGAGGAAGTCGGTGACGATGTCGGTGTAATGCAGGAACGCGGTGCGCTCCACGCCGATGTCGATGAAAGCGGCGCCCATGCCTGGCAACACATCTTTGACATAGCCCTTGTAGATGTTACCGACAATGTTCTGCTGTTCTTTCTTTTCGACAAAGAGTTCGACGAGTTTCCCGTCTTCGAGAATGGCGACTCGTTTCTCGAACGGGTGGATGTTTACAATTATTTCATTGAACATAAATTTTATTTCCTATAGCTGAAAAGTCTTATCTCGGGTTGCGAGTCAAGCTATTTCTTTTTGGTGAATTTTCTTGACAGCGCGGGCGGCATTCAGAGTATGTCTCAATAGTGATGCGAGGTGGAGCAGTCAGGTAGCTCGTCGGGCTCATAACCCGAAGGTCGGAGGTTCAAATCCTCCCCTCGCTACCATTTTTTTTGTGGCGGCATAGCTCAGTTGGTTAGAGCATCGGAATCATAATCCGAGTGTCCGGGGTTCGAGTCCCTGTGCCGCTACCATGTTCGTTCACAGGGCATGCATACCAAAGGCGTTCGCATACGTCATGCATGCGGACATGCTTATCACGCTTGGATAAGCTTTTTTTGTGCGGCTTGCGCCAGTAGCTCAGCCGGATAGAGCAGCGGCCTTCTAAGCCGCAGGTCCGGGGTTCGAGTCCCTGCTGGCGTGCCATTTTGCCCAATGTTGTTTTGTGGTGGCTGTAGCTCAGGTGGTAGAGCACAGGATTGTGGCTCCTGTGGCCGTGGGTTCAAGTCCCATCAGCCACCCCATTGTTTTCTCCGACTTAGCCGATGCAAGCCGTATCTACTTCAGCATCATCATCTTTCGCGCCTGCTGGGCGCTGCCAGATTGCAACCGATAGAGATACACCCCCGAAGCCACGCTACGTCCACTGTTGTCGGCGCCATTCCAGACCACTTCGTGGTTGCCGGCTGAGAACGCCGGGTAGCTCTTCACCAGTTGCCCCCGCATGTTGAATATCTCTAGAATGGCTGTTTCGTTTACTTGTACGCTGAACTTGATGGTGGTCGTGGGGTTGAAAGGGTTGGGATAATTAGCTCCCAGGTGTGTCACAAGCGGCGCTTCGGTTTCGTCCATGACAGAGACAGGATTATGGGTGTATCCCTGCCATTCGAGGAAGGGGTAGCCGCCGTTCTCCTCGTAGTTCAGCCCCCAGAAATCCTCTGTGCCATTGGCCGTCTCTTCCATGAAGTCCCAGCCAGCATCGGTGTAGGTGGCCAGTGTCTGCATCTCGGCGGTGGTTTTTCCAGTAGCCCCAATAATCGTGCCATGACCAATTCCAGTTGATGTTCCTGAAGTTTCAGTATCCCAAAAAGAAATGCTGATGGTGCCGTAATTGCGCCCCGCGAAACCGCCGACATATGCGTCACCACTCACAATGCCGGTGCTGTAGCAGTTGCTGATGCTTGCATCAACGATCGATCCCACCAAACCGCCAATATTATCAGCGATACCGCCAACTCCAGCTACATTGCCGGTGCTGTAGCAGTTGCTGACTGAGGAATCTTCTTTATTCTGTCCAACTAAGCCACCGACAGCAAAACCTCCGGTTGTACTGCCAGTGCTGAAGCAGTTACTAATGAGGGAAAAATCAGAATTCAATCCCACCAACCCTCCGGTATATCCATCTCCGCTCACACTGCCGGAGCTGTAGCAGTTGCTGATAGTGGAATACTCATCATTCTCTCCCACCAGTCCTCCGGAGCGATCAGCGGTTCCGCCCAAACTGACAGTACTATAGCAGTTGGCGATTGTGCAAGAATATAAGCTTTCCCCAATTAAACCACCTACTTCTTCATTTCCCGTAACAATGCCGGTGCTGTAGCAGGAATTGACTGTAGTGTTTTGACAATTTAACCCTACTAAACCGCCAACTTTTTCATTTCCGGTAACATCAACATTGGTTACCCCAAGATTCTCAATGAGTGCAGCTTGTGTATAGCCAAACAATCCCTGATGATCCAATGCTGGCCGGTTTATATACAAACCTTCAATTGTATATCCTTGCCCATCGTAGTCGCCATGGAACTGCGTCTGTCTCTGGGAAGGATAGGATCCAATCGGACTGAAGCCCTCCCCCTCGTTCCAGTTCTGGGTGTCGCCGGCGTCTATGTCGGCTGTCTGTATGAAGTGACTGCCCCAGGAGTCGCTGTTGGTGCTCACCCAGAGCAGGTTGTCGAGGGTGGCCACCTGGTAGGGGGCGTCCTCGGTGCCGGAGCCGTCGGGTTGTACGCCGTCGGCAAGCAAGGCAATACTACCCATAACAAGAATGATTGACAGCAGCAGTTTCAGCGCCATGATTTCCTCCAAGAGTTTTTTTCATGTAATATATATGATGAATATAGAAACTTGTTATGTCAAGCTGAAAATACATCTTAAGATAAATTCGCCGGAGCAACGGCGTCCATTCAAGAACAGTGTTCATATTTATCTTGACAGATTTGCCGCGCCACACAAAAGTGAATGATGTTACTTAATGGAGGCGCGATGCAGGTACAGAAAGACGAGATTCGTGAAGCGGTGCTGAAGGCCGCCAGAGCGGAATTCATCGCCAGGGGGTTTGCCGGTGCTTCTATGCGGGAAATCGCCGCCAGGGCGGGGGTAACCACCAGTAATATCTACAACTACTTCCAGAATAAGGACATGCTCTTCACGGAGATGTTCAAGCCGCTGCTGGCGCAAATGCGCCTTGCCATCAAACTGCTGATGAAACACGAACAAGGAGATGAGCACAAGGACCTCGACGCTCATCGCAAACTGATTGAAGTTCCGTCAGTGTTCGTGACAGAAAACCGCGCAATGCTGAAGCTGCTGGTCACAGCCGCTTCCGGCTCCTCTCTCGAAGGATTCGTCGATGAAATTACCGACAGGCTTACGGATGTCTTCAAGGTTACAATTGCAACCATGCGGAAGCAGCACAAGGGAGCGCCGGTTGAAATCAGCGAGTTCTGTATCCACAACATCGCCTCCATGTGGACCAATTTCGTAGTCGAAAGCCTGTCGCACGATGTACCCACGGCGGAGATGAAGCAAACTGGGTTTCAGCTAATGGCTTTTGCCTATCACGGCCTGAGCGGCTTAATGGAAATTTGATTTTTTTGCACCAATAAAGAACAATGTTCAGCAAAGGAGTAACAAATGAAAAACAAGAATCGTGTCTGCCCCGTCTGGATAGCCTACACATTCGATATGCCGATTCGCAGGCTCATCCATAATCCCAGAAAGATGTTCCAGAGATACGTCAAACCCGGCATGACCGTTCTCGATCTGGGTTGCGGCTTGGGGTTCTTCAGCCTGAGACTGGCCGGGATGGTTGGCCGGAAGGGCAGGGTCTTGTCCGCCGACCTACAGGAAGGCATGTTGGATGGACTGATGAAACGCGCCCGCAGAAAAGGCGTTGACGAGGTCATTCAAACCATCCAATGCGATAGTGACAGGATAAACGTCGATGACAGCGTTGACTTCGCTCTCGCTTTCTGGATGCTGCATGAAACCCCGGATTTCGGGGAGTGTTTCCGGCAGCTACATCGCACGCTCAAGCCTGGCGGCCATCTCTTCATTGCCGAGCCGAAAGCCCATGTCGATAATAAGGAATTCAAGAAAACCCTCGATGAAGCTCTGGCGATCGGCTTCGAGCTTCAAGCCGAGCCGGTTGTAAAACTCAGTAGAGCGTTTGTTCTACAAAAGAAGCGTACAGCCTGAGAGAACCACAATGAAAAGAGCCGGTGCGATTCCGGCTCTTTCTTCATTACCGCTTTTTCATAACAGAGATGATGAAGTTGGGCACGCGAGTCTCATCTGCAAGCATCCGACAGCGCCAGCCTCCTCCCCGAGCCATGCCCACCTGTCCTCTGACCGCTCATAAATAACTTTACAGGTCATGTAGCGCCAGTTGATTGGCATTACTTAACCAAAAGAGGAAGTTGAAATGAGTGTTAGCTCTATGGGGTTTGTGCTCGCAAGCCTCATTATTCTGGTTCTATACTATGGGCCGTTGCGCAGGTTGAGATGGCAGTTTTTGCTGACCGTCAGCCTGGCGATGTACACTCTCAGCGGAGTGGTGTTTCTGCTGCTTGCAGTGGGACTGGCACTCGGCAATTACCTCGTGGCCAACCATGTATATCACCTCCCCGACAAACCAGCCCGCCGTCCCTGGTTCATCCTGGCGATAATTGTCAACCTGACGGCGCTGGCCGCTTTCAAGTATTTTGTCGGGGTCAATGCCTGGGTTGCAGGCCTGCTGCCTGAAGCAATCGGCGGCTACCAATTACCGTTTACCCAGTTGATGATACCGCTTGGTATATCGTATTACACTTTCAAGCATATCGGGCACCAGATAGAGATGTATCGCCACAAGGGAGAGCCGGTTGCTGGATTTGGCCGCTACCTGCTGTTCACGCTGTTCTTTCCATCTGTCTCTGCCGGCCCGATTGACCGGGCAAACCGGTTCCTGCCGCAACTCGACTCGCCAGACTGCTCCGCCGAAAACGTCAATCTGGGACTAACCCTGGTGGTTTGGGGTTTGTTCAAGAAGATTGTCATTGCCGACTCGCTCGCTGTCATTGTCGGCGCCATATATGGCAACGCAGAGTCATTTACCGGCATCCCGCTGATTATCGGAACCTGGGCTTTCGCCTACCAGATTTACTGCGACTTCTCCGGCTATACAGACATCGCTCGCGGCACCGCGCTCATGCTTGGCATTCGCCTCGAAGAAAACTTCAACAGACCCTATGTGTCTAGAACTGTCACCGAGTTCTGGCAGCGATGGCACATGAGCCTTTCTTTCTGGCTGCGCGATTATATCTTTCTACCCCTTGCATATGCCGTTTCACGCAGAGTGAACGCCAACCGTCTGCTGGGCGTCAGTAACGAGATGTGGAGCTACAGCGTAGCAATAATCATCACCTGGCTGATTGGTGGATTGTGGCACGACAACGCCTGGCCGATGATTGTCTGGGGTGGCTTGCAGGGCGTGTATCTGATGTTAGACCGCGCCACACTGAAAACCAGGAAGCGAATCAACAAGAAACTCCGGCAGCGGCCTGTGCGTCGAACCGCCTACCACTGGTTGCAGGCAGTCATCACTTTCAACCTGATCTCACTCTCATGGATATTTTTTCGCTCCGAAACGATGCACAAAGCGCTGTATATCCTCACCCATCTCTTTCAGGTAGTTCCCAAGCTCAGTGGGTTCGGCACTGGAGTCGCCAATAGTCGCTATCTGCATCTTCTCGTTTACATCGCGTTCATGGAAATAGTTCAGAAACTGGCAACTGTCGAGTCAGTCAGAGCTGCCTTTGCAAAACCGGCTGTGCGTTTTGCAAGCCTGCTGATACTGTCATTAATGATTGTTTTCCTGGGCGAGTTTGGCGATTCAGTCTTCGTTTATGCAAAGTTTTAGGTGAATTATGCGAACAATAAAACTCCCGCTCTTCCTCGCTCTGCTGCTTGTGGTCATTTTCGCCTCTATATCTATTGCAGCATGGAATCTCTTCGATAAAAACCTGCCGGCGCCACCAATCACAAACAGCCCGATGCTCAACGAAAAGGTCGAGCTTCTCAGGGCTAACGGGTTGAGCGGCTACCAGATCATCGCGGTAGGGTCATCGATGACGGCCAACAATCTCGATTCCGCCGTTATCCGCGAGGCATTCACCGACGGGCGCTACATCAACATGGCGGCCGGTAATCTCAAGATGCAGGAAGTTCGTGAGCTTTGTCTCTGTCTGGCGGAAACTGTCTCACCCGATTATTTCATCGTCAACAGCAATTTAATGGATTTTTACAAGGAAAAGGCTTCTATCGGAATAGCGGACTACAAAGTGTATCTTGAATCAAAATGGCCAAATACTTTCTACATGAAATACTGGAATCCAAAGTACTTCTGGCGATTCTACACCCAATATGCGCCGCTGAGAGAGACGAGAAAGGATTACGGCTCACTCGCTTTTGACGAGAACGGTGGCGCTCCTCTGGAGATTTACGGCGCTGACATCAATCGGGCGCGATACAACCATCTGCCCGAATATGACCTGCTCTATGACAGTCAGTACAAGCATCTCGAATTGCTGGCGGCGGAACTGGCGGAGGCTGGAATCACCTTGATATTCGTGCAGTCCTCCTATCGTAGCGGCGTTGTCGGCCACATTGAAACAGAGCAATTGCATCGGCATATCGACAGAGTACAAAGCATTGTTCAAACGCCTCACATCTTCATCGACACAACCGTTGAGACCTGGGATGACAGCTTGTTTTGCGACTACTCGCACTTCAATGCCAGGGGCGCAGAGCAATATACCAGATACATTGTCAACTCGTTGCCGGATTCACTGAATTAATGGAGCGTTAACATGAAAACAGCCTGGATACTGGTCATCGTTTTGAGCCTGCTGGTCGTGGTGTTGTCTGTCCTGCTGCTCACAAACAGCAAGTTTGAACGAGCGTTGCGGCGCGCCCTCCATGGTGATTCTGCAATCCAACAGCGCAAGCTGCGCCGTCAACGGAAACTGGAGATGTATCGCCTGTATGCGGACAAGGACGTCACGATTGCCATTATTGGCGATTCGCATGTCAATTTCGCCGATTGGGACAGACTGTTACCCGGCAGCGGCATCGTCGGGTTCGGAGTCAGCGGCGAAACCACGGCTGGTCTGCGGCGCAGCCTGCCTGATATCATTCAGTTGAACCCGCAGCGTTGCTATATCATGATCGGTTGCAACGACGACGTTGATGACATATCTCCTGACCAGACCGAGGAAAACTATATCTCGATCGTCGATTCTCTCCTGGCCAGCGATATCAGGGTTGTTTTGTTTTCCACTCTGTTCGTCACGCAGGAGTATCCAGACGCGACTGCCAAGAACAGCCGAATCGAGCGGCTCAATTCTGTGTTGCGCAAGCTGGCAGCACAGCCCGATGTTGATTTCATCGATCTCAATGGCGAGTTGACGGCGGGTAGATTCCTGCTGCCGGAATACGCCGCCGATGCAATCCATCTCAACGCCGTCGGCTACAGAATCTGGGCGAAACTGATCCGCGACTTCGAGTAGCTGCCTGGCAGCATTTCCAGTCAATTCATTGAGTTCAAGAAGTCACAATTTTATCTTGCTCGAAACTTTTTTAATCGCCTTGTTTGTCGTTGCAATTGCTTTATGACTTGTTCCTTTAATCCCTTTTATTGCACTCCCTGAAGTAGATTCAATAAGATCGACTGTTCCTTCCGTTAATCTGTTAATACTTTTCCATGCAGCATTAAGCTGATTCAATAGCTTCCTGGTTACACCAGTCGGATCGTAAACCTTCAGGAGAGCATATAAAATGACGGGATTGAAGCGTGCCGGAAAAAACGCCAGATAACGACCTTCCCAGGAAGTTGGACAGAATTGCTTCTTGAAACTATAAAGTGGCTTGAATCGATAAAAATATCCCAGATGATTAAACGCTAATTTCAAAGAACGTTTGATTATCCAGCTTTGATTATAGTCGTCAACATGCTCGTATGATAAAGGAGCTGTGCCAAGTGTAGCCATTGTGAATCCCTGTTCCTTTAACATACGAAAAGACTCTGTAAACAATAATTGCGGCATTCCACTCGGTGTCTTTTCCCGACGACGCATTACATCAAAATAGATGCCGGTTCGCGCATAAACAGGAGTGCAAACTACAAATGCTTCAACCCTGCTATCCAACAGCGCCAGGAAATATTTCCTCTCTTGTGGATTATCGAGAGCAGGCTCACCTATCAGAAACGCAAATTCTCCAGAACCCTTGAATTTCTTCCAGATGGCGGAAAGCTCTTCCATATCCCTTTCCCAATCTGGTTGTCTCTCCAGAAGCGGATGGTATTCCACAACTGACAAACCTTGTTTTTTCGCTTGATTGATGTTCTTTCGCATACCTCTGAACGCGCTTCCCGCCAACGAAAACTTATCTAAATCGATGATGGGTTCTTCGCCTATTTTGATTAAGCCAAACTCCATTCTTTCAAGAACATCTTTGCTGCGGTCTGTAATTGACTGAAAACAGCAACGCCACTTTTGATCATTGCAGAATAGTTCAAATTCAGCTACGAAATCGCTGATGTCAGATGACCTGCATACAGGGTCACCCGCCGCCATAGCAACATTTACCCTTACAACATAAGCGATTACGCCGTCAATTCCCGATGGCGAATAGAAATATGATTTGTCACTGCGCAAGATATTGTATGACTGAGAATGATAACCATACTTTTTCAACAATGTCAGTACACGAGTTGCATCGTTTTCTTTGTTCATTGGTTATGTCTCGCTTCGTGTTTTCAGTAAGGAACTTGACATTTGTCGCGGCAACATTTTCGGTCACTGGCACTGAATCAAGAGATAATTGCCGTTGCCGCTTGCTCTTGAGTACTGTTTCCCGTTCTGAACATTTTGTCCGATAAACAATCTTATCGGACAAATGTGGCACTATTTGTCCGATAAACCCGCTTCGGGATGTTTTTTTGCAACTATTTTGTCAGCAGGTACCGGCCAAAAATATGAAGTATCCCCACATGGTTTCACAATTCGTTCAGTGTTTTCAACTTCTAATTTATGTAAATCACGTTTCCATGAACCTGTCATGCCCATCCACACAGCGTATGCAGAAATCGCGGCATCCCATTCATGGTCACTCTTTGTTGTTATAACCAAGCCCAATAGCTTGGACAACATTTTATCCATTTCTTTTTTGTTCTTTTGATAGTTGTATTTCTCAACCTTATCCTTTTCCTTGGTCATTAAAGCATAGTACAAGACTTTGGGATGTGTTTCTGAGATAATGCAATTCGGGAAACTTCTTGAAACTTCAAGTAGTACAGACATGCCATTCAAGCTCATGGCTCCCATCAAAAAGTTTGGTGACGATACACTTTTTTCAACAACTTTATATTTTTCTCTCAGCCATTTGTCGGCAGGTCGCCATCCACTTTTGCCAGTGCTCCAACAGGTTAACGTATCAACACCCAGACCAATAACGTTCGATATACTTTTTATCTCGTTAATAACTTTTTCGGCGCTAAACAAGGTCTTTGGTGTTACACTAACAATTCGACCAGATTCGACTTCCATAATGGCAATACCGTGTTTATTGTTTCCACCAGGATCATAACCAACAATGAATCCTGTATCGTATCCAACTAATTGGCCATTCTTTTCTCTTTCAGCGCTCATCCTGCCTCCCTATTGTCAATGGACACCTACGTTAACCATTCGCTGTACAGTAACCAACGTCAAGGCTAATCTTTGCCAGCCATCCGTGAAGCGTTCTTCGCTGCACTTCAAAACCCACATCCCAACTTTTCCGTTGACACCAACGGCATTGCCCACGATGTTATCAGAAAAACATCTCGGAGGCTCACTTGTTCAAGGTTGTACTTAAACTGGACGGTACGCATCACAACACCATCGTCTATCCTGGCCCCATCAGCATCCGCGAGGTAATCGACGACGAAGAGATACGCCGGCGCAGCCCGCTCGCCTTCCGCATCGGCAACGAATACGTCAATCAGGACTTCGAGGTGGCCGCCAACTGCCAGCTCGATTGCGTCACGCATGAGACATTAGACGGTATGCGCATCTACCAGGACACGGCTATCTTCATGCTCATGAAGGCGTTTCACAACCTCTACCCCGACCATCTGCACATGGTTGTCGAGCACTCTATTGGCGACGGCCTCTTCTGTGAGATATTCGGCGGGCACAAAACCGAGCCGGGCGACGCCGTGCGGCTCAAGGACGAGATGCAGCGCATCGCCGATGCCGCTATTCGCATCGAGCGCACAAAGATACCCACCCGCGAAGCAGACGACCGCTTTGCCGCCACAGGGCGCGAGGACGTACGCCACAATCTGCGCAATCTCGCCAGAGAGCGCACCTGGGTCTATCGCTGCGGCGATTATTGGGACTACTACATCCGCCAGCTCGCCGAGAATACCTCGTTCGTCAGCGAGTTCGACCTGGCATATCATTCGCCCGGCCTGATATTGCGTCTGCCGCGCTGGGGCGAGCAGGCTGTGAGCGCAACGGTCAAGATACCCCAGAAGCTCTACGCCCTGCACCAGGAGCACGACAAATGGCTCGGCATTCTCAAGCTGCACTTCGTGTATGAGCTGAACGACTACGTCAGTCGGTACGAGATTGGCGAAGCGATATTGGTGGAGGAGGCGCTGCACGAGAAGAAGCTGGCGCAAATGGCCGATGAAATCAAGCAGCGCGAACAGGCGCGCATCGTGCTCATCGCCGGCCCCAGTTGTTCGGGCAAAACGACCTTCGCCAAGCGGCTGTATATCCAGTTGCGCGTGAACGGCCTCATGCCGCGCATCATCGGCATGGACGACTACTTCCACCCGCGCCGGCTCACTCCGCACAAGCCTAACGGCGAGTATGACTTCGAGTGCATCGAGGCCATTGATGTCGAGCTGCTCAACGACCACCTCACCCGCCTGCTGGCAGGGGAAGAAGTGGGACTGCCGCACTACAATTTTCAGTCGGGCGAACGCGACGACAGCCACCACCCGATGCGCCTCAGCGAGGGCGACGTGATTGTGCTCGAGGGTATTCACGGCATCAACGACCGGCTCACCCAGTCCATCGCGCCGGAGCACAAGGTGCGCATCTACATCAGCCCGCTAAACCAGCTCAACATCGACCGGCACAACCGCATCCCCACCACAGACGTGCGCAAGGTGCGGCGCATTGTGCGGGACGCCAAATACAGGGGCTACACCGCCGAGGACACGCTCATTCGCTGGCCGGCCATTCGTGAGGGTGAAGAGAAAAACATCTTCCCCTTTCAGGAGAACGCCGACCTGATGTTCAACTCGAGCCTCACCTATGAACTGGGCGTGATGAAAAAACACGCGATGCCCCTGTTGACGCAGGTTTCATCGAGATCGCCGGTGTATCACGAAGCCACGCGCCTGGGCCGTATCCTCGACCACTTTCATGACATCCCCGACAACCACGTGCCGTCCAATTCGCTGCTGCGCGAGTTCACCTTCGGCAGCGTCTTCAAGTATTAGGCGGGCACGTGGCGCAAGTGCTCACCTGGGACATCGACTACACGCCCGCCGACAGGCCCTGGAGCGTGGTGGCGGTGCGCAATCGCCGCCAGCTATACGAATACCTCTATCCCCGCAGCATCGTGCTGCTGAGCGAGGCGCGCTTCCGCTCGGAGTATCGCTGGCTGTGCCTACTGCGGCTGGCACTGCCGCAGGCGCGACTGGCCGTCGTCGATGGCGACGCGGGCGTGCCCGCCTTCTTCGACAGGCCTGCCGCAGGCGAGCTCGACACCTATGTGGCCGACAGCGTCGCCTGCGTTCACCGGCTCACCGACACCCGCACGCTGTTCCCACGAGTCCACAATGCGCTGTTTCCGCCGCAGCGCTTCGAGCTGATCATCTTCGACATGGACGGCACACTGCTCAAGAGTGACGACTACAGCCTCGAAGCCTACCAGGACGCCCTGCGCCATCTATACGACACACATGGCATCAACGCCCCCATCCCAGGGCGCGAGGCCATCATCCCGCGACTGGGCATACCCGGCGGCAACCTCTACCGAGACCTGCTGTGCGAGGACGCCAGAGCTTTGGAGAATGAATACCGCCAGCTTGTGCGGGCACAGTTCAACGAAGCGCTCGAAGGCGGCAGGGGGCGGTTGTTCGATGGGGTATCCGAAACGTTGGACGTACTGCGCAGCGATGGCCGCAAACTGGCGTTGGTGAGCCACTGCCCGACAAGCTACTTTGGCGCCGCCGTGAAAGCGATGAAGCTGGTGCCCTGGTTCGACGCGCTGCTGTGCATTGGCGAGCGCCCCGGCAAGGGCAAGGCAGATCTCGTGGCCGAGGTGATGAACACGCTGGGGGCGCGCCACGCCGTCATGGTGGGCGACCGCAAACTCGACATAGACGCCGGACGCGCCAACGGCTGCTGCACCGTCGGCGCCGACTGGGGATTTGCGCTCGCGGGCGAGCTGGACGACGCCGACTTCATCCTCGACCGCATCTCAGAGCTGCCGGAAGTCATTCAAACAATGGAGCAGACGGAGAAGATATAATTTGACCTTACTTGGCGTCGTCCACCAGCGGGGCGGCGCCCATCCCCGCGATGCAGCTCGCCACAGACTTCGAGCCGTCATAGTCGCTGGCAACCAGCTTGTAATCGGGTGATTGCCCGTCTTTGTCGGGTTGGCAGGGTGCCGCTTCGAGCTTCTCGCGCAATTTGGCGGCCACCACAGTAGCGCCGGCGCGGTTGGTCTCCGGCAGCAGCAGCAGGAACTCACCATCAGCCCAGCGACTGACGATGTCCTGTTTGCGTAACTGGGCGCGGATCACCTTCGCCACGGCGACAATCAGCACATCGGCGCTGGCATCGCCGTTCTGCCGGCGAATCGCCTCGAGGTTGGCCAGTCGCAGCAGCACAAAACCGAACGGCTCACCGCTACGCTCATAGCGCACCTCGGCATAGGCCAGTTCCTCGCGCACCGCATGGCCATTCACCAGACCGGTGAGGGGATCGATGCGGCGACTGCGCTGTAGCTCGTCGCGGGTGCGGTCAAGCTCGCGATAGGCACCGGCCAGCCGCTTGTCCGACGAACGGCGCTGGCGCATATTGTGCAGCAGCCAAACCGCCAGCAGTAGACACAGCGTGCCCACAACGCCCAACACAATAAGCAATATCAACTGGTCATGCATAGGAATCTCCATTAAGATGGGGCGTTGCCCCCACCCCCATCCACTTTTTGTAAAAAGTGGAATCAAAAACTTTTGCGGAAACTACGTTTCCTGTGTACAATATATTACAAGCAATAGTTATTCTTATGGCACAAGGATGCGTTAGCATCCGCCAGAAGTTTTTGATCCAAACTTTTTACAAAAAGTTTGGTGGGGTTCAGGGGTAAAACCCCTGTCTTAAGCGAGGGTGGCCATCATTATGGCTTTGATGGTATGCATGCGGTTCTCGGCTTCGTCGAACACCACCGAGTTCTCGCTTTCGAACACCTCATCGGTCACTTCCATCTCGGTGATGCCGTACTTGTCGAACATCTCCTGTCCCACCTTTGTATCGGTGTTGTGAAAGCTGGGCAGGCAGTGCATGAACAGAGTACCCTGCTTGCCGCTGACAGACATGAGCGCGGCGTTCACCTGGTAGGGCTTGAGCATCTCGATGCGCTGCTCCCACACCGCCGCCGGCTCGCCCATGCTCACCCACACGTCGGTGTAGATTACGTCCACGCCCTTAACGCCGGCGACAATGTCGCTGGTGAGGGTGATGGTTGCGCCGGTGTCGGCGGCGATGGCGTTGCACTGGTCGAGCAACCGGCCGGTAGGATGCAGCTCTGCGGGTGCGATGAGCCGGTAATCCATGCCCATCTTGGCAGCGCCGACCATGAGCGAATTGGCCACGTTGTTGTGGCCGTCGCCCACATAGGCAAAGCTGATCTCGTCGAGCGGGCGCTTCAGGCGCTCGATCATGGTCATGAAGTCTGCCAGCACCTGGGTGGGGTGAAACTCGGTGGTGAGGCCGTTCCAGACGGGCACGCCAGCCTCGCTGGCCAGCGTTTCGACGACGTCCTGCCCATAGCCGCGATATTCGATGCCGTCATACATGCGTCCCAGTACGCGAGCGGTGTCTTTCATGGTTTCCTTGTTGCCAATCTGGCTGCCGCTGGGTCCGAGATAGGTGACGTGTGCGCCCTGTTCGTAGGCGGCCACCTCGAAGGCGCAGCGAGTGCGCGTCGAAGCCTTCTCGAAGATGAGAGCGACGGTCTTGCCCTTCAGAAGCTGCTGCTCGCAGCCGGCGTACTTGGCGCGTTTCAGGTCGATGGCGAGGTCGAGCAGGAACTGGATCTCGCGCGGGGTGAAATCGAGCAGGGTGATAAAGTTGCGGTTCTTCAGATTGAAAGCCATGTACACCTCCAAGTTAGTAGTCGCCCTCTTTTTCGCCTTTACACCTGCCTCGTCAAGCGAATTCTTCCCCGCGAATCCGCCCAAAGGTTGACAAGCCGTGCAGCCGCGATTTTCTGGCGTTAATAATAGTATGAAAGCGTTCCGGTAATGCGACGGAGCCATGGGAAAAGCATCGTGAGCCTGGCGGCAATTTCCAACATCAGCCATCACTTTGGCGGACAGCCCCTGTTCGAGGGCGTCAGCCTGTCCATCGAGCAGAACAGCCGGTTCGGGTTGGTCGGCCCCAACGGGTCGGGCAAGTCAACGCTGTTCGACATCCTCTGCGACCGCGTCACCCCTGCCGAGGGCGAAGTGCATCGGGCGCGGGGACGGCGCATCGCTCGGCTGACACAGGAGGTCGATCTGGACGAATCGCTCACCCTGTGGCAAACGGCCATCGGCGCTCGCAGCAGCTACGTCGAACGGCGCACTGCGCTGGACGAGGCCGAGCAGGCCGTCTCAGCCGCTCACACCGACGCCAATATGGCGCAACTGGAGCAGGCGCAGGAGGCGTTCCTGGCCATCGATGGCTACAACTATGAGCACGAAGTGAAACTGGTGCTGCATCACCTCGGCCTGCCTCGGCAACTGTGGGAACAGCGTATGAACAGCTTCTCGGGGGGCGAGAAGACCCGCGTGCAGCTTGCCCGCATCCTGCTCGAACCGTTTGATGTGCTGTTGCTGGACGAGCCAACCAACCATCTCGATTTTCGCATGATTTTCTGGCTCGAACGCTATCTGCGCGGCCTCGACAGGCCCTATGTCATCATCAGTCACGACCGCCACTTTCTCGACAAAACGGTCGATACGATTTACGAGATACGCAGTCGGGGGCTGGTGCGTTATGGCGGTAACTACAGCTACTATGCCAGAGCCCGCCATGAGCAGGACGAACAGCAGCTCCGTGAGTGGAAACGCCAGCAGCGCTTCATCAGCAAGACCGAGGCCTTCAT
The DNA here is from genome assembly GCA_021108395.1 of Candidatus Cloacimonadota bacterium. Lineage (GTDB taxonomy): Bacteria > Cloacimonadota > Cloacimonadia > Cloacimonadales > JAIOQZ01 > JAIOQZ01. Next base: position 57,729 of record JAIOQZ010000029.1, read on the forward strand.
TCGCAAGAACATGGCCGGACAGAAGGTGAGCCAAGCCAAGTCCCGCCTGAAGATGTTAGACCGCATCGAGCACATCGAGAAGCCCACACGTGAGCGCGCCATCCGCATTCGCATCGACAGCGACGGACGTAGCGGCAACGACGTGTTCCGCTTTCGCAACGCCGACATCGCCATTGGCGGGCACACACTGGCAACCGGCGTGGACGAGGACATCTTCTACCGCGACCGCATCGCCGTCATCGGGCGCAACGGCTGCGGCAAGACCACCCTGCTGCGCACCCTCGCCGGTGAACACAACATCGCCGGCGGCAGCTTGTATCACGGCGCAAATCTACAGGTGGGCTACTACGACCAGATGCACGTTTGCCTTGATGACAGCCTCAGCGTGATGGAAACCGCCTGGTCGCTGATGCCCGGCGCGCCGCAGGGCGAAGTCTTCGGCTATCTGGCGCGTTTCGGCTTTCGCGGCGACGATACCGCCAAGCAGGTGGGCGTTCTCAGCGGCGGTGAGCGCAGTCGCCTCTACCTGGCCAAGCTCGTCTGGGAAAAGCCCAACCTGTTGCTGCTGGACGAGCCGACCAATCACCTCGACCTGCCCACCATCGAGGCCCTCGAGACCGCGTTGCAGGACTACGCAGGCACCATCGTGTTCGTCAGCCACGACCTCTACTTCGTGCAGGCTGTGGCCACCCGAACCTGGCACTTCCACGATGGCATAATCGAGAACACTACGCTCGACCCCGAGCAGATATTCAACCGCGAACTCGAGAAGGGGAAACCGGCAAAGACCCAGCCGAAGCAAGCGCCCCAGCAACGCAGCAAGCGTGTCAATCCCATCGTCCTGAAGAAGCTGATGGCCGACATCGAGTCGCTTGAGCAGCGGCGCGACGCCTGCCGCGCCGAGCTGGACAGCCTGCAACACCGGTTCGCCGACCCCGCCACCTACACCCACACCGCCCGTGTGCAATCACTGCGTGAGAAGATAGCCGCAAAGCAGGCGGAAATCGAGGTGCTGGATGCTGAAATCGAGGCTGGCGAAGAACGCTATCTCGGCCTTAGCGAGGACGAAGCATGAGAATCGGCTTCACCACCTCGTTCCCGGTCGAGGTAATCTTTGCCGCCGGGCACACGCCGGTTGACCTCAACAACTTGTTCATCGGCGGCGACCCCGCCGCGCGCGTCGATAACGCCGAGCGCAAGGGCTGGCCGCGCAACGTCTGCGCCTGGATAAAGGGACTGCACGAGGTGGCGTTCGAGGGCTTCGATGCCATTGTCGGCATCACCGGCGGCGACTGCTCGAACACGCACTCGCTCATGAGCGCCCTCGCCGATCAGAGTGTCGAGGTGATTCCCTTCGGATTCCCCTATAACCGCAACGCCGCCACCCTCGACCGCGAGATCGCGAAGCTCGAAGAGCGTTTCGGCGTCACCCGCGCCCAGACCGAGGACGCCAAACGCCGGCTCGACGCCATCCGCGCACGACTCGTCGAGCTGGACAGGCTGACCTGGCAGGAAAACCGCGTCACCGGCGGCGAAAACCACCTGTGGCTGGTGAGCGCCAGCGACTTTGGCGGCGACCCCGACCGCTTCGAGCGCGAGCTGGGCGAGTTCCTCACATTGGCAAAGCAGCGGCAACCGCAGCCGGCAGGCCCACGACTCGCCGTGCTGGGCGTGCCACCCATCCTCACCGACCTCTACGACGTGCTGCACGAGCTGGGGGTGCAGGTGGTGTTCAACGAGGTGCAGCGACAGTTCGCCATGCCTGGCCTCATGCCCGACATCGTGACGCAATATCTCGCCTTCACCTACCCCTATACCGTGTTTGCGCGGCTGGACGACATCGTCCCGCAGTTGGCGACACGCGGAGTGGACGGCGTGCTCAGTTACACCCAGGCGTTCTGTCACCGGCAGATCGACAACCTTCTGCTGCGCAAGTATATCGACCGGCCGTTTCTGTCCATCGAGGGCGACCGCCCCGGCCTGGTGGATGCCCGCACCCGTCTGCGACTCGAAAGCTTTCTCGACATCATCACCTGAGCACGCGACGAAAACTTTCTGGACAGCACAGTTTCACGCAGCACAATGGTTTCCGTATGCAGATGTACCATTGAAGAAATATTTAGTTGACACCGTGTAATGATTTGACTAAGATTACGCAAAACAATAAACAGGAGGACAACAATGATCGAACTCAAGTCAGCCGATTTTCATGACAAGGTGAAGGAAGGTGTGTGGCTGGTGGATTTCTGGGCGCCCTGGTGCGGTCCCTGCCGCATGATTACCCCGTCAGTCGAAGAGCTTTCGAGTGAGATGGAAGACGTGAACTTCGCCAAGGTCAACGTGGACGACGCCCCCGACATCGCCTCGCAATACAAGGTGATGAGCATCCCCACGCTCATCGTCTATAAGAACGGCGAGCCGCAGGACAGCATCATCGGCGTAGTGCCCAAGAAAAAGATTAGGAAATCAATCGAAAAGCATATGTAAGAACAGGGGCGCTGCCCCTGAACCCCGCAAACTTTTTGCAAAAAGTTTGGATCAAAAACTTTTGTGGATGTCGTCATGTAGCGAAGCGGAGTGACTCCCCCTTACGCATCCTTGTGTTCATACCCCCCTGTCAAGGGGGGAAGACCCGTACTCGGGTCAGGGGGGGGTATGAAAATCAGAAATAGTATGAGGAAAGTAATACCCCCCTGTTTCGCTTCGCTCAACTGCCCCCCCTTGACAGGGGGGTGAAATCAGGATACGAAGTATCCGTCAAAACTTTTTGATTTTACCTTTTTCTCGAAAAAGGTAAGCGGGGTGTCAGGGGCCGCGCCCCTGTCTTATTGGCGAAGCCCCTCTTCCACTTCCGCCAATCCTCTCGCCACAAGCTCTGCCAGATACGCCTCGATGCCCGGCGCCAGGCTTTCCTCGCACACTATGTCCATGCTCACGCGGTCGGTGTAGCGCACCGCGCCGAACTCCGCGCCCATGCCCTTCAGCCGGTGTTGCAGCGTCTCTGACTGGTCGTAGGTGGTGGTGAGCGTCCAGCCGCGCCGCTTGACCAGTCTCTCCAGCTTCGCCAGTGCGACTGCCTCGTCCACCGACTGCCCGTAGGCCTCGATGAGTCCACGCACTCCCAACTTCACGCCGCCAAAGTAACGAGTGACGACAGCGGCCACGTTGGTGAGGCTGTGGCGTTGCAGGGCGTTGAGCATCGGCTTACCGGCTGTGCCCGAAGGTTCACCGGCGTCCGAGCTGTGCACTGTGTCGCCACGGTCGCCGACGACGTATGCCCAGCAGTTGTGATTGGCCGTGGGATGCGCGGCAGCAACCTGGGCAATGGCGGCCTTGACGGAGGCGAGGCTGTCGGCGGGCAGCAAACTGGCGATGAAGCGGCTGCGGCGAATCTTGATCTCGCGCTCGACCGGCTCGCGCAACACATAGAACACCTCAGGCACAGCGCCGCCAGCGGACAAACCCGCTCATCTTCGTCGTCAACATGAAAACAATGCCAAACACGCAACCTCCGCCTTTTAATCGACAATGATTCATTTCACCCCGAGCTGCTTGAAAATAAATGTTGTTTAACAGCGCTCCAGACATTATCTTGCTTTTAGTCGAAACATCAAGGCACAATCGAGTAGGCCGCGTCAAGTTACTTAACATGTGGCCAGACTATTTGATTGCACTACTGACGTCGCAGATGGTGAAATCGGTATTGCCGTTGATATGATGTGCCCGAAAATCAATATGAAATCTCTCGAATTAGGAGGACGAATGGCCGACGAGGTTCGCACCGAGCAAAATGATTATTCAGGAAAGTACCTCACATTCCGGCTGATGGATGAGACGTATGGCATCCATGTAAGCGCTATCTTGCAGATTATCGCGATTCCGCAGATTACGCCCATCCCCAAGACTCCCGCCTTTGTCAAGGGCGTCATCAACTTACGCGGCAAGATTATCCCCGTCGTTGACCTGCGACTCCGGTTTGTGCTCGAACACACCGAATATGATGAACGCACGAGTATCATCATCATTCGCACTTCTGCCGGTGAAGGCGAAATATTCATCGGCATCATAGTTGACACAGTGCTCGAAGTTCTCGACATCGTCAGCGAACAGATTGAGGAGAAACCGTCGTTCGGCGTGAAGCTCGACACCGACTTCATTCTCGGCATGGCCAAAGTGAAAAAGACGGTCGTGACGTTGCTCGACATCGAAAATGTGCTCACGCGCGAGGAACTGGTCAAGCTGACGGAAGTGTAACAAGAAGGGGCTTTGCCCCAACCCTATATAAGGCTCACTCCGCTATAGAAAGCTCACTACGCTGCGCTACGCGACAACCCAAACTTTTTGAAGAAAGTTTTGATCAAAAAACCTTTGCGGAAACTTCGTTTCCTATGTACAAAATATCGTTTGAACAAGGATGCGCAGCATCCGCCAAAAGTTTTTGATTCCACTTTTTACAAAAAGTGGACGGGGGTCGGGGCAGCGCCCCATCTTAACAAAATGTTTGACATCCAATTACAGTCCCTCAACATCTCGCTGTGGAATTCCGACACAAAAAGAAATGGGGGCAGCACTTCCTCCACGACCCGAATATTGCGTGCAAGATTGTCGCGCAGGCCGCATTGCGCCCAGATGACATCGCTTGGGAAGTCGGTGCGGGACAGGGCATTCTCACCCGTGAGCTGCTCGAACACGCCGACAGGGCGCTCAGTTTCGAGATAGACGCGGCTCTGCTGCCCGGACTCGAAAGCGCCTTTGCCGCCGAGATTGATGACGGCCGTCTCACCATCGTGCAGCAGGATGTTTTGCGCGCCGACTGGGAATCGCTTCTGCCGCCTGTGCCGGTGAAACTCGTGGCCAACCTGCCCTATCAGATAACCTCGCCCTTTCTGTTCAAGCTGGCCGGGCTGGCGCCACGCTTCACGCTGGCCGTACTGATGATGCAGCGCGAGGTGGCGTTGCGCCTGCGGGCCGGGCCTGGCACGAAAGACTATGGCATTCTCGGCCTCAAGCTGCGCTACCACTTCGATATCGAATATCTATTCACGGTCGAGCCGCACCTGTTCGTACCGCCGCCAAACGTCCGTAGCGCCGTCGTGCGGCTGCGTCCGCGCGATGAAAAACCCGCTGTGCCGGACGTGGCGCTCTACTACCGCCTCATCGAGATTGCCTTTTCCAATCGCCGTAAGATGTTACGGCGCAACCTGCGCACGATGCTCGATGGCGAACAACTGCGCGAACTCGGCCAATCATTTGACCTCAGCCGCCGGGGAGAAAGCCTGGATGAAAGCGAGTTTGTGGCTATGTGCCGCGCTATCGCTGCTCTGCGTTAGCCTGAGCGCACAGAATCTCGCGGAAGCGGGCTGGGAAACCTGGCGCGACAACTCCGCCTGGTTCGCCCGCCTGGACTGGAGCGCTTCCTTCGCCGACAAATGGCAGGCGCAGTTCGTCACCGAAACCGAGGATGCGCGTGACGGCTCGTTTGACCGAGACAACCGCGTTGGCCGCTACCGCTGGCAAATCACCCGTCGCTGGCAGGGATGTTCGGGCGGACTCGTCTTTGCTGTGAACCGCCTGCGCGACAGCAGCCTGTCCGGCGCGGGAGACTATCGTTACAGCCGCTTCGAGCGTTCCGCCGGCCTGAGCGTGGCTGCCCAGCCACTGGATGGCCTGAACCTGCAAAGCGAGTGGCGCTGGGGCTGGCAAGAAGAATCCGCCAGGGACGCCGGAGGCGAAACGGCGGTTGAATGCTCCGGGCTTCGCGGGGATACCGACCTTGCCTGGGAGGGCAGACTGGGCATACACCGGCTGTCGGCAAGCTCTGGTCTGGCGCTAACCGGCCTCGAACAGGACAAAAGCAGAAACTGGAATCACTTCCTTTCCTGGGAGATGCCTCTGCCCCGCCACCAACTGCGCACCCGACTTACACTGACAGACACCTCTGTGGACATTTTCCAGCAATTCCTGCGCACCGACAGGCAACAACGCACCGTGTGGCAGGCCGAAACCCACTATGCCAGTCAGGCGCTGCCCCTGGTCGAGGTGGTGGCCGACGCCTCCTTCAATCGCCTCGACAATCGCTTTTCAACCAGCGACAATCGCGACTATGAGCTGGACCAGCGCCGTCTCGATCTAAGATTGCTGCTGCCGCTGCAAACCTGGAACTTCCAGATGCACTGCGGCCGCAGCTTCAATGACAGGCGTTATTCGCAAAGCGCAAACGACCTCATGCAGAATGAATGGCTGCTGGCGGGCACGGCGCACTGGGCATTCACCCCCCGCGACACTTTGCGCTTTGTCCGCAGTGTTCGTCTGCTGCGTAGCGACACGCCCCACGCCATGCTACCCACCGACAACGACCTCCTGGATAACGTCTGGAGCCTGGGGCTTCGCTGGTTCGTCCGCGACAGAATCCACCTCGACAGCGCCTATGACTTCTATCGCACCCAGCGAGTCTTCATCGACTCGCGGATGTCGGGCAACAACAACACCCGCACTCGTCACATGCTGCGCCCAACGCTCACATGGGCGGCGGGAAACGGCTGGCTGGTCGAGCAGAGCTATCACCTGCTGGCCGACTATGACGACTTTCGCTGGAACCTCGAGCGCGCCGATCGCTTCTACCGTCAGCTTTCGGGTTCAATGCGCATTGCATGGAGCCAGTCGCCCAGCCTGGCCGGACTTTCCGGCATCGTCTGGCCCACATTGTCCGGCGTCGAGCCGCTGGCCGCCTGGCGCACCGAGGCGCGATACGCCTACACTCACTCCGAGGGGGGTGACTGGCAGGAAGAGTATTATGAGATTGACGACGAGCAGGAGCGCCACGAAGCAATGCTGTCTGTGGGGCAGGCCGGCTGGGCGTTGGACTGGAGTTGCGAAGCGAATATGAGCTGGGATATGCGCCGTGTGCTCAGTCTGCCTGTTCGCCTTATCTGGAGGCATCGGGGCATAACTGTGAACGCAATGGTGCGCCCTCGCGGCGATGTGGAGCGATTAAGCCCCGGTCGCCTCGAAGGCGCAAATATATCCTATCCGCGACTGGTGCGCGAGATCGAGTGGCAGGCCGAGTTTACGGTGCAGGCAGAGTTCTAATGGTCGTCGCAGCCGTGAACCTGATGCCCGGCGCAGGTTTCGCCGGTGGTCTGGAGTTTGCCTGCGGCGAATAACCGCGCCAGCTCGTCGGGTGACTCACCACGCTGGCCGATGACTGTCTGTATGCCGAGTTGTTCGAGAAGCGTGATGGCGCGACCGCCCATGCCCCCGGCGATGACGGCTTTTGCACCCTGCTCGTGCAGCCACTGGGGCAATACGCCAGGCTGATGCGGCGGCGGCGTGAGCGCTTCGAGCTTCTCTATGCTGCCTTCCGTCACGTTGTAGAACGCAAAGTGCGAGCTGCCGCCGAAATGGTTGCAGAATTGGTCTTCCGTAATGGCTATGGCGAGTTTCATTTCTTGTCTCCTTCCACTGTTTCGAGGATGGTTTCGGCAATTTTCTTCATGGTTTTTGCACCTTCCATGTTACCGAAGTCGTAGATATAGGGGCGACCTGCGTCGCCGGTACGGGCGATGTTGGCATCGATGGGAATCTGCCCGAGAATGGACAGATTGAAGTCGGCGGCGGCCTTCTGGGCGCCGTCGCCCTCGAAGAGATTGATGGTTTCGCCGCAGTGCGGGCACGCAAAGCCGGTCATGTTTTCGACGATGCCCAGCACGGGCACGTTCATCTTCTGCGAGAATTTTATGGTCTTGCGGGCATCGAGAAAAGCGACATCCTGCGGCGTGCTGACGATGACCGAGCCATCGAGCCGCTCGAGGATCTGCACGACGGAAAGCGGTTCGTCGCCAGTGCCGGGCGGGCAGTCGATGATGAGATAGTCGATCTCGGGCCAGACGATGTCGGAGAGAAACTGCTTTATGAGCCCCATCTTGAGAGGCCCGCGCCAGATGACAGGTTCATCGGGGCCGGGCAGCATCGAAGCGATGGACACCAGGTGCATGTTGTCGTGTACGCGCACTGGGATGGGATTACCATCCTCGTTGGTGGGTGGCTGCCGGCCTTCAACGCCCAGCATCTTGACCAGCGAAGGGCCATGTATGTCGATGTCGAGCAAGCCCACGCTGCGTCCCATCAGGGCCAGCCCATAGGCGAGATTAACGGCCACTGTGCTCTTGCCAACGCCGCCCTTGCCGGAAAGAACGATCAATCGGTGCTTGATGCGGTCACGATTGGCTTGCAGAGCAGCCTCGGTGTTCGGATTGTCAGACATATCGTCTCCTTAGATAAATTATTGTAACCACGTTTTCGCAAACTGGTTCGGGAATCAAGTTTTTTCGCATTCGGTCGATAAGAATATATGGCACATGTCTGTTGACACAGTGAATTACTCGCGTATATTATAATCATGGAACAACACCGAAGGTGTATTCAGGAGATGGTGTGAAATGGATTGCACAGTGCCTGTTTGGATAGAAAAGCACGGCTCTGCCAATCGAAAACAGCAGATTGCAGATGAATTTTTACTTTTCGGGCGAGCAGGAAATGTGCAGAATGTAAATAGAAATTGACAGAATCTGTCGAATCTGCCATAGTAACATGTAATAAACATTGTCCATTTATTCACATGCAAAAGGATTTGTAAACGCTATGCTAAAAGAGTTTCGGTACAAGGGTATCAAGAAAGACACCAAAAAAATGGTGCGCGGTACCATATTCGAAAACAACTTGAGTTCTGCTCGCAAGCGCATTACACAGCTTTCTCTCGATCACGGCTTTGCCCTACAGACAGTGGAACAGAAAAAGAACTTCCTCTACAAAGCCCGTACGCAGCAGGGCAAATTGGTGAAGGGCGAGCAGGAATCATTCACCAAAGCTGAACTGATTGGCGCCCTCGAATCGGTTGGGTACAAAAACATCCGTGTCCAGGTCAGCCTCATCAACATACAGGTCAAACCACCCTTTGAAGACATCGTCATGTTCATCAGCATCACCGCCGACATGCTGAAGGAGAACCTGAAGTTCGACGAAATTCTCAAGATTCACACCACCGACGTGCAGAACAAAACCCTGCGCACCGCTGTCAAGGGCATCTCGCGTGACCTGCGCCAGGGCCAGGACGGCATGATTGTCTTTCAGAAATATGCCGACGTATTCGGCACATTCACTTCCTATATGCTCGGTCTGGCCAGCAAGTCCGGTAACATGGCCGAAATATATGAAAGCACGGCCATCTATCTCGTTCGCCAGATGGAATTCAAGAAAAACGTGAGGCAGGCTCTGGTGATGCCCATCGTCACCTTCATCGCCATCGCCGGCGCCATCGGCTACTATGTGGGCAAGCTTTTCCCCGAGATTACCGAGATGTTCGTGCGCTTCAAGATTCCCCTGCCGCCCATGACGGCGGCCACGCTACAGCTTTCCTACTTTCTCCAGGCGCACTGGTGGTGGATGATTCTTATGGTGGTGCTGCCTATCGGATTCTTTCTCTGGTGGTTCACCACACCCAGAGGCATGCTCTGGCGCGACACCAACATCTACAAACTGCCCCTGATGGGCCCGCTCATTCATAAGATGAATATCGAGATATTCTTCCGCGTGTTCTCCATCATCTACACGGGTTCCGGTAACAACATCGAGGTGTTGCAAGTGGCCGCCGAAGCATGCGGCAACGCCTACATGGAAAAACAGATCAAGGACATCACCATTCCACGAATGTTGAAGGAGGGCGCCGGGCTGATCGAGTCCATCGAAGCTGCCGGCGTCTTCACCGACACGGTGGTCAGCCGCCTCAACGCCGGCTCGGCCACCGGCTCCATCAAAAGCGCAGCCTATCAGATTGCCACATACTACGAGAAGGAAACCGGCTATAAGTTCAAAGCTATTCTTCAGTTTATCGACGTGGCCACAGCCTTGATAATCCTCGTCACCATGACAGCGCTCATCGTCGTCTCGAGCGAAAGCGCCTTTATGCGCCCGCCGCCGCCGGGAATGTAGCTCATGAAAGAAAACCAGTTCCTCGGAAAACTGCTTGTACTGAAGAATATCATCACGGATGATATTTTTACCGCGGCCCAAGTGCGCCTCGATCGGCCTGAAAACACCATGCCTCTCGAAGAGATACTGATCAAGGAATTCGATGTTGACCGCGACAAGCTCTACACCGAAGTGGCAAAGCTATATGCCATTTCAAAGATGAATATTCAGCCCGAAGAGCTGCGAGAAAACGACATCGACGAGATCAATCAGCTTCTCGATGCGTTACCCAAAGACATCCGGGGCGAGGCCATCCAGAAGAAAATTATCCCTTACAAGATTCAGAAAAAGCGCATCGAAACCCTCATCATCCTCGCTTCCAATCCAACGGACAGCTTCACCAAAGAAATCGCTTCCTACTCGAAAGTGAAGCGCTATGAGATTGTCTATTGCCCGTTTGTGGAAGTCGCCCGCCTCATCGACATCATCCAGAAGGGTGACAACGAGTTCCTCGGCCTCATCAGCGAGGACGAGATCGACATCAACGCCATCGAAGAAACCAAGAAAGGCGACGACGAGGAGCTCATCGACCAGGAGATAAACAAGGGCGCCCTGGTCTATCTGTTCGAGGCGGCGCTGGTGGAAGCCGTGAAGAACAAGGTCTCGGACATCCACATCATACCCTTCGACAACCGCACAGTTGATCTCTACTTCCGCACCGACGGCAAGTTGCAGCTCTGGAAGCGCAAAGACAACGTCAACCCGCAAGCCTTCCAGGCGGTTTGCAAAGACCGCTCGCTGGGCGTCGATCGCTTCAAGATTGACGAAGCTCAGGACGGCTTCATCCAGCGCGAGATCGACGGCTACACCATTCGTTTCCGTGTCTCCATCCTGCCCATCGTGGCCAAAGAGATGGAGAAGCATTTTGAAAGCATCGTTATCCGTATTCTCGATGACCGCAATGTCATCGACAACATCGAGGCCCTGGGTTTTCTGAAGCAGGCGCTGATAGATTTCGAGAAAGCCGCAGAAAAACCACAAGGGATGATCATCATCACCGGGCCTACCGGCTCCGGCAAGAGCACCACCCTGCTGGCAACGCTCTACCATGTGATGACCCCCGAGAAGAACGCGCTCACTGTCGAAGACCCTGTGGAGTATATCGTCAAAGGCGCCCGGCAGATCAAGATCAGCCACAAGTGCACGTTCGACCTTGCCCTGCGCGCCATCCTGCGTCACGACCCCGACATCGTCATGGTTGGCGAGATTCGTGACCAAAAAACCGCCGAACTCGGCATCAAGCTGGCCAACACCGGCCACCTCACCTTCGCCACGCTGCATACAAACGACGCGCCGAGCGCTATCAGCCGTCTCTACAAAATGAACATCGAAACCTTCCTGATGGCCAACGCCATCAATATCATCGTCGCCCAGCGACTGGTCCGTCGTCTTTGCAGCAAGTGTAAACGTCCCATACCAGAAAAGAAACACGAATTCTATGCGAAGTACGGTATCAGCGCCGAGGACATCGCCAAAGGAACGGTGTTCGAGCCCGCTGGGTGCGACAAATGCCGCAGCACAGGTTTCAAAGGCCGGGCCGGCATTCACGAAGCGCTCTATTTCTCAACTGAAATCCAGGATCTCATCCTGCAATCCAAGTCTGACATTGATGAAAACGCCATTCGCCGCGTGGCCGCATCACAGGGGATGCTGACATTGCGCGACGCGGGTATTGAACTGGTGCGCCAGGGCATCGCCGATTTAAACGACGTGCTGGCAACCACAACTTCCGAGTAGGAGCACCGCTATGCATACAGGACAATTCATCTACCTGCTCGTAGCTTTCATGCTGTTCTCGTCTTTTTCGCTTGCGCTGAACCGCTTTCAGGTCGCCGCGACAATCACCACTGTCGAAGCGCAGCAGGTGAATGACGCCATCTCGCTTGCGCAGATGCTCAGCGAAGAAGCCTGGACGAAGTCGTTCGACGAGATGACAGTTCCCGAGAACCAGGTCGGCAGTGCAGGCGCCGATTACCCCGATGATTTCACAGAGACGAAGGATTTGGGAACGGAAAGCGGCGAGGTTTACCCCGATTTCGACGACGTTGACGACTACAACGACCTCGATTACAGCCTAATCTACGGCTCCGACTCTTTGAATGTCAAGGGCCGGGTGTTCTACATTTCAACTACTGTGGATACGCTTTGCACCAGTTCGTGCACATTCAACAAAATGCTGCAATTCACTATCACTTCGCCGCGCAATGAACTCGAGCTGACATTTGAGTATATTTACTCATACTTCGGTACCTGATAACAAGGAGGACTCATGGGAGCTATTATCGAAATGATCGGGGCATTCATGATTGCCGCCTTGCTTACTCTGCTTGTGCTTCAGATGCAGGTGAACGCCTATCAAACAGACGCTAACTCCAAATACACCTTCAGCCTGCAGGCGCATTCCAGTGTGTTCAAGGAAGTGATGCGCAGCCATATCAAGTCGGCAGGCTTCAATCTCACCGACTTCGAAAATGTCATCGTAGTGGTTGAACCAAGCGAGATGCGCTTCTTGACCGACCTGGACGACGACGGCCTGCCCGACACGATAAGCGTCGAGGTCAAGGCTTACGAAACCGACGAGGACCCAACGCCGATGAATCCCCTCGACAAGGCCATTGTGATAACCACGAACGGTGTTCAGGAAACCGTCGAAGTCTATGGCGTCACCGACTTTGCGTTCGCGTATTTTGATGTGGACAACACCCCGACCACCTTACCCGCCGACGTGCGTATCGTGGGATTCAGCTACAAGATGTTGAGCCGCGAGCCGCTGTCGTATGACAGGAGTGATACCGACCCGCTCAACTATGCTATGTCCATCGCCGAAGAGCGGGTATTTCTGAAAAACGTTTGGGACTGGTAACAGGAGGAACCCATGGGTAGATATGCAATCTTCGTCGTTTTCGGCTTGTTCCTGACCATGAATTATTTCGTGATCAGTTCACACAAGTCAGAACGCATCGCCATAAAATCGACAGTCGAGCATCTGAATCGCCGTATTGCACAGAATGTCGCTACGGGATATGCGAATATCACCTTGAATCGACTACGCGTCGATCAGGTTGGCATTACCGGATTCGCACCAGAGGAATATTACATCAATGATGAGCTGGAACGTCCCGACGGTGCGGTCATCGTTCTTCAGGTGGACAACTACGAATCCGACCCAGCGCTCGAAATCGGGGAGTATCGCATCACTTCCACCGTGGATTATGAAGATGTAAACGTCCAGACCGTCGTGTTCGACCGCCAGCTGCCCTTCAGTTACTGGGCGCTGTTCGTAAACTCTTTCCCAAGATACTACTATGGCAATGGCGAGGGCGCAGACGGCCCCGTGCACATCAATGGCAAAATGCGAGTCGGCCAGAATCCCGGCCCGCAGTGGCTCGGCAATGTCACCACCACCCAGGGCGTAGCCTACTATGCCGGCGCCAATGCCGGCAACTACACCGGCTTTCACGGCGACAACAACAACTTCAGCCACCGCGGCATCACTCTGCCCACACATCTGGGCCTTACCGCCGCCGCCATCGCCAGCTCCCACAAAATCGACCCCCTGTTCGCTGGCTCGAGCTCGAGCTTCGTGTCGGTTGTGCTGAATCGCGCCGCTGACGGCACGCAGTACATCGAGCTGGCAGACGTGCTGCCCACCGACCCGCGCCTTCTGCGAGCAGCCTGGGCTACAGACGCAGAATGGAACGCCTTCCTTGCCCAGCACACAGCATCGGTGAAGCTCGGCGATATCACCTCGGGCATCCTCTATTCATCCGCATTCGATCTGCGGGTGCGAGGTGAACTCGACGGCCAACTCACCATCAGCACCGAGAACAAGATATACATTGACGACGACATCTACTATCATGACGACCCGCGAGTGGTTGATGACTCTGACGACCTGCTGGGGCTTATGGCGGAGGACGGGATGATCATCAGCACCAGCGCCGACCCGCACACGGGCATCAAGTATAACAACGACTACGGTGACGCCTCCGCCCTATATCAGGGCTGCACCGTTATGGGCAACATGTACACACCCAGTACAATCACAATCGAGAACCTTAGAGACGGATGTCGCGGCGACTGGATTACCGTTGGTGGCCGAGTGCAGGAAGTCATATCGGCGACGTGGTCCGGCGGCAGTCATTGGACTGGCTTCAAAGAAGTCATCAACTATGACGACCGCCTCCGCAAAATGACGCCCCCGGGCATCCCGTACACCATGGAACGCCGCATATCGCGTTGGCAGGAAACATTCTAAAGGTATATCAAGGAGACAGTGGATCATGCGACCCAGAATCCTGATAATCGACGACGAACCCGAAATCCGGGAACTCTATCGCAACTTCCTCGAATCGGAAGATTACGACATCATGGAAGCCCAGGATGGCCAAGAGGCTTTCCGGCTCGCATCGGAAATCCGCTTCGACCTGTTCATCACCGACATCATGATGCCGAAGATGAACGGAGTCGAGTTTATGAAGGTGCTGAAGATGATCGACCCCGATGCCGTGGTCATCATAGTAACCGGTTTCGACGACATGGAGTTCACCAAAGAAGCCCTCAACTACGGCGCCTTCCGTTTCCTCACCAAGCCCATCAACATGAAAGAGTTTCTCTCGATTGTCGAGATGGGGCTGGTCGAGCGCAAACAACTGTTCCAGAATTCCACCTCGGAAACCCTGTTCCGTCTCAAAGACAAGCTCATCTCGAACCCCGACTTGCAGCAGAAGGTCTTTGAAAAGCTCGAGGATCTCCTGTTGAGCATGGAGTCGCAGAACATATCGCAACTCGAGATGGGCGGGCACGGTTCGAAGGGACGCATCTGGGCGCGTGTGCGCGGCGAACTGAAACCCGTAAGCGGTGATCGTTCTTTCAATCAGGACGAGATCAATATCATGATTCTCTCGATATTGGGCAAGACCGAGTTGGAATCGTTGCTCGATAATAAATACCTCAAATTCAATCATGAATTTGTGCGCGATGATGTGCGCTATCGGTATCGCGCCAAGGTTTTTTTCGATCTGAGCGAACTGGTTGTAACCATCAAGCCCACTCGCCGCGACATTCTGCCCCTCGAAGGCCAGAACATCACCAAGCCGTTCATCCAGCATGCAACTATCAAATCTGAAAACTCAGGAATCGTGCTGTTTACCGGCCCGGCGGCTTCGGGCAAGAGCAGCCTCATCGACGCGCTGGTTGACTACAACAATAACAACGCGCATGGCAGCATCTACATCATCGCCGATTCGCTCGAATTTTACCATGACTCGAAGGGGTGCGTTGTCCGCCAGCAGGAAATCCACAGCGATGTGAACAACCTGGCCGAAGCGCTGAAAAGCACCCTCGACTTCAATCCCGACCTTGTGGTCATCGAGGACATTCGCTATACCGATGTCCTGATGACGCTGATGAAGCTGGTGGACACAGGCAGTCTCGTGTTCGCCACACTTCGCACCCGCAGCGCCATCGAGGCCATCACCAAGCTGATTCACATGTTCAATCCGACCGAGCAGGAACAGGCCCGTTCGTTGTTGGCCAACAATCTCAACGCCATCATCTCCCAGCAGTTGCTCACCGCCAAGAACGGCCAGCTCGTGCTGGCCAAAGAGATACTGTTCAATACCCCGCAGGTGGCCAACGCCATCACCAACGGCAATTTCAACGAGATATATCCCCTCATCATGCAGGGAGTGAGCAATGGCGTGAAGGTGGGCATGAACACCCTGGAGCAGGATCTGCTCAATCTCGCTAAGCGCGGCATCATCACCAAAGAAGTGGCACTCGAGCATGCCAACAACGTCGGCCAACTCGATGAGATGTTCAAGTATAGATAAGCCCTTAACACGATGAATCGTTTAGGTATAGGTAAATAATGAAAGCCATTATTCTCGCCGCCGGAGTGGGCCGCCGCATCCATCCTGTCACCAACGGCCTCCCCAAGAGCCTACTCGAATTCGGTGGCGCCACCCTGATGCATCACCAGATACTCTCCTGTCAGGCGCATGGCATCCACGATTTCGTCTTTGTGCTGGGTTACGAGCAGGAGCGAATGCGGCAGCATATCCTCGAGAAGGTCCCGTCCCAGCGGGCCACCTTCGTTTTCAATCCAGACTTCGCCACCACCAACACGCTATACTCTCTCTGGCTGACGCGCCACACCTTCGACGACGACTTCATTTACTTCAACGCCGACATCCTGTTCGACCCGGCGCTGCTGGCGCTTCTCACCGGTAAGTGGAATCATCCGCGCCTGTTGCTCGAGGAGTCGCGTTGCGCCGAAGAAGAGGTGAAGATGGTGGTGAACTCAGACAACCGCGTACTGCGCATCGGCAAGCAACTGGACCCTGAGAGTTGCGCCGGCGAATTCATCGGCATCGGCCTGTTCACGCAAAACGTGCTCCAGAACTTTGCCCGTCACCTACAGAGCGGCGTGGATGAAGGCGAGTCGAACAACTACTTCGAGTGGGCGGTTGACCGCCTGGCAGACGATACGGTCATCGAGGCCGTGCCCACGCAGGGCCTGGCCTGCATCGAAATCGACTTCCCAGAAGACTACCATCGCGCCCTGCAAGAAGTCTGGCCCCGCCTCGCTACAAGACAGGGGCGCTGCCCCTGAAACGCCTCTCGGCGTTTCCATCGAACGAAAGCTTTGCCGCGAAGCGGCATGGCGAAAGTGGAGTAAGATTCTTTTGCCTCTGAACCTTTTTGAAGGCTCACTCCGCTTCGCTACGCGACTATACAAACTTTTTGCAAAAAGTTTGATCAAAAACTCTTGCGGAAACTGCGTTTCCTATGTCAATATATGCCGTACCGCCTGCTCAATCCGGGTATAGGCAGCGCTTCTTTCCTTCTTTGCTTTTTGTGCAGCGGCGCACGCATATACCGCACTGGATACACTCGACGCAGGTGATTTTCTCTTTGTCGCCGATGTCGATGGCCATGGGACAATAGTTGAGGCAGTCCTTGCACCCGAGGCTTGCCTCGATGTTGCGGCTGATGTGCAGTCGCGGCAGACGAGTCCAGTTGCCCAGGTGCATGAAAAGGTTCATCAGCGCAGCATAGGGGCACAGATAGCGGCACCAGAAACGCTCGACGAACAGTCCGGCGCCGATGATGACAACCAGCGTCGCCACGGAAGCGATTTCCATCCCTGTGGGGTGCGCCAGGGCAAGCACCGGACAGAAGCCCATATAAAACCGGTGCGCTCCCCAAAACGCCAGAGCGGCGACACTCAGCAGCACGACGTACTTGAACCGCTTGAGCCAGCGATGCGCGGCATACGGGATACGCTGCACAAAGCGCTTTCTACCGCGATTGACAGCCATATACAGCCACTCCTGCAACGTGCCGATGGGGCAAACATAGCCGCAGAACAGCCGCCCGGTCAGCAAGACCGCAACCGCTATGAGCAGGCCGATAAGCTCCATACTCACCACAAAGGCGCCTATGCTGAAATGTGGAAAGAAACCGCCAGGCGTGGCCGGATGCAAGCCAAACACCCCGAAGCAGACTGCGCTGAAGGGACACAACGCATGCGCCGCCCGAGATACAACCCCAGTGGCCAACAACACAAACGCGGTCGCGCCGACGAGAAAAAAGAACAGCTGAATGAAGAAACGCAAACCGAATTTTCTCATGCACATACTCCCTTGTTATGCTGACGGCACTTTGACGATGATGACACTACTTGACAACTGAATTCTTTTTCCCCAGATTGGCCTTCAGGTTGAGTGAATACGCTGTTTCTGCTTGACTGAAACTCAATGTTCACAAAACTTGTGCACTATAGTTGATTATCTTGGGAGACATGATGAGAAGTACTCGCAAATCTTTTTTTATCGGGCTGGCGTTGCTGGCGGCGTTTGTACTGCTGGCCGAAGTGACACTGCAATATCGCGTCATCCCCGAGGACTGCGTCGGCTGCCGCATCTGCGTGGCCGCCTGTCCGGTAGATGCCATCAGTATGGTGGAGGGCAAGGCGGTCATCGACCAGGATATGTGCATTGATTGCGGCATCTGCCTGAGCAAATGCCCGGTCGAGGCTATCGTGCTCGACACGCTTTCGGCTACCCCTGCCGAGGATGCCGCCCCTGACGCCACGCCCGAACCGCCCGTCACACCCGACGCGCCAGAGCCGGACGCCGACACTCAGAGTGCGCCTTCGGTCGAGGAAGCTGCTGCTGTGCTGGCCGAGGAAGCCATCACCGACCCCATGTCGCTGCCGACATTCACCGTGCTGCCGCGATTGTGCATCGGTTGCGAGCGCTGCGTTGCCCCCTGCCCGGTGCAAGCTATCACGATGGTGGAGGGCAAGGCGGTCATCGACCAGGAGGCTTGTATCAACTGCGGGATTTGCGAGCGCGTGTGCCCCGTTAAGGCCATTGAACGAACGGAATGAGCATGAAAGCCCGCCTGCTGCGAATCATCCTGCTGCCATTGCTGGGGTTGCTGCTGTTTCATTGCGCCGACAACCTGGACAAAAACCTGGTGAACAGCGGCGATGTTCGCATCGAGTATTCGCTTTGCGTCGGCTGCGCTGAGTGCGTGAACGACTTCACCTGCCCTCAGGGTGCCATCTACATCGACGCCCGCACCGGCGCTGCCGCCATCGACGGGGACAAATGCACCAACTGCATGCAGTGCATCGATGTCTTTCAGTGCCCCGAAAACGCCTTCGTGACCACCGAAGACACCACCCCGCCTGCTGCCATCACCGACCTCGCCGCCGTGTCCAACACTGTCGGCGCACTCGCTATCAGTTTTACCGCCCCCGGCGACGACGGCCAAGCCGGCCTGGCCTGGCGTTACGAAGTTGGCATCACCGGGCCGGACGGCGAACCTCTCGCGCCAGGCTTCGAGCCGCCGCTTCCAGCGCTGGGCGGCATGACGGAACTCTGGGCGCTGGACGGATTGCCCGAAAACGTAACCGCCACCGTATGCGTTCAGGCCTTTGATGAAATGAACCATCCTGGCGGCGCGGCGCAGCAGTCGGTGGTCATCACCGGCGTCGTGATTGACAGCCTGCCACCCGCCGTCGTGACCGACCTGGCCGCCACCTCTGGCGAGGCCACCATCACCCTGACGTGGACTGCCCCCGGCGACGACGGCATGACCGGCTCGGCCACTTCCTACGATATTCGCTACAGCATAGACATAATCGACGCAGGCAACTGGGACGCCGCCACCGTCGTCGAGAACCCGCCCATTCCACTGACCGCCGGTGAACCCCAGAGCGCCGAGCTGAGCGACATCCCGCAGCTTACCGCGCTCTACTTCGCCCTGTGCGCCATAGATGAAGCGGACAACACCTCTGCGCCCAGCAATAACGCAAACGCTGCCACCTCCGGCGACATCACGCCGCCGGACGCCATCGACGACCTGAGCGTGGCCTCGACATCGGTGTCCACCATCATGATTCAATGGACGGCAGTGGGCGACAACGCGGACGTTGGCAGCGCCGAGGCATATGTCATCAAGCTGGCCACAACGCCCATCGACGCGGACAACTGGGACAGCATCGCCCCCTGGCTCAACGATCTCGCCCCGCAACCGGCAGGCGCCACCGAAACCTTCATCTTCAGCGGACTCGAGCAGTTCACCGACTACTACATGGCCGTGAAAGCCGTGGACGACGCAGGCAACACCGGCGCTCTGAGCAACGTGGCCCAGGGCGCCACCGAGGGCGAAGCCGACAACACGCCGCCTGCCGCTGTCACCGACCTGGCCGTGAGCGAGCAGCGCACCGACCTCATGCTTTGCTGGACTGCCCCCGGCGACGACGGAGACGAGGGAACAGCCGCCTCATACGACCTGCGCATCTCGACCGCGCCCATCACCGACGCGAACTTTCCCGAAGCCGATGCGCTGCCCGCGCCGCCCACTCCGCAACCTGCCGGCAGCACGGAATACTATTTCATCGCCGATCTCGCAGACGGAGCGACATACTACTTTGCGCTCAAGGCAACCGACGACGCGAACAACGTTAGCGCGCTGTCCAACGTGGCGCAGATTGAGCTGATGGCCGACATCACGCCGCCGGGCGTCATAAGCGACCTCGCGGTGAGCGAAGCCTATGCCATCAACGGCCGCATCAACGTCACCTGGACAGCCACCGGCGACGACGGCGACACCGGCGACGCAGACCACTACGAAATACGCTACGCCGCAACGCCCATCACCGCCGCAAGCTGGGACGCCGCCGCTCTCTTCGCCTCGCCGCCAGACCCGGCCACCGCCGGAACCTCGCAGAACTGCAACGTCACCGGCCTGGTGGACGGCGTCATCCACTACTTCGCCATCCGCGCCGTGGACGAAGCCGACAACATGGGTGATGTCTCCAATTCGCCCGGCGGCAAAATCGTTTTCACTATCCTGACAAGCTGCCATGATTGCAGCCAGTGCATCAACCGCTGCCCCAACGGCGCCATCTCCGACATCGGCCCGCGCAAAGTCATCGACTATGACCTGTGCGACGCCTGCGGCAACTGCGAACCATACTGCCCGTGGAATTTAATCCGTTTGTGGGTTGCCGCGTACGACTAAACCAGAAAGGTATTGCCATGCGAAAACTGCTCGTGATTCTGTTACTGTGTGTCCTGTCGCTGTCGTTGTTCGCGCTCATCGAAAGCGGTAAACCCACAGTCTGGCGACAGCGTTGCGTCGGTTGCGGCGACTGCGTGGAACGCTGCCCCGTCAGCGCCATCACGCTGCACGAGGGCAAGGCTATCATCGACGCCGACGCCTGCATCGACTGCAAAATCTGCGTCACCACCTGTCAGTATCGGGCGATACGATAAAATGCGCCTGCGATTCTTCGTCATCATCGCCCTGCTGATGCTCGCTCTTGCCGCTTTCGTCAGTTGCGACAAGAAAAACCCGCTTAGCGCCGACGCGACACCGGCGCAACGGTATTCCATCGACCAGAGCGCCTGCACCGGCTGCGGGTTATGCGTCGAGGCCTGCCCGCACAACGCCATCTATGTGAACAACGGGGTGGCGGTCATTCTGCAAGCGCGCTGCAAGCAGTGCGGACTGTGCGTGAACGCCTGTCCGCAGAACGCGATCCAGTGAGCCAGGGCATGAAGCGCATCCTCATCTCCTGCATCATCGCCGCACTCGGCTTTCCGCTGTTTACCCAGCAACACAGCCTGACAATCGAGAGCAACGAGCACGAGGGCATTCTCTCGCGAGCATATTCTTTCCAGAGCTACAACCTGAACGCGTGGACACTGCAAAACTCTTTCATCGCCAAGTGGACTCAAGACAGCAGCCAACTCGAACAATACTATCTGCGCAACTATGCCCGCGACCGGCTCACCCTCATCCGCACCGGCGAGCATCTGCGCCTGGCCCTACACGCCGGTGGCGAGATGTATTATGGCGACAACGTCCCCACTCACATGTCCGGCTGGCCAGGCCGATGGGACATTGCGCACGGCATGTTTGGCGGGGTGGACGCCACTGCCCGTATGGGGGCCGCACAGCTCGACCTGCGCACCGACTGGTGGGCGCAATGGTTCGAACCGGTGGGCACAACGAGCGAGGCGACGGGCGATGACGAGATGGACACCAACCTCTGGAGCGAGGGCCGCTTCGCCTGGCGGTTCAACGACTGGATAAAGCCCTACACCCGCGTGGTCGCCTTCAACGATCTCAACCAGCTCGACTCCTACGATCAGCTCACGCTCGCCGTTGGCAACGAGGTGTCGCGCAAGCTGAACTACATCCACATCCTGCACGGCAGCGCCGAGGCCGCCTGGAGCAACACTTTCGACGACCAGCCATACAGCGCTCGGCTCGACGCGCGGCTCACCAGCCAGTTCGGCATGAGCTGGATGCTGACGAATCGCCTCTCGGCCACGCAGGCCTTCATCAGCGACGACGGGGCAGACAGCGGCTCGTTCACCGGCTTCTATGAAACGCTGGCGCAGCGTGTTCTGTCCATCGAGGGCAACCATCTGAGCCGTGTGCAGTTCGGAGGCCGCGCCTGGTTCGGTGACGAAAGCGGCTATCTCAAGGCCAACCTGCTATATTGGTACAAGCGCTGCAACATCTACCTCGACGCCGAAAAGCACTTCGAGGGCCACCGCAACCACCGGCTCACCGCACAACTGGGCATCGAGCTATGGAAGACCCGCCTGCATCTGTCCTACGCCTTCCTGCTCGACGACCGCGTCAATGTGGACGATACCAGCAGTCACCTGTTGAGCCTGGAGCTGCTGCTTCCATGACCTCGCTGCTCGAAGGACTGGCGCTGGGATTGGCCACCGGCAGCGTGTGCCTGGTCACCTGCTCGCCCATCTATCTTCCGTTCCTGCTGTCGGAGAAACGCAAGCTGGGAGGCAGTCTGCTGGCCGTGCTCGAAATCTCGGCAGGGCGTTTCTTCAGCTACATGGCCTTCGGGGCCGCGGCGGGCTATCTCGGCGCCAACATCGGCGGCGTCAACCGCACCCTGTTCACGGCGACAGCCTATCTGCTGCTGTCGGTGTACATGATACTCACGGCTGTGCGCACCCGCCGTGCCGAGCATAAGTGTCATGTTCCCAAGTGGATGAGCCTAACCCGCAGCGGCTTCCTGCTGGGTGTGCTTTCCGGCCTCAACCTTTGCCCGGCGTTCCTCATCGCGCTGTCGAGCGCCATCCACCTGGCCGGCGCTTTGCAGGGCATGATGCTGTTTCTCGGGTTTTTCTTTGGCACGTCGGTGTTCCTGATACCGCTTGCGTTCCTCAGTCTGCTTTCCAACATGCGCCACCTGAAATCCATCGCCCGCGTGGCGGCGGTGCTGGTGGCGGTGTGGTTCACCGGCAAGGGCGCCGTGCTGCTGTGGCAACACTTCCACCCGCGTCCCGATGGCTTCATTAAGCATGTGGCTGTGGCCTGGGCCGAGCCAAACGCCGCTTACTTCGCAACCCTGGCCGACTCGCTGGCCACGCTCTCACCTCATCCCGTGCTGCGTCTCGCGCCAGGGGATTCTCTCGGCGATGAGCCCCGCCTGTGGTTCGCCGACACCGCCCTGCCGCCAGAGCGTTTCGCTGGACGCGACGTTGTGCCCGTTGACGCCGATTACCCGCTGGCAGCGCTCATGAACACGTTGCGCGCAGGTACGCAGGGCTGCCCCGAAGAAGAGACTGGCGACAACCCGCTGTGCTCGACCTGCCCCGTGCTAACCGGCGACACGCAGCAGAACCTGGCCTTCGTGCAGCCACTGGGGCGCATGATTGACGTGTTCGCTCCCGGCCAGTCGCTGACGGTGGTGAGCAGCCGCGCCCACAGGCGCTACTTCGCCGCGCTCGCCGACAGCCTGCAAGTACGCGCTACGGGCGAGGTGAGCCTCGCTGTGTCACCAGATGACAGCCTGGCGGCGCAGGCGCTCTTTCTCGACGCAACACTGTGGGAAGCCGACTCGACTCGGTGGCTGGGCTGCGACCGCTTCGTCGTTGACCCCGGATACCCGCTGGCACAATTGCTGCGGCACGCCGGGATGTTCGTCTTTCGCACCGAAGACAGCCTGCACTGGCGCTATCGCAACTAATAACGAAATTCCTTTACAACCATCCACAGCCTGACAGAGTGCCAAAAACCCACCGGGGGCGCGCATGAACTATTCCACCAACGGGGTTCTGCCCCAATGCTGTCACAGGTTACTGGCCGGCTACCGCAACGCCGCAGATATTCCCCTGCCTCTCACCCACACGCAACAGGCAGGCATTCTGTTCCTCGATCTGAGCCATTTCACCGCATTCACCGAGGCTGCCAGCCGCGAGGGACGCTATGGCGTGGAGCTTGTCACCGGCCTGCTCGACGCCTACTTCGAGACTGTGGTGCAGGCGGTGCACCGGCAGGGCGGCTCGATGCTCAAGTATGGCGGCGACTCGACGCTCTCCATCTTCCCCGGCAGCTATGATGTGGCAATGCCGCGCCTGCTGGCCTGCCGGGCCGAAATCCTGGAGCGCACCGGTGAGGGGTTCTGCGCCAGTGAGCAGCATAAGCCTGTGCAACTGCACGGCTCGGCGGGATTCGGCGACGTGAGCCTGCACATCACCGGCGACCCCAGCCTGCATCTCGACTACTATGCCAGCGGAGAGGCGTTGGCGCGTGTGTTTTCACTCGGTGATGCAGCACATGCCGGCGAAATTCTCCTGCTTGACGGCCTGGATGAAGCCGTTCCCGCTACTGACGACGCCCAGCTTGAACATGTCGATTGCGGCCTGGCGGAGTCCTTCCTGCCAGAGACTGTGCGGCGCAAGCTGAACACACTCGAGTTCCGCGCCGAGCTGCGCAACACCGCCGTTTGTTTCCTACAGCTCGCGTCAAGCGACGGCGATGGCGACATCGCGCCAGACATATATCACCAGGCGATGACCGCCATGCAGCGCCTGGTTTATGAGATGGGCGGCACCATCAACAAGATAGATTTTACCGACAAAGGCTACATGGTCATCCTCACCTTTGGCGTACCGTTTTTGCACTTCGACGACATCGAGCGCGCCTTCACCTGCGCCTACCGGCTACAGCAACTCGACCTTTCGGGCGTGCGCCTGCGGGCGGGCGTTACCTACAGCAACATTTTCGCCGGGCTGCTGGGCACGCCGCAGCGTTTCGAGTATGGCATCATCGGTAACGCAGTGAACACCGCCGCTCGCCTCATGGCGGCCTCGGACTGGGGCGGCGTCACCTTCAGCCGAGAAATCATGCCGCGCATCGCAGCCCGCTTCGAGAGTGAGCTTGTCCGCCGAGTGAAGGTGAAGGGCATTTCGGAGCCGGTGGAGCTGCACCGCCTGGTGCGCGAACTGCCGGAATGCTGGTCGGCCTACCGCAGCCAGCACGGGAACACACGAATGCTGGGTCGTGGCGAGTTGGCCGCCGAGCTACGCACTGCGCTCGATTCGGGGCGCCATGTGCTGCTGCAAGGCGATGCCGGTGCCGGCAAATCACTGCTGCTGTACCATTTACTACAGCCATTCCTGGACAACCAGTCGAAAATACACCTGGTGGCGCTTGATGAGTTCGACGCCAGGCGGCCACTGGGACTGGTCTCGCTCCTGCTTCATCGGCAGTTGGGCGTGGCGCCGTTGCCGGGCGGGCTTGACGACCTGACAGCCTGGTGTTCGCGTGAGGATGTGCCAGCCGATATTTCTTTGCTGCGGCGAGTGCTGCTGGGGGCATCGACAGACCCCGATGAAAGCCGCACCGCACTGGGCATGCTGGCTGACATCGTCGTCCGTGCCTGCTCCGAAGTGGCCGTGCTGGCCGTTGACAACGCGCAGTGGCTCGATACGCTTTCACGACGAGTGATCGAGGCGATGCTGCCGCGGCTTCAGGGCAAGCGGCCCGTCTGCCTGCTGGCGTCGCGTCCGGTGAGCTGGCTGAGCGACTGGAACTCGCTGCCATTGCGCACCGAGACGCTCGCGCCTTTCGGCCCCGCCCTCACCGGCGAGTTGGTGCGAACGCGCCTGCCTCACGTCACCGATGACGCTATCCAGGCGCTGCATCGCATCACCGGCGGCAACCCGATGTTCGTGATGGAGATGACGAAAAGCATTTGCGAGAACGTTGACACCGAGCGCATCATCCTCAACGCTGCCGAGCTGCACATTCTCGTGCGTCGCGGTGTCATCCCCGAATCGATGGAAAACCTGCTTCTGGCGCACTATGAGAACCTCGATGACGACGCCCAGCACATGTTGCGCGTCGCCTCCATCATCGGTCGCGCCTTCTCGGTGGAGACGCTGCGCGTGGTTGGCCACAGAGAGCTGGGCCGCGAGGTTATGGACGTGCTTGCCTCCCTCGAATCGACGGCGCTCATCAACGGGCAGAACATCAACCCCGAAATCGAGTATATCTTTAGCAACAATCTCATGCGGGAGGCCATCTACCGCACAGTGCTGCGGGGTGAGAAGCGCAACCTGCACAACCGCATCGCCGCCTGGTATGAGCAAAGAACCGAAGGCGATAAGCGGGACTGGTGCGAGGTCGTGGCCAACCATTATATCCTGGCGGAAAATCACCCCGGTACGCGGGAGTGGGCCTGGCTCACCGGCGAGAAGAACCGCTGTATGGGCGACACAAACAACAGCCTGTTCTACTACCGCGCCGCGCAAAAGGCTGGCGCAACAGAGCCGATGCTCTTGCTGCGCACCGCCCAGGCGCTTCAGTTGCTGGGCGAAGTAGCCGAAGCCGACACCATCCTTCGCCAGTTTGACGACCAGGAACCACTGTCCGGCGAGCCCAGCGACCTGCTGCGCTTTCTGCTGGTAAAAGCCAACGCTATCCGCTCCAATTACACAGTGCAAAAAGCGCTCATCGAGTCCTGGGGCACCCCCTGCGAGTTGCCCTGGTACCGCAATATCATGCACATCTATTACCTCGAGGCCTTGCTGGCGCTGGGTAAAATCGAGGACTTCGAGTCCAACGCGGGCGAGTTCCTGGCGTTGCTCGAAGCGGCTGAGGACACCGAGTTCATTGGCCGGTTGTCGTCGGTCATGGGCTTGTGCTATCAGAACCAGGCGCGCTATAACGAGGCTGCGCTGTGGTTTAATCGGAAGCTCGAAGCCGCCGTGGCCACCGGCGATCGCATTGGCGTTCACGGCGCGCTGGGGTCGCTGGGGGTTGTCGCCTCACGCCTGGGCGACAAAAAAGCGGCTGCCGAATGGTACCGCAAAGCGCTGGACGAGGCCGAGCGCATCGGCGACAAAGACGGCTGCGGCAGAACGCTGATGGACATGGCTATTCTTGAACGCAACGCCGGGCACAACGAGAAGGCGCGTGAGACATACCGCCGCTGCCTCGACATCGCCCGACAGGTAGGCAACCGCACGCAGGAGCAGACGGTGCTCTACAATATCGGTGAATCGTTGTACTACGACGAGCGCATCGACGAGGCGAAAGAGTATTTCTTCAAGGCGCTGGCCATTGCCGAAAAAACGGGAGACCAGGTCGGCGTCAGTTTTTGCTATGATGCTCTTGGAGATGCCTTCTTCACCCTCGAAAACTACGAGCGAGCACTTGAATTCTACACCCGCAATGTCCCGCTGCAAACGAAGCTCGGTGACCGCGAAGGCCTGGCGCATACATATGGCAACCTCGGCAATATCGCCAAAATGGCCGGAGATTGGGATGCCGCCATCGAGCGCTACAGCACCCAGCAGAAGATGCTGGCCGAGGTGGGCGACCGCGACGGGGAAGGCCGCGCCTGGTTCAACTGGGCGATGATTCACGTAGAAAAGAAGCAGGACAACCAGGCGGTCGAGCCGTTGCAGAAGGCCATCGACTGCTTCCGCGCCTGTGAGGCGCAACAGCTCGTGGCCATCGCCGAGGATCAGATGCGCCAACTCAAAGAGCGGCTCGGAGAGAAGTAACCGACAACATGACAGATATTGTTCGTGACGTGACAGCGAAGCCCTCACCCCCCTGTCAAGGGGGGCAGCCGCGAAGCGGCAGGGGGGTATCGTCTTGTCTTCTCTTGAATCCTCTGCTCTTCATACCCCCTGACCCGCGGACGTGTTTTCCCCCCTTGACAGGGGGGTGTAAGAAAAAGCCCGAGCGCTCGCTCGGGCTTGATTATTACGCCTGGCCTATTGCCGGGCGTCTTGTTTCATCTCACTTTGTTTGAACCAGCGCACACCATCAACCTCGAAACGAAGACCCGCATGGTCGGTGAGGAATCCGTCCAGATCATCCCGTGAACCGGAGTAGGCCAGCAGGAAGTAGAAGTACTTGTCCTCCTGGGCGATGATTCCCGTATGAACGTAGGCGGGTATAGCATCGGGCGTGAAATCGAGGAACTGGAAGACGTCGTTCGCGTCGGTGGCTGCGAAGATGATGTAGTAATCGACGATGACGGGGACGCCAGGCACAGTGTGAGTTACCGGATCCCAGCTCAGGTGGATGTCGTCGCCCTGCCGCTGCACCAGGAAGTTCTGCGGCGGCTGCAACTGGTGTTCCTGGTAAACGCAGTAGTGGTAATAATATACCGTATCCACAACCGCCGCGCTTGTCACCCTCATAAAGACGTCATAGGTGCCGGCTGTGTCGAACATATACTGCGGTTCGGCCTCGAAGGAGTCCATGATACCGTCGTTGTCGAAGTCCCACTCGTAGGCGCTGATTGCCGCGGGATGGCCAATTGACAGGTTGGTGAACTGCACCGGATCGCCAATGGTGGCGAACCGCGGGTTGACCTCGAAATCGGCCATGTGGGGATAGCGGAATGCGCCGATGTCAGGCTCATTGCCCTCGGGGTCCCATGTACCGTTGGGGTCGCCCGCGTCGATGCAGGGACTGTACACTGTCAGGTTGAAGTCGCCCTGGCCTGAATCCTCGAAGCTGGGATCTTCATTGAGGTTGCTCTCGTCACCCCAGTTGGCCTGGATGTAGCTGATGTCGTTGTAGAAGGCGTCCATTGTCGAGCCGTTGAGTTCTATGGGGTTAACGAGCGGCGGGTTGTGCCAGATGATGGTCTGGCGCATCTCCACGTTCGAGGTGTCGGCGCGAACGCCTGTGTCGTAGTTGTGAACGGTGTTACTGCCCAGGTTGCCATCGGGCACGTGATGCAAGACTATGGCAGGCCCCTGCACACGGTTCGGCGGATACTGGGCGTCGAGATAGAACACGTTGCCGTTGATGTCAACCTGTGCGCTGCCCAGCACATCGAGGCCACTGTCGCAGTTGAGGAACGTATTGCCCAGCACAGAGGCGACGCCGTTGCCCAGCGCAGCGCCTGTGGCGAATCCCTCTACATGGCTGTCGATGATGGTCGGTTGCAGGCCGTCGCCCAGGTCGATGCCGGTTCCATCGAGGCGCACCGCGTCATACGGGTTACTGGCAAACACGTTTTGCAAGGCGACTGGCCAGGGCGCGCCGGTGTTGTTGATAAGCTGATAGCCCAGGGGGTAGCTCAGGACGGTATCTGCATCCAGCGACACGTTGGGAACGTCCACGAGTACGATGCCGGCCATGGGTTGGCGGGTGGCGCTGCCGCTGTTGCGAACGCGGATGTTGGTGAGCGTGGGAGTGGTGCGGCGAGCAACGCCATCGCCAGTGTAATGCAGGCCATAGTCGAAGTCGATGATTTCCAGGCTTTCGAGTGTCGCATCGACGCTGCCCAGAATCTGGACGCCGGTATTGTCTGGCCGGGTGGCGCTGCCGCTGTTGCGAACGCGGATGTTGGTGAGCGTGGGCGTGCTAAGGGTGCGTCCGGTTGTTTCTATCTGAATGCCAACCGGATACCCGGCAACAGAGTCGCCCGCCACATGTATCTCGCTCACATCGATAAGCAACACGCCGATGGCGGCTTCGCGGGTGGCGCTGCCGCTGTTGCGAACGCGGATGTTGGTGAGCGTGGGTGTGGTGCGCGCTCCGCCGGCGAAGTCGCTGTAGTGGATTCCATACATATAGTCATCAATCTCGATGCCATCCGCCGTCACAGCCACACCGCCTTCGAAGCGTATGCCATAGGTGTCGGTGCGGGTGGCGCTGCCGCTGTTGCGTACGCGGATGTTGGTGAGCGTGGGCGTACTGAGGTCGCGCATGGCGTAGTTGGACAGCAGAATGCCGGTGGCGAAGCTGTCCACCCAGGCGTCTTCGAGCGCCAGATTCACCGTTCCCACTACGGCGATGCCGATGCTGTCAACGCGGGTGGCGCTGCCGCTGTTGCGCACGCGGATGTTGGTGAGCGTGGGGGTGCTGCGCGTCAGGCCGCTGCCGGTGTCCTCGATAATGATGCCGGCGGGATAGCCCTCGACCAGTAGTGAATCGATATCGCAGGACACGGCGCCGAGCATTACAAGCCCAATGCCGTCCTCACGGGTGAAGGTGGTGTCTGCGGAGATGCTGACGTTGGTCAGTTCGGGCAACATGCTTTCTGTTGCGAGGCTGTCTGCGACAATCTCGATGCCAGCCGAATAACCACCGACTTCGATGTCGGAGATGTCAGCGTTCACGCGGCCATGCAGCTTGATGCCCACATCGTCGGTGCGGGTGGCGCTGCCGCTGTTGCGTACACGGATGTTGGTGATCGTGGGTGTGCTGGTGTTGCGGAAGCCCTCGGTCGTCTCTACCGCGATGCCAGTGGTGTAGAACAGAATCGAGTCACCTGTAATGACTATGTTCTCGACATCCTTGAGGTAGATGCCGACGTCGTCCGTGCGAGTGGCGCTGCCGCTGTTGCGCACGCGAATGTTGGTGAGCGTGGGCGTGGAGCGTGTGCCGCCGACAAAGGTGTCAACACTGATGCCGTAGGTATAGCCTTCAATCAACAACGTGTGGAAGTGGGCAACGGCATTCTGCATCAGGATGCCCGTGTCGTCCGTCTGCACACAGGTTTCAGTGTTTGTTATGCTGATGTTATTGAATATTGGTTCTTCGACAACTGATTCGCCGATGTTTTGCAGGTGAATGCCGTATTCGTAGCCATCCATCTGCATGTTATCGAACTGCGGCACAGCGCCAGTATGCGCAAAAACACCCCAACCATAGGGCGGCCTGGTGAAATCATCGGTAATCTCCAGATTGACGGCGTCGAACACCGGCGAGCAATCTTCGATCTCCAGCGCGGGCACTGCGCCGCTTATAGTGAACGACTGCATGTCGCAGCCGGTGGCTGTGGGAGTGTAATAGATACCTCCCCACACATCGAACGCTTCGGCCACAAACTGGCCGCTGGTGGTTATCAGCGTGCCCTCTACGTCGAGCCGCGCCCCAGGCAGGAAGGTGAACTGCGCGCCATTGATGATGAGCGTATCGCCCACCGGTACATAGGCCTGGCCTTCGACGGTGTACGGTCCGCCCGCATCTGTGTAGGTGCCGGTAATCTCGGATCCTGGTGGGAACACCGAGCCGTTCACTGTCACCAGCCCAGCCGATACGAAGGTGTCGCTTTCGACCCCGTCGGACACGGTGAGGGCTACGTCATAGACGCCCTCGTCGTAGTAGGTGTATGTCGGATCGACCGATGTCGCGTATGTGGAATCGATAGACCCGTCGTTGTCGAAGTCCCACATCCATTCGGTGATGGTGGTGCCGCTGGCGGAGGAGTCGTCATAGAACTGAACCGTGAGCGGCGCTGTGCCGCTGGTGTTCGTGGCGGTGAAGTCGGCATTCAATTCCAGTTCGGCGGTGGAGAATGCCCAGATGCCGCCATAGAGGCTGTCCTCGAAATCGGTCGCTTCCACCGACCACGTATAACTCGCCTCTGGATCGAGATCTGCGACATAACTGTACAGCGTGTCGCCGCCCGTCGGCACAACCCACTCGTGGTCAACAACCTCTGTGCCGCCATCGTCCCAAACGGTTATATAATACCACCACTGTCGCGAACCGTCACCCCGCCACTCGAACGTCACGCTCTGGGGTACGTCTGTGGCGTCGCGTTCCGGCTGCGGATAGCAGGGCGCATACTGGTCATAGGTATCCGGTACCGCGAACACGTCCCACATGATAATCGCCAGTTCCGGGATGTGAACCTCGTATGCTTCCTTCGAGACGGGGTTGTCGGTGAAGCGCAGGGTGTCGTAGTCGCCCAGACCGGCGTTCTGTGTCAACGGCCAGATGTCGGAGACGTTGTTGTCGCAGAATGAGAGGTAATTGAGGTCGCCCAGTCCGATCAGCGCCTCTATGCGGTCGATGTCGTTGCCGTCGAGAGCGAGGTGGTTGATATTTGTTATCCCTTCAAGCGCCGAGATGTCTTCGATCTGGTTGTCGCTCAGGTCGAGGTGTGAAAGATCGTTCAGCGCAGACAGTGGCGCGAGGTCGCTCACATGGTTACTCTGTAGGTAAAGAAAGCCCATGTAGGGAACGCCGGACAACGGCGTAAGGTCTGAGATGATGTTGTTGGCTGCATAGAGCTTGTCAAACCAGATGTGTCCGGAAATCGGCTGGAGGTCGCTGACGTTGTTGTCCTCGATTTCGAGAATCTCCAGGTGGTCCAAGCTGGATGCAAAGGCGATATCTGCCAGGCCGCAGTCGTTCAGGCGCAACACCTCCACGTCCTCGAAGTTGTTTATCAAGGATGGGTCGGCGATGGTATTGCCTGAGAGGTTGACAATGCTGATTTCACTGAAGCCGCTCAACGGGGAAATATCGACGATGAGATTGTCGTCCAGCCTCAATTCGCTGAGGCCGGAGAGGTTGGCCAGTGGCGCAAGATCGCTTATCTGGTTGCCCTGCAACTCGAGGACATCACAGTTGACGAGATATTCGGCGCCGCTAAGCTCGTCAATGGTAAGCGAGCCGGCATACAGGTTGACGATGGAAGCCATCTCGGCAACTGATGGATCGTGAGTGGCAGATTCCGGCGGAAGATAGCCAAGCTCCTCGTTGATGGCGATGCGGAAGTTATCGTCGGGAATGTACACGCGCACATCGATGTAATCGACTCTTGTCAGAGTATCGGCCTGTGGCCCATCGTACACGATGAGTTGCACGCTGTAGAGACCGGGTTCGGGATACTCATGGGTGGGGTGCTGGTCTGTGCTGGTTTCTCCGTCGCCGAAGTCCCAGGCCCAGTCGGTGATGTCACCGCTCGATAGGTCGGTGAAAGAAATTTCGTACGGCGCCAGGCCGATGGTGTCGCCGGCGGCGACGAAGTCGGCCACGAGCGGGTCGCCTGGCTCCACATGCAGACGGTAGTAACCAATCCTGGGGTTACGGGTATGTCCATCGAAGATATGAATGAGGTAGTCGCCCGCCTCTCCGGTCTGCACGGTGAACTGGATGAACGGCTGCATGTCGCCGCCGCTGTTATCGTCAGTGTAGATAAAACTATAGGGATCGATGTCGCCGAAAGGCGGCCCTGCTGTTGAGGGTCCGCTGATGCCCATGAAGGGATCGATGTCGCCGCCATTGTAGCGTTCAGTCCACACATCTACTGTCTCACCTTCGACCAGAGACACGTAGAACCAGTCTTCCTCGCCTTGCGGATAGAGAATGTGTTCGGCTGAGTACGGGAGTGGGAGCGGGATTTGCTGGGCATTCTCAGGCAGATCGCTCCAGTCCGCCGCTCCCTCGGGAACCAGCGCGAAGTCAAGCGCTGTGTCGCCCGATATATTGACCGAATTGACGGTCTGCATCTGGTATTCCATGTATTTTTCGCAAGATATTTCCCAGTCTGACGCGGAAGGCAGAGATATGCTGTAGGTGCCGTCGGGGTCCGAGTGGGTGAATTGAGTGCCCAGGCTGCTGTTACTGCTGCTGAAACAGGAAATCTCAGCGTTGTCGATGGGCGCGTCGTTCAGCAGGTCGGTAACCACTCCGCTGAGCACGGGCAGCAGTGTCATCTCAAAATCGACCGTATAGGAACCGGCTGGGAGGGGGATCCCGGAATATTGGTGGTTCTCATAGTAGCCATCGGCGTATGAGGAGCCGTTGTAGTCGCCGACGGGAACCAGCAAGCTGTAGTCACCATTTACGTCGCTAACTGCGCGCCAGTCGTTGAAATACACCTCGGCATTCGGGATGGGACCGTACGGACTGACGTCCTCCGTCACCGTGCCGGAAACGCTACAGGCGCTGAGCATGTCATTCAATTCTATGTTATCGAAATGCCAGAAATCAAAGTTCGCTGAGTCAACGCCTGACATGTGAAAACGGAACTGAAGCGAGTCACCCCCGTTTGCAGGCTGCAAATCGAGCAGGTAGCTTGTCCACTGTTCGAATTCTCCCGCCTGATTGTCCCACTGGCCGAATTCCTGCCACGCTGACCCCAGGGTATCGCACCGGGCCTCGATACGAATCGACTCGATGGTGGCAGTGGAGTTGGTAAAGAGCTTCATGTCGAACTGGACTGACGGATTGGTCATTCCAATAACAGAGATCATCGGACTGATCATATAGAAGTCGTAGTTGAGTTGATTGGGGTTGTAGCGGAACACGGCGCAGGGTGAAGGATTGCCATCCTCTCCGGTAACCTCCCAGTTGGCTGGCTGATATGGCTGAAATGTCCAGTTGCCGAAAGTGCCGGAGCTCCAGTCTTCGATGAATGCCTGAGCGTGGATAAGGGTGAACAGAAAGCAGAAAGCAAGCAAAAAGTGTAGTGTTTTCAAGGTGCCCCTCCCGAGTATGCGTGGATTTGATGTCAATTAAACTAAGTAGAACACCAATTAAGAGAATTGTCAATTGTTTTTTTCGACGGGCTGATTTCGCTTTAGTTATGAATAATAAATTGACAAAAGCAAACCGGTACAACATACATTGGCAGTGGAATCGTAATTAACTCACAAACCAGGGAGATAGCAATGAACAAGCTCAGCCTTTTTGTAATCATCGCACTTTTTGTGAGCGTCAATCTATTCGCTTTTGCCGGCGGGGACGGCTCGTCGGGCAACCCATATCAGGTGAGTAATCTAACCGAGTTGCAGGATGTTGGCAACTACCTGAGCTCGCACTTCATCCAGACAGCCGACATCGACGCCTCGGCGACAAGCGGCTGGAACGGCGGGGCTGGCTTCAGCCCGATTGGAATAGACGGTATGACTAATTTCACCGGTACCTACGATGGCGATGGCCACACCGTAGACGGCCTGTATATCAACCGTTCATCGAGCGATAACCAAGGCTTGTTTGGCCGCACCAATGGCGCCACGATCGAGAATCTCGGTATCACAGGCGTTGATATAACTGGAGATTACTGCGTCGGCGGTCTGGTGGGGAATAATGTTTCATCAACAGTCACCAACAGCTACAGCACTGGCAGTGTGAGCGGAGGAGGTTACTATACCGGCGGCCTGGCGGGGTATAATAATGATACTTCCACAATCACGAACTGCTACAGCACCGGCAGTGTGAGCGGTAGTTCCGTGGTCGGCGGCCTGGTGGGGGGTAATACCAGCTCTACCATCACTTACTGCTACAGCACCGGCAGTGTGAGCGGTAGTTCCGTGGTCGGCGGCTTAGTGGGGAATAATAGTGGCACTGTAACAGCATCTTTCTGGGATACCGAAACATCGGGGCAGAGCGCCAGCGCAGGCGGCACCGGCAAAACAACGGCACAGATGAAGACGCAGTCAACCTTCACCGATGCCGGCTGGGATTTCGCCTTTGAATCTGTAAATGGCACAGACGATTATTGGTACATGTATGAGATTCTCAATAGCGGATATCCGGTTCTGAGCATTCAATCTGCAAGTTTTCCTCTCACCGTAAGCACAACCGCGGCAACTTCAATCACACACGAGAGCGCCATGTCTGGAGGAGAAGTTGTCTTCTCAGGTGGCGAAGCTGTCACCGCCAGAGGCGTGTGCTGGAGTGAGTCAGCAGACCCGACACTGAGCGATCCACATACCGTGGATGGCGCCGGCGTGGGTGTTTTCACCTCGGCAATCACCGGTTTGACTCATAACGTTGAATATCACTATCGTGCATACGCCACAAACTCTTTTGGCACCAGCTATGGCTCGGATTTAACGTTTACCACTGATACATTCCCCACCGTAACCACAACCGTCGCCACTTCCATAACACACGGCAGCGCCGCCTCGGGTGGCGAAGTCACTGATGATGGCGGAGATGCTGTCACCGCCAGGGGCGTTTGCTGGAGCGAAACTGCTGACCCGACAACTTCAGATTCACACACTGTGGACGGCGCCGGTACGGGCGTTTTCACCTCGGCAATAACAGGCTTAACTCCAAATACCGAATACCATTACCGAGCTTACGCAATTAATTCAATCGGCACCAGCTATGGTGCTGATCTGACCTTCACCACGCTATCAGGTGCACCTTATGTAACCACAACCGCCGCAACTGCAATCACAACCAATAGCGCATCTTCCGGTGGCGATGTTATCAGCGCCGGTGAAGATGCTGTTACTGCCAGAGGCGTGTGCTGGAGCACTTCCGCTAACCCGACACTGAGCGACTCGCATACAATCGACGGCGCCGGTACGGGCGTTTTCACCTCGGCAATCACGGGGCTTAATCCCGGAACTGAATATCACTACCGCGCTTACGCCACAAACTCAATTGGCGCCAGCTATGGCGCTGACCTGACCTTTACAACAATTCTTGTCGGCTCTGGCACACCGGCTGACCCATACCAGATTTCAAACCTGGCGGCTTTACGCTGGCTGAGCGAAAATTCCAGTTCCTGGGGCGCTTACTTCAAGCAGACCGCCGACATCGACGCTTCCGACACTCAGAACTGGAACGGCGGGGAGGGCTTCAGCCCGATTGGTAACACTTCAACCTCTTTCTCTGGCGCCTACGATGGCGATGGCTACACTATAGACAGCTTGTTTATTAACCGCCCAGGTAGCAGCGAGCAAGGCTTGTTTGGCTGCACCGATGGCGCCACGATCGAGAATCTCGGTGTCACCAACGTTGATGTGACTGGAAATGGCAGCACCGGCGGCTTGGTGGGGAATAATAATAATTCACCCACCATCAATAACTGCTACAGCACAGGCAGTGTAAGCGGTGGTTCCTCTATCGGCGGCCTGGTGGGTAATATTTCCAACTCTACTATCACTAACAGCTACAGCGCCGGCAGTGTGAGTGGAGGAGATTTCTATACCGGCGGCCTGGTGGGTAATATTTCCAACTCTACTATCACTAACAGCTACAGCGCCGGCAGTGTGAGCGGAGATATATACACCGGCGGCCTGGTGGGAGCACATCATTCCTCCTCCACCATCAGCAACTGTTACAGCGCCGGCAGTGTGAGCGGAGATATATACACCGGCGGCCTGGTGGGGTGGAATAACTACGCCACCATCAATAACAGCTACAGCACCGGCAGTGTGAGTGGAACTATCCTTGTCGGCGGCCTAGTGGGGTTAAATAGTGGCACTGTAACAGCATCTTTCTGGGATACTGAGACATCGGGGCAAAGCACAAGCGCTGGCGGTACAGGAAAAACCACAGCCGAGATGCAGACGCAGTCCACCTTTACCGACGCCGGCTGGGATTTTATCGGCGAGTCTGTCAACGGACTTGATGAAATCTGGATGATTATGCCCAACGAGTATCCGTATCTCACTTGTGAGTACTCACCGTTTATAACTTCCGTTGATGATATTCCGGGGGACCAGGGGCATCAGATACGGTTGACATGGACAAAAGCAGGATTGGATACACAGTATTCCGCTGCCCGTTTCTATTCTGTCTGGAGATTGGTAGAGGATGCGCGATCTATTGAAGCATCCGCAGTCGTCATAGACGACCTCGCTAATTTCGCAGCGCCTTCGCCCGATAATGACGTCGAGCTTATCCTCAACCAGAGAGAGGATTTCTGGGAGTTCATTATCAGTGTGCCGGCAACGATGTTTAATCAGTACTTACTCACAGCACCTACTCTGGTCGATTCCAGCTACACACTGACTCCAGAGGAGTATCAATCCACATTCATGGTCATGTACCACTTTGAACTTGGCTACTTCGCTT
>JAIOQZ010000057.1 GCA_021108395.1 Candidatus Cloacimonadota bacterium
AAACCGGAAAATATCATGTAACTTGCGGAAAACGTGATTTGTGCAAAGGTCTTTCAGATCATCGGTGAGATGGCGATGCAGTTTCGCGTATTCCAGTACAGGAAGTGAAATCGTTTTTTCACCGAAATTTCGCCGTTTTTTCACTTTCGCCCTGAAACTGCCCCATTTCTCAAGGTGAAAAAGCGAAAAAGCGTAATAACGCGACGCTTGTGCCGAAATTTCGAGGGCTCAAAACCGTAAACGCTTAACAACTGCAACTCTTACAGGCTTATACAGTCAAGGCAACAGCCCTGAAAGTCCGTCGTTAGTGGATGTATAGTGGATGGTAATACCCGCAAAACACCGCGAATGGAAAAAGTGCAATAACGATTTGAAATACCGCGCATCTGATTGAATATCAAACGCATACGCAACAGCGAAACCGCTTTTTCAGAAAGACGTCAAGGGTGTCTCTTTACATCCTGCTTCTTCACTCGCAGTTTTTTTCTTGACATCCTCGCTCACTTCATATCAATCATAAATT
Organism: Candidatus Cloacimonadota bacterium; assembly: GCA_021108395.1. Lineage (GTDB taxonomy): Bacteria > Cloacimonadota > Cloacimonadia > Cloacimonadales > JAIOQZ01 > JAIOQZ01. The sequence goes on from JAIOQZ010000057.1 coordinate 524, forward strand.
CCCCCCGCTCAATAAACTTGAACGGAGTTGCCTATGCGAACAGCTATCATTGTTGTGTGCCTCATCCTTGCCGCGTCTCTCATCGCCAAGCCGACCATCCCCATCAGCCGAGTCTCGTCGCCCATCGTCATCGACGGCGTTCTCGATGACGCCGCCTGGCAGGACATAGCACCGCTGCCGCCGCCGATCGAGTACGTCCCCAACGAGGGCGAGCCACCCACGCAACGCACCGAAGTGCGCATAGCTTACGACAACGACTGGTTCTACATCGTGTTCGAGGCCTGGTGCGACCCAGAGCAACTGAAGGTGACCGTCGCCCCGCGAAGTGGCTGGAGCAGCGATGACCAGGTGGTCTTCTGCATCGACGTGTATAACACCGACCGCGAGTGCTGTCTCTTCAACTTCAACGCCCTCGGCAACCCCAAGGACTGGTTGAACTCGACTTCCGGCGCCAGTGACATGAACTGGGACATTCCATTGCGCAGCACAGGCCGCATCTACAGTGATCGCTACATCGTCGAAGCGGCCATCCCGTTCCGTTCGCTCAGCTTTGATGACAGCCTGCCCGAGCAGCGCTGGGGGTTTTACTACTTTCGCAAGGACGAACAGCATAATGAGCATTGCGTCTATCCGCCGCGTTCGCAGAGCATAAACAACCTGCTATCGCAAAACGGCGTGCTCGATGGCATGCGGGACGTGAAGGCCGGCAACAGGATCGAGCTTGTGCCCTACGGCTTCGGCAGTTACATTCACGCCGACAGCACCTGGGATGGCGACGTCGGTGTAGATGTGGAGACGGCGCTCACATCGCAGCTTCAGCTTTCGGCCACGCTCAACCCCGACTACTCGCAGATCGAGGCCGACGCTTTCGACATCGAGGTCAATAGCCGCGATCTGCAATGGCTCGAGGAAAAAAGGCCGTTCTTCACACGCGGTCTCGACTTCTTTCATACAGGCATGATAAACCTGCTGTACACTCGCAACATAGTCAATCCCGTGGCAGGGATGAAACTAAGCGGAAAATATACGGACAGCAGTTTCGGCCTTCTCTCGGCGCTCGATGAAGGCGTGGATGGCGACCGCAACGATCTCTACAACATCTTCCGCTGGCGGCACAACGTCCTCAGCGAATCCACCGCCGGACTCATCCTCACGAGCAGAGATGACCTCGACAGCGACACCTGGAACCGCGTGGCCGCCGGCGACTTCATGCTGCGTCTGCCGCCAAACACTGTCTGCAAGCTACAGATCGTTGGCAGCGCCGACCACTCTTCTCTCGACGATGACACCTCGAAAGGCTGGGCCGGCAATGCTACATTCAACTACAACAGCGACGCTCTCGATGTCAATAGCTGGGTGAGCGCCTTTTCCGAGAACTTCGAGCCAGGCGCTGGTTTTCTCAATTCGCGCGACAGAAACACACTGCGCATGGGATCCTTCGCAAACCACGATATTTGGAAGGATGTGGGGCCGTGGGAAGAGATCAGCGTATTTGCCGGAACAGGTGGCGTTACCAGCATCGATCTCGTTTCTGGCGATCGCAATCACTGGTTCGGTATCGAGGCGGACTGGAACAACCGGATGTGGACCCAGCTCGAAGGCAAAATCAATCATAACGAGCATACCTGGATCGAGAACGGCATCGAACAGGAGCGGATGTTTAACTCATTCGAAATCGAGTTTCACTCGTGGAAATACTGGAGCGGCGCGTTCGACGGCTGGTTCAACGCCGACGTTGGCCACGAACCCTGGTATGGCGACAACGACAACGACGAAGACCCCGGCTTCGAGGGCTGGTATGCCTCGTGCAACTATGGCTGCAACGTCCGCCCGCTCGACCGCCTGAGCCTGGACATGAACATGAGTATCTACGATTTGCGCACCCGCTGGCAGGGTGACCGTAAGCATGCCTATGTCACCCTGTGGAGCAAAGTGAGTGTGATGCTCACTCGCGGTCTCTTCCTGCGCAATATCGTGCAGGCGCAGCGTGAGTGGATGGAATACCCCCGCGACTCCTCCAAAGCAAGCTGCGTCAACACCATCGCCTCCTGCAACGTGCTGCTGACGTGGGAATATCAACCACTGAGCACGGTCTATGTCGGTTGCAACCTGCTCGACTTCGACCGCTGGGACAACATGGGTGACAACGTGCAGGCCTTCGCCAAGATGAACTATCTCTGGTCGCTATAGCGAAATAAAACACCACTGTTGGCTCATTTATCGAGCGAACGGAATGGAAATTGCACCTTCTTTGTATGAATTAATATCATACTGAAGGAAGGTCTATAATGCGTAACGTTTTATTCACTCTGTTTCTGCTGAGCTTCGGCATGCTTGCCGCTGGTGTCGTTCAGCAGTCATACACTATTCCCGTGCCGTCCGTCGAACTCGTGGACGGCTGGCACCGCGTCGCCCTCGAAGGCGGCGTCACTCTCACCCAGCCAGGGCTGCCCAGCCTGCCCGTCTGGCCGGTGCGCCTGCTTCTGCCTCCGGGCGAGCGAGCCGTGTCGGTCGAGGTCTCGTGGGCCGACGCCGTGAACCTCGGTGACGGTTACGAAGTGTTCCCTCAGCAGACGCCCGTGCCCACCAGCCATCAGGGCGCCATCGACTTCACCGCGCCCGACGCCACTGTTTATGGCAGCGATTCCGCCTGGCCCGCCGCCGACTTCACCACGCCCGACACACAGTACATGCGCGGACACTCCATCGCGCTGCTGCAGGTGTGTCCGGTGCGTTATCGCCCCGCCTCCGGCGAGTTGCTCTATCACCCCGAAGTAACCGTGACCATCACGACTGCCCCGCACATCGAGGCGCAGTCTGCCCTACAGCGCCACCGTGGCGACCAGCGCACCATCGACCGCGTCGAAACCTCTGTGGACAATCCATCATCACTGGCATTGTATCCCGCCACCACCCGCGACCGCATCGAAGGGCACATGCTGGTCATCATCACCGGCGCCGGCCAGGTCAGCTACTTCGACGATTTCGTCGAGTTCAAGACCCGCCAGGGGTTCAACCCGCTGGTGATGACCGTCGAGGACATCGATTCCAATTACACGGGCGTAGATACACAGGATCGCATCCGCGCCTTCATCATCGACTGCTACGACGAGCATGATACCGACTACGTCATCCTGGGCGGTGACGTGCAAATCGTGCCCTTTCGCGGCTTCTATCTTCAAGCCGGCAGCACCGTCGATAACAACCTGCCCGCCGACATGTATTTCTCATGCCTCGACCGCGTGGGCATGGGCGACGGGCCCGACTGGAACACCAACGGCAACAACCACTGGGGCGAACCAGGCGAAGCCGACTACTTCCCCGAGCTGGCCATCGGGCGTATCAGCGCCAACACGTCCGCTCAGTTCGACGCCGCGCTCAACAAGCAGATCATGTACCAGCTCAATCCTGTTGTCGGCGACCTTGACGAGGCGCTCATGGTTGGCGAGGAGCTGAATGACAATCCGCTCACCTGGGGTGGCGACTACAAAGACCAGATCATTGACGGCGGAAGCTATAACGGCTATACAACCACAGGTATAAGCAACGACTTCGACACCGACACCATGTACGAGCGCAATGGTAACTGGAGCCGCAGTCAACTCACTAACCGTATGAACGCCGGCCTCAACCTGCTGAACCATCTCGGCCACTCGAGCACCGACTACAACATGAAGTTCAGCAACCAGCATGTGACAGACAACAACCTCACCTCGAACGGCGTGAATCACAATTTCTTCATTATCTATTCACAGGGTTGCTACCCGGCGGCATTTGACTACAACGACTCCATTGCCGAGAAGTTCACCACCATCGATAACGGCTGCGGCGTGTTTGTGGGCAATTCCCGCTATGGCTGGTACCAGCCCGGCGGCACCAACTCGAGTTCGCAATACATGGACCGCCAGTTCTACGACGCCCTGTTCGGCGAGGGTATCACCCGCGTAGGCGACGCCAACGACGACTCGAAGGTGGACGGCGCCGGACAGTGCAACGGCGACGCCTGGTTCCGCTGGACATACTACGAACTCAACGTGCTGGGCGACCCCAGTCTCGATGTGTGGACATCGACGCCGCAAACCCTCACCACAGATTACAGTCAGCAGATTCCGCTGACGACGACAATACTGCCCGTTGCCGCCGGCGCCCCGAACGCACTCATCTGTGTGAGCAAAGACGGCGAGCAGCTTGTGAGCGCCTGGGCCAATGCCAACGGCAACACCGTGCTGAACTTTCCGGAGCCGTTCACCGACCTGGGTATCCTCGATATCTATATCACCGCGCACGACTACCTCATCCACACGGGCGCCATCCAAATTATCGCAGCCGATCAGCCCTTCATTATCGTGGACGACTGGTCGATTCTGTCGGGTGACGACGACCAGCTCGAGTTCGGCGAAAGCGGCACAATCACCCTCAGCCTGCGCAATATCGGCAACCAGCCATCCGACGACATCGACATCGACCTTTCGACGTTGAGCTCATACCTCGATTTCACCGACAACACCGAACAAATCACCGCTCTGGCCGCCGGTGAGCTTATCGAACTCGAGGCCGCCTTCTCGTTCGAGCTCGAAGCGGACGTGCCCGATCAACAACCCATCCCGATAACCATCGACATGAGCGACGGCTCATATAGCTGGTCGCCCCAGATTGTACCAATCGCCCTTGCGCCGCTGCTGGCGCTGGGCAATATCGTCGTTGACGACGATAACGGCCACCTCGACCCAAGCGAAACCGTCGATGTCGAAGTTTGGCTGGGCAACGACGGTTCGGCTGACCTGCACGACCTGGTCGTCAACCTCTCCACCGCCGATCCATACATCACCCTCAACCAGTCCACAGCCTCCATCAGCCTGCTGGAAGCCGGAAACCAGGTATCGATGGCGTTCAACATCACCGTTTCCTCTGACGTAGAAGAAGGCTATATGGCCAGCTTCGTCTTCGAGGTGGATGCCGAGCAGGGCATCGATTATTATGACACCTTCGTGCTCATGGTGGGCGTTCTTGGCGAAAATTTCGAGACAGGCGACTTCTCCAACTACGATTGGGAAACGAGCGGCAGCGCCGACTGGTATGTCACCTCCGGCGCATATGAAGGCAGCTACTGCGCGCGCTCCGGCAACATCGGCAACAACCAGACCACCACGCTGTCTCTCGACCTCAACACGCTCCAGAACGGCACGATTGGCTTCTGGTACAAGGTGAGCTGCGAAAACGGCCCCGCCAACAACTACGATTACCTCTGTTTCACTATCGACGGACAGGAGCAGGGCCGTTGGGATGGCATTATCGGCTGGAGCTATGCGTCATTTCCCGTCACTGGCGGCCAGCACACATTCTCGTGGGCATATTCCAAAGACCCTGCCGTGAGCAGCGGCTCCGACTGTGTCTGGATCGACATGGTCGAGTTCCCGCCGTTTGTGGGCGACGTGCTTTCGGTCTTCTTCCTCAGCCCCTCCGAACTCGATTTCGGCGTGGTGGACGTTGGACAGAGCGCCACGCGCAGCTTCACTATCTTCAACATGGGCTCGGCGACGCTCACAGGCAACATCAACGTGCCCGAAGGCTTCAGCCTCGACAGCGCCGCCTCGACGCGCAAGCCCAGCGAAACAGGCCGCGGTGAGCCAGCCAGCCGCACCGAGGTGCCATACAACATCGAGCCGTCACAGATGGCGCAGTTCCAGCTAACCTTCACACCGCCGGAAGAGGGCGATTTCAGCGCCGGCATCATCATCACCTCGAACGACCCGTTCCACGCGGCCAACGTGCTGAACGTGATTGCCAGCACATTTGTGGCGACAGATGATGAAGCGGTGCAATTTGTGGACGCGCTGCTGAGCAACCACCCCAATCCCTTCAATCCGACAACGACCATAGCGCTCAGTGTAGCCTCCAACCACACACCCGTTCGCGTGGACATCTACAACCTGCGCGGCCAACGGGTGCTCACTCTGCACGACGGTCTGCTCGACCAAGGCGAACACAGCCTTGTGTGGCATGGTCAGGACGACCAGGATCGCGCCGTCGGCTCCGGCATTTACTTCCTACGCACCCAGATCGGTGACAAAGCCTTCCTGCGCAAGATGCTGATGCTGAAGTAACTGAGTAACCGGATATAGTAAGAGGCACGCCATACGGCGTGCCTCTTTTTGTATGCTGGTTGCTGCGCTACTTCAGCAGCAGCGCCTTACGGACGCGGATGTAGCCTGGGGCTTCGAGGCGATAGAGGTATATGCCCGAGGCGCAGCCTTCGGCTGTCCAGGTAATGGTATGTCCACCGGCTTGCATGTATTCATCTACAAGCGTTGTCACCAGCTGCCCGCGCAGGTTGTACACCTTGACGGTGGCGCGGCCTGGCTGCGCCATGCTGAACGCGATGGTCGTGGTGGGGTTGAAGGGGTTGGGATAGTTGGGCCGCAACGCGGTGACAAAGCCGGGCACGGTATCGCCGTCGCCGCCCTCTGGTGGCTCGATGTTGATGTAAACCAACTCGCTGGGCGCGCTGATGCCGGTGTCATAGAGCTGCTCGACCCAGAACAGGTACTCGCGCTCGGTGTCGATGACGGTCTGCCAGATGCCGGCGCCTGCAACCGAGTCAACCATTGTGGCCTGTCCGGCTTCCTGTTGCATCCAGATGTTGGTCTGGACATAGTCATAGCGCTGGGTGTTGGCGCTGGCGCGGCGACTGGCGTCGTGCTTGCGGGTGGACAGAATCAGCTCATCCCAGGTGAGAGTGAGGTTGCCCTCGTCGTCGAGGTCATAGTCCACCGAGTCGATGGGCGGCAGCCATAGCAGCTCGAGGTCCTGGTCGAACAGTTCATCGCCCTGCGCCAATTCGAGGCCGGCCAGAATGCCCGACTCATACCAGCGCAGACCGCCAGTGAGGTCGTAGGTGTCGGCGGTAGCGTAGAGTGTATAGTCGCCCGCTTCGTCGGGATGAATGGCGAACGGCCCGGCGTTCACCCAGATGTCCTCGATCGGGTCGTGGGCGTCGTCCATGCTCACAGTACCGTGCAGGATACCAGAGCGTTCCGTTCCACCGCTCACAACAACGTCGTCGATAGCCCATCCATAAGCCACCGTGCTGCCGTCGGAACCGAAGTGCCAGCGCAGCTTGATGTCGTCGTTTGCATATGCGGCAAGGTCGAATGTGACCGGCACCCAACCGCCGGAATCACCGGAGAAGCCCGGCTCGCCCCCGATTGCCGAGTTGCCGTTGGACATCGAAGCCGTGGGATAACCGCCCACCGGCTCGACGACGTTCCAGGTGATGCCGTTGTTGGTCGAAAGCTTCACGTTGCCGCCATCGGCGTTTTCCTGGGTGTCATAGTAGTGCCAGAAGGAGAGAGTGGTGTTGTCGCCGATGAAGAACGCCGATGTGCCGACAAACCACGCGACATTGTTGCCGTAGTTCGTGCCGATATGCGTTGCCCAGGCATGTGTGCCCGAATGCGAGCCCACGCTGGGTTCGCCATACTGCCAGCCGCCGTAGGCCATGAATCCGCCGTTGTCGGCCTCGAAATCCTCCTCGAAACCCCAATCGCCGATGCCCATCGGGAGTTCGAAACTCTGTGTGGACATGAAAGTGGCGTCGGCCTCGAAATCATACCACGCCGAACTGGGAACAGGCGCTCCGGCATCGACGGTAACGGTGAACACGCGCTGCACGGATTCGCCCGGCAGGAGGTCACCGAAGGGCATTTCTTCCTGCTCGATGCTGACCCACTCGTTGTCGGTGGCGAGCAGGCTCTGGATGTCCATGGCCGGCGACATGCTTTCATTGCACAGGTTGACGATGAGCTTGCCTGTTTCACCGGGGTCCATCACGCCGTTGTTGTTGCCCTCGAGGTCGTTGATCATCGTCGAGAACACGCTCAGGGTTGGCTTGTGAACGGTGAGGAAGAACGGGTATGACCAGTTGCCGTCGGCATTCGATATGCTGATGGCACAGGCCAGTTCACGGCCATCTGGTGCACCCGATGAGATCGTCATGCGATAATAGCTGCGGTTGACGCCCTTCGATCCGGCGTCGATGAAGCGATATGCCGAGGTGTCGCTTTCGATAGTGGCATAGCCGTCGTAGCACTCGATGGTGGCGAAGGCGCCGAAGCTTGGGCTCATGCCGATGTTTTCGAGGTAGATGCCCAGATCAACGGTCTCGCCGGCGTCGATGAAACCGCTGCCGTTCTCGTCGTGAACGGTGATGTCGCCTAACGTCAGCCAGGAGTCGGGATACACAATGGGCGTGGTGGTGAACAGAATCGCTTTGTTTGTGCCCAGCGCTCGGCCGCCTGGAGCGTAACTGTTGTCGTAGCTGTACTGTAGGCCCATGCCACCGCAGGGACTTTGGAGACCGACGGTGCAGTAGTTGCCCTGTGCGCCGCTGGCCGAGTTCGAGCCGTCAACGTTGTTGAAGTCGGCGTACTGAATCTTGATGATGCCGTCGCCGGTGGGCGTGGGGTTAAACGCCTGATCGTAGAGCAGAATCTGGAACGTTTCATTGGTGTTGCCAATGCTGTTCTTGGCGTCCCACTGAATGATGAAGCAGGGCGTTTCGGGGTGGGTTGTGTCGTCGAACCAGGTGTAAACGCCGCCGCCGCTGGTACGCAGGTCGTCCCAGAAAGCGGCCACCATCGCGTTGGGGCCCAGGCCGTCGGGAAGAGGCCAGTTACGGAAAGTGACCTGCTCCGTTGGCAGGAAACTGATCCAGCCGTTGCTACAGATGGTGATGCCGGTGTACTCTTCGCCGTAGAAGCGGAAAGTGAACGGCAGATCGATCCAGACAATGTCGTCGCCCTCGTCGCTGGTATCGCTCAAACCGGTGTCAGTGCCGGGGCCGCCGCTGCCGGGCGCTATCTCGATCCACTCGTAGTCGGGCGCCTGGTCGTAGCCGTTGTCGCCGTCGTCAAAGCAGATATAGCCATAGGCGTCGGGGCCGGCCGCGTCATCCACGGTCACCGTACCCACATCCATGATAAAGGTTTCGATTTCCTCATAGCCGTCGGCGTTGAAGAAAGTCACCTGTAGTTCGATGCACATGCCGGGGATTAGCTGATTGAGTCCTTCAATCTCGAACGGATCGGCGGTGCAGGTTGCAGAACCACCGGCTGGGATGTCGCCGAAGAAGGCCATCGTGTCGATCTCGGAGATGAGGCCGTTGAGCGAGTAGAGGTCGGCGTAAACATCGGTGAGGTCGGTCTCGCCGTTGTTGGTCACGGTGAGCCGCAAGGGGGCCTGTTCGCCCGGATCGATGTTGCCGTTACCGCCGTCAACCACTTCGTAGGCGGTGATGTCCAAATCATTGCCGTGTATATACAGCCACATGCGGCTGGACCATGTATCGCCGCTGTCGTCGCTGATGGACAGGATAATCATGGCCTCGTGGCGGTCGGGTGCGTCCGCCATGATTTCAATATCGTAGTCCTCGAGGCACTCGGCGGTTCCACCGGCGCCGATGGAGCCAAAGTCTTCGGTGTTGTCGATGATGCTGATGAAGGGGCTACCGCAACTGAGAGTGGCGCTCACGCCGGAAACGCTCGAGGCGCTCCAGTTCTTCAGGCTCACGATAAGCTCGATGAGCTCGCCGGGGTTGGCGTCGCCGTTGTTGTTGCCCTGCGAATCGCCGTTCGAGTCGTCGTCGATAACCATCTGTTGAAAGCTGACGCCGCCAGTGGCAGCAATGTCGAACTCGCCCAGGTGGGGGATGTAGTCGGGCTTGGTGACGGTAAGGTCAACCTCGCCGGGGATCATGGCGTTCAGGCGCAGCGTAATCTGCCCTGATGCATCGGTGTAGCCAGTGGCAAAGATGTCGTCATCGCCCTGGCGCGCAGTCACCCACACCCCTTCCATGGCGCCGCCGTCGTCATCGGTGACAACCACGTCCAGCCAATCCTGCCCCAGAGGTATCTCGGTGTCGTAGGCGGCGTTCAGCGGTAGCGGCTCGGCCACCCAGATGTCCATGCTGGGGTCGCCCATCTGGTTGCACCAGTGAATGAACATCTGCGCATAGTTGGTGGCGCACTGGCCATAACTGAGCCACATGCTGAGTTCGGCGCGCACAAGCGCCTCTCCCATTGTTCGCATGCCATCGCTGACCATCCCCTGATACAATCCGCCTTGCAGGATGTTGTTGAACTGCGTGTGCGTGCCCGAGGTGGCCATACCGATGGCCGAAACGGCGCCGGTGGGCTGGCTGGGTGTGCCCGCGCGAAAGAACACCTCGGTGGTGGCAGTGCTGTTGAAGCTGCCGGTGGAGCAGGTGAAGATGGTGCCGTTGCACAGGCGGTTGACGTTTGTAAGGCCATTGATGTTGCTACTGCCCCAGCCGCTCATGCCAATCCAGCCACGGTAGTTGAAGACAAGGCTGCCCTGGTTGAGAGCCGCATCCATCTGGCTGGTGTTGGGGCTGGCCGCGTATAGCTCGGTGAATGTATGCTGGGGGTCGCTTTGAAGGAGTTGCTCTTTAACGTACTTGTTGGTGATGATGCACGACAAGCCGGACGGACTGGTGTCGCCCACGAGCAGGCTGTGATGATAGAGGCTCGGGTCGTCCATATAGACTTCACGCTCATAGAGGTTCATCTTGGCCAGGAAGGTCATCATGTGAGTTGTGGATTCGATGCTGATGCGGCCGATGAAGAGGTCTGGCAGGTAGTCGTTACCGGCCAGCAGGCTGTATGGATAGTCGCCAGCGCCGTTGTACCAACTATAGTTCTCTATCCATGTGGGAATACCGAAGCTGCCGCCAGTATCGCCGACGAGGACGACAAATTCCGGCGGGTTTTCCCATGTATCATATGCGTTCTGGATGTAGCTCTTGATGTTCGAGTTGGTGCTGCCGGTGACGCCTGTGTCCACGGCGACAATGTCGAAGCCTTTGGTGCGTTTCCAGTCAACGAACTGCTCTACCAGTTCGTCGAGGCTGGCGTTGTTTGCCTGAATGACAAGGATGCTGCGCGCCTGGAACGGCTCGTTCTCGTCGCGGATGTCGTCCCAGTTGAGGATGGTGGCGGCATAGAGGTTCTCGAAACTGCGCGAGGCGGGCATATGGCGCACCGGCGTGTTTCCGGCCGGAGTTCTGGTGTAGCGCAATCTCACTGTGGCGCTTTGCAACACCGTGAGGTCGCCGTTCAGCGGGTCGAAACGGAAGGGGTTGATGTTGACGCCGACAACGCGAACGCCGCGCATCAAAGAGGGTTCGCTGATGGTGACTGGCTCCTGCGACCACTGACGCATGCCGCTGTAGAAGGCTTCGTCACGAACGAATCCGCGAGTTTCGCCGTCGAGGTGCACGCCCTGTGACGGATATATGTTCATGCCGGGCAGCACGGTGTACTGCGGCTCGACGAGCTCGATTTCAACGCCGCCCTGGTCTGGAATGCCCAGCATGGTGGCAAAGAACGGCAGCTCGGGCAGCCCTTCCTCGATGGTCGTCGCTGACTGGCCATACGAAAGGCGCTGATAGTTTACACCGTCGATTTCTACCTGCTGCACACGGCAGGAAGGAAGCTGGAACGTGAACTCGGTGTACTCCTGGTTGGTTTGCGTGGCTGTGAATAGCGGGTCGAGATTGCGCCCAGTGAATTCGACTTGTGCAGCCATCATCGACGTGACGGCCAACAGAAACAGTAGGGGGAAGCATTGCTTCATAAGACTTAACTCCTTGTGATATTTGTCTCTATTCATTTCATTCTTTATTATACCTTGCTGTTGAGCTATTTCAAGACTCTCTTGAGGTTGCAATATTCATTCCTTCCGTGCGTTCATATTTATATTGAAGTTCGTTTCCGGTTCATCTTTTCGGCGGGAAAGACAATCGGAATGCATCATGCATGGTTGTGTCTGTAGTTTTGTGTTTGCTTTTTCAAAAGCAAATCGATAGCAAATTTGTTCAAACTGAGCGATACAGGTGCGTTTTAACACATCAATTCCGAAGTTTGGACAAATTTACATCGACTTTTGAATAAAATATTGGGTCGTTTTTCACACAATAGCAGGGGGCATGCCTGGTGTGTGGAAGGAATTTCTTGACAGGACTTTGCGCTTGTATATTGTAGGAGTGTTGTGAAATAACAGTGGGGGAAAGATGAAGCATACGATGATGTTCCTCGTGATGAGTTTGGCGCTGGTTTCGCTGGCCGCCACAAATATCGTCACGATTTATGATATTCAATACACGAGCAACCCCGGTTGCGAAGGAACCTATCCCTCTCCGTATTGTGGCCTGACGATTCGCACATCAGGCATCGTCACCGCCATACACCCGGAATCCGGCATTATGTACATGTCTGGCCTGCACGGCGGCGAATGGAACGCCATTTGCGTCAAGGCCGGCCGTCATATACATCAGAACCGCCTTCGTCCCGGAGTGCGCGTAGATCTCACCGGCATGGTTGTTGAGCAGTTTGGCATGACCATGTTGAGCGATGTTTCCAACATCGTGACAAATGGCGTGCAGACCACTCTGCCCGAAGTATTAGCCACCACCGGCCTTGTCCGTGTGAACGAAAGTTACGAGAGCGCGCTTGTGCGCCTGCAAAACGTTTCGCTCATCAATCACGCCGGCGCCATCTGGGAAATCGACGACGGCTCGGGCGCCTGTGTGATGGAAGACGGCTTCGACGTGCTTTCAGCGCAACGGGTCAACTTTGATGAAGATGGTATCTGGCAGGAAGCGCGTGGCATCGTGTCATTCCGCTTCGGCGAGTTCCGTCTCAATCCGCGCACGCCCCTCGATCTGGGCGGCCAATATGGGCTGAATGTGAACCAGACATCCTGGGGCCGCATCAAATCGCTTTACAAATAAACCATATCTCGGCAGAGTCAGACTTTCGCCGGGCTTCTTTTTCAATCTCACGCAGGAGGATAGCATGTTGAAGTTTTTCAAACGAGTGTTTTGGCTTGGCGTATTTTCGTTCCTTGCCTACTGGGGCTGGAAACTCTACGAGCGTATTCGCGGCGCGATGAAGCTGGGCAATTCTCTGCCGCTGTTCCTCAAGAACACCGTCGGCGAGAAACCCTCTATGACGAGTAATCTCACCAACAACCGCCTTGATCTCACCCTCCTTTTCAAGCAGGAAACGCTCGACAAGGAACCGAACCTCGAGCAGATGGTACGCGAGTATATCGAGGATTTCTATCCTTCAGTCGCCGGAATGAATGTCCGCATCAATATCGATGTTCGAGACGAAGACGATGTCGTTGAACCACAGGCTGAGGAAGAGCCGGTCGAGGAAAATCCTGCCAGCGACGAAGAGTGACGCAATGTACCCATCACGGTGATTCATGCATCTTCAGGGCTAACTTGTTGCCACCAGATGTATAGGAAAATCAAAAGATTAGACAAAATCCCTTGACAAGGATTTCGGAAAAAGAATATGAGAGAAGCATACAAAATATCGACAAGGAGACTGATATGACGAAGGCAGATCTTGTTAAGACCATTGCGAATGAAACAGGAATCATTCGCAAGGACGTCGCAATTGTCGTGGACACGTTCCTCGAAGCGCTTAAGGACAGCATGAAAGATGGCAACCACATAGAGATTCGCGGCTTCGGCACGTTCAAGCTCAAGGTGCGCAAGCCCCGTATCGGCCGCAATCCCAAAACAGCCGACAAGGTGCCGGTGCCCGAGCGCGTAGTTCCCACCTTCAAATTCAGCCGTGCCTTCAAAGATGAAGTGGCCGAAGCCAACAAAGACATGCTGAAGTAGGGGGAACGATGCCTTGCGGAAAGAAACGGAAGCTTCATAAAATCAATACGCACAAACGGAAAAAACGTCTGCGTAAGAATCGCCACAAGAAAAAGAAATAGAGCTTAACCGCTCACAAATACCTTTACCCGAAGACCAACATCTTCGGGTATTTTTGTTTGGCAAATCGTCGTGCGCGCCTCGCTTCCGACATAAAAAAAGGAACCGCATAACGCGGTTCCAAAAATTGAGACACTCTGCCGTCAGACGGTTACAATCGAGTTGAAACAACTGCCGAATGGCGATTCGATATAGCCGTCAGCATCCCAGTCGTTTTCCCACTTGTGCCCATCGATGAGATAGCGGTATTGGTACTGGCGGTCTGTGTCCATCTCGATGGTAATCACCCAGTCGCCGCTTTTCTGGCGTTTCATCGGATGCGAGCTCGTGTCCCAGTTGTTGTTTTCGCCAACCATGTGCACCGACTCAGCGAACTTGGCGGCTTCATTGGGCAACGTGAACGTCACCGAACATTTGGGTTTGTTCTTGAGATATTTTTTCACTGGTTTCATAGTGGCGCTCCGGATAGTCTTTTCTGGTTAACAACACAGCAAAACGCGATAGCCCTACGGCTATTCGACGACAATATACATGATTACTCGAACCATGCAATAAAAATTTTCTCGTGCTCGTAATTGAAAGGTTTCACTTGAGGAAACCAGAAAAAATTTAAGCGCAGGAGAGGCATGGTTGCTTCTCCTGCGCTTTTTCTTATCTGGCTTGTGCCCTATCGCCCTCTGCTTGATGATCTGCGAAGAACTCCAGGGTTGTTAGAAGTCTTTGAAGTCATCATCGCCGACATCATCCAGAGGCAGCACCTTATCCGGGCTGATTTCGAGCATATCGTCGTCCTTCTTATGCTCGATTTGCTTGGGTTGATGACGACGATCGCTCCGTCCACCGCCTCGGCGTCTGCTGCCCTGGCTCAGATTGAACTCGGCAACCATGCCGTCCAGTTCACCAGACTGCCCAGTCAGCTCTTCAGAAGCGCTGGCGCTCTCTTCGGCGTTGGCGGCGTTATGTTGTGTCAGCGAGTTCAGCTCGGTGATGGCGCTGTTCACCTGGCTCACGCCCTGTGCCTGTTCATCGCTGGCCGCGCTGATTTCACTGACGATGTTGTTCACCTTCTCGAAGCTGCCGCGAATTTCACCGAACGACTGTGACACCTGCTCAACAATCCTGGTGCCCGAATCGGTGTTCTTCATCGACTCTTCGATCAGTTCGGAGGTGTTGCGAGCAGCTTCGGCGCTACGCATGGCCAGGTTTTTCACTTCCTCGGCCACAACCGCAAAGCCCTTGCCGGCCTCGCCGGCGTGTGCTGCCTCTACAGCCGCGTTCAGCGCCAGCAGGTTCGTCTGGAAGGCGATTTCGTCGATTGTCTTGAGGATTTTGCCGGTTTCCACGGCGCTTGTGCTGATGTTTTGCATAGCGTCGTTCATCTGCGTCATCGCCGCGTTGCCTTTTTCTACATTATCCAGCGCCTGCCGTGCAAGGCTCGAGCCCTCCTTGGCGTTGTCGGCGTTACCCACCGTCAGCGCGTTTATCTCTTCGAGGCTGCTGGCAACTTCTTCCAGACTGCTGGCCTGCTCACTCGAGCCTTCGGCCAGTGTCTGGCTGCCAGTGCTTATCTGGCCGGCGGCGGCAGCTATCTGCTCGACAGCCGTGCTCACCTGAGCCAGTGCGTCGTCGAGGTTGTCGGCGGCATTGTTGATATTCTGCTTGAACTCGTTCAGGTCGCCCTTGTAGTTGCCGGTCAGTCGCAACGTCATGTCCTTGCCGGCCATGCCCGCCATCACTTCCATCGCTTCGTTCACAGGGGTGACGACCGCCTCGAGCATCTCGTTGATGCCCTTGACTATCTGCTCGTAGTCACCCTCATGCTTCGAGGCGTTGGCGCGAGTGCTCAGTTGGCCGGCAAGCGCTGCCTGCACGAGTCCTGTTACGTCAGCCAGCATCGCGGTGAGCGCATCGATGCACTGGTTGAGGTTGTCCTTGAGCTTGTTGAAATCGCCGTTGTATGTGTCAGTAATCTTTGGCGGCATGTCTCCCTTACTGATGCGGTCGATGTACTCGCCCATGAGGTTGATGGGTCCCACGAACTCATCGATGATGTCATTGACACCTTGGGCGACGTCGCGGAAATCTATGCCGACGAGATCGGGATCGGCACGGGCTTCGAGGCGGCCATTCACCACTTCGCTCACGATATGAGAAGCCTGCTCGATGAGACGACGGATGCCGCCCCCGAGGGCGCGAGAAACGATCCAGGTGACGAAACTGCCAATCACCAGCACGATGATCGAAAACACCAGCACCAGGACACTGGTGTTGGCTTCCGTGCTTTCCATCTTTTCATGCGAGATGGCGCGCATTTCCTCGGCGTGCTCCGTGAAAATGCGAGCGGAATTCCTGATTCCCAGCACAGCCTCTGTCTGCATGTGCTGCGCATCGACGTTGCTGTCAAACGCCGCGAGGTATGCTTTGGCGGAACGCTCAATTTCGTTCAACTGGTCGATGTTGGCCTGATCGGTCATGGTTGCGAGCGTTGCTTCGGCGGTGTCAATCAACAGGTTCATCCATTCATGCACTTCTTTCACATATTTTTCGTCATGACGCAGGGCAAAGTTCTTTTCTGCCTGACGGGCATGTTGCCCCGCTTCCACGATATGCACGGTTGCGCCGACTTTCTCGAAACGACTGCGCAGGCTGCCGTGTCCATGGCCGGCCCGTAACCCACGTATCATTTTCTGCTCCTGGTCGTCCTGCAGGGCTTCCGATTCGTGCTGTAGGAGACGGCCAGCCACCACCATCTGCTCGTTGGAATCCACCTCCTGATCATGGGCCTCCACCAGCATATCGAAATGACTTGCGAAGTCAGCGAGGTTGTCGTTGATGTTGTCCAGAAGCTGGCGGTCAGACTCGGCCTTGAGCATGGCTTTCGTAACGGCGATGTTCTCCTCGGTTTCTTCTACCAGCGCGTGCATATCTGATATATACTTCTTATCCTCGCGCATGATGAAGTCTTTCGTGATAATTCGTGCCTGCCGCACTTCCTTGATCAGGTTGTTTGTGTTGGTGCTGATGGTTACATACTTGCTGATGCGCGCC
The DNA here is from genome assembly GCA_021108395.1 of Candidatus Cloacimonadota bacterium. GTDB lineage: Bacteria > Cloacimonadota > Cloacimonadia > Cloacimonadales > JAIOQZ01 > JAIOQZ01. The sequence continues at coordinate 17,385 of JAIOQZ010000057.1, forward strand.
AACCCCGTTATATTCAGGACAGCCAGTACGATTACAAGAACGAAGATAACGCCAATGCCAAGAAGCAGTTGTTTTCCGATGGGCCAGTTTTTCATTTCTCCTCCAGATTCATATCGGATTGTGTTTGGTTCGGTTGGCCGGAACGTCGGCTCAATGAAGCTTCGATGTGAGAAGGGCCGAAGATGAGCCGACCACAAATATTCTGAACTAGACCTTGATGTTTTTTGAGCGCCATGAAAACTCCCTCAAGATGTCAAATCTCGTCTTTCAGTTTGTCACATGTAGATGATAGAATAAGAAAAAATCCAACCGCACCAAGTATTTTCTCCATTTCTGTGATTTATGCTGATTCTTTGCGAATCGATATTCTGCACTCGACTGTGGTCAACATCGCTTCGGCGTTCTTCGAGTTGTTTATAGTGAGCGAGTTGCCCGTTCAGCTCTGCGATTTCTTGCTTCTGTGCTTTTTTCAGCCATTTTCATAAAAACTCACTACTTTGTTCAACCACATAACAGATTGCAAACTGGGTTCTTCCTCATCAAGCAGATTGCCCGCTTGCAGTATTATGGAAATTCTACTTGGAAAACTCAAACTTCACAGTAAAATTTAATATGTAGGGGAAACGATAGTGAATTATCTAATGTTGCAGGTTGAACTGGCATAGGCAAAATCGGGTTTCTTTGCCGACAATGTAATTACAAGGAGCTGTTTCTTGAGAGGTGCTGATATGAGCGAGATGAGGCGCGATTCAACTTCTGGTTTACCGCAAAAAGCGGAAACGGGAGAGAATTGCCTCAATCCATTCACCGACCTGTATAATCGCATGCGCGAAGGCTGGGTGCGCACAGACAAACATGGCCGCATAACATCCTGCAACCTCGCTTTTATGCAATTGGTGGGCTACAAGCGGCCTGAACTCATCGGAATGTCATTTAAGCAGCTCACTCCTCAGCCAGAGAAACTCAGCGTTGATGAGGTTCTCGCCAATAATCTGCCCGACAATAGCGACTCAGCCGAACCCCTCCGCCTGCATTTCCATCACCGCGATGGCAGGCTGCTGCCTGTCGAGATTCAGTTCTATGCCATGCACAAGCCCACGGGTAAGCCCGACGGAGCGTGGGCCATCATCCGAAATCTATCTTCCCAGCAACAGCAGATCCGCCAGCTCAACACCCTTATCCGAATTGTCAACGCCGCGAACATGACCAGCGACATGCAGGCGATGATGGCTCGAATCCGTGACGAACTGGGCACTCTCATCGATACAACGAACTTCTACATCGCTCTCTATGACAACCACACCGACAGCCTCAGCCTGCCCTTCCACACCGACCGCAAAGACCGCTTCGAGTCGTTTCCGGCGGGCAAGACGCTTACCGCCTATGTCATCCACACAGGCAAGCCCTTGATGGCTGACGCGGCCACCATCGAACGCCTTGCAGCCGAGGGTCACATCGACATCATCGGCAATGTCGCCGAGATGTGGCTGGGCGTTCCACTCAGACGGGAAAAGCAAATCATTGGCGTGGTGGTTGTTCAGACATATTCAAAGGACAGGCTGTACACACAGGAAGATCTGGACGTACTACAGTTCGTTTCCGAACAGATTGCCATGGCCATTGGGAGACAACAGGCGGAGGACGAGCTGCGCACCAGCGAAGAACGCCTGCGCACCACCATCGACGGGCTGGATGAATCGGTGTATATGATTGATTACGAAATGCGGTTGGTGCTGGTGAACAAGGCTTTGCGCCGTAGAGTAAGCGCATACGGATGGAAGGGCGACATCCTCGGAGCGAACGCCTTTGAAGTGTTACCATTCCTTTCTGACAAGACTTTTGAAGAATACAGGAACGTGTTTGAAAGCGGGCAATCGCTCCGCACCGAAAAGAGCTTCGAGGTAGATGGACGGGTTATCTGGACCCGCACCCGCAAACTCCCGTTGCTTGACAATCACGGTCTTGTGCGCTATGTGCTCACCGTAGTACAGGATGTGAGTGAACACCGTGAAGCCGAAAGAGCGCTATTGCAGGCTCAGAAAATGGAGGCGATGGGTACACTGGCCGGCGGAATTGCCCACGACTTCAACAATATTCTCTCAGTGGTTCTTGGTTATGCCGAGATGGCGCACATCGAATCGACACAAGACTCGGTACGCCACTCGATCGAGGAAATATCGCAGGCCAGCAAACGCGCCAAGGGATTAGTTGGCCAGATACTGTCTTTCAGTCGGCAGGAAAAGGAAAGCTTGCAACAGATCAGCATGAACCAGATAACCCGCGAAGTTCTTCGCATGCTGCGCGCTTCGCTGCCCAGCACGGTACTCATCAAGCGACAGGTGACAAGCAAGCGCACCGTAGCCGCCGACTCCACCCGCATCCACCAGATCATCATGAATCTGTGCACAAACGCATTTCACGCCATGCAGCCTGATGGTGGAATACTTTCTGTTGAGATGGAAGACATACTCCCCGAAGACGTTCCCGCATCGCTGCATCGTGATCCCATGCCTGAATTCGTGCGCCTTCGAGTGAGTGACACCGGCAGCGGGATACCAATCGAACAGCAGTTGCGCATCTTCGAGCCTTACTACACAACGAAAGCTAAGGGTGAAGGCACTGGGCTGGGATTGGCCATCATCCACAGCATTGTCGCGTCCCTCAATGGAAAAATCAGCCTGCACAGCATACTTGGCGCAGGTACGACATTTACTGTCATCCTGCCTGCTTCGGACACCGAAATCGGTGATCTGAAAGAAGAAATCGCTGCACACAGAGTCATCACGCCCACCAGAATTTTGTTTGTGGACGACGAACCGATGATTGTTTCGCTCAGTAAAACAGCACTCGAACGATATGGATATACCGTCACCGAGTTTACCAGCAGCAGCAAGGCAGAGCAGGCCTTCGAGCTGAATCCTGACGACTATGACCTTGTTATCACCGACATGACAATGCCACACCCTACGGGCATCGAACTGGTACACAAGCTCCGCGCCATTCGCTCCGACATCCCTGTCATTATGTGCACCGGATACAACGATCTGACAAACAAGGAAGCGCTGGAAGAGGCGAACATCAAACACGTTCTGCTCAAACCAATTCCAACCTCAGCCTACGTCTCAGTCATCGAAGAACTGCGCGCCGCTTGCCCGACACCACCTGAAACCTGCGACGAATAAACCTCAGACTGCCTACCGCTCAAGTGATAACCCGCAGGCGATCTATCTCGTGCTCTGCGGCTGTCAGCTCCTCCACATTGAGCTCAAGCTCTCGCAGTCGCGCAGCCAGCACAGGCACTATCGGATTCTCGGTGTGAAAATGTCCGGCCAGTACCAGCGGTACGGAGCTGTCCAACATACCGTGATAATTGCTTTCACCCAGCACAAAGACCTCGGCTCCGGCAGCCCGGGCTGCCCTTGTGAGTGTCCCCCCCGAGCCTCCACACACCGCCACGCGTCGCACCAGCTTATCCTCCGGTTGGCCCGCCGGCCACAACTGCGCCACAGGAGCGCCCAGTCGTTCACGGACAAGCTCTGCCACTCCGCGCAGCGTCATCGGCTCTGACAGCTCGCCCACCAACCCCAATCCGTGATTGGGATCTGGCCGACGCTGCGGATAGACGGCGTAAGCCGGGGTCTCATAGGGGTGAGCGGAGCGCATGGCGGACAGCACAGCGTCGAGGTGAGCGGTGTCGCAGAAGAATTCGAGCTTGTCCTCGCGCACACTTTCCATCTTTCCCACGCTGCCCACTGCCGGATGAGCGCCTTCGAGCGGACGGAACCGGCCATCGACGGGGTAGCTGTTGAGACAGTGACTGTAGTTGCCCATCACGCCTGCGCCGGCCTCATGCACGGCATCGGCGACGCGCTGGGCGGCATCCGACGGAACATACACCGCAACGTGCAGCGGCTCCGCGCCTGACTCGTGACTGAGCAGGATGCAGTCGCGCAGGCCAAGACGCGCGGCCAGGGCGTGGTTGACGCCGCCGCGAGCCACGTCGAGGTTGGTGTGAGCACAATAGACGGCGATGCCGTGCCGCGCCAGTCGCAGGATGAGCGGGTTGTTGATGCGCGCCAGCGGCTTCAGAAACAGCGGGTGGTGACTGACGACGAGTCGGCAACCGGTGCGCACGGCTTTGTCCACGGCGGCGCGGGTGACATCCAGCGTGACGAGCACGCGCTCGACCTCCTGTCCGGCATCGCCCAGCAGCAGGCCGACATTGTCCCATTCCAGCGCCAAGCCAAGCGGCGCGAAGCGCTCAAGGGCGGTGGTGATGTCTCGAATTTTCATGACATATTCCTTTTTTCTCTTGACAGATATTGTTACGAGTGTATCTTTTAATTAATCCGCTGAAGCGGAGGTGGATGACATTTGTCATTGCCCCGGGAAACCGGGGGTTTTTTATGACAGTTTCTTGACGTCACACCCTTGATGTTTCCTTCTTTCATTTTTGTAGTATTCTTTTCTCGGATTTACAATAGCTTGAAGTAATGAATATGCACGATTAACCATTACCAATATTTGATTAAATTCTACATTTCTTGCTTTCATTTGTATCTTTTCTGAATCCAATTGAAAGGTCACTATCACATTAGGTATATTGAATGCCCAAGTAGTTTGCTCACTTCTTAAAATTAGCTTTGCATCATCTTTTTTGGGCATTATTCGCATTGAATGTTTGAAAGCATTGTAGAAATCTCTATCAAGGTAGATTTTAGATAAAGTTACTAAGTCTCTCCCAATTTTCTCGATTTGTTCACATGAAGTTTTATTATCACCAAGATAGTAAATTTTCTTCAATGTAGTACTTTCGAGCAAATTTCCCTTTGTGATTTGTTGAGCTGTTTGGCTGGGTTGTTTGACTTTTCGTAAATACAAATTTTTCACAATATGCGAAGGTTGCCTATAGAGAACATTATGCAATTCAAGTAGAGCCTCAATGATATGATGCTGCAGAAAAATAGCCTCAAGATGTAAAAAGGATTTGTAATCACTATTCTGAAGTTCAGTGTTAGCCTTTTTGTCCTGAAAGATCTGCCAACTCATACTAATAGTTTGTATCTTATATTTCCAGAAATCAATGAAGTAATTTAGGAAAAACAGTTCATCCGCTTTTTTATCGTCAATGTTTCCATTCGCTGAAAAATTCATTGAAACAGTCATACTTGCTCCTCTATCTAATAGAGTTTTCCAATTAATTCGAAGTCTAATCAACTTGTTGTGAATCAACAACATGGTGCTTCACGAATATGAACACAAGGATGCGTCAGCATCCACCAGAAGTTTTCGGTCTCGCCTTTTACAAAAGGCGAGCGGGGTATGAGGGGCAGCGCCCCTTATCTTTCCCCCACCACACTCATCAGCGCCGCCTTGCCGGTCATGCGGTTCCATAAGGCGTCCTTGAGTCGCCAGAACCACCACGGAAACGGCGCCAGCAGGCGGTTGAGTCGCAACGCCGATAGCGCCTTGTTGTTGTAGAGCATCACGCGGCGCACCCGGTAGCCGGTTGTTTCAATCATGGCGCGCAGCTTCTGCTCGTCAAAGCTGTGCAGGTGGGCGTTGACGGGTGTTTTCCTGTTACAGTGGATGCACAGACTGTACCTGATGCGCTCACGATACGGCACCGAGACCAGCAGCCGTCCGCCGGGGGCCAGGAAACGCCGCCAGTGGTCGAGCGCATGCTGCGGCTTTTCGAGGTGTTCGAGCACCTCGTTGGCGGTGATGAGGTCGAAGGCCATGCCCTCGCAGGGGAGATCGCAGGCGTCGCCGTAGCGGGTGTCTATGCGCGGGTCGGCGGCCTTGATGCGGTCGAGGTTGCGCTGCGAGAGATCAACGGCGGTCACCTTTGCCCCGCGAGCGGCGGCGGCCTTGCAAAACCAGCCGCACCCCGAGCCGACCTCGAGCACATTCTTGCCGCGCATGCGGCCCGCCAATCGCAGCACGGTCTGACGGCGGCGTGTTTCGTCCACACCAACGCGGTCATGGTTCAGGTAATCGAACACCTCGGCGTCGATGCGGTAATGTTCACTGTGGTTAGTGTATTTCATGCGCTCATGGTGGAAGTATGCCGAGGGACTGTCCATATCTTTTTCTCAAGTCGCTGGAAAAGACTTGTCAGGCTGTGGCGCATCGAGACTCTGTGAGAGAAGGAGAAGCCATGAAGACGTTCCAGCTCGTGTCCAACTACCAGCCCACCGGCGACCAACCGCAGGCCATCGCCGAACTCACAAACGCCATCAACGCAGGCCAGCGTTACCAGACACTGCTGGGCGTCACCGGCAGCGGCAAGACCTTCACCATCGCCAACGTAGTGGCCCAGTTGAACAAGCCAACCCTGGTGATGTCGCACAACAAAACGCTGGCTGCGCAGCTCTATGGCGAGTTCAAGACGCTGTTCCCGCATAACGCCGTCGAGTTCTTCATCAGCTATTACGACTACTACCAGCCCGAGGCCTACATCCCCGGCAAAGACCTTTACATCGAGAAGGACAGCGACATCAACAGCGAGATCGAGAAGCTGCGTCTGCGGGCGACGATGTCATTGGCCGAGCGCCGCGACGTTATCATCGTCGCTTCGGTGTCGTGCATCTACGGACTGGGCATACCGGATAACTACAAAGACGCGCTGGTGCGTTTGCGGGTGGGCGACGTGATGGACCGTGATGCGCTGCTCGAAAAGCTCGTGGGCATTCACTACGGTCGCAACGACATCGCCTTCGAGCGCGGCGCGTTTCGCGTCAAGGGCGACATAGTCGATATCTATCCCGCCTATCTCGACAAGTCCATCCGCATCGAGTTCTTTGGCGACGAAATCGAGCGCATCACGCGCATCAACCCTATCGATAACCACGTCATCGAGGAGGTGGAGGAGTTTCCTATCTATCCGGCGAACCATTTCATCATCAACGAGGGCAGCATGGAGTGCGCCACCCGCTCGATTCGGGAGGAACTGTCGCAGCGGGTGAAGTTCTACCTCGACAAGGAAATGTGGGTCGAGGCGCAGCGTATTGAGCAGCGCACCAAATTCGACCTCGAGATGCTGTGTGAGCTGGGCTCGTGCTCGGGCATCGAGAACTACTCGCGTCACCTCACCGGCGCCAACCCCGGCGAGCCGCCCTACTGCCTGCTCGACTACTTCCCCGACGACTTCCTCATCATCATCGACGAATCGCACGCCTCGATCCCTCAGATTCACGGCATGTATGGCGGCGACTTCACCCGCAAGAAAAACCTCATCGATTACGGCTTCCGCCTGCCCTCAGCATTCGACAACCGCCCCTTGCGTTTCGAGGAGTTCGAGAGCCACATCCGCCACGCCATCTTTCTCTCGGCCACGCCGGGAAACTGGGAACTCGAGCAAACCGACGGCGTCTTTGTCGAGCAGATTATCCGCCCGACGGGGCTGGTTGACCCTGAGATAGAGATCAAACCGGTGAGCACGCAGGTGGATGACCTGCTCGAACAGATTCGCGTACGCAGTGATCGTAGCGAGCGCGTCCTCGTCACCACGCTCACCAAGCGCATGTCCGAAGACCTCGCCACCTATCTCACCAACGCCGGTGTGCGCGCCCGCTACATGCACTCCGAGCTTACCGCCATCGAGCGCAGCAAGATCATCCGCGACCTGCGGCTGGGCGAGTTTGACGTGCTGGTGGGCATCAATCTGCTGCGCGAGGGCCTCGACCTGCCGGAGGTGTCGCTGGTCGCCATCCTCGACGCCGACAAGTCGGGCTTCCTGCGCAACACGCGCTCGCTCATCCAGACCGCCGGACGCGCCGCGCGCAACATCAACGGCAAGGTCATCTTCTACGCCGACAAACTGACCCCCGCCATCCGCCAGACTGTGGACGAGACCAACCGCCGTCGCGCCAAACAGCTCGCCTACAACGAAGAGCACGGCATCACGCCGTCGGGCATCAGCAAGACGGTCGAGGACATCATGGGCTCCACCGCCGTGGCAGAGGGTTACGCCGAGTACGAGGGCCGGAAGAAGCAGGGCAAGCCCGACCGCGCCGAGTTTGAAGACTACCTGAACCTGGACAGCCGCGAGAAAGTGCTCGAAGTGCTCAAGCGCGAGATGGGCCACGCCGCCCGCACCCTCGACTTCGAGCGCGCCGCCGAGTTGCGGGACAGGATAATCGAGTTGGAGGAATTGAGCTGACAGAACATATATCCCAAGCAGGGAAAAATAACAATACACACAAAGGGAAATTTAATGCTTGACAAAATGGGAACAAGGAAGTATCTTGTCATATGAAGATATCTAACAATGAAGCGTTGATTGAATTCATGCACAAACACAAAGATGTATCTGAGCTAGTGAAAACATGGAGAAACGATGTAAAGGCAGCCACATGGGATAGTCCTCATGCACTAAAGGAGTGTTTTCCAAAAGCAAGCATTATAGGGAGTGGCTGTGTTGTTTTCGATATCAAGGGGAACAAATATCGGATAGTAACAAAAATCAAATACAAGTTGCATATCGTCAACATACGTTGGTGTGGAAAACACACTGAATACAACAAACTAGACCTGAGGAGCACGAAATGTCTGAGCCCAAGCTGATTACTTCTGATAAAGAACATGAAGACGCAATGCGCCAACTCAACATCCTCCTTGATAAGGATGAGTTAAACGTTCAGGAAGAAAACAAGCTAGAGCTATTAGCATACCTTATCGAGAAGTATGAGGAAGAACATTTCCCAATAGGCAATCCAGACCCCATCGAGGCCATCAAGTTTCGCATGGAGCAAATGGATTTGAGCCAGGATGATCTCGTGCCCTACATTGGTAGCAGTAGCAAAGTATCTGAAGTACTTAACAAGAAACGATCCCTTTCACTGAAAATGATCCGTGATCTCCACTTCGGCTTGGGCATCCCGTATGACTCCCTTCTTGGAAATAACGATAGCAATGAAAACATGGTAACACTTGATTGGTTTAAGTTTCCCATAGCGGCTATGTATAGGCCCAAGTTCAAAAAGTATTTCTTCCCCTTGGTGAAAGTTCAGCTGAGCAGAATCAAAGAAAAAGCAGAAGAGTACCTACGTCCGTTAATAACGCCTTATCATCCAATTTTTCAGAATTGTTTTCGCAGGCAAAATGTCCGCATGGGTTCTTCGTCTGATGAATACGCACTGGTTGCTTGGATAGCCGCTTGTTGCCGCATTGCCGACCAAGAAAAATTACTTCAAGCATTCAATCCAAAACACGAAAAAGAACTTATCCAAGCCCTGAAATCCGTCAGTTTACTGGATGAAGGCCCTAAATTAGCTAAGGAGATGCTGAAGAAGTTTGGCATTCATCTGGTCATTATACCACATCTGCCGAGAACTCATCTTGATGGTATTTCCTGCATTGGGTCAGACGGCAATCCTATCATCGGTATGACTCTTCGATATGACAGACTGGACAACTTCTGGTTCACACTGTATCATGAACTTGCACATGTTCTGTTACATCTGCAAGGTTCCGATAGTAACGAGGCATTCGTTGATGACCTTAAATATCGAGCGAACAACGATAAAGAAAGCGATGCAGATGCTTTTGCCAGTACAACGCTGATAGACGACAAACTGTTGGAAGAAGATAATATGTTTGAAGACTATTCAGCTGAAAGAGTGCTTGAATTCGCTAACAAGCACTCGATACATCCTTCCATTGTAGCGGGACGAATCCGACATCATTTGAACAACTACCGGATTCTCTGGAATCTCGTGGGCAATGGGCAAGTTCAAGAGCAACTATTTTAAACTTAAAACCGCCCACAGGCGAACCTGCAAGCGGCAGAAGACTCGTAGAGCCTCTCATAAGCAAAGAGAATTTACGAGGTTCAGCTTGTTTTGTCAAGCATTTTCTGTCCTTCGGGTTTGTCTGGGTACAAACAACGGAGAATTATAATGCCAAGAAAAACAACGCACGTAGTTCCAGACTCAAAAGGCGGATGGAACGTCAAACAAGGTGGAGCAGGTCGTGCCACCAAGAACTTTGACACACAACAACAAGCCATTGAATATGGACGAGGTTTGAGCGTCAGGCAAGGATCTGAGTTCATCATTCACCGTCCAGATGGCAGAATCAGACAGTGTGACAGCCATGGGGGTGACCCGTGTCCTCCCAAGGACAAGAACTAACCAACACCTAACAAAACACCCGCCCCGGCATAGGGGCGGGTTCGTCTATCGCTTTGTCGTCAGCTGACAATACTTGCCGCGCTATCTGAAGTTATCTCCCCTCCGCGTCCAGCAGCCTGGCTTTTTTCATTGTGCGCAAAACCAGGTAAAGCGCCACAGCCACACATAGGGTTATTACCCAGTCTCGGTCGAGCTCGAAATGTCTTTCCTTGAATAAATCGCCCAGCACCTCCACAAACACGAAGCAGAAAACCATCGCCAGTACGCCGGAGTATTCGCGGCGCAGCACCGAACGAACGGAGAACGGCAGCCTGGCCGGTTTCCATTGGCTGAAGCGCGGAAAGAACGCCGGTGTGCGCTCCGACCACTCGATGTACGCCTGGCCGAACTTCTGCTTCAGGAAGGCTTCCTCGGCTATCATGATGCGCTCGTAATAGAAGGTGAACAATAACAGAAAAGAGAAGGTGAACCACAAGGATTGCGCGAACAACACGATTCCGAGCCACATCAAGAAATTGCCGAGATAAAGCGGGTGCCGCAAGACCGAATAGATGCCGGTGGTGTTCAGTTCGTCGGCCACCTGCCGTTTGGTGTTGCGTCCGGAAGTGCGCTTGGGCACATAACCCACTGTAATCACCCGGATGGCCAGTCCCAGCATCGACAACCCGATGCAGATACCCTCGACTACGTCTTCGAGTAAGTCAAAGGTTTCAACCGGTCTCTTCTGCATCAGTGCAAATACAGCCATGACCACCAGGATGAGTGGAAGATAGCTGCGATAACGGAACATCCAGTTTCCCTGCGCACGCATGCTGTCTGTAAGGCTCATGCTTAAACCTCCCGTTTACTGTATCCATACACCGCCAGCGCGGCTGCCAGAGCGTTCCACAGCAGCAACGCCAGCAACAGCGCCGTAACCACTGGCGGACGCCACATCGACTCCAACCACGCCAACCAGCGGCTGTACAGGCCAAAGCCATCAAGCTGCGCCAGCAACGGCTCTGTGCCATAGCCATGACGTACGCAGGCGAACAGCATCAGGTGCAGCGCCGCAAGCAGCGTCGAGCCTGCGAGCAAGCCCCACACCAGCCCCAGCCGCAACACAGGCGGCACGACACAACCAATAATCAGGCTGATGACGACGGCTGTCAACAAAAGAAGCTGCGGCGAAAGCGGAACCATGCCTGGCCGCGGCCATAGGTCCACCAGAAGGTCAACATAGAGCAAAAGCACGGCGGTGAGACCGAAGGCGACGGTCCAGGTGAAGATGTAGCGATGCAGAGCGAGCATGCCCCGTCTGGTGGGCAGAGATTGCATCAACTGGTGGCGGAACATGTATTCGTCGCGGATGAGCGGCACCAGGGCGAAAACACAGGCATAGAGAACTGCCAGCGTGTGGAGACCGCCAAGCCCCATCGCACGGTTGAGCGAGAGCAACCCGAAGTAGAGCAGCATCGCCCACAGGTAGCCGCCACTTCGCGTACTGATGAAATCGCGCTTCCAGAGCTTGAGCATCACGCCTCCTACAGTTCCTTGCGAGCGAAGATACGCTGACTGAGCCTCATCCCGCCAAAATGCACAGCCGTTACCAGCCCCAGCAGCAGCGACATGAAAATAACCGGAGTCAGAAACGAGTGTATTGCGGAAAACAGCATAACGAGTTTATATATCCCTTTTTCGTTACCTGGGCGTGTCAGGAAAAATACTCCGATACCCGTACCGAAAAAAACGGTGATTACCACCACAGACGCAATGATTGCCGCAACGCCCACCCCGAACCGGTAAACGATGGGCATCATCAGTCCCGTGAATGTGGCGAAGACAAATACGACAAAAACGATGGCTTGCCAACTGAACAACGGGGCGACGGGAAGTTCACGGACGACATAAGTGATGGATACCACGAGCAGAAACCAGGCCATCGACAGCACGAACCAGACCCAGAAGGACGCGAACCGGCGGCGGATGTAGGCGTTTCGCTTCTGCGGAACACATGCCATCAGCGTCCAGCCATGAAAACGCTCCTCGCGCAACAGGCTCAACGCCGGCAAGAACAAAGCGAAAGGGACGATAACCATATAAGCACCCCGCCCCTCCACAGGAAGGAAGGCCAGAATGATCGATGGCGCAATGAACACTGTGAGGATCAAGTGGCCATGCGCAAACCAGTCGGCCAGAAGGATTCTACGCATGATGCACTCCCTTGTTCAGGTAGAACATGATGTCTTCGAGGCTGGCGCGCTCGATGACCACGTCATCGCCGAACCTGCTGCGGACAGCCTGCGTGTCGTCACACAGCGCCTCGAAACCGAACTGGCTCATGCGATGTCCGCGGAACAGCGCAGTCGTTTCGGCGGTCAGCAACTCGCGGCCACCCTTGACCACGCACCAGCGTTCGCCGACTTCCTCGCGCGTGGCGCTGAACACCACTTCGCCATCGTGGACAAAGGTGATGTAGTCGGCGATTTTTTCGAGGTCGGAGGTTATGTGGGTCGAGAACAGCACGCTCTTCTTGTCGTCCAGCAACAGGTTGCCGAGGCGTTCCAGCAACTCGCGACGAAACACCGGATCGAGGCCGGCTGTGGGTTCGTCCATGAGAATGAGGTCGGCGTCGTGTGACAAGGCGACGGCAAGCCCGAACTTCATCTTCTGTCCCTGCGAAAGCTTGCCGAATTTCTTGCGCGGCGACAGATCGAACTCCTCCAATAGCTGGTCAAAGTAGTGCTGGTTCCACTTGCGGTAGAACATGGAAACGATGCGAGCATTGGCGCGCAGGCTGATGTCATCGTAATATGGCGGCCTGTCCAGCACGAACCCGATGCGCTCCTTAATCTCCACCTCGTTCTCCAGGATGTCCCTGCCAAACAAGCGAATCGAGCCGCTGTCGCGGCGCAGCAGGTTCAGTATCAGCTTGATGATCGTCGTTTTGCCCGCGCCGTTAGCGCCAATCATGCCCATAACGAAACCGTAGGGGATGCGCAGCGAGACATCTTTCAACTCGAAGCCGTTGCGCTTTTTGTGCAGGCCTTCTATTTCCAGGATATATTCGTTCATTATTCCTCCTCACACAGCACTGCAAGCATGTTCATCAGGTCTTCCCGTCCAATGCCCAGCATACGCGCCTCGCGCACAGCTTCGGCCAGTATGTTCTCTACCTGTTTCATCTTCTTCTCCCTCAGCAGGTCTTTGTTCTGCATCGCCACAAAGCTGCCTTTGCCCGTGACCGTATCGATGAAACCCTCGCGCTCGAGCTCGTCGAAGGCTCTCTTGGTAGTGATTACGCTGATCTGGAGCTCCCTGGCGAGCCCGCGAATGGAAGGCAGCGCGTCACCCTCCCGCAGTTCGTCCGACAGGATATGCCCCCTTATCTGTCGAGCTATCTGCTCGTAGATCGGATCATCGGATGCGTTCGAGATCACGATTTTCATGTTGTCCTCCAGTCGATTGCGTGCTGACTGTACATACATTGCATATACAATTTATACAGACAGCACAATAATGTCAAATTATTTTTTTCGTTTTGTAAAAACTGCTTGACGTTTTTCGTTGAGTGTGCGCTCATTGACATGAGACTCAATAAAGGCGGACGCTATGAATAAAAGACAACAGCAAAAACTCGCCACCAGACAGAAACTCGTGAACACCGCACGCAAGCTGTTTATCAAGCAGGGCTTTCTGGAAACCACCACAGTCCAGATAGCCAAACAGAGCGGTGTGGCGCACGGCACGTTATTCGTCCACTTCCCCACCCGTGACTATCTCATGATTGAAGTGCTGGATGCGGAAATGGAGCTGCTCAGCGACGAGCTGAACCAGGTTGCGAGCCGCACGGGAGACTTCTTCGAGCTGCTTGACCGCTATCTCGATTTCCTCATCGAGCACGAAGACATCTTCGCCGTGCTTGCCCGTGAACTGCCCTTCTACCCTGACGAGCTTCGCCGCAAGGCGCTGTTCCGTCAAGCGGGCATCCAGGGGCATTTTCACCGAGCGCTGTCGGACGCCGTGGTGACTGACCGGTTTCCCGCTTGCAATGCCGGCATGGTCGTGCAAACTGTGTTCGCCCAGTTGCACTACTATCTGTCGTTGCGGTCTGTGTTCGTTGATGAAGGCAGTGTGATCGAGCGATTTCGCCGGCGCATCGTGTCCATCGCGCGGAGTCTGGTGACATTCAGCGGGGAGAAATCATGAAGCACGAAGAAACCATCTACACCTGTCAGAGTTGTGGCCGCATTATGCAGCAGGCCAGTGACTTTGGCGGTGGCCGCGTGGGCAACGCCTACTGTAGCCGCTGCGCCGACGAATTCGGCTTTCTGCGCGGCTACTCCGACGTCGTTTCCGGCATACACGCCATGCTCGAACAACAGCTCGACATCGCCCCCGGCGAAGCCCGACGCATCGCCGAGGAAAACATCTATAACGTTCCAGCCTGGATGAAAAGGGAGAAACACATGCAGGACACAACCACTATCCTTATCACCGACATAGGAAGCACTACGACTAAAGCCGTATTGCTTGAGAAAAGCGACGCCGGCTTCGCCATAGTCGATTTGCACCACGCGCCCACTACGGTCGAGAAACCGCACGAGGATGTTCGCATCGGAGTCTGGCAGGCAGTGAAAGGCCTGGAAGAAAAAACGGGCAGAACGCTGCTGCTGGCAAACACTACGCCGCAGGAACTCGCCTTCGCGCCCGGTGTGCTCTACCTCACCACCAGCAGCGCCGGTGGCGGACTGCAAATACTCGTGGTCGGCCTCACCGTTACCGACTCGGCCAGTAGCGCCCGTCGCGCCGCCTATGGCGCAGGCGGCGTACTGCTCGACACCTTCGCCATCGACGACAAGCGGTCGGCTGTCGAGCAGATGCTGGCCATGCAGGCGCTTCACCCCGATATCATCCTGTTCTCCGGCGGCATCGATGGCGGCGCCGTCACCGGGCTTGTTCGCCTGGCCGAGATATTGTCGCTGTCAAATCCGCGTCCCAAGTTCGGCGGCAGCTCAATACCGCTGGTGTACGCCGGCAACCGCGACGCGGAAGCCCTTGTCCGTAGCGTTTTCGCCGACAGCTTCGATCTGCACGTTGTTCCCAACCTGCGCCCCACCATGACCGACGAAAACCTCGAACCGGCGCGGCAGACAATTCACCGCCTGTTCATGGATAAAGTAATGCAGCAGGCGCCGGGCTACGGCGAAGTGAAGAAAATCGCCACCGACGACATCATCCCCACGCCGATGGGCGTCATCAAGTCGCTGCAACTGCTCAGTCGCTCGCTGGACGAGAACATCGTCGCCGCAGACATCGGCGGCGCCACCACCGACATCTTCTCCAACATCCTGGGGCAATACTATCGCACCGTCAGCGCCAACCTGGGCATGAGTTACTCTGTGTGCAATGTGCTGGCCGAAACCGGCTATGCCAACATTGCCCGCTGGCTGCCGGGCAGTCTCGACGAGACAGCCGTGCGCGATTATATCGGCAACAAGATGTTGCGACCAGAGCAGAACCCGTCGTGGGACTGGGAATTCGCAATCGAACATGCCTGTGCGCGGGAAGCGCTGCGTTTGGCTCTTGCGCAACATATGGGCATGCACTTCAACACCGAAAAGATTGGCTTTCTCGACCGCCTCAAGCTCGTGGACTATGACAAGTTCACCGAGACCGTTTATGTCGAGAAGAAGATGGAAGAGCGCAAGTTTCGCGGAGACTCGATCAACATAATGATTGCCGCCGGTGGCGTTATCTCGGCTGCCTCGCCACAGCAGGCCGCGCTCATCATCGCCGATGGAATGCAGCCGCGGGGCGTCACCGAGATATGGCGAGACCGCCGCTTCATCTCGCCACACCTCGGCAAGCTCAGCGATATGGACGAACAGCTCGCCCTCGACCTGCTGCTCGAACACACCTATCAGCGGTTGGCGGTGGTCATTCGCCCCGTTTGGCGCAAGGCGCGCCCTGGCGAAGAAGCGTTCGAGCTGAAAATCGATGGCCCGCAGGGTGTCGAGACGCTGACGGTGAAGACCGACAGCCTGATGTGGTTGCCGGCCACGAACGGCGTACGCCGGTTGAGCTGGATCACGCGCAAGGGTTACGGGCTGCCTGAAAACGCGGACATGGAGACCGAGCTGCCGGTACTCATCGATACGCGACTCGAGCCAAGCTCCTGCCGCGATGCAGCCCTCGAAATGTCCGGTTTCGCTACCGTAGCGCCACCGGACATACACGAGCCGCATCCATCGAGGTTGATGGCTGATATGGCCGGAGAAGACCTCTCGGTTCGCCTCGAACTGCCCTATCCGGGCGAGATTCTCGTCAAGGCCGGCGACAGAGTGCAGCCGAACACGCTGGTGGGTGAAAACCGCTACGACCCGCCCAAAATTTTCATCCTGTCCCTGTTCAACCTCGACGGGTTGGCTATGGACGCCGAGCGGTTGCGCCAGAGCCTGCTGGTCAAGATTGGCGACGAGATACGCGCCGGGCAGAAGATCGTGGACACCCGCGATCACGGCCTGCTCGACGACCTCACCGGCAAGCGAAAGAATTTCCACTCCCCCATAAGGGGCAGGGTCGAGGGCATCAACTACGAAGCAGGAGTCATCGTGGCGCGTGAGATTCAGGACTACTCGACAAAGCCGGTAAAGGTGAACGTGGCCGCCAAACTTGGAGTCGAGCCCAAAAGCGTCAGAGGCCTGATGAAAAAGAAGCGCGGCGATTTCGTCTATGCGGGCGAAGTGCTGGCCAGTCGCCTGCTCGACCGCAACGCCGCGCCGTCGAAGATGTTCTGCCACGCGCCATCCACCGGCACCATCACCGACATCGACACAAAATCGGGCAAGGCCACCATCCGCTACGACCGTGAGCCTTTCGAGCTACACGCGGGCGTGTGTGGCGTGGTGGAAAGCGTCGAAGAGACGCGGGCGGCCACCATCCGTTTCGAGGGACTTCAGATGTACGGCATTATCGGGTTCGGTCCGCACGGGTGGGGTACGCTCGATGTACTGGAGAAGGCCGCCCTGCCCATTGACGCCCGCCTCGACGGCAAAGTTCTGGCCTGCATGCAGCCGGTCGATGCGGCCTTCATGCGGGCGGCTGTGAAAGCTGGCGTGAACGGAGTCGTGGCGCCATCGATGCCACAAAAGGAAGCGGTGGCCTGGCTCGAGGCCGAGATTGGGGTGGCGCTCACGGGCAATGAACCTGTGGCCTGTCCGCTTGTGCTCACCGAAGGATTCGGGCTGCTGCCGATGAGCGCGGAGCGACGTGAGCGATTTACCGAGCACAGCGGAGGAATGTGTTATCTGCGCGCAGCCACGCAAATTCGGGCAGGCGTGGAGCGTCCGCGAATAGTGCTCTATAACAGCGAGTGAGGCAGGTTTGAAGCGGTGTTGCATGGGGGGAACACAACCCTGTGTTCCTGACTGGGTTAAAAATTAGTTTGACAAGGGGTAAAGCGGCTTGAAAAGATGTATAATCTATAAGCGGGGGCAGCGTAACGGTTTGAAACAAACGGTGGCTGTTTCCTCTGCACCTGCAATGCATATACGGAAGGAACAGTGTGAAACCGAACATGTCGATAACAGCCGACGTTTGCCAGATTTGCCGACCCCAAGTATTTTGTAATCCCCCCATGTTCGCAACATAGTTATAATACATCCAAGGAGAACGTATGATGCGCAGACTACACTTGCCGCTTCTCTTCATCATGTCGATGTTGGCCTGTGTCGTGTTTTTGAACGCACAGGAAAACATCGTGCAGAACCTCCTGGTGGAAGACGTCCCAGACGATGACGGCAGCGGCCTCATCCTCAGTTGGGCGCCTCTTCCCAAGGAAGAACGGATCATCGAGTACCGCGTCTATCGCGGCCTCAGTCCCGATTCGCTGTTTTTCATCGGCAACATCCCGGTGAATGCAGAGGTGGGCGTCGCCGCCGAAAAGATGTACTTCTACGACAAGGACTACAGCAGGTTCCTTGGAATCAACTCGCCTGGTCGCTTGAAGCAGGAGAGACAACAGCCGGAGGGCAGCCCGCTTTATCGGGAGATCCCCCGTGATCTCAACATCACAGGCCCCATGCTGGCTCACTTTCGCATTCTGGGCGTGATTCCAGTCGATGAATTCTACCACCACTCCACCAAGATCGTCTATCCGGCAGAAGCGCCCGCCGATACGACTATGGAGCAGGAAGACGACGAAGTCTGGGCCGGCCTCAAGATTCGCCAGCTCTCGATGTACAAGAAGCTCAAGTCCAATCATCCATACTGGTACACCGTTGTGGCAGTGAACGAGTCGCGCCGTTTCTATCCTCACGCCGAACCGGCCATGGGTATCCCGCGCGACAACGCTCCCGAGTTGATTGGAGATCAATTTTATGCCGCTTTTGTGGATGGCGCCGAGAAGGACTGGCTGCAGTTCGAGTGGGAATATCCACTGGTGCAGGCCGATGTCGCTTATTTCAGCGTCTATGTGATGTCCAAAGACGACCTGGCGGCCTTTGAGGCCTTTACCACATACCAGAGCGACTACGCGGCCTTCATGATGGAAGCGCTCAACTACCGCGAACTCGTGGTGGCCGAGATCGAGAACGTTATCGCTGTTCTGCGCGATGGCGGCGCAGTTGCGCAGTCCACCATCGAGAGCCTCGAAGGTTTCATCTTTACCACGCGCATGACCCCCGGCTCGCGTATGGCCGATGCCCGCGAGGAACTGTTGGCGGAAATCGCCGAGGCCGGCCCGGCAGATGAGCCGCTGGTGCGCCCGCTGCTCGAACGCATCAAATACAGCGCCACAGCAGAGATGCCTCTGCTGATGACCGAACGCATAGACGCCGGCGAGGCGATTGCCGAGACCGATTTCGCCCCGCGCCTTACGATTGTTGAACCCGAAGCTATCGAGAACCCCGCGAACGTTATATATCGCGAGCAGCGTATGCTTGCCCCTCTGCCACCCAACAGTTGCGTGGTCGAGCTGGACGAACGCAGCCACATCATCGATACCGACTGGGACGTCGATATCGCGCTCGACACCGCGGCGATGGAGAATTACTGCTTCATTTTCTCCCTCTACGACGGTGGCGGAGCCGAGACCTTCTCGAACGTGAAGTTCATGTATGCGGACGGCCCGCAGAAGAACATCCTCGTCGAATCCGATCTGCCTGCGCTGCCCGATAATTTCCAGATTATCGACAGTCCCAACGACCAGGGTGACTATAACTCTGTTATGTGGGGCCGGCCAGTGGTGCATCTCACTAAGAGCGAATTCCTGGATGACGACCACACCAGACTGCGCGTCAACTACGACATAGTGACCAACGAACTGTACACCATCAAGAACGTTTACTTCGATGTTTACGATAACTTTGCCGGTGAAGGCGAGCCAATCTTCACGTCCGACGAATTCTTTCAGGATTCCAAGATCATCGTGAACCTGCCCGAAGGCACTGACTACAAGAGCACACCGCTCACATTTGTCATGAGATTCCGCACAGACAACGATGAAGAACTGGGCGAGAACTACGCCTTCGTGCAAAACCTGGAGTGGAATACCGAGTCACGCTCGATGGCGCCGACTGAACTCATCTTCCAGGGCGAGAACGTCAATGACTTCAGTTATTTCATCTACAACCAGGCCATGATGGACCCGCAATACACGCTGGTCAAGAAAACCCAGGGCTCCCAGCGCAATCTCGATGACAGCATCAGCTATGTCGAGAACGTATTCAAGGGCATCGGTCGCTATGACGCCGACGAGCAGGTTGTGCTGGTGAGCACCACCATCGACGTCCTGCGCGATCATGAATACGAGGTCGATCTGCGCACGGACATCTATCACTCCCTGCGCGATGAATACTCCGCGGACATCGATGAATACACCGCAGAGCTGGTCGAGCTGAGAACCACGCACACAGAGCAGCTCGCCGTCTTCCGCGCCGCCGCCGCTCTCGCCGATGGCGAACTGGGCGACCTCGCCCGCCACCTTGTTTCCGCCGAAGAAGCCCTGCTGGCCGACCCGGAAAACAAAGAGGCCAAAGAGCAGCTTACACTCGCATGGATAGCGCTGAACAACGCCGGCGACATCGATGGCCAGGGCGAGCTTTATGGCGCCGATGGCCAGATCGCTCGTCTTCAGGACAACCTCCTGGAAGCCCAGCGCCAGCTCGAAAACCCGGTGATGCAGCGTTCATTCGAGTTCGGCAGCAATAAAAGCCGCATGCGCTATTTGATGGCCGAACGCCATAAAGTGAAGCGCACCTTCCGCTACTATATGGTGAAGACCGACGGCGAGGCGCGGTTCAATCGCTCTGCCGTCTATGTGAACCCGGGGGGCGAAGAATGGCTCTACCCGGTGTCCAACTGGTTCGACACCGACAAGATCGTGATGCTGATCGCCACGGCAATATTCGCCTTCATGGTGTTCTTCATGATCCGCAAGGCGCGCAAGGGGCACGACCTCTACCTGCGTCCCATCGCCGGTATCCAGGAGATTGACAACGCCATTGGCCGCGCTACCGAGATGGGCCGCCCCATCCTGTTCGTGCCGGGCCTTTCGGGCATCGGCGACGTTGCCACACTGGCCGGACTGGCCATTCTGGGCAAGGTGGCCAAGAAAGCCGCCGAATACGACACCCGCATTCTGGTGCCGTGTCGTGACTACATCGTGCTGCCCATCGCTCAGTCCATCGTGCGTGAGGCGCACTATGAAGCCGGGCGCCCCGACACCTACGACAAGAACAGCGTCTTCTTCATCACTACTTCGCAGTTCGCCTTCGTGGCGGGCGTGAACGGTATCATGATTCGTGAAAAGACAGCTACCAACTTCTATATGGGCATGTTCTACGCCGAGTCGCTCATTATGACCGAGACCGGCACAGTGACAGGCGCCATCCAGATATCCGGTACCGACGCCGTCACCCAGATCCCGTTCTTCATCACCACATGTGACTACACACTCATTGGTGAAGAACTTTACGCCGCCGCCGCCTATCTGGCGCGCGAGCCGAAATTGCTGGGAACGCTCAAGGCGCAGGACTACTTCAAGTTCCTTGTTCTGACCTTCATCATCGCGGGAACGATATTGTCATCGCTGCACGTCACGTTCCTGATTAACACCTTCCCCGAAAGATAGGAGCAGACAATGTTCAAACGACAAATACCGCTGATGATTGTCATCATCCTGGGTTTCATATTTGTGGCGCATAGTTTCATACCCGCCAAGATTTCTCAGGATTTCTATTTCGAATGGTACCAGCCCTGGGTCAAAGCGATGAGTCCGTTTGCTGTCATCCTGGGCATTATGAGCCTGGTTATGGTGCATGGCACCAAGATCAAGCGTAAAGCACCCAACTGGCCATACAGCCTGGTCATCTTCGCTGGGCTTATCGCTACTGCGGCATTCGGTTTCATCTGGGGACGTCAGGCTGGCACCCCCTACATGTGGATGTTCGAGAACGTGCAGATGCCGCTGGGCGCTACCATGTTCTCGCTATTGGCGTTCTATATCGCCTCGGCGGCCTACAAGGCGTTCCGAGCGAGATCACCGGAGGCGACCGTGCTGCTCATTGCAGCCGTAATCGTCATGCTGGGGCGGATTCCGCTGGGCGCCGCCATCACCCACTGGATTCCCGACAGCACCACCTGGATTCTGAATGTACCCAACCTGGCGGCCAAACGTGGCATTGCGCTGGGAGTGGGACTGGGTATGGTGGCCACGTCATTGAAAATCATTCTCGGCATCGAGCGCACCTATCTCGGTGGCGGGGAATAGGGGAGGACGCATGAACTTCTTTGATAAACTGCAACATCTCGACCGGCGCTGGATTTACCTTGTAGTGGCGCTGGCCATCATCATCCCCTTCCTGATACCGTTCAACCAACGTACATACACAACCGAGCCGGTAGAGAACATTTATCAGTTGCTCGACAGCTACAAAGGCAGCGACGAAAGAGCGCTACTAATGGTCTTTTCGCACGATGCCGGCACCATGCCCGAGCTGTTCCCCATGGAGGTGGCCGTCCTGCGCCACTGCTTCCTGCGGAAGATCAAGGTGTTCACGCTGTGTTTCACCCCTACCGCCGAGCCTATCATGACGATGGCCATCGAGGAAGTGAAAATCGAATTCCCCGATATCGAGTCGGGGGTGGACTACTGCAACTTCGGATACAAGCCCTATGCGCTGTATATGCCAATCGTTCTGGGCATGGGCGACGACATCGCCGAGGCTGTCGAAACAGACGCCGAGGGACGCAATATCGCCGAACTCCCCATCATGGAAGGTATCGTCAATTACAACGAGATGAACTTCGTGATGGAATTCTCGGCTTCATCCGCCGGCTATATGTGGTACACCTTCGCCCGAGCGCGATTTGGCGCCAACGTTGCCGCCGGCATCACCGCCGTTATGGCCGCCGACCAATACCCGTTCATCCAGAGTGGGCAGCTTGTAGGCATTCTGGGCGGGCTCAAGGGCGCCGCCGAGTATGAAGAACTGGTTGACATCTTCGCCGCTCACGAGAATGAGCAGGGCGAACCGGCTCCGAGAGAGTTTTCGAGGGCCATTGTGATGGATGCCGACGAGGCGATTGACATCACCAGCGATTCAGTGCCCTACGAGTTCAAGAAAGCGCGACTGGGCATGAACGCCCAAACCGTCGCTCATGTGATGATCATCGTGTTCATCTTGCTGGGCAACATTGGTTTCTTCTTGCAGCGTCGCAAAGAAAAGAGAATGGGTTAGGGAGGATAGCATGGCAGAACTCACATTTGGAAAAATCGTTGCTGCATTTCTCACGTTGTGCATCTTCTCGTTTCTCTACAAGGAGAATCCGTTCTATCGCTTCGCCGAACACCTGTTTGTCGGCGTGTCGATGGGCTACGCGATACCGCTGGTGTATGACAACGTGTTCATCCCCTATGTATATGTGCCCATAGTCCTGGAGCACAACTTCATCATCATCATCCCCGCCCTCGTGGGTATCATGTATCTCACACGGTTCAGCCGCAATCTCGGCTGGATGAGTCGCTACCCGATGGTGTTCTTCATGGCCGCCACCGGTATGTACGTCGCTCTGTCGATGAACGCTTCGGTGCTGGTGCAGATGCGCTCGGCCATGTTGCCCATCGAAAACTTCAATATCTTCCTCATCTTCATCGGTACCGTGAGCGTCCTGATGTACTTCTTCTTCAGCAAGGCCCACACCGGGTTCTATGGGAAGTTCACCAAGATTGGCATCTGGTATATGATGATAGGCTTCGGCGCGTCATTCGGTTACACTGTGATGGCGCGTATCTCGCTGCTCATCGGACGTATCCAGTTCCTCATGGGCGATGTGCTGGGGATTATGAAATAGGCGATTAACAACACACAACACAGCCCCCGGTGCACTCGTGCCGGGGGCTTTCATATTTGGAATGCCGCAGGGCGATACTGCACCTAAGACAGGGCTCCATCCCTGAACCCCGCTCGCCTTTTGCAAAAGGCGAGACCGAAAACTTTTGATGGAAACTTCGTTTCCTTTGTACAACAACACACTCCTCTGACACAAGAATGCGCCAGCATCCTTGTTTTATTGCAAAAGTCAGGCAGATAAATTGACACTTCTGAACCAGGGTGTATAAAGCAAAAAAAGTCAAAAAGGGAACACATGGATTACAGGCGCAGCATTCAATCGACGCTCAACCTGATGGAAGACAGGCTCACTCGCCAGATTTCCACCGATGAACTGGCAGATCGAGCGGGCTTTTCGATGTATCACTTTCACCGTGTGTTTCGGTATCATACCGGCCACACGCCAAAGGCCTACCTGCGTCTGCGGCGTTTATCCGAAGCGGCCAAAGAAGTGACGTTCACCGCGAACTCGCTGAAATCGATTGCAGCTCGATACGGCTATGAATCTCAGCAGGTTTTTACGCGAATCTTCAAGAGTACATTCGGGATAACTCCTGGGAGAATGAGGAAAACCAAACAGGCGTTTCACTATCTAAGACCGGTCAGATTGGTGGAACGCGCAACCAGAGGAGAAGAAATGAAACCCGATATCATCGAAAAGGCGGGAATGAAGCTTATCGGAATGAGAACCACCACGACAACCGGGGAAAACGAGATTCCCCAGTTGTGGAAGCGGTTTATGTCGCGATTGAAAGAAATCGAGAATGCCACGGAAAACGATATAATGGTGGGTGTCTGCCCCTATGAGAATATGGACATAGGCGATTACACCCCGGAAACTCCATTCGACTATCTGGCGTGTGTTCTTGTCGAGTCATCGCAGAATATACCGGATGGAATGGAATTCATCGAGATTCCGCCGGCTAAGTACGCTCGGTTCATTCACAAAGGGGCGCTTGACACCCTGGTGAAAACCTACGAAGCAATCTACAGCGGGTGGGTGAACGACACCGAGCACAAACTCGCCGAAACTGATCAGATCGAGTGGTACGACAATCGCTTCGAGTTCGGGCAACCGGATTCCGAGATGGACATCCTGATTCCGATACAGTGATAATGGACGGGGGCGACTATTGTCGCCCCCCCATTTGTTGTGCATAATGCAGGCTGTCGTTACTTCAGCACATACACGTTCTGGCCGCGAAAGTTGCGGCGATACCACAGCACAGCGCCGATAATGGTGACGACTGTGGCCAGCAGTAGTCCGATGAGACTGAGCCAGGCGCTGACGGCGTAGCTCGCCGGCGCGAACACCATCTCGACGCGGTGCTCGCCCTGTGGAATCACCACACCGCGCAGGATGTAGTTCACCGGCACGATGGGCGTTTCTTCGCCGTCGATGTAGGCATGCCAGCCCGCGGGGTAGTAAACCTCGCTCACCACCAGCAACGCCCGCTTGTCTGTGTGAACGTCGAAGGCGATGTTGTGCAGAGCGAAGGCCTCGTGGTCAGTGGTCACACCGGCGCTGTCCGGCGCGGCAATGCCATCGAGCGGTGACTCGAGGATGGCGGTGGTGGCCGGGTTGAAGCCCTGGTCGTTGAGGGCATCGAAAATCTGCTGTTTGTCGTCGGCCACAAAGGTGGAATCGACGAACCAGGCACGCGGCAGATAGCCCAGATTCTCGTAGAGCGGCAGGTTGCTCATGCGCCAGGAGAGTCCCCGAAAGTGGCCTCGCGGCAGCTTGGGGTGCAAGATGTATTTGGTGTTCAGCATGTTGACGACATTCATATTGAACGGAAACCAATGCACGGTTGGCTTGTACATGCAGTTCTGAAGTATCTCGTTGTATCGCTTGAGCTTGGAGGGATGATAGCCCCAGATGGACTGATGATAGCTGGCCCAGCGGTTGCTTTCCATCTGCAGGTTACGCCGCTCCATGTCCTGCTCACTGTAAGCGATTGGCAAGATGCGAAATACATCGGTGTCTGCCAGCAAGTATTCGTCAACTTTGGTCTTGGCGAAGCTCTGGTTGTCCAGCTCGCTCTCTGGAATAAGCCCACTCGGGTTGCTGTTGCTGGCGACCCGCAGGAAGCGCGTGTCAACGACCATCAGGTCGGCAACGACGAGAATGACCACCAGCCACAGCCATGAATACTTGCCCAGTTTGCGGGCCACAAAAGCCCAGGTCAGCCCCAGAAACACGCCCATGAACACAAAGGCGCGCACGAGATCGCCGGTGAGGGCGGCCAGCCGCTCGGTCTTGAGCTGTTCGAGATATTGCGGGTATTGCGCATAGCGCGAGGCGTCATTGGCGTGTTCCAGCCCCTGGGCGGCCACGATGCCCCGTCCCGCCAGGAACAGCACAAACAACACCGGCAGGGCTATCATGGCAATCTTGATTGCCCTGGCGAAGCGGGCATCGGCAGCCTCCGCCTTCTCGATGATGAGCCTGACGCCGTAAGCAGCCAGCACCACCACAGCGAACTCGACCAGCGCCAGCGCCATGGCCGGCACGCGAAATTTGTCGAAGTAGGGCAGATATTTCAGCAGCAGCAGCGACAGCCAGTTCATGTGCCTGCCAAACGACACGAGCAGCGCGATAACGCTCACCACCGACAGAACGCGCACCAGCAGCCACTGTCGCCAGCCCCAGAACACCCCCACCAGCGCCAGCAGCAATAGCACGATGCCCATGTACACCGACACCTCCTGCCCCGGCATCCAGCCCCAGTATTGCGCGCCCGTGCCGCCAAACCAGTTTGGCGCCACGAAGGTGATCATCTCGAACGGGTGAAAGCTCCATGCTTGGGCGTAACCGGTGTCGAGGCCTTCTTTGTCACGGATGGTGTAGTCGCTATACTCCTTGATGGATACATATGGATTGGCCACGGCCAAAGCGGTGATGAGCGCCGCCGCCAGCACCATCGCAGTGAACACCACGAACTGCTTGCGCTCGTCGTTGCGCAGGGCCTGCACAAGCTGAAAAACCCACGTTACTCCCAGCAGCATGAGGGTGTAATAGACAATCTGCGGGTGGTTCTCGCGGAACTGGCTGATGAGAAACACTGCCAGCAGCCCCAGCCCCAGCAGGCTCAATCGATCCTTCAGGTAGAGCCACGAGAGGAATATCCAGGGGATGAAGGCGATGGCGCGAATCTTGGTATTGTGGCCAATCTGAATGAGCCCGATGAAGTGGCACGACAGCGCGAACCCGGCCGCGCCGAGGAACGCCACCAGCGGCTCGAAGCCCAGCATGAGCAGCAGCAGATACACGCCCAGCCCGGCTGCAAACAGCGTCAGCACCCGCCAGTTGACCACATGCGAAAGCAACAGCCGCATCTCGTTGAGAAACGGATACCTGGGCGGAAAGGCAATCATGTAGGCGGGCATACCGGAAAAGATATTGGGCGTCCACAGCGCCTGGTCGGAATGGGTATCGTTGTAATCGCGCAGTACCTGCGAGGAACCCTTCCAGTGAATGGTGTCGCTGGCTTGCGGCACGTAGCCCCGAAACGAGATATTGAACAGCCACAGCACGAGGAACAGGAACAGGATACCGCCAAGTGTCCAGGTGGCGGCGCGACTTGTATGCAGACGCTCGGAGAAGGCTTGCAGCTTTCCTGCGCGTGGTTCAGATGGTGGTATCGATTTGCGTTTGGCCATGTGTCCTCTTTCGTAATGTGTCCTTTCTCCTGCTTATCGTGAACGGCGTGACCGGTCAACGAAAAAAATCAGGGTGAGGCGCGAGAATGCAAAAAAACCTTGCTGAATTACACTGCTGTAAGAAAATAAGAGACATGAAAATGTGAGGAGATTGCGCTGTGAAACACCTGCTTTGCCTGCTGCTTGTCGTCGGGGCGGCGATGCCCCTGGTGGCCGCTTACGACACAGGCCGCCAGCCTCTGAAGGCTGCCGCGCTGTCGCTGGCTGTTCCCGGCGGCGGGCAGGTATATAACAGCGAGTTCATCAAGGCGGCGCTGATACTCGGCATCGAGGGCTGGTTCCTGGGCAGCGCTATCTATCACAACGCAAAAATGAACGATGCTTACGACAACGCCCAAAACGCCACCGGAGACGACTTTGCCCACTGGGAGAGCGAGTATAACCGGCATTACAACAGCCGCCAGAGTGACTACTGGTGGCTGGGCACAACCGTGTTCCTGTCGGTGATAGACGCCTTCGTGGATGCACATCTATACAACTACAAATCAGAAAAGCAAAGACTGCGCCTGAAGTTCAACCCGGAAGGCGTGGCGCTTTCCTGGCAATTTTAATAGCGCTGAGCACGATTCTTGCATGTATGGCAGGTCGAGCTGTTAAGGAGAGTTGAATGAACGAAGCTATAACCGCAACCGAGGGCATGGACGCCACCGGAATCGTGAAAATCGTTGTGCTGTCCATATATGCACTCATCATTATCGTCGTGGGCCTGTTCGGCATGCGCCGCACCAAGACCTTCGCCGATTACTTCCTGGGCGGCGGCAAGGTGGGCGCCATCATGACCGCTTTCACCTACGGCACGGCCTATTTCTCGGCAGTGCTGTTCATCGGGTTCGCCGGCAAGATTGGCTGGGGCTTCGGCCTGTCGGGACTGTGGATTACCCTGGGCAACGCCCTGATTGGCACCTTGCTGGTGTGGTGGCTGATAGGCACCCGCATCCGGCGCGTTTCGGCGGAGTGGGGCATCTCCACGATGGGCGAGTTCTTCGAGAAACGCTATAACAGCAAAATCCTGAAGTTCTTCGGCGCCGTCACCATATTCATCTTTTTCATCCCCTACTCGGCCGCGGTGTTCAAAGGCCTTTCGTACCTCTTCACCGAGAACTTCGGCATCCCCTTCGAGTGGGCAGTGATACTCATCGGCCTGTTCACCGCCGTATATCTCGTGCTGGGCGGCTATAAGTCGATGACCCTCATCGACCTCATCTTCGGCATCATCATGGTCGCAGGGGTGATTACGCTTCTCATCTTCACCTCCCGCGCCGGCGGCGGCCTCGCTCAGATTACCAGCGATTTGCGAGAGATCGATCCCAAGCTGGTCGCGCCTGTCGGGCCTCCGGGATGGTGGCCGCTATTGAGCCTGTTCCTTCTCACCAGCATCGCGCCGTTCGCCATGCCGCAACTCGTGCAGAAGTTCTATGCCATCAAGGATGAAAAGGCCATCCGCACGGGCATGATCGCCTCGACCATCTTCGCCCTGCTCATCGGCGGCGTGGCCTACTTCACCGGCGCCACTACGCGCATCTTCATCACCCCCGAAACCGCGCCGGACGTCTTTGCCGGAGGCGGCCTCAACGTCGATATGCTCATGCCCAAGATACTCAACACGGTCGTCCCCGACTCACTCAGCATCCTGATGCTGCTGCTCATCATGTCCGCCTCGATGAGCACACTCGCGGCGCTGGTGCTCATATCGAGCAGCTCGGTGGCCAAAGACCTCTACGCCGGGTTCTTTCGTCCCGGCATCTCCGACCGCGCACTGACCACGCTCACGCGGGTGATGGCCGGTTTCTTCGTCATGCTGTCGGTCGTGCTGGCCATCATGAACCCATCGACCATCGTCAGCATCCTCGGCATCAGTTGGGGAGCCATCGGCTCGGTGTTCCTGGGACCGTTCATCTGGGGCCTTTTCTGGAAGAAGGCCAACGAGTTCGGCGCTGTGTCGTCCGCCGTGCTGGGACTGGCCACCTGTCTCACGCTCTACTTCACAGGCACGCCCTCGCCCCAGGCCGGCACCATCGGCATGGGCGTGTCGCTTGTCATCAACCCGCTGTTCAGTCTCATCCTGCCAAACGCAGGCCGTCGCGCCCCAAAGGAAATCTGGGAGCGCCACCACCGCGATCATAAATCAGGGGAAAAGGAGTAAATCCATGTATAAGGCTCTTCTCGTTCTGCTTGCACTGCTGCTGGCAGCCACGCTGCCCGCCGCGCTCATCCGCAATCAGCCAATGACCATCACCCAGCCCGACGGGACTGCCTACGATGTCTTCGCCTCGGGCGATGAGTTCTTCAACTACCTGCACGACGAGGCGGGATTCACCATCATCCCCGACCGCGACACGGATTGGTATCACTATGCCGAGCGCAGCGGCGATGACCTGATACCCGGCCCCTGGCGCGTGGGCGAAGTCGAGCCGGAAGCAGCCGGCCTCGAACCGTACACGCTCATCAGCCAGTCGGCCTACCTTGCCCGCCGCAACGCCTGGATGGATGGCGTACGCGACGACAGCCGCATCCCCGACACCGGCGACGTGAACAACCTCGTAGTCTATATCCGCTTCGCCGACCAGAGCGAATTCGACCTCACCCGCGAATTCTACGACCAGAAGTTCAACGACGTCACGCCCGGCGCCGAGTCGATGTATAACTACTACAACGAGGTGTCCTACGGCGAGATGTTTCTCTACAGCTATCACTTCCCCGTGTGCGACATGACCACCAACCTTTCCTACCAGGACAGCCACAGTCGCGGCTACTTCAGCCCATATTCGGTTGGCAACCCCGACGGCTACCAGACCGACACCGAACGCCGCCTGCGCGAGCACCAGCTTCTGGCCGACGCCGTGGCCGACATCGAGGGCGAAGTGCCGCTCGATCTCGTCATCGACGGTGACAGCGACGGCCAGGTCGATAACGTCTGCTTCATTATTCGCGGCGGCAATGACGGCTGGAACGACCTCCTGTGGGCGCACCGCTGGGTGTTGTGGAGCTTCGATGTTTATTTGCACGGTATGCTCGTGTACGACTACACCTTTCAGCCAGAATCCCAGAACTCGGTGGGAACGCTCAACCACGAGATGTTCCACTCTCTCGGCGCCCCCGATCTCTATCACTACAACGGCGGCCCCTATTCACCGGTTGGCCCCTGGGACCTCATGGACGGCGGCGACGCCCACATGTGCGCCTACATGAAATATCGCTACTCGACCTGGATAAGCGATATCCCCGTCATCTCCGAAAGTGGCGTCTATACGCTGTATCCGCTGCTCGAAGCCGACAACAACTGCTATCGCATCAACTCGCCCAACTCCGGCAGCGAGTATTTCGTGGTCGAGTACCGTAAGTACACGCCTGGCACCTTCGAACAGAACATCCCCGGCTCAGGACTCGTCATCTACCGCATCAACGGCGCGCTGCACGGCCAGGGCAACGCCTCCGGCCCGCCAGACGAAATATATGCCTACCGCCCCGGCGGCACCAACACCAGCAACGGCTCGCCCAACCAGGCCAATTTCTCGTACGAAACAGGCCGCACCGAGTTCAGCGACTACACCAATCCCTCCTGTTTTCTCACCAACAACGGCGAGGGCGGCATCTTCATCCACCAGGTGGGCCCCGCCGGCGACTCGATCACCTTCATCCTCGATCCGCAAGTTGGTTTCATTAATGGCGCGGTCGAGGCAGAAAACCCCGAAGCCAACCTGTCAGACGTGGTCATCACGCTGGAGGATCAGACATTCTCGCCCAACTCGAGCGGTACGTTCTCGGTTGCCTATCTGCAAGGCGCCTACCCCATCTCGGCCACTCTCATAGGCTACAGCACCGACGTTCAGGAAGTGACTGTTCCGGTAGGGGGCAACGGCGAAGTCAATTTCTATCTCGAATACCTCGAACCGCCCACCAATCTCGAATACGAACTGGGCGAACAGAACGGCAACACGATGCCCTGCACGCTCACCTGGGATTTCCCGACCGGCGTCGAGGATTTCGAGAACTTCAGGGTGTGGATCAATGTCTTCGGCTACTTCAGCCCCATCGCAACGCCTGTCGATCCGATACACGAAATAACGCTGGCGATGGACCGCAACTATCAGTTCTATGTCTGCGCCGAATACAGCAACGGCGAGAGCGATTCATCCAACGTCGTCGCTGTCAACTTTGTGGGGGTGGAGCACGAGGAGACGCCTCCGGCCATGACCCGTCTGGACGGCAATGTGCCCAATCCGTTCAATCCAGAGACGACGGTGAGCTACGAACTGGCAACAGCGTCCAACGTGAAGCTCGACGTATTTGATGTTCGTGGCCGTCGGGTCGCCACGCTGGTCACCGGCAATATGCCCGCAGGCCGCCACGAAGCCTTGTGGCAAGGCCGCGACACGCAGGGACACGCTGTGAGCAGCGGGGTTTACTTCTACCGGCTGACGGTGAACGGCTGCACGGTGGCCACGCGCAAAATGCTGTTGCTGAAGTAAGACAGGGGCGCCGCCCCTGAACCCCTTGAAGAAATGCTATACTGTGTAGTAAGCTCGCTTTTTGTAAAAAGCGAGACCAAAAACTTTTGCGGAAACTGCGTTTCCTTTGTACAACAGTTTTTTACACAATGATGCGAAGCATCTACCAAGAGTTTTTGATCCAAACTTTTTGCAAAAAGTTTGGCGGGGGTCGGGGCAGCGCCCCATCTTACGGTGAGAATATCCGTTCGAGCAGTGCCGTCTGCTCTGGCACAAAGGTGATGGGCAGCGCCACCAGCGGCAGATCAAGCGCCGGCAGAGCACGTAGGCGGGCGGCGTCCTTGGCGGTGGTGAGCAGCCGCTCGATACCGTCACGGCGCAGGCGGGCGCACAAACTGTCCAGTTCTGGGGCGTAGTCGTGGTGGTCGGGATAGGCGTAGTGAGCGGCAAACTCGAGGCCGAGGCCGCGCACGGTCTGCTCGAACGAGGCAGGGTTGCCAATGCCCGACAGCAGCGCCAGCTTCTGCCTGCGCAGCTCATCTATGCTGACCGGCTCGCCCGTCATTGTCACCAGTTCACCCGGCTGGAAGTGACCACGCAGTACCGGCAGCCCTGTGGACGCGAGAAATCCGGCGTCGCCATCCCCCACCAGCACGGCGGCATCTGCAACGCGGGCGACAGCGAGCGGCTCCCGCAACGGGCCTGACGGCAGCAGTATACCGTTGCCAAGCCCGCGTGAGGCGGAGAACAGCACAAAGCTGACGTCGTGCGGCAGGCGCAGATGCTGAAAGGCGTCATCGAGCACAACCCAGCGCAGTGAGGGCATTATGCGCCGCAGCCGCTCTATGGACGTGCGTCGATTGCGCCCCACGGCCACGGGGATGCCGGGCAGGCTCTCCGCCAGCAGCAGGGCTTCGTCGCCGGCCAGGTGTGCGCCGGGGCGCAAGCCTTCCGTATCCGACACGATGCCACCGCAACGCTCCCAAGCGCCGCGATAGCCTCGCAACGCCACTGCAACGGGTTCACCGCGCTGCTGTAGCCATTGCGCCAAAAAGATAGTGAAAGGCGTTTTGCCGCTGCCACCGACGAGGATATTGCCCACGCAAACGGTGCGCACACCGTCGGGCAGCGGTTTGGGTGGTATGAGGCGGCGGTGGAAGCGATGCAGCCGTTGCGCCAGTCCCCATAGCCCGGACAACGGCCACAGAAGGTAGTTGGCCACCCCACGGCGTGACCAGAAAGCGTGTGGATTCGTAGGGGTCATTCGTCCGTATCGAGCCTGGCGCCGTCCTTGCGCAGCGCCTTGTCGGCTCCCATCAATACTCGATACCCTTGCGAGCTGGAATCTCCCGCTCGTAATAATGGCGCACCTCGCGCATCTCGGTGACAAGATCGGCGCGGGCAATCACCTCAGGCATCGCATAGCGACCAGTCATAACCAGTTCGGCGTCGCCGGCCATTTCCATCAGCGCCAGTTGTCGTTCGACCGGCAGTACGCCCCAGGCAGCGGCAACGTTAATCTCGTCCAGCACGACCAGGTTGAAACCGCCGGTGGTGAGAGCTTCTTCCGCTTTGTCGGCAGCTTCTTTCGCCTCGGCACGGTCAAGCTCGGTCACATTTTCAGGATCGACGAAGACGTCGGCGCCAAACTGAAAAATCATCACGCCAGACTGTTGATCGAGAAAACGAATCTCACCCCAGGTGTCATCCGGTTTCATGAATTGCACCAGACATATCTGGCGATCATAGCCCAGGCTGCGCATAATGAGTCCCAGCGCAGCGGTCGTTTTCCCTTTGCCATTGCCGGTATAAACATGTATCATAGCTTGTCAGGCGCTTCGTTTCGCGCCCGCCTCCGTTAGTTGTCGGTCAGCAGATAATCGTCGTAGAGCTTCTCGAAGTGCAGTTTGTGTGTGGCTTCCTCGTGGGCGATGCGTTGCAACACCTTGCTCATCTCGGTGCCCGAGAAGCTGTCTGCAAGCTCGGTGTACAGTTTGAAGCTGCTTTCTTCGCGCTTCATCGCGGTAACAAGGATGTCCTGATAGGTCATATGCTCGGTTGGTGGCGCTTCGACCAGATACTCGCTGATCTTGAGGTCAGGCACAGCGCTCAGTTCCACTTCGCTTTCTTTGATGCCCTGCAGTCCCTTGTCCCGAATGTTTTCGAGCATCTTGACATGCCCGCGTTCCATGTCTGCCATCTCGCCTAACATCTGCTTCTGGGCGGCAAAACCGGCCATCTTCTGCAGGTCGGTGTAGAACTGCACAGCTTCATGCTCGCGGAGCAGGGCGAAATCGATTATCTCGTTGAAAAGTTCAAGCGTCATCAGTCAGCCTCCTTGAATCTATCGTGAATACATGATTACACAAAGTTTGCAACCCTGTAAATGTATTTCTGGGATGATTCAAAAAAAAGTGGGCTGCCGTTTCTGGCAGCCCGCGAAATCACGGTTAGTCCACTTTGCTGAACAAGTCTTTGCCCACGCCGCATTCGGGGCAAACCCAGTCATCGGCCAGGTCATCGAAGGCGACGTTGTTATTCTCGGCAGGGTCGTAGATGTACCCGCACACGTCACACTGATATTTCTGCATCATTCCTCCATGTATTGGTTGGTGATCAATAAGTTTCTTTCCAGAGTTCAAAATATTCGCGGCCATGCAGACAGACGGGGCACCTCGCGGGGGCTTCGCCTGCTTCGACGATGTGCCCGCAATTGAGGCATTTCCAGAACACCTGGCCGTCCCGAACGAAGACCCTGTGGTTCTCGACGTTATCGTGAAGCTTGCGGAAACGCGCCTCGTGACGTTCTTCCACCAGAGCCACCAGGCGAAAAGTTTTTGCCACATCCAGGTAGCCCTCGGCCTCCGCTTCGTTGGCAAAGCTGACGTAAAGGGTAGTCCACTCCTCCTGCTCACCGTCTGCGGCGTATTGCAGGTTCTTCAGTGTGTCGTCCATGGCAACCGGGTAGCCGGCACCGTCTATGACGACTACCTGTTCGTTCATGCCATGTTCGAGCAGCTTCTTGTAGAACAGCTTGGCGTGTTCTTTCTCGTTCTCGGCTGTTTCGATGAATATAGCTGCGATTTGCAGATAACCCTGCTTGCGGGCGACCCCTGCGTAATAGGTGTAGCGATTGCGCGCCTGAGACTCGCCGGCAAAGGCCTTCATGAGGTTGCGGGCGGTCTTGCTGTCCTTGAACTCCACATCTCCTCCTGTTTTGTCAGCCTTTCCACAAACCGTGCAGGTTGCACCATGCGCGCACCTTGACGATGTCGGCTTTCGGAACTCCGTAAAACCTTTCGGGCGCGTCTCCGGGCTTGAGCTCGAAGCGGCATATCTTGTCCACTTTATGCAGCTCAATAAATTTGATGTAATGATTCTCCAACATCGGGTGCGGAGTGTTCTTGCCCACTTTCACGAGTACGCCGTCGGCGGTTTCTTCGATGTAGGGCACATGCTTTTCGGTACCGGCGTCGGCTGTCTTTTCTTCGAGCAGGTTCATCGGCTGGCCACAGCAGACCAAAGCCGGCTGGCCTTCATTGAATATCTCGACAACGTTGCCGCAAATCTCGCAGTAGTAGATGTCTCTGAGCTTGGTCATAGAGTTTCTCCTTAATTGCTGGTGGGTGGCGTGAAGGTGCGGGCGGCAAGCTCTTTGTCGAGCATGAGCATACCGTGTCCCCTGCCATCGACGAGCTTCAGCTTTTGCAGGATTCCGTCCATCGAGGCTTCTTCCTCCACCTGCTCGTCGATGAACCAGTTGAGCATACTGCGGGTGGCGTGGTCGCTCTGCTCGATAGCCAGATCCATCAGCTCGTTGATGCTTTTGGTGACGAACTGCTCGTGCTTATAGGCAAGCTCGAAAATCTCTTCGGCGCTGCTGAAATCGACCTTGGGCTGGTCAATCTGCTTGAGTATGACCCGTCCGCCGCGATCGTTGAGATAGCGCCAGAACTTCATAACGTGAAACCGCTCTTCCTGCGCCTGCACGACAAAGAAATTGGCGAAACCGGGTAAGTTCATGGCCTCGAACCATGCGGCCATGGACAGATAGAAGTATTCTGAATAGAGTTCCTTGTTAATCTGTTCGTTGATAGCGTCCTGCAACTTCTCGACGAGCATAGAGTCCTCCAGTTTATGTTATCTTTGGTATGCGGGCCAGAACGCTGTCGCGCATGGCCGCCAGATTGTCGTTTGTGGGGATGTATTGCTGGCGTAGCGGTTCGAGCGTCTCGAAGCCGCACTCGTTCAGAATGGCGTCGATCTGTTTCACGCTCTGCTCGCCCCAGCCGTATGAACCGAAGGCAAGCCCGTGCCTGCCCCTGGGCGCCAGGCCCTTCATGTAGGTGAGAAACGCCGCCACGGAGGGCAGCATGTTTCTGTTGAGCGTGGGCGAACCGACGCAGACATAGCGCGCCGAGAGGATTTCGGTCATGATGTCGGAGATGTGGTTCTGTTGCAGGTTGCACATGCGGATGCTATAGCCCGCCGACTCGAAGGCGTCGCGGATGGCGCCGGCCATTTTGCGGGTGCTGCCCCACATCGTGTCGTAGATGATGATCGCCTTGGGAACGGTCTCGTTGCCTGCCCATTTGCGATACTCGCCGATGATGGCGGGGATGTTGTCGCGCCAGATAAGCCCGTGGCTGGGCGCGATGACCTCGATGTCGAGGCCGCCGACCACCTCCAGCGCTTTCTGCACTTGCGAGGAATAGGGCAGCACGATGTTGGCGTAATACTTGGCCGCCTCCTCTATGAGGGTGCTGAAAGGATATTCGTCGTCGAAGCGTTCCGAACTGGCAATGTGCTGGCCAAAGGCGTCGTTCGAGAACAGAATCTTTTCCTGCGGGCAGTAGCTGACCATGTTGTCGGGCCAGTGAACCATCGGCGTCTGCACAAAGTGCAGTGTGCGTTTGCCCAGATTCAGCGTGTCGCCCGACTTGACAGCGCGAAAGTTCCACTCGCGGAAGTAATGTTTGGGCAGCCCTTCGATGCCTTTGGGCGAGGCGATTACCTCGGCGTTCGGACACAACTCCATAATGCGGGGCAAACTGCCGGAGTGATCCATCTCGATGTGGTTTTGCACTATGTAGTCGATCTTAGCCGGGTCTATCACCTCGCTGATGCGCTCGATCAGTTCTTCCGTGAATTGCTGCTTCACGTTGTCGATGAGAGTGATCTTCTCGTCGATGATGAGGTAAGCGTTGTAGGTGGAACCGCGCTGAGTGAGGTAGCCGTGAAAGTTACGCAAATCCCAGTCGATGCCGCCAACCCAGTACACGCCGTGCTTTATCATGGTCGCTTTCATACTGTTTCTCCCTATAGAATTAATGCTGACACGAGGGACACCACCAGGTACCGCGCCCCGCCTGCACGATGCGTATCACGGGAGCGCCGCAGTCACAGACGCTTTTGCCATAAACGCGCAACATGCGCTGAAACTCGCCGGTTTTGTCATCCACGCGACGGAAATCGTCGATGGTGGTACCGTTGTGCGCGATGGCCAGGCTCAGGATGTCGCGGGTGGCGCTCACCAGCCGCTCCAGTTCGTCCACATCAAGCGAACGACCTTCTCTGCGCGGGTCGATGCCTGCCTCGTGCAGGATTTCGCAGACGTAGATATTGCCCAGCCCGGCGATAATATCCTGCCGCAACAGCAAGTTTTTCACCGGCGCTTTTCTTTTTTGAAATATAGCCTGGAGGTAGTGGCTGTCAAATGATTTTTCAAGGGGCTCGGGGCCAAGCCCTGCGAGCCTGCTTTCCGCCTGCGCCGCTGTGAGCAGTTCGAGGGTGCCGAAGGTGCGCGGATCGACGAACCACAGCCTGCCGCCGCCCGCCAGTTCGAGCACGGCGCGCACATGCGTCGCCGCGCTGTCCAGGGGTTGCGTGGCGACAAACTTGCCGGTCATGCGCAGATGGGCGAGCAGACGCAGGTCGGTGTCTGTGTGCAGCAGGATGTATTTGCCCCTGCGGGTAGCGTGGGTGAACCGCAGCGGCCAGCGCACTTCGGCGCTCACCTGCACCGTGCCTGGCCGCAGCTCGCACAGAGCCAGCGCTTCGCACGGCAGCGCCAAGCTGTTCAGGCCATCGACAACCGTCTGCACCTCTGGAAGCTCCGGCATAGCTGGCTCCCCCTTGCAGTTTATTGTGTTCCGGATGATAAACTAAACTGCACCAGTGATGTGTCAAATGATATTTTCAATACCGTCAATATTTCATAGCGGCAAGAAGTTTCGTGACGCGAGAACAGCAAGCGCTTGACAATCCGCGCACCTGCGCTTTGCTGGACGCCATGAGACATCACGCTTGGCTTATCCTGCTGCTGGCCGCCGTCTGCCTGCCCCTGTGGGCGCAGAATGTGGACAGCAGACGCACCGAGCTCGAAGAGCTGCAGCGGCAGATCAGCGAGTCGGAGCGGCTGATGCGCGAGGTGGAGCAACGCGCCAGTGGCGCCCAGCGCGACCTGCAAGAAAACCGCCGCAGCTACCGTCGCATCAGAGGCGCGCTGCGGGAGCT
This sequence comes from Candidatus Cloacimonadota bacterium, assembly GCA_021108395.1. Lineage (GTDB taxonomy): Bacteria > Cloacimonadota > Cloacimonadia > Cloacimonadales > JAIOQZ01 > JAIOQZ01. The sequence goes on from JAIOQZ010000057.1 coordinate 55,581, forward strand.
TGAAACGCAGGAAAATCGCCTGGCACAGGAACTGACAACCGTGCAGGCCAGTCTGGCACAAAACACCCTGCGCATCCAGGTGCTGTCGGAGTTGTGTCGCGGTGAATTCCGCGAACTGTTCTACGCCGACATCAATCAGCGGCTGGAGCTTGGCGATGCGCCTGAACCACTGCTTCTGGTACTGCTCATCAACACCACCACCGGTGAGCTGGGTCGCTACCAGGGCGAGCGCGACGAGCTTGACTCCGCCCACAGCCGGCGCCAGGAGGCGTGGAGCAGCGCCCGGCAGGAGCGCCACAGCGTCAGTGAGCAGCGCCAGAGCGCCGGTGTGCAACTGAGTGAGCTCGAGACGAACCTGGCCAACATCGAGCACGAGAGGCAGGGATACCTGACTCATATCGATGAGCTTCGCGCAAGGGCACAGGCCATCGAAGAACTGATCGCTCGGATCGAACTGGCATCCGAAACAGGGGAATACAGCTACCGCTTCACCCGTGAGCATATCGTCTGGCCGGCCAGGGGACGTGTGGTGCGGCCGTTTGGAGAATACCGCGGCGAAGACCCGCGCATCAAGTTCATGAGCAACGGCATTGACATCGCCGTACCGGTAGGTACTGAGGTGCAGTGCGTTGATGACGGGGTGGTCATGTTCTCCGAATGGTATCCGCGCACGGGTAAGGTTGTCATCGTGGACCACCAGAATGGCTTTCTGTCCACCTACTCGCACAACAGCCAGTTGCTGGTGACTGTGGGCGACAGCGTCAAGCGCGGGCAGTTGGTGGCGCTTTCGGGAGACTCCGGCGCAACCGGGGAACCCCTGCTGCACTTCGAGCTGCGCAAGCGCCGCGTTCCAGTTGACCCGATGGCCTACCTGGAATAAATGAAATAACCGATTGTAAACAAACTACATTGAGAGATATGAAAACCTACGCTACACTTTCAGACGAGATGGTGCGACAGACCAGAACACACTTGCTGAACGGCGAGACCTGCCTGCACCATACCGGCAACATGCCGGGCCTGGGCGGCTGCGCTTTTGACCCCGAAGTTCAGCAGTGCATCGCCAGACTCAAGGGCCGGGGCACCGACAAAGGCGGCATCGTGCTGGTTCCCTCCGCCGATTGCCTGTCCGACCTGGGCGTCACAATCAGTCCGCGAGTGGCCCGGCTGCTGGGACAATACTGGCCGGGCAACCTCAGCGTCATTCTGCCCTGCAACGACTCCGACCTCGCCCACCTCGCCGTCAAGGGCGCAGTGGCGTTTCGGGCGCCCACGGCGGTGGCGCTGCGCGACTGGCTGGCCGGACTGGAAACACCCATCACCAGCACCAGCGTAAACCACAACGGCGAGCCGCCTCTGCTTGACCTCGAACACATCGGCGACGACATGGCCGACTGGTTCGACATCGCTGTTCTGTTCGAGCGGGAATACCTCGAAGCGCCCGAACCATCCACGCTCGTGCGCCTCACGGGCAATCACCTCGAAGCGCTGCGCGAAGGCTCGATACCGGCAGACGAACTCGAACGCTCATGGGAAGCCCCGCTCGTGCTGTTCGTGTGCACGGGCAACATCTGCCGCAGCCCAATGGCGGAATTTTACGCCCGCAGGCATTTTCAGTCGCTTGACCTGCCCGTGCGAGTGGCTTCGGCTGGGTTTCTCATTGCCGGATTGTCGGCCTCGGCGCCGGGGCTTCAGGTGCTGGGCGAACACGGCCTCGACGGCGGCAGCCATAAGTCAACGCAGCTCTCACCAGCGCTCATCCGTAGCGCCTGGCGCATCTATACGATGGAGCAGGCTCACCTCGACGAGATTGTGCGCCTCAACCCCAATGCCGAAGGCAAGGTGTTCACTCTGGGTGAAGCCGGCGGCCTGCCCGGCGACGTGGCCGACCCCTATATGCAACCGGTGGGGCAATACCGCGAAACATACGCTATCCTGAAGGAAAGAATTGACGCTCTGGGACATATACTCGAAGTAGAGTTCAACAACGCTTGAGAGGAACGCCATGAACGAACCCGCTATCACGCCGGAACTGATTGAAGAGCACGGGCTGAGCCCCGAAGAATACAAGCTGGTCTGCGACACGATAGGCCGCGAACCCACCTTTACCGAGCTGGGCATCGTCTCGGTGATGTGGTCGGAGCACGCCAGTTACAAAAACTCGGTTCGCTGGCTCAAGACGCTACCCCGCGAAGGCGACAGGCTGCTCACCAAAACCGGCGAGGAAAACGCCGGCGTCATCGACATCGGTGACGGACTGGGCGTGAGCTTCAAGATCGAGAGCCACAACCACCCCTCGGCGCTCGAACCATATCACGGCGCGGCCACCGGCGTGGGCGGCATCCTGCGCGACATCTTTACAATGGGCGCGCGCCCCATCGCGGCGCTCAACTCGCTGCGCTTTGGCCGCCCCGACAACCCGCAGGTGAAACACCTCATGCACGGTGTGGTGCATGGCATCGCCGACTACGGCAACTGCTTCGGCGTGCCCACCGTTGGCGGCGAGGTTTACTTCGAGGACGCCTACGAGGGCAACCCGCTGGTGAACGCCATGGCTGTGGGCATCGTGAAGCATGACCAAATGGCCACCGCCGCCGCCGATGAAGTCGATAACTGGGTTGTCTATGTCGGCTCGAAGACAGGCCGCGATGGTATTCACGGCGCCACGTTCGCCTCCGTCGAACTCTCGGAGGAGAGCGAAGCCAGGCGCACTTCGGTGCAGGTCGGCGACCCGTTCATGGAGAAGCTGTTGCTCGAAGCCACGCTCGAGGTGATTGAAAAGGGCCTCATCGAAGGCGTGCAGGACATGGGCGCCGCCGGTCTCACATGCAGCAGCAGCGAGATGGCCGGCAAGTCCGGCACCGGCATCGAGCTTGACGTGGCCCTGGTGCCCCAGCGCGAGAGCGGCATGACCGCTTACGAAATCATGCTGTCCGAGTCGCAGGAGCGCATGTTGATGATTGTCGCCCCGGAGAAGTTCGAACAGGTCGAGGCGGTGTTCGAGAAGTGGGATCTGCATGCGGTGCGCATTGGCACGGTGCGAGACGACGGCATGCTCTCGGTGCGGCACAACGGCGTTCTCATGGCCGAGCTGCCGGCGCAGATGCTGGTGCTGGGCGGCGACGCGCCAGTGTATGAGCGCGAAACCAAACGCCCGGCCTACCTCGACAAGACCCGCGCCTTCGACCCCGACAGCCTGCCCGTCCCTGCCGATTTCAACGACGTGCTACTGCGTCTGCTGAGTACGCCCAACATCGCCAGCAAACGCCCCATATACCGTCAATACGATCACATGGTGCAGATCGGCACGATGCTCGAGCCTGGCTCCGACGCCGCTGTCATCCGCGTGATGGACTCGAACAAAGCGCTGGCTCTGTGCACCGACTGCAACGGCCGCCACGTCTATCTCGACCCCTACGAGGGCGCCAAGGGAGCCGTGGCCGAGTCTGCCCGCAATGTGGTGTGCACCGGCGCCAAGCCGCTGGCCATCACCAACTGTCTCAACTTCGGCAATCCTTACAAGCCGGAGGTGTACTGGACATTCGTCGAGGCCATTCGTGGTATGAGCGACGCCTGCCGCGCCTTCGACACCCCCGTCACCGGCGGCAATGTTTCCTTTTACAACGAGAACCCCACCGCCGCCATATATCCCACGCCCACCATCGGTATGCTGGGCCTGCTGGAAGACCGCAGCAAGGCGCTGTCGCAGGAATTCAAGAACGAGGGCGACGTTATCCTGCTGCTGGGTGAGCCATGCGGCGAAGTGGGTGGCAGTGAATATCTCAAGACCATCCACGACACCGTGGCCGGCATGCCACCGCTGGTTGACCTGGACGCCGAAAAACGCCTCTACAATGCCTTCCTGGCAGTGGCCGACCGCGGACTGGCCTGCTCGGCGCATGACTGCTCCGACGGCGGCCTCGCCACTACCTTGGCCGAGTGCTGCTTCCGTCACGACGGCAGCGTTGTCGGGGCGAGGGTGCGCCTGGACATGCGGCGCCGCGCCGACTTCGAGCTTTTCGGCGAGTCGCACGGACGCATCGTGACAACTGCGATCGAGGCCGAGGCGCCGGTGGCGCTGGCCATCTGCGAGAAGCACGGCGTACCGGCGCGCATCATCGGCAAGGTGGGCGGCGAGCGCCTGGTTGTCGAGGGGCATCTCGACGCCGACGTGGCCAAGCTACGCCACGCTTGGGAAACCGGCCTGAGGTGGTAGGGGTGGCTACAGCAAAACAGCCGCTCGCAGGCGGCTGAATAAAGTGTTTTGTTAGAACATATGGCGTTTAAGGAACGTAGTTTCGTAATCTGTGTGTTCCCGCAGACTTTCTTTTACATGATTCGTTAATGCGTCGAGAGTTACAATCATTCCTTCCTTTCGGGCAAGCTTGAATGCAGGTATGAAATCTGAATCCCCTGTTAAGATTACCATCCTTTGCACCTGTCTCTTCAGTGCAATAAGGGCTATATCGATCCCAAGTTTCATATCAACAGCCTTCTGTTGAAAAACCGGTGATATATCATTCACAGCAATAGTTTTCGTTTCGCCTTTGCACAATTTACCAACAACACCATCTTTTATCATCCACTTATGTCCTTGCCAATTGACATATCCCAAGCGAACAGCCATGTTTTGAGTCAACTTCAAACTCTGTAATAGTGCAAGACTCTTTTTAGTTTGAGTGGTCTGTGAAAAATCGATTTCTTCTCCAGTGATAGGATGCTTCACTTTATCCTGATATGGTTCAGCATCATAGTAGAATATTCGATATATTTCTTCTCTTTTGCCTTGTCCAAATGCATGCAACAGTACTTATGAATATTTTCGGCTGTGTAGTAAAATGCCTTGGTTTTAAACACAACTTCTCTCATAAATTGCCCATCAATGATGAAAGCAACTCGTTTCATGTGTTCTCCTTTGGATAAAAAAAGTCCCGTGGTCCTTATCGGCGCTATTTAAGTGAATGCCGATACTTCACACGGGACACTATTTCAAAGACATTTATAATATCGGCCAACACCGATAAAATGTCAAGAAGAATATTTTTGGTGCTGTAGATTTGAATTCGTGACCCTTCGATGTGAATGAAGCACGCTAACCAGTTGTGCCACGCTTGGGAAACCGACATTCTGAAAAAGCGATCAGCGCGAAACTCACACAGGGCAGGATATTGTAGAAAATATCGGGAAACGCGCCGAGTCAGATTGCCCTTGACAAAAAGCCTTGGGACAGTTTTGGTCAGTCTGATGGAGGAATAATCGTTGTGCTATTCAGATTTTCAGTCGCTGCCCTGTTCATTTTTGTAGCAGCGCAGATATGCGGCTTCCCGCTGGTATATGACGCCCGCTACATTTCCAGAGGCGACTCAATTGTCTGCAAATTCATGGCAAAGGATATACCACGCGGAGCACATGTACAACTGGATATGGTGCAGGCGGATGGAACTCTGCTATTGCTTGGCGGGAAAACGGTCGAGTGTGCGATTGGCCATCCTGTGAGCGACTCGCTCGTTGTTTCGGCAGCGTCATTTGCCCCGGAGTCCGCGTTTCTCAAGGTTATCGTCGATGGCATTGAATACGGAGAGATGGTGCATATCCCTGCCGGAAGATATTCAATCTGTATCGCTGATAGAATGATCGAGCAATTTTCTCTGAAAGACTACTTCATCAGCAAGCGTGAGATAAGCAATGAACAATACAGACAATTCATCAGAGCAGACGGGTACGACAGCGAATCAGTGTGGATTATCGCCGAAGGATTGATGAAGGACACCAGAATCGGCTGGCATTACCAGGGCACGAGAAAGCTGTCCAAGCCGATTGAATGGGATTATGGCATCGAGCCGTGGTTTGCGAACTCCCCATTCGACGCCGGCCATAACAGCGTCGCAGGCATCACCTGGTTCGAGGCGAACGCTTTCTGCAACTGGATCGGCGCCTCCATGCCCACCTATGGCCAGCTCGCTTCGTGTTTTCCGGGCGAGTCATTCGCAGGCAGCGCGCAAAAAGAACAAACCGCGCTGGTTCTGGGAGTCGCAGACGGCGCCGCCGAGTGGACATGCTCTGGTATCGACCCGCAATCCTCCTCCTGTGGAGGCTGTAATGAGATGAGGCTGCTGGAGAACAGCGAAGTGAACCAGTGTCCATTCCCCATGAGCAGCTACAAGTGCCCTCTCTTCCGCAACGAGTATCTGGGATTCAGAATTGCAGTGCCGTACAACAATTAGCCTGGCCATTCTTCTGATGGCTTCGATGAGCTTGCCGGCGCATCCGCATTGCTTCATCGACAACCGATATGAGATCGAGATCGATGCGCAGGGGATGAGAGACCTAACCGTCAGTTGGCGGTTCGATGAGATGTTTTCCGAATCGATTTTTGCCGACTACGACGCCAATCAGAACGGTCGTTTTGAAGAAAATGAGATTCACGACATCTACAACGAGGCTTTTGTCGCCCTCAAAGATTACAATTACTTCCTCGATATAGAAGTTGACGGCAATTATTTCTCGGTTGAATCTGTCAGCGATTTCGCGCCGTCAATTGATGGTGATTGCCTTATCTACCGATTTCATGTCGCCCTGCAAGTGGACATTTCCTCTGCAAGACGAAGCGTGTCCATCATGTGCTACGATCCGACCGGCTACATCTTGATCGAGAGCAGTCCGCAACTTGGCATTTCTGCCCCGTCCGGCGTTGACTATAGCGCCGACATTGCGGAAAGAATGGTCGAATTCGAGGCGTTCGGCATGTTGCCTGTCGATGCTCTGATAATTACGCTGGAGGCGAATTAGATGCGCTACAGACTGGCGCTGCTCATCGTCATGCTTGTTATCGTTGCATCAGTGCAGGCGCAGAACCCGCTGTTCAACCGCAGTGACGACCACAAGCCCGCGCCAGCCAAGCAGGACACCATCGAGGTTCGCGCCCATGAAGAGGTGACCGCCGTTGCCAGGTTGAAGCACAAGTTGCTGCAATGGCAGGAGCAGCTTTACCGTCAGCTCTATCGCCAAAAAAGCGCCGCGACCACTTTCACGGGAATGATGTATGCGCTTCTTCTGGTTTTTGCCTATGGATTCCTTCACGCGCTTGGTCCCGGACATGGCAAGCTCATCATTTCCGGTTACTTTCTGGCCTCACAATCGCGGATTAGCAAAGGAATTATTGGCGGTTTTGTCGCTGGTATGCTGCATGCGATGGCCGCTCTGATTCTCGTTTTATCACTTCATTTCATTCTCAACTCGTCTATCACCAGTTCTTCCGATGCGATACATACACAGTTTCAAATCATCAGCTTCAGCGTACTGCTGCTTGTTGGTTTCTTCATGCTGTATAAGTCGATACGCTCGACGCCTCACAGCCACGAGAAGGGATCGTTCTGGGGCATGGCTCTGTCTGTGGGGCTTGTCCCCTGTCCCGGCGCCGTAATGATTTCCGTTTATGGCATCAGCGTTCTCGAAAGCCTCACCCGAACCATACTTCTCATTCTGATAATGGGGCTTGGCATGAGTTTCGCCATCTCCATTTTTGCGGTGGCGCCGATTCTGATTCACAAAATCAAACACCCTGTGTTGCAGTCGCCTCTTCTGTGGAAATACCTTTCAATCGGCGGCTCGGTCGTTATTATTTCATTCTCCGCCATATTCCTGTTTGCATTGATATAGCTCGCTTTAAACACATATACACAGCAGACTTTCCCTCACCTCGACGAAGAAACGGCAACAAACTATTTGACAAGTTAGGCGCGGCTAATTAACTTTGGTGTAGCTAAACTCAAGTGAGGTGAAACATGGCCGCAACAAGTGAACTCAGCGCCAGCCTCGAGGACTACCTCGAAGCTATCTATCATCTCGTCAAAGAAAAGCAAGCCGCCCGCGTAAAGGACATCGCAGAGCGCCTGCATGTGAAGGCAGCTTCTGTGACGGGCGCTTTGCGCGCTCTTTCCGAAAGAGAGCTGGTGAACTACACTCCCTACGAGATAGTCACCTTCACCAGAAGCGGTGAGGCAGCCGCGCTGGACGTTGTGCGCAGACACAGCGCATTGAAGGACTTCTTCGTCAAAATTCTCCTGGTGGACGAAGCATCTGCCGACAGTGCCGCCTGCGCGATGGAGCACAGCGTTACTCGGCCACTGTTGGAGCGATTCGTTCATTTCACGCAGTTCGTAGAAGATTGCCCCCGTGCCGGAACGAAATGGGTTCGCGGTTTCAGCTATTACTGTGACCACGATTCCAAGCAGGACAACTGCGAAAAGTGCATGCGCACCAATCTCGATGAAGTGATTCAGAAAAAAGCGAATAAAGGAGCGCAAGCAATGACAGAGCAACAACTCGGGAGCCTGAAACCAGGCCAGAAAGCGAAAATTGTCAGGGTTGCCCTGGCAGACGCGGCCAGTCGTAGACTGGTGGAGATGGGGATGACAGTGGGCACAATGGTGGAAGTGATAAAGGTGGCTCCTCTCGGCGATCCGGTAGAAATCAAGCTCAGGGGCTATCATTTGAGCGTTCGCAAAAAGGAAGCGGAAGGCATCTATGTTGAACAGGCAATGCTGTAGGCGCGACACCGTTCCTGCGGGCGCGGCCTATCCGCTGTCCTTTTGCAAGCCCGGCCAGGAAGTGACCGTACACTCGGTTACCGGCAAATGCAATGCCCGCTCGCGACTGGAAACACTCGGGTTTGTGCCTGGAGCGAAAATCACCGTTGTGAGCGCCAATCATCGTGGACCGTTCATCGTCCGCATCAAGGACAGCCAGCTGGCCATTGGTCGCGGCATGAGCCACAAGATACTTGTAGGTTAATTTTTTTTCGCCCCACAGTTAGGTGCGCCTAACTATTGAAGGGGCGGTTAACTCTTGAGTTGCGAATGAAGATAAGGAGGAGAGATGGATAAAGCAATTACAATAGCGCTGGCCGGCAACCCGAACGCCGGCAAGAGCACGGTGTTTAACAACATGACCGGCGCAAGACAGCATGTGGGCAACTACCCGGGGGTAACAGTGGAGCGCAAGGAAGGCGGCTGCACCCACAACGGTTTCGACGTCAAGGTCGTTGATTTGCCGGGGACATACAGCCTGACCGCCTACTCGATCGAGGAAGTGATTGCCAGGAAGTTTCTTATCGAAGAGCAACCGGATGTGGTTGTCGATATTATCGACGCCTCGAATCTGGAGCGAAACCTATATCTGACCGTGCAGTTGATTGAGCTGGGCGTTCCCCTTGTGCTGGCGTTCAATATGAGTGACGTCGCGGCGGCGCAGGGGCATCAGTTCGACCTGGAGAAACTGTCCGCTTTGCTGGGCGTTCCCATCATCCCCACAACAGGCCACAAGAACAAGGGAACAGCCGAGCTGCTGGACGCCGCGATTGAAGTGGCCCAGCAAACAAAGGGCACGAATCCTGAGATGGTGCGCTACGGGCAGGAAATCGAACAGGCAATAGCAAATGTTGTCGATAAACTCGAGAAATCGAACAAACTCAGTTACAGTCGAAACCGGTGGATTGCCCTGAAACTGCTCGAGGGTGACGACGATGTCGCCAGCCGACATCTGAGCGCAGAGCTGCGACCTGTAGTCGAGCAGCAGATTACAGAGGTCGAGCATAAGCTGGACGAGGCTCTGCCCACGGCCACAGCCTCGCATCGCTATGGCTTGATATCGGGTGTCTGCACACAATGCGTGCGCTCAACCATCGAGCGACGGCATTCAATCTCAGACGCGATTGACCTGGTGGCGACAAACCGGTTCCTGGGGATTCCTGTTTTCATGGGACTGATGTACCTGGTGTTCTGGCTGACGTTTACCGTCGGCGCGCCCTTGATGGACTTGCTCGACGGCAGCTTCGGCTGGCTGGCGGGCGTCGTTGACGGCTGGTGGGCGCCGGGGGCCGAGAGCGCTCTGAGATCGCTGTTGGTGGACGGCATCATCGGCGGAGTGGGCGGAGTAGTCATCTTTCTGCCCAACATCCTATTGCTGTTCCTGGCCATCGCCATTCTGGAGGATTCCGGCTACATGGCGCGAGCAGCCTTCATCATGGATCGGCTGATGCACAAAATCGGGCTGCACGGCAAGAGCTTCATTCCCATGCTGATTGGCTTTGGCTGCTCTGTGCCTGCGATAATGGCCACCCGCACCCTCGACAACCGGCGCGACCGCCTGGTTACGATGATGGTGGTTCCGTTGATGAGCTGTGGCGCCAGGCTGCCGATTTATGCCCTGATTATTCCGGCGTTCTTCCCTGGGGCCTGGCACGCGCCCCTGTTGTGGATTATCTATGTAATCGGCATTGTGCTGGCGATACTGAGCGCCAAACTGCTGCGCTCGACCGTTCTCAAGGGCGAATCGGTGCCGTTTCTGATGGAGCTGCCGCCCTATCGCATGCCCACCTTGAAGGGCATCTTCATTCACATGTGGGGACGGGGCTGGCTGTACCTGAAAAAAGCCGGAACCATCATCCTGGGCATCTCGATTCTCTTGTGGGTGATGACGAGCTACCCCAAGAAAACCGAGTTCCAGCGCGACTACGATGCAGAAATCGCCGCGCTACAGACGTCTGCCACAACGGAATTGCAGGAAGAGGGGCTGGCGGAAATTGAAAACGCCCGCATGGCCGAAACTCTTTCCTACACCGTTGCCGGACGCATCGGCCACGCGCTGGAGCCTGTCATCAAACCGATGGGGTTCGACTGGCGTATCGGCACCGCGATGATTGGCGCGTTTGCCGCGAAGGAAGTCTTTGTGGCGCAGATGGGCATAGTGTTTTCTGTTGGTGAAGCCGACGAGGACTCGGATGACCTGCGCGACAAGCTCAAAGACAACTACACTCCGCTGATCGGATTCGCCATCATGATGTTCTCGCTCATCAGCGCACCCTGCATGGCCACAATCGCCATCACCAAACGCGAAAGCAACTCCTGGATGTGGGCTTTGTTCCAACTGGCTGGGCTCACTGTGCTGGCCTGGGTCGTAACAACTCTCATCTATCAGGTCGGGCTGCTGTTTGGCCTGGGCGTAGTTTAGAGGAGGCATCATGATCGAGACCATCGTCGTCGTTATCGTTGTCCTGACTGCTGCCGTGCTGCTGGCACGAAAACTGAAGAACAGCCTGTCGGGCGAAACCGACGGTTGCGGCGTCGCCGAGCAATGCTCTGGCGGCTGCTCCGGCTGTACGCTTACCCGCAAGGACGAAAACACTAAACCAATAAAGACGAGGAAAATATGAAACACGCAATACTTGCAATTATCATGCTGTCTGTCTTTGCGACAGCGCTGGCGCAGATTCAAAAACCAAGCGTTCACTCCACTATCATGTTAGACGCGAAATTCTACAGTGGCGATACGGCCAATGACGGATCGTACGACAGGGACAACCGCTTTCAGGTGCGCAAGGCCGCGCTGGCGTTCGAGGGCGTTCTCACCGACCGCGTTGACTATGCGCTCGAGGTTGGGACGTCCACATGCGTTGGAATCGGAGGCGGGGTAAAGCTCATGGAAGCGGTTGTCATGTACGCCCTGGCCGATAACTTCCACATTGGCCTGCAACAGGGGCATATTCTGCGCGGAATGGCAGCCACGACAGAATGCGCCGCCCGGCTGACAATGGAAAAACCCGCTTTCCTGAAAACCTTTGGCTCATGCCATCCGCTTGGCTTTGTAGCGAACAACTACATCGAGCTTGGCGAGCGCATGGGGCTGGAAGCGGAACTGGCAATCCTGAACGGAGTGAACGGAACCCTGCAAGGAGAGCACGACTATAACCTGGGCATCATCTTCGACACCCCCGTCGAGGGGCTTTCGGTTGCAGGAGTGTATAACCACACAGCCCAAAGCTACTTCGACGATAACTACGAGGAGTACTCGGAAGACGGCTACCGGGCGGGAGGCGGCCTCAACTACCTCGCCCACGGCATCTGGGTTACAGGCGAATACTTCACCGGCAAAGGCTTTGAGAGCGACGACCAGGAAATGAACGCCTGGTACGCTCAGGGCGGCTATGAATTCTCGACAGGGCTGGAGCGATTGCCCGCCGTGCAGCCATACATCTGCTATGAATCCTGGGACAGGGACTCGGAAAACGATTCCGACGCGCAATTCTCTTACATCGAGGCCGGGCTGAACCTGAGACTGTCAGCTAACACAATCATCAAAAGCGCCTACAGAACACCCCACGACACACCGGATAGCGCAGTGGAAGAGCCTGCGAGCTTCATTGTGCGTCTGCAAACCGGATTCTGATAACTGGAGGAATCATGAAGTCACTGACTCTTCTGCTTTCGATGTTATGCCTCGCCTCCGCTATATACGCCGAGACCTTTACGCTGAGCCCCACAGACGACATGTACACCGACCCTGACCATCCCGGTGACAACCCGGCGATAACCGAACTGTGGACGGCCAATTTCCCGAACTCAGGCCATTTCGAGCGAATCATGCTCATGTTTGAGCTTGAACCATATTCCGGTTTGGAGCTGGAGTCCGCGATTCTCCATCTGACCAGATTCTACAGTTGTGCAACGGGTGGAACCACATCCACCACGTTTTACGCAATCGACCAGCCCTGGAACGAAGACACATGGGATCACACGGAACACATCACCTACGACGAAGATGTCAACATGCCCTTTGTGTTTTCGGGCACTGGCGGCAACACAATCGTCGCGTTTGACGTGGACATGACGGCATTCATGCAATCGTGGATAGAGAGCGGGGCAGCCAACAACGGTTTTCTCATCATGGCGAACAACAACCAAAAGTTCTCCAAATTCTACTCGAAGGAACATTCAAACGAGGGCTACCGTCCAACCCTCACCCTCACATATGCCAATGACGTAAATGATGGTGGCGTCACCCCGCCCGAACTGAGCGCGTGTAACTACCCGAACCCATTCAATCCCGTTACGACTATTGACTACAGTCTGGCCGAGCCGGGTAACGTGGAGATCGATGTTTTCAACGTTCGCGGTCAGCTTGTGCGCAACCTGTTCGATGGGCACAGGCCACAGGGCAGGCACCAGATTGTCTGGGATGGCCGTGATGTGCATGGAAGGCCGGCGGCCAACGGCGTTTACTACTATCGCATCACAGCCGGCGCCAGCTCGATAACCAGACGAATGGTTATGCTGAAGTGAGACCCCTCGTTGCAACGTTTCTCGCTGTCATTCTGCCTGTCTCGATGTTAATCGGACAGGCAGAGCAGTCCTCTGACGCTGACGAATTTCTCGCTGTCGCCCAGCGATGCACAGGTTCGAGCCGGATCGAGGTGTTGTCATGCGAACACACACGCATAGGCGTTTTTTCAACCGACGAAGGCCGGCGGCGTTACTTCGTCCAGAGCAATGACTATGTGCAGGTCGCCGGGTATAACGGGATCACGAATCTCGGTATCATCCTCGACGCTGACGGCGTGGTTGTGTCTGTACGGATTCTCGACAGTGAAGACACACGGTCATTCGTGAAAAGGTTGAAAACTTCGGGCTACCTGAAGCAGTTCACCGGCTACGGCGGTTCCGGGGAATTTGAAACAGTGACCGGGGCCACCGTCACCAGCCAGGCGGTGAACGAAACAGTGCAAAGGACGGTTGCCTTCGTCGGCCAACTCATTGAAACACTGTGATGATGCCTACATAACGGCAGCAGCCCAATCACACTGGTGGACAGCGATATTTTTGAGTTGACAGGCGCTCCGGCTCCAGCAGATAGTTCGGTAAATGCACAAGCGGAGCCTGAACATGCAACACCTGATATATATGCTTGACGATGAACAGGATATCCTCGAGCTGGTCGAGCTTCATCTGAAGAAAAACGGCTACCTGACAGCCTGCTTCGACAGCCCCGCCGATTTCTGGAATGCCCTCGGCCAGTCGCTGCCCAGCCTCATTGTGCTCGACCTCATGCTGCCTGGCGCCGACGGCATGGAAATCTGCAAAGAGTTGCGGCGCAACGAAGCGTGGTCGACCATTCCCGTCGTCATGCTCACCGCCAGGGACGAGGAGATTGACAAGGTGCTCGGCCTCGAACTGGGCGCGGATGACTATCTCACCAAGCCTTTCTCCCCCCGCGAACTCATGGCGCGCATCAAGGCAATCCTGCGACGCTCGGCGCCAAAGGAGAAGGCCACTGTTCTTTGTGTGAGTGATGCTCTGAAGCTCAACCTCAAAACATACGAAACATGGGTGCACGACCGCAAAATAGAGCTGACAGCAACAGAGTTCCGGCTCCTGCGCCTGTTGGTCGAGCGCAAGGGCTGGGTGTATTCGCGCAACCAGATTCTTGATTACCTCTGGGGCAAGGAAAAGATCGTCATCGACCGCACGGTGGACGTGCATATCAAGAACCTGCGAGAGAAGCTGGGCGAGGCCGGCAAGTCCATCAAAAACATCCGTGGCGTAGGCTACAAGTTCGACGCCTGAGATGAACCGCAGCATTTTCCATAAAATCCTGGGTTCCTACCTGCTGCTCATAGCGGGACTCGCCCTCGCCTTTCTGCTGGTCACCTTTCACCTCGTGAACAACCAGTACGAACGCTTGCTCGGCCAGCAGCTCGAGTCCACCGCGTCCTCGCTCGAACCCCTGCTGGCACCCTGCGTCCACGACACCGCATACGCCGTCCTGGATTCGCTGGTGAAGACTATAGGCCAGCGTAGCGGCTATCGCCTCACCTGCATCCTGCCCAGCGGCGTGGTCGTGGCAGACTCGGAGAGCGAGCCTGCGCGCATGACCAACCACGGCGACCGACCCGAAATCATCGTAGCGCTGGGGGGCAGCCCCGGGAGCAGCTTCCGCTACAGCGCCACTTTGCAACGCGAAATGCTCTATGTGGCCGTGCCCTTCGTCCTCGACGGCGAGGTGAGCGGCGTGTTGCGCCTCAGTATGTTCAACCGGCAGATAATCGAACTTCGCAACCTGCTGAAATCCCGCCTGGCGCTGATGCTACTGCCTCTGGCGCTGCTGGCTGCGACGCTTGCCTTTGTGCTCTCGAACAACCTGGCACGACCAATCCGCGAGCTGTCGCAGGCAGCCAAGCGCGTGGCCGAGGGGCAGCTCGATGTGCAAGTGCACCTGCACCGGTCGGACGAGGTGCAGACACTGGCGCAAAGCTTCAACGAGATGGTGAATGCCCTGCGCAGCCTCATGACGCAGCAGAAACAGCAGACCGAAATCCTCGATGCCATCATTTGCTCACTCAGCGAGGGATTGTGTGTTATCGACGCCGATGACCGCATCGTCCACGCCAGCGACAGCTTCCGCAAGATGTTCGGCTGGCGGGATGAGCAAAGCCGTTTCTTCTGGGAAGTCATCCGCAACCGCCAGGCCAACGACTTTGTTCAACAACTGCGTCAGGATGACGCTCCTGGCAAACAGACGCTCGAAATCGACGACAAGATTCTGCTGGTCAGCGGCTCGGTGCTGCCCGACTTCGGCCACGTCGTGCTGCTGCTCTACGATCTCACCGCGCTGACGCTGGCAGACCGCCAGAAGAGGGAGTTCGTCTCGAACGTCTCTCACGAGCTGAAAACGCCGCTCACTTCGATCAAGGGCTTCATCGAGACGCTGTATGACGTGGTGGAAGACGCCGAGGCGCGCCACTACATCGAGATTGTCGAGCGCAACGCCAACCGGCTGATTCACATAGTGAAAGACCTGCTGCTGCTGTCAACGTTGGACGCCGACAAGTGCGGCGAGTTTGCCGATACCGACCTGGCGGCTCTGATCGAAAACGTGTGCCTGCTCTTCCGCAAACGCTTCAGTGAAAAGGAGCTTCGCCTCGAGGTGCATGTCCCCGCCGGCCTGCCCCTGATTGAAGCGGACGGCTATCAGCTCGAGCAGGTGATAACCAATCTTCTCCAAAACGCTTTGCAATACACTGAGAAAGGCGTCATCGCCATCTCGTGCACAGCCGACGCCGGTCAGCTTCACCTTGCTGTCAGCGACACGGGCATTGGCATTCCGCAGCAGCATCTGCCCCATCTCTTCGAGCGATTCTATGTGGTCGATAAATCGCGCTCGAAAAAGTATGGCGGCACGGGGCTGGGACTCAGCATCGTGAAGCAGGTGGTCGAGCGGCATCGCGGCAGCATCGAGGTGGACACGCAAGTTGGGGAAGGCGCCACCTTTCATGTGAGACTCCCAATGCGACAACCGGCCGCGGAGCGTACGCCGTGAACAGCGAAGAGTTGAAGCTGGTGAGGTCGATCGCCGGTCGCTATGCGCGTCTCGGAGCGCCATTTGAAGATTTGGTGCAGGAAGGGATGCTGGGTATCCTCGAAGCTCGCAAACACTATGATGAAAACCGAGGCGCGAAGTTTACCACCTACGCTACCTACTGGGTGCGCAAGTATGTTCTGCGGCATGTTGATGGCGAGATGCAGTACCGCAGCAGGAACGTCGAACTGAACGAAGACATCCTGTCTGCCGAGGAGTCGATGCATCTGCCCGCAACGACAAATGAAACGGTGGCGGCCACCGAGCGCCTCGATCTGCCCGCCGATATGCCCGCCGGCGAGCAGCGAATCTTGCGGTTGCTGTATGAGGAGCGCCTCTCGCTTTCACAGATAGCAGAGAAACTGCAGATGCGCCGCGAAAAGGTGCGGCAGCTTCAGCAGACTGCATTGCGCCGTTTGCGCCAGTGCCTGCCGGAACAAGCCGACAAGCTCACATGAACTGATGTCTGCGCCCGCAATCAACTATCCTTCATCCCCTTTGTCCGCAAGCTGGCCGTGCCGCACGATTACCCCGCTTATCAGATAGATTGAATCCTCGGCGATGTTGGTGGCCAGGTCGCCAATGCGCTCGAAGTGGTTGAACACGTTGATGTAGCTGACGAGCATATCGGTGTGTTGCGGAGTGCGCTTCAGTTCACCCTTTATTTCATTCAGCATATTGCTCACGAGGTCGTCCACCACATCGTCGTCGTCGCACACCTTTCGCGCCAGTGCGGCATCCATGTTGACCAAAGCGTCCAGCGCGGTCTTCAGCATCTCCAGCACTCTCAACGACACCTCCTGGAAATTGACACGCGGGTGCAGGTCGGGACGCGGGCGCTTCATCATGTAGAGAGCGTTCTTGGCGATGTTGGCAGCCAGGTCGCCGATGCGTTCGAGGTCGTTGTTGACCTTCAGCATGGCCACGATGAACCGCAGATCGTTGGCGACAGGCTGATAGAGCGCCAGCATCTTGAGGCACTCTTCTTCAACCTCGACCTCCATGGCGTCAATGCCGCGATCCTGCCGGATAACCATCGCTGCCAGGTCGGCGTCGCGGTTTTCGATGGCGCGCACAGCGTCTTTCAGGCTGCTCTCGACAGCGTCGCTCAAGTTGACGATCTTGCGCTTGAGCCTTTCCATTTCTCGAAACAAGTGAACCATGAAATGCCTCCGTGCGAATCGGCTATCCGAATCGGCCCGTGATGTAATCCTCGGTTTTCTGCACACGCGGTTTCTTGAACAACTGGTCTGTCTCCGAGAACTCGATGAGAACGCCCTCATAGAAGAATGCGGTGTAGTCGGAGATACGCGCCGCCTGCTGCATGTTATGCGTCACGATAATGATTGTGTAGGTTTTGCTCAATTCGTCAACCAGGTCTTCGATTTTCAGCGTGGCCTGCGGGTCGAGCGCCGACGTTGGCTCGTCCATCAGCAATATCTCCGGCTCCGCCGCCAGAGCGCGGGCGATGCACAACCGCTGTTGCTGTCCGCCGGAAAGCCCCAGCGCGTTCCTGTCGAGGCGGTCTTTCACCTCGTCCCACAAGGCGGCGCGGCGCAGACAGCGTTCCACCGTTTCCGCCAGCACGTTCCGTTTGCGCACACCTTGCAGTCGCGGACTATAGGCGATGTTCTCGAAGATGCTCTTGGGAAACGGGTTGGGCTTCTGAAACACCATCCCGATCTTCTTGCGCAGTGTCACCACGTCCACCCGCGGCTCATACACGTTCAGCCCGTCAAACAGCATCCGCCCCTTTGCATGGCAACCGGGTATGAGGTCGTTCATGCGGTTCATGGCACGCAGATAGGTGCTCTTGCCGCAGCCGCTGGGACCGATGATGGCGGTGACCATCCTTCGCGGGATGCACATCGAGACCTGCTTCACCGCTTCGTTGTCGCCATAGAAAGTCGAGAAATCGAGCGAGTGAATGTGCGACTCCTCGACTGGAATCGTCATGTCGCCATTGCAGGTGTCGGCATCTTCTATCGCTGTCAGTTGCTCTGGTTCAATCATGTCTATCCTCTCAGTTTTCTGGATATTCTGGCGCGGATGACGATGGCGGTCATGTTGAGCAGCACGACGAGCGCTATCAGCACCATCACCATGCCGTATTGCACATGGCGAATCTCGTCCACTTCCGGGTGCTCGGAGGCGAGATTGTAGATGTTCCACGAAAGCACGCGGGTGCCGTTTGTGAGCAGCTCGCTCAGCCGGAGCTTGTCGCCGAACGAGATGGCCGCCGTGAAGATGATGGGCGCGGTTTCCCCCGCCGCGCGCCCCATGCTGATGACTATCCCCGTGAGTATCCCCGGCAGCGCCGCCGGCAGCACCACTGTTGTAACCATGTGCAACCGGCTGGCGCCCAGGCTCAGGGCTGCCTCGCGGTAGGTGAGCGGCACAGCGCGAATGGCTTCTTCGCTCGCCCGAATAATGGTGGGCAGAATGAGTATGGCCAGCGTCATCGAGCCGGCAAGCACGCTGCGCCCCTGCGACACCTTGAGCGTGTTGATGAAGAACGCCAGTCCGAACAGGCCGAACACGATGCTGGGTACCCCTGCCAATGTGCTGATGCAGGTGCGCAGCAGGCTTATCAATCTGCCTTCGGGGGCGTATTCCGAAAGATATATGGCCGCGACAACCCCCAGCGGCACCGCAAAAAGCATCGCCCCGACGGTAAGATACAGCGTACCCAGTATCTCGGCCCAGATGCCGCCAAGCATGTGCGAGTCCTTCGATGGATCGAACAGGAAGCGCCAGTAGAAGGTGAATCGCGGGGACAGCAGCTCTTTCGCGTTGGACTCGATATAGCCGAAGAACGGTTCGAGCGAGGTACCGGCGAAGTCGCGGGCGCGAGAGACTTCCCGCGCCTCACCCATGCCGATGTTGCCCTGCTCGTCCATCGGGTAATACATTTTCTCGCGGGCAAGCAGGCGACCAAGCTTGTAGCGGGTGCGCCCGTCCCAGCGGGTTCGACCATACAGTGCGCTGGGCGTAACGACCATGCGCTCTTCCAGCAGGTCTTTGAACCGCCGCCTCACAGCAGACCGCAGGTTGTGTATGCCGTCGTAAAAGCCCTGGCTCATTCCTTCGCTGGACTCGGCTTCGATGATGTAGTCGAGGTGCGCCAGCAGTTCACGAGACGCCTGCTGCATGCGCTCGGCGCGTGCAACTCGCTCTGCACGGGTTTCCGGCACAACAGGCTGGTCGAGGAGCAGCGACAGCCTCGAACGCACATAATCGAGCTGCCGCTCGACTGCGACAGCAGCGCTGCCAAGCGTGCCGCGCTCCTCTTCGTATGCGCGTTGCAGCTCATCGAGCCGCGTCTGGAGGGCGAATCTGTCAGTCTCACCCAAGCGGGTTTCTGTCCGCTTGAGCGCATTCAGCGCCACAACTTCCTGTGGAAGAGCGCCCAGCAGATCATCCACGCTTTCCCTGATAACCTCGAACCACTCATAGTAGTCGTCGATGTGTTCCGAGTCGTCATACATGCCGGCGTTCAGCTCCTGCTCGAAGGCGAACAGATAGTCGTACACCGGCTCCCTGTCGCCATTGGACTCGATAATCCTGGCGGTAAACTTCTGCCGTGAACGGCCGGCAAAGCCCGACTTGTCTAACTGGCGGCCAATGAGATGCCGCAACCGCTCAAACGAGTCCTCATACACCGCCATCTGAGAAGGGTGGTCTTCGCTGAGATCGAAATGCGAGAGAACCAACTGGAAGGTTTCATCCACCGCTGCCTCTCGCCGCCGCAGGTTCTCGCGGTTCATCCACGCATGAACGTCTGCGTCCGGCAGGTCGCCGGCGATGATTTCCGCCTGTTGCAGCAGGATAGGCAGGTCCTCGCCCAGCGTGAAGAGAGTCTGTTTGTCGCCCGCTTCCATGCGCTCGTGAAGCGGCTCTACCAGGCGGCCATAGGCCTTGTTAACGATCTGTTCTTCACGCAGGTCAAGCTGAAACTTGCGAAACTCTATGGTTCCCTGAAAAAAGAAAGCGCCCATCCCACGAAGAAAGATGGGTGACAGCAATATGAGCAACGCGGCGCCCATGATGAAGATGGCGAAGAGGCCGAAACCGGAAAACGAGCGATCCAGGACTTTACGGGTGCGCAGTTGCATCAGTCGCCGCCCTTCAGCTTGCGCCGCGATCTGGCGACGATCCTCTCGCTGATGAGATTGCTGAAAAAGCTGAACAACAGCAGCGCCAGCGCCATGGCGAACAGAACATGGTAACGCGCTGCGCCCGCAACCTGCTCGGCCTCGCCCATATCACCGGCGATGGTGGCGGTGAGCGTACGTACCGGCTGCATCAGGTTGAACCAGGGCTCTGGGATGTGCGCCGAGTTGCCCGATGCCATCCAGACGACCATCGTTTCGCCCAGGGCTCTCATCGTGCCCAGAATCACCGCGGCGATGATACCGCTCGAGGCAGCCGGCATCACCACGCGGATGATGGTCTCGGCACGGGTGGCG
Source organism: Candidatus Cloacimonadota bacterium (assembly GCA_021108395.1). Classification (GTDB taxonomy): domain Bacteria; phylum Cloacimonadota; class Cloacimonadia; order Cloacimonadales; family JAIOQZ01; genus JAIOQZ01. The sequence goes on from JAIOQZ010000057.1 coordinate 76,241, forward strand.
CCCAGGGCATAGCTGCCTTCGCGCAGTTCGCGCCCCACCGCCTGTAGCGCGTCTTCCGACACAGACACAATGGTGGGCAGCGCCATGATGCCCAGAACTATGCTGACGTTGAACGCGTTGCGCCCACTGTGAATCACAATGTCGGCCAGCCTGCCGGCCAGCAGATACAGCATCCCCAACAGCGCTGCCTCGAAAACCACGAACAGCGCTATCTGCGCAAACTTGCGCCCGTTGCGCCCGAACCTGGTGGCGGCCATGTCGCTCAACATCAATCCCAGCAGCAACGCCAGCGGTATTCCCAGAATCCACGCGCCCAACGAAAGCAGCGCGCCGCCCTTTTCCTGCAAGAGCGGAGCGAAGATGACCAGCGCAAAGAACCCATAGGCCACCGACGGTATGGCCGCCAGCAGCTCGATGACCGGCTTGATGATCTGACGGTATCTCCAGGGCAGCAGGTCGCTGAGGGTGATGGAAGCCGCAACGCCAAGCGGAACGGCCACGATGATGGCTCCCAGCGTGACCAGTCCGCTGCCGACAAAGATGGCCAGAGTGCCAAACTGGCCATCGGCGGGGTACCAGGCGGCGCTGGTGAAGAACTCTTTGAATCCGTGAAGTTGAAAATACGGTATGGCGTCACGGGCGATGAAGTAGATGATGAACAGCACAGTCACCATCGACACGGACGTAATCGAGAAAAGCAGGCCGGTGAGCAACAACGAGCTCAGCCGCTTGAAGCGGCTGGCCCGATTGCTCAACAGCAGTTCGCTTTCCCTCGCCGGAAGCGATTGTTTCAACTCGTGAGCGCTCATAGTCGGTCTCGCCAGGGATCAGCAGGGTTATTTATAGGCGGTTACCGGTATGTAGCCAGCGTCACGGATAAGCTGCTCTCCTGCGGGAGTGAGATGCAGGGTTACGATGTTATAGACGTGCGAGCCGATGAGCGGATAGCCGTTGGTGAACATGAAGAGCGGGCGGCCGATGGGATATCTACCGTTCTTTACGTTGCGCACCGTTGCCTTGATGCCGCCGATGGACAATGCTTTGATGGAATTGTTGATAAAGCCGAGGCCGACAAAACCGATGGCGCCACGAGTACCCGTAACGCATTGAAGAACCGCTCCGTTCGATCCCTGGCTTTCGGCGCGGGAACTGATGGCGTCAGTTTTCTTTTCGCCATTCACCTTATACTTCATAACGAAGTGCTTGAAGGTGTCCAACGTTCCGCTGTTGGACTCACGGCTGATGATGACTATGTCCATGTTCGGTCCGCCAACCTGGTTCCAGTTGGTGATTTTGCCGCTGTAGATGTCGCGTATCTGGTCGAGTGACAGGTCTGTCACGCTGTTCACCTTGTTCACGATAATGGCGATTCCATCGAGCGCAATCACATGAGCCACAGGAAACACGCCTCGCTCGACCGCGGCAGAGAACTCACTGGGCTTCATAAAGCGCGACATGTTGCCGATGTCGGCGCTGCCGTTCATGATGGCCTTGGCACCGTTGCCGCTGCCAGACTCGCTCACCTCCACCTTCACGCCCGGGTTGTTGCTCATGTAGTATTGCGCGAATGCCTTGGCGATGGGGCCGACAGTGGTCGAGCCGTCCATGGTCACTTTCTCGACGGCAACCAACGGCAACATTGCGATAATCAGGACAATACATGCAAACAATTTCATTTCATTTCTCCCGCTTGGTTTTTTGCGTATGACCGCATACATGATTATACTGGGAAAGAATGAAGTACGTATAAAGGGAATGTTACTTTTCGATAATGGCAGAGCCGGAAACGCTGTTTTCTCATGCGGTCTGTTATGATATTCAGGCAGATGCGCAAAGCCACGCCATGCGTGTTACTTCGGCGTTTGTTTGCGTCGCTGTTCCCCTTCCAGGGATTTCTTGCGCATTCGTACGCTGACAGGGGTTACCTCGAGCAACTCGTCATCTTCGATGTACTCGAGCGCTTGCTCGAGAGAAAACTGCCTCGGCGGCGCAAGGTTGATCGAGTCGTCACTTCCAGATGCCCTGACGTTGGTCATCTTTTTATTCTTGCACACGTTTATGCCCAAATCGCTTTCTCTGGTATGCTCGCCAACAATCATCCCCTTGTAAACCTTGACGCCCGGCCCGATGAAAAGCGTGCCTCGCGGTTGAAAACGATCCAGTGAATAAGCCATCGAAACACCGGCTTCCAGCGAAACCAGAACGCCACGGGTTTTCTTGTCAATCTCGCCTTTATAGAATTCGTACTCATAAAAGCTGTGATTGAGAATCCCCGTTCCTCTCGTGACAGTCATGAATTCGTTGCTGAATCCGATCAAGCCTCTTGCCGGCACCTTGAACTCGAGCCTGGTGAAGCCGTCGGAACCGACTACCATATTCAGCATTTCGCCCTTTCGGATTCCCAGCATCTCGATAACGGAACCCACGAATTCATCGGCGACGTCAATGATAGCCAGCTCGATAGGTTCGGTTTTTTGGCCGTTCAGTTCTCGGTAGATCACCTTGGGCTTGGAAACTTGAAACTCATAGTTTTCACGTCGCATGTTTTCGATCAAGATGGAAAGCTGAAGCTCGCCTCTGCCTTTGACGGTAAACTTGTCGGGGACATCTGTGGGTTCGACGACAATGCTCACGTTTGTCTGCAATTCTTTTTGCAGCCTGTCCCAGATATTGCGTGAGGTGACGTATTTGCCTTCTTTGCCGGCGAAGGGAGAATCGTTTACGCAGAATGTCATCGCCAGGGTTGGCTCATCAATTTCAATCAGGGGCAATGGCTCTGGATGCAGCCTGTCGGCAACTGTCTCGCCAACATCGATGCGCTCCAGTCCAGCCAGTGAAACAATGTCGCCGGCGGAGGCAATTTTAACCTCTTTTTTGACAAGGCCCTCATACTGGAAAATCCTGGTCACTCTGTACAGCAACCGTTCACCGTCACGTTTCATCAGCACCACTTCTTCACCCTGACTGACTGTGCCGTTGGAGATTTTGCCAGTACCGATCTTGCCCAGATAGCTGTTGTATTCGATGGCGGACACCAGCATTTGCAGCGGCTTTTCAGTGTCGCCTTTGGCGTCATGGACATGCTTGACAATGGTGTCGAACAGTGGTGTCAAGTCGCTGCTGTCATCCTCCATATCGTACTTGGCAATGCCGTCCTTGCCCGAAGCGAAAACGTAGGGGAAATCAAGCTGCTCATCTGTGGCGTTCAGCTCGGAAAACAGATCGAAAACCATGTCGAGTACAACCAGTGGACGGCAATTGGGGCGGTCTATTTTGTTGATGACAACAATGGGGAGAAGGCCCAGGTCAAGCGATTTCTTCAACACATACTTTGTCTGCGGCATCGGGCCTTCAAAGGCGTCAACCAGCAACAGAACCGAATCAACCATTTTCAGAATGCGCTGTACTTCACCGCCAAAATCAGCATGGCCTGGCGTATCGACAATGTTGATCTTGTAGTCGTTGTACATCAGAGACGCATTCTTCGAGAATATCGTGATGCCTCTTTCCCGTTCCAGATCGTTAGAGTCCATTACCCGCTCGACCACGTTCTGATTCGACCGAAATACCCCGGATTGCTTCAGGGCGCCATCCACGAGGGTAGTTTTTCCATGATCTACATGAGCTATAATCGCGATATTCTTTATCTTCATTTCGTTTCTCCCGGTTGCTTATGTTTACAAACAACAGTATGCTGGAACCTGTTTCAAAGCTATTGGCAATTGAGTCAATCGAAATCGTGAAATGATGTCATAGACGCCAGGGCGATTGCCTCGAAGTATGGATTGAGGGGGTTCAGCGCCGCCTGTCGTTTGAGTGGGTAATATTGAACTATCTCGAACGCAATCCTTTCAATTGAATCCCCGCTTCATACAGAAATATCGAAGTGGATATACCCACATTCAACGAATCGCACTCTCCGAGCATGGGGATGGAAGTCAGCTTCGTTTCGGGACGATACCAGTCTTTCGCAATTCCGTAGCGTTCGCTTCCAGCCACAAACGCCACCCGTCCGTAATATTTCTCTTCAAAGTAATACGAGTCGGCGTCGGTATCCGTCAAATAGATTGTATAACCGTTCTCGGTAAGCCATTGGATGAGTTCTTCCGTATCTGCTTCGATGGCAGGCAGACGCAGAATCGAACCCCGACTGCCACGAATAACCTTCGGATGGGTCAGACGCGCCCGTCTGTTACAGATGAAAACAGCGTCGCCGCCCACTCCATCGAGAGTCCTGAAAATCGTGCCGATATTGCCGGGAATTTCCACTCCGTCCAGAATGACGATCAGGCTCGTATCTCCCGGATGAATGTCTGAAAGACTCCATTTCGGCAGACTGACGATAGCGATTAGGCCCTGCCCGTTATCCTTTTCGCTCGCTTTCTCGAACACTGTCTCCGATATCATGAACGAATCACCCGCGTTGCGGACGAAATAGTCCACAATCTTTTCAGCTTCAGGGCTGTATATTTTTTCCGGGCTGAATAGGAACGCTTCTATCGGCGAACTGGTTTTCTGCGCCATCTCAAGCGCCCAGATTCCTTCGAGGACAAGCGAGCGTTTCGGGTTCGGTTTCAGGTTGTTCCGCAGAGCATGTATCTGTTTAATACGGGGATGCTTGGCCCCTGCGAACCGGAGTCTCCCGGGGTATTTGCTCAGGTATTTCTGTACAATCTGTTCTCTTTTTGCATCATCCATGAATTAACATATGTGATACATGCGTGAAAACGTCAAGTCGATTCCGTTTTCAAGCTGGGCGAGTAGAAAGAATTGGATAGTAGCGACATGACCAGTTGGTTCGCTGATGGAAAGCAGGTCGTGCGGAATGCCAGCAGAGAGCCTGTCGGTGTCTCACTGACGGTGTAGGACGGGGACTGATATTGCGGGAAATTATTATCTCAGCACCATGCACTTTCCACTCGCGACGGTGTTCCCGTCTGCTTTGACCGATAACAGGAAAACACCCGTGGAAACTCGCGGCCAGGAAAGGTCAACCGCAGCATCTTCAGTATGTCCTCTGGCCGTTTCTCGTAGAATAGCCCGGAGGTGAGTGTGTAGCAGGTGTTCCAGCAACCCGGGCACTTCTTGAATTCACGCAGGCGTTGCCACCAGGCAGCCGAGGTGAACAGTTCTTCAGGCGTATTGCGCAGGATGTTGCCAATGCTGCCGCCAATGCAGACCTCGACCTCGCCGTCAGGGTTGATGAAGAACTTGCTGCCGAACGAGGGCAGATCGAGATAGGGACAGCGTTTGGGCGCGTTACCTTCGAGATAAGTGATGAATCCTTTGAGCAACCAGTCAGGCGTTAAAACCGACGGACTGCGAAGCGCCAGCTCGATGGCTGCGCGCAGTTCATCGTTGGGTTCGAGCTTCAACTGGTCAACCTCCGAGTGCCGTTCCGACGCCCAGCGATATATATCGATGTTGATTTTCCAGCCCAGTTCCTCCACGAAGGCGATGATGTCGGGCAACTGGCTCAGGTTTCGACGGTTGAGCGCTACGTTCACTCCCACCTGCACCGGACGGCGGCGTTGCCGGTTCGCTTTGTCCAGCTTGTGCATGTTGCGCATCACAGTTTCGGCGACATCGGGGACACCGCGCAATTCATCGGCAAGCTTCCCGAATCCGTCAAACGAGCACGAAACCGAGATACCGTGCCGCAACACGATATCGATGGTGCGCTCGACCATGTCGTCGGGGCCGAACAGGCTGGTGAGCAGATGGACACGCAGGAAGTGACGCTCCTTTGCCAGTCGAACACACGCATCCAGTTCGGGATGCAGCATCGGCTCTCCGCCAGAGAAAGTAATGCCCTGTGTGCCTTGCCGTGACAGCGTATCCAGCACCTGGCGAACATCGTTCACAGGCATGAATGGCCGCTGTGTCTGGATGTGGGGCGCACTGCACTGCTGGCAACGCTGAGTGCAGCGGTAGGTGAGCAGAATACTGGCCATGAGCATCGACGGCCGCTTGCGCCGACTGTTCAGCAGGTTTCTGGCGAATCGCTGTAGTGTCTTTTCGTATCGCATACAGCCTTCCTGTAAAGAGGATGAGTGAAGATATGGGGCAGGGCGAGGATATGGCAAGAAGTTTGTGAGAATGCCAGTGGTGAGGTGAGGCTATTTCAGCAACACCATCTTGTGGGTGCAGGTCTCGCCTGCGGCTTCGAGCCGAACGAAATAGACGCCGCTGGCGCAGCCTTCGGCAGTCCAGGTAACGCTGTGTTCACCGGCCTGTAGGTATTCATCTGCGAGGGTGGCGACGCGCCGGCCACGGATGTTGTACACACACAATGTGCTGTGAGCGGGTTCCGCCAGGGTGAACGCTATGCTTGTGCGCGGGTTGAAGGGGTTGGGGCTGTTGGGCAGCAGTGCGACGGCGGCGGGGAGCGGCGGGGCGTGGTTGTCTTCCACCTCAACGCAGGACAGGGTGCCCACAAGAAGCGTTACGCCATCGTTGATAACAACTTGGTTGCCCGAGAGGAAAAAAGCCCGCATTTCAGTCCAGTCGTCAATTAACTGGAAGTCCCCGTCTGTAACGTAGGTTTTGTACAGGCCACCTGAAAACATGAAATAGCCGTTGCCGTTGTAGCTTGTAAGAAAATTGCCGGGAACGACGCCAGGCAGATCGAACTCCTCCATTGCCAGTGGGTTATCGGGGTCGCTGATGTCGATGGGTATGCTGCCTACGGCGGTGGGCGCCAGGCGTGTATCGGTGGCGTATATTCCGAGCGGATTGGGGAACGTGGCGACGTGGCTCAACGAATAGTCGTTCTCGATGCGATAGTAGTGGTAGTGCAGGCTGTTGTACAGGTTCTCCATGATGACGATGTGCTGCGGGTCGAGCAGCAGCGAGGTGTCGGCGTAATATGACGGGTTATATTCGTTCAGATAGACCAGGTCGTCGCCGACGATGCGATACAGCCTGAATAAAGTCTCGTTATCGACATGCACCACGACACACGCGAGGTCGTCCAGGAGGTTCGCTGTGATGTATGTGGTCGGCATGGGCAGTTCCACGATAGACTCGATACCGTTGTCGCCCAGAGAGACGGTCTCGATATGGCCGCTGTGTTGGAATGTCCAGTGGTTCTGGTTGTGGCGAAACTTGGAATACACGCAATATCCGTCTGTTTCAAAGGGGAGAAACGCGTATGTTTCGATGTCATATATCACATAGCGATTGTCGAGATCCGCTTGCTCCGATGAAGTATTCAAGAGCAGGTAGCGTCCCTGGATGACTTCATACAGCCATAGAAACTTCGAAGCGAGGATTTGAACCTGTGGCTGCAATTCTTCATTCAGTCTGTGGATGTTATTGAGAGAGAAGGCAAGATATCCGTCATCCCATTCGTGCAACCGACATTGAGTGACACCCGGCGGCATTTGAGATTGTCCGGTTGGTGTCAATTGATCATCTTCCCACAGGTTTTTGTATATATGCACCCGATTATCGTCTTCTTGGCCGGAGACAATGCAGATGTTGTCATGGAAAAATAAGTAAACTAAACCTGTAAAATCAAATTGGCGCTCCGCAATCTGGTTAAGCATGCCGTCCGGGTCGAAGGCATAAATGCGAAGATAAGTGGAATCGTTGTAACGGGTACACAAGAACAGACGGTCATCAACGAACTTTGCCGCGAGAAGGCGTTGTCCATCCGGCCAGGCTGGCATGGCAAGCGTAAGCTCGAAGGCTTCCAGGTCGTCACAGACCTTCACCGTAGATAAGAATTCCACGAAATAGTAGCGGTCATCGCGCAGGAAAACGAAGTCAAAATAGCGATTAACAGGCAGATTCACCGTTTGAATCAGTTGCGGCGATTGAAGCTGTTCAATGTCGTGGACTTCCCAGAGCATGTATTCCGATCCTTCGTCGGGAACAACGCAACGGCACTGAAACAGCACGTCACCTATCAGCGATGTCAAGATTCTTACATACGATTCGTTCTGTGGGACATCATCCAGAATGGAGCCAAGAAAGTGAAAGCCTTCATCATCCAGATTGTATATGTCCACCCCATGACGCCACGATGGAAATAACAGCGTATCGGAATCGGTTTGCAGGCATTCGTAATGACGATGCTCGCTTATTGTGGTGTGCAGCACCTGAACACTGTCATTCTCGATGTCGATGACTCGTTTCAGCCTGCTCCCGTGAACAATAAAACGGCCTTGACCAAGCTCTATGTCTCCACGCGGTGACACATAGCCGAAATCGATCATTTCGTCTATTTGCAGATTAGCAAACAGCAGCGTACTCCCGAGCAACATAAAGAGTATCAGGACGTATTTCATACTACAAGTCTCCCATTGAATACATCGGGACGGAGGGTGAATGCCTCCGCCCCGAAAGGAACAGGTTATCAGTGATTGCCCGGCGGTTGTGACCCTGGCTCTCCAAGTGCGCTCAAATGACACATAGGCAACCAGTATGGCGGGTCGTCAGTAGAATCGAACAAAATATCGCTCGAGTCACTATCAAGCAGGTTGAGCAGATGACAGTTGCATACCGCTTTGACACCAAGGTACGACCAGTTCGGTCCCGGCAGGCCAGAGGCAACGTATCTGCCGCCGTAATCGCCGTAAAGGTTTTCGATGAAAACCAGTTGTGCAGATCCGATCTGTTCACCAGAAACACGAGAGTAAATTTTGATAGTACCTCCTGCAGCGTTGTCCTGCCCACCGGTGATAGGCACGAAGTAATCCGCTCCAAAGGCGGAACAGACAAATAATGCGAGGACGAGGGATAATACGGCGTGTTTCATTGCTTTCTCCTTTGTTTGTGTTGTAGGTTTCAGTTTGTCAGTTTCAACCGTAAACAAAGGAAGCTATGTGAATTTGTTCTGTCCCAGCCAGAAAATATCGAGAAGGTAGTTTGCGCGGGCGCAAACGTAATCATTTGCAGGGCATAGTGTTACGATGTTGAGGGGGGGGGGCTTCCTCATGTCATCTCCTTGTTGCTATGGCAAGGAAGTATCACCTCTGCATAAGTTGTCAAGATTTTTTCAAAACATTCTCACCCGGCAATTCGGCGGCGCCGCCCTGCCTCGCCCCGCCAACATCCTACTTCAACAACACTATCTTGCGGGTGTGCGTTTTGCCCACGTTATAAACACCAAACTTGACAATTCGCACTATGTCCCCATTATTTGGCTGATAACTTCAAAGGATACTCCATGGACCCACCCAGACTGACTCAGTATTCGCAGTATGCAGGCTGCGGAGCCAAATTAGGACCGTGCGTCCTAAACAAAACACTGAGCGGCATCCGGCAGGCGGAGAACCCGGCCCTGCTGGTCGATTTTCATCATGCCGAGGATGCCGGTATCTACCAGATCACCGACGAACTGGCCATCGTGCAGACGGTGGATTTCTTTCCGCCCATCGTCGATGACCCCTACACCTTCGGCCAGATTACCGCGGCCAACGCCCTCAGCGATATCTACGCCATGGGCGGGCGGCCAATTACGGCGCTGTCGCTGGTCTGCTTCCCCATCGACAAGCTGGATGCCGGCGTACTGGGCGACATCCAGCGTGGCGGGCTCTCGAAGCTCGATGAAGCCGGAGTCATGTTGCTGGGTGGCCACTCCATCAAGGACGCCGACGTCAAATATGGCTTCGCCGTCACCGGCCTGGTGCACCCCGACAAATACCTGCTGAACAACACGCTTCGCGCCGGCGACGCCCTGTTGCTCACCAAGCCGCTGGGCAACGGCATCATTAACACCGCCCTGCGAGTCGGCAAGGCCGAGGCTGCGCATGTGGCGGCGGCAACGCGCCTGATGGTGCAGCTCAACAAGCTGCCCGCCGAACTCGCGGCGAAATACACAGTCCACGCCTGCACAGACATCACCGGATTCGGTCTGCTGGGACACCTGGGCGAAATGATCGAGGGGACAGGGCTGGGCGCTCGCGTTCGCTGGCGTGATGTCCCGCTCATGCCCGGAACGCTCGATTATGCGCGTGACGGCTTCGTGCCCGGTGGCGCTCGCTCCAATCGCGATTACCGTCTGCAAATGATGGCCGGTCACGATCAGATACCACCAGAAGTCATCGACATCCTTTTCGATCCCCAGACCTCAGGCGGGCTGCTATTCGCCCTGTCACCCGACCAGGCGAATGAGCTTCTTGGCGACCTTACCGATGCCGGTTTCGATGCCGCCCTCGTGGGCGAAGTAATAGAGAGAGAAGTTCTGCAAATTGAACAATAACCCCAACAAAGGAGAAGCGCATGAAAGTACGTATCACTCTGTTATTGTTGTTGCTGTGTCTTTCGGGCATGCTGTTTGCCCGCGGCGACGCACGTGTACCCAAGCTGCTCGATCAGATTGGCGTTGACTACGAGCTCGACGATGATGGTGACTACCAGCTCTATTATGCCTGGAACGACGGTCGCTCACAGCTCATATGGATTAGAGGTGTCACAGAAGATTTCCACGGCATGGAAGTGCGGGAAGTTTTCAGTTACGCCTACGATTCCGATGGCCCCATGCCGGCCAATGTCGCTCGGCATCTGCTGTCGTCAAACGCTGGTTACAAGATTGGCGCCTGGGAGCTTAGAGTCACTGGCGACACCAATTATGGCATCTTCGTTGCCCGCATCGGAACCGACATGAACGCTTCGTCTCTGGAGCATGTATTGGATGCGGTAAGCGTTACCGCCGATGAGATGGAGAAGGAACTGCTGGGAACCGATGACTGGTAAACGGCGCAGTTGAAAGTATGGTAGCGCCACTGTTAACACGGTGGCGTTACTTCTTATTGGGCTGTACGGATTCGCAGAAAAGATTGAGAGTGACTGCTCTGCTGACAAAATTTAGGCAATTCCCATTGCGGCCCTGCATGAATCCCTGTAATACCTCGTCAGCGTTCTTCTTCTCGATCAGCGGTTGCAGCAAAGGATGAGTGAGGAAGTTACGTTTAACAAACCCATCATATTTCTGCCGACAAATCTTGTCATAGTCAAGAGAGAGATAACCGGCCGGGAATAGCTGATATCCCAGCAGTTTGTTGATAACGCGACAGGCATAGTAGGTGTAGTGCATTCGTTTGTCAGCCAGTGGCCTCGACATACCACTGCAACGAATTTTCATGTAGTCGTTCACAAGAAAACGAGCCAGACGCGGGTTGTGCTTACACAGGAAGCGCTGTAGAAGGCTGCCTTGCAGCTTATCTTTTGTGGGATAATCTTGTAATGCCATAAGCAGGCGGCGTGAGACAAACGGCAGAAAGATGCGGCCATGACGGCCAAGATAACGTACAGAAACAGCGGTTGCATTACTCAAATACTGTTGAAGAAAAAAACGATCGCTGAGATGCAGGAAATCATCGGTGTCATCCTGTTGTTCAACCCAGTTTGCGACAGTGGCTTTCACCTGGCTTGTTCCGTCAAACTTCCACACGTTCGGCGGAACGTGCGATGTAAATCTGCATGATAATTTTTGAACAAACTCAGGTTTTGTCATTGGCTTGTACACAGTATTTTTGAAAATGATATGTCGGTAGAGTTCGCCGCCTACACCTGACAGCAGCTCATGTGAATTGCGAATAATGCATTCATCGACGTGGCATAGATGAAAGAAGGGAATAGCGGTAACCATTGCGGAGATTGACAAGTTGAAATTGCTAACGACTTCGGGTAGGTTATCCCAGAATGCAGGGTCTGCTTCTGGAGTCATTACAACATGCCGTAAATGGAGAAATTTCGCAATGCGCCTGGCTGT
>JAIOQZ010000059.1 GCA_021108395.1 Candidatus Cloacimonadota bacterium
GAGCTCATCGTCATCGTCGCGGCGAAGCGCTACGGCGTTCTGGTGACCGCGCTGGTTGCCGGTGGCGGGCTGTTCGTCGGCAGCGTGACCGTGTTCTATATCGGCTGGTACATCAAGGAGCGGTTTGCGCGGTTCTTCTCACGGAAGAAGCTGGCGGCGGTGCAGGAGCGGCTCAAGCGCCACGAAAACCTGCTGCTGCTCATCCGCATACTGCCCTACAACCCCGCCGACATCATCGCCTATGCGGCAGGCATTCTCAAGGTGAGGCCTCGCAAGTTCGTGCTGCTGGCGCTGGCGACGTCGTTTGTGCGCACAGCGGCGCTGGCCTGGATGGGCGCCCACCTCGACAACTGGCAGCAGGCGGCGCGCTGGGCCAGCGTTCTATTGCTTTCGGCAGCGGCCAGCTATGTGCTGGTGTTCTGGAGGAGGAAGCAGGGGCAGGGGGAATGATGGATTTAATTACCCCATCCCCGGCCCTTCCCCTGCATAGGGGAAGGGAGTTAACCAGCTTGGCGGCAGTTTCTTACCCTCTCCTATGCAGGAGAGGGTCGGCGAAGGTGAACCGTTCGCGAAGCGCGGTTCTACCTCTTTTCAGCTCCGACGGGGTGAGGTGTCTTCGGGAAGCCACGAAGCGGCAGGATGAGGTGTTTCAGGTGGGTAGATTTCACTAAGCTGTAAAAGGAGATTAGAAACCATGAAAACTGCTTACATTCTGGGTGCAGGTTTTTCTCGCGCCGCTGGCTTTCCCCTGATGAATGACTTTTTCTTTCAAGCGAGAAACCTGTATGCACGCGGTGGATTATCAACAGAAGACGAAAAAGCGTTTGAGCAGGTTTTTAGTTTTGTAAACAATTATTCAAAAGCAAAGAATTATCTCTCATTTGACCTTTTCAACATGGAAGATTTGTTCTCAATAATCGAAATGAGAAAACTTATTGAGAATAAAGATGGAACAAATATTGAAGATGAATATTTAAGAGTGCTAAGATGTGTATTTGAAAATCAATTAACATCTATGTCAGGAGGATATGTATTAAAACACCTTAGTGAATTCAAACGAAATCATAATAATGTACATAATTTACGCGATGCTTTGATGATGAATCGATCAAGCGACCAATTCACAGTATGGGACAATTACCTGAGATTTATAAAGGAAATATTTAAAATACAATATTTCCCAGGGGCAGGTTTGTTTGATATCAACAGCAAGGAACAGCCAAGCTCAATTATTTCTCTGAATTATGATCTACTTGTGGAGCGTGTTATCGCACTATTCCTTGTGTATAATGCAATTGAAGGGAAACCTAGCGATATATCTGTAAATTATGGCATTAATGATGAATTTCTGCATAAAATTACTGATGATTCTCTGTTGTATAAGTTGCAATTCAGCACTAATGCAGGAATCAAGATTTCAAAACTACACGGCTCATTAAATTTCAAAATGAGTCCTGAAAGTTCCCGTGAAAAGCCCTTATTAGTGCCCCCAACTTGGAACAAGCAGGTTCATCCGCATTTTGTGGGCATATGGCAACAAGCGACAGAATGCGTCAGAGAATGCGAGAAACTGGTTTTTATTGGATTCTCGTTCCCAATTACTGACCAGTATTTTAAATATTGGCTTATAAACGCGCTTGTAGAGAATGAATCACTTAAATCTGTAGAGGTCGTCTGTCCAGATGATTCTGGTGATACTGAAAAGAGGTATCGTGCTTTCTTTGATCAACACTTTTCTGCTAAAGTCTTTACATATTTCAATATGACTTTCAAGGATTGGATGGGTCGAAGATAATGCCTATCGACTTCTCCCTCCTCCACACCGGCCCGTTTGCGCCGGAGCAGATACGCCTGTGCTTGGCACCTGGCCTGCGCATCTACCCGTCGGCCATCACGCGTCTCATCGAGGCGGCGTGGGAAGCGGCGCGACGGCAGTCTGGCATCAAGCTGTGGGACGGCCCGGCGTACAGCCTGCTGGGCAGTCGCGTGGAGAACGGCGCTCTGCTCTGCCAGGTGCAACAGACCACCTACAAAGCTTTCTTTGGCGCCAACGTCTGTCACTGTGACGACATCGAGGACAAAAGCCTGTTGGCCAACAGCCTCGCTTGCTGCTGCGTGTGTGAAACGACCGATGACCATGTGCTGCTGGGTCTGCGCAGCCAGTCGGTGGCCGAGGATAGGGGTATCTGGCACATTCCCGGCGGCAACCTCGACGACATCGCCGCCGGTGACGCCGCGCCGTTCGAGCAGGTTCGGCGCGAGGTCGAGGAGGAGGCGCACGTTTCCGCCGAACACATCGCTGCGCTAACCTGTCTGGGCATGGGGCGCAGCCTGCGCACCTGGAAGCCGGAGTTTCTCTTTCACGCTCGGCTCACACTGAATGCGGAGCAACTGCGCACCCGACTCGCCCACGCACAGGACGCCGGCGAGCACACCGAGTGGCGGCTGGTTCCGTCGTCCGGCGTTGCCGGCTTCACCGACACGCACACCGTTTCGCCCATCGGACTGGCCGCGCTGGCGCTGTGGCGACAATTGATTCACAGGGAGGAAGCATGAGCAAGGATCGCTGGCTGTTTATCGTCAACCCGGTGGCGGGGCGAGGCCGAGCGGCACACGAACTGCCTCGGATCGAGCATCTGCTGCGCAGCTACAAGCTGCCTGCCAAGATATTGCTGACCCGCAACAGCGGACATGCCACAGCGATTGCTGGTGAGCGCATGTTGCAGGGCTTCGAGAAGATATGCGTGGTCGGTGGCGACGGCACCCTGCACGAGGTGGTCAACGGCGTCATGGATTCGGGCAGAGCACGACGGGCGCGGCTTGCCATTCTGCCGCTGGGCGGCGGCAACGACTTCGCCCGCGGACTGGGCATCCCCCGCGACTGGCCACAGGCTCTCAACCTGATTTTGCAGGGCGATGTGCGCACCGTCGATGTGGGGCGCATAGAGGATACCTGGTTCATCAACGCTCTGGGCATCGGGCTGGACGCCCGCGTTGCCTGGCACGCCCAGCGCATTGCGCGGCTCAACGGATTGCCCCGCTATCTCGCCGCGGCGCTCAAGGCGTTGGCCGAGCGCCCTCGTTTCGCCTTCGACGTCAAGCTTGACGACCAGCTTTTTCGGGGGCGGTTTCTGTTGGCCACAGTGGGCATGAGCCGATACTGCGGCGGCGGCTTTCAGCTCACCCCCGATGCCCGTCCCGACGACGGTCTCTTCGATCTCTGCTTCGTGGACGCCATGCCGTTGTTGAAAACGCTGTTTCTACTGCCGTTGGCCATACGTGGTCGCCACACAGGGCGCAAAGAGGTGCGCATCATGCGCAGCGCCCGCGTCGAGGTGCGCTCGCGCCAGCCGCTGCCGGTATATATGGACGGCGAAATCCCCCGACTGCGCAACGCCTGTCATTTCAGCATCAAGCTGTACGCGGCGCAGTTGGCCTTCATCGCCCCGCCGGAGGCAGTATGAGCGAGCAGACAAAGCTGTTCGAGCCGCAGGGCAAGCCTACCAACATCCCGCTGGCCGAGCGCGTTCGCCCTCAAAGCCTCGACGACATCGTGGGGCAAGAGAAGCTGTTGGCCGACGGCTCGGTGTTGCACCGCATGTTCGATAGCGGCCGTTGGAGCTCGATGATCCTTTGGGGCCCGCCCGGCAGCGGCAAGACCACCCTGGCGCGGCTCATCGAGAAAGTCGCCGACTTGCGGTTCATCGCCTTCAGCGCTGTGCTGGTCAGCATTAAAGACGTGCGCGCCGTGATGAAGGAAGCCGAGTACGAGCTGCACAGCCGCAACCGCGCCACCATCCTTTTCATCGACGAGATACACCGCTTCAACAAGTCGCAGCAGGACGCCTTTCTCCACTACGTCGAGTCCGGCGCCATCGTGTTGGTGGGGGCGACGACCGAGAATCCGTCGTTCGAGGTGATCCCCGCGCTGCTCAGCCGCTGCCATGTGCTCGTGCTCGAACGCCTCGCGGACGACGAGATTGAGCGCATCCTGTCACGGGCAATCGAGCGCGCCGGTATCGAGCGGGTCTTCGCTGACGGCGCGATGAGCTTTCTGGCCATGCAGAGCGGCGGCGACGCCCGCAAAGCTCTCAATAACCTCGAACTGCTGCTGGCAACCACGCAGGGCGATGTCACCGTCGAAGTGATAAAGGGCGCGCTCAACCGGCAGTCGCTGTTCTATGACAAGAAAGGCGAGGAGCATTACAACCTCATCTCGGCGCTGCACAAGAGCCTGCGCGGCAGCGACGCCCAGGCCGGGCTGTACTGGCTGGCGCGTATGCTCGAGTCGGGCGAAGACCCGCTGTACATCGTTCGCCGCCTGATGCGCTTTGCCAGCGAGGACATCGGTCTGGCCGATCCGCAGGCGCTCACCCAGGCAGTGGCGGCGCAGCAGGCCGTACACTTTCTGGGGATGCCGGAGGCCAACATCGCCCTGGCGCAACTGGTGGTTTACCTGGCCACAGCGCCCAAGAGCAACGCGCTCTACACCGGCTACAAGCAGGCTGCCGACGACGCCAAACGCACCTCGCATCTGGGAGTGCCGCTGCACATCCGCAACGCGCCCACCAAGCTGATGAAGAAGCTCGACTACGGCAAGGACTACGCCTATGACCACGAATTCGACCAGCATTACCACTACCAGAAGCGCTTCCCCGACAAGATGAACGAGCAGGTCTATTACGAGCCCAGCCAGTTTGGTTTCGAGCGCGAGGTGCGCAAGCGGCTTGACTGGTGGGCAAAGCTGCGCCTGCAACAGGAAGAGGAGCTTGACAAATAGGCTGGGTGAAAGCCTGCTTAGTTTCAAGAAGGCAACTGCTCAGTGATGGAGGAACCATGAAGGGCTTAATCGTATGTTTGCTTGTATCTATTATGTTGCTCGCCGGTTGTGGGGATTCCACGGGACCAGGCGATAATTATCCTCCCGTCGCAGGTATGGTTATCGTCCCCGCCGGGACATTCCAGATGGGGCGGGTAGATGTAAACTATGCTGAGCCAGTGCACACAGTAAACCTGGATGCATTCTATATCGGTGTTCATGAAGTAACTCAGAGCGAATATGAAGCAGTAATGAGTAGCAATCCTTCAGATTTTGATGGATATAATAATCCAGTTGAGCAAGTAAGCTGGTATGATGCAATAGCGTACTGTAATCAACTGAGCATCATCGAAGAGCTTACCCCATGCTACATAATCGATGGCGATAACACGACATGTGACTTCAGCGCTAATGGCTACCGCCTGCCCACCGAAGCCGAGTGGGAGTATGCCGCCCGCGGGGCTACAAATACTCCAGATTATCTCTATTCCGGTAGTGACACCTGCGGGGATGTCGCCTGGTATGAAGGTAACAATACGCCAAATGGGACAAAGGCAGTTGGTCAATTGCAGCCCAATGGCATCGGCGCCTACGATATGAGCGGCAATGTGTATGAATGGTGTTGGGACTGGTGGGATAGTAACTATTACTCATCCTCCCCCCAGAACAATCCCACAGGCCCTGACACCGACTCGTACCGTGTGCTACGTGGCGGCGGCTGGAACGACACCGAGAGCCGCTGTCAAGTCGCTAATCGCTACTACGTCCCGCCGTTCTACAGCATCTCCGCTATCGGCTTCCGTCTGTGCAGGAGGGCGGAATAAGAATTTGTCTGAATCTGGATTTCCAGGATTGGGGAAATTTGCATGATTAAGTGACAAGATGGAGAGGCCTGGCCGTTCTTTCCTGTTTCTTATCCTAATCCTGCAAATATCTTCAATCCTGTAAATCCTGCTTCAGAATAAGAATTTCCCTTACTCTCTCACCGCCGTCACCCGGTAGTATCTTCGCTCCGCCGTTGCTGGCAGGCTCAGGCTGACCTCCGCTGTTTCGTCTTCCAAGTCCCAGTCTTCCGCACCCGCTGTGGCCGCCGATTCCACGCGATACGCTGTCGCGCTTGGAACAGCCTGCCAGCTCAGCGTCACCACGCCTCCGCTCACCACTATACGCGGCTGTTGCGGGGCATCGAGCGCGGTGAACGCCACCTCGAACGTGTGCGGGTCGCTGCCACCGGCCTGCGGATGCTGCGCCGCCCGCCCCGAGGCGTCTGCGGCGCGCAGCCAGTATTGCACCTCGCCCTCCTGCATCAGCGCAGGCAGCCAGGCGGCAAGGGTGTCGCCGACGGCGGGTGTCAGCGGCAGCGCACACCACACGGTATCCGGCGCTACGCGCCAGTGGAGGAGAAGCGAGTCGGCCACGAGCGCGCCGCCGCTGTGAGCGCGCACTACGGCGTACACCAGCAGTGAATCCTGCGCCGACTGCGTGCCGTGCAGCGGCAGGTGACGCAGCTCGATCATGCGTTTGTCGGGCAGTTCGTGCACGCGACAGTGCAGGGCGTCTGTGTTCAGCCAGTTGGCGTAGCTCACCCCGATGACTTCGTAGCCGGGCATGGCGGATTCATAAACGGCCAGCGCGGCGGCGTCGAGGCTGTGGCCGGTTTGCGGAACGAACACCTTGCGGTTGAGAATGAGGCTGTTGGTGTAGGGCGTGTATGGCCAGTCGCCCGGCGTATCGACGCGAATCACCTCGTAAGGCTCGCCCCAGGCGCAGATGACCCCTGCGAAGTAAGCGGCCAACGCTTCGAAATCGCTGTAACGCTGGTCGTTGGGCGGTACCTGCCCGATGAGTATTTTGTCGGGCGACAGGAACTTGCCCCAGCAGTCGATGTGCTCAATGTATTCGCCCAGAGGGTCGGGTAGCACATGGTAGGTGGTCGAGCCGGTGTAGTTGCCCACAAGCGCGTCAATCTGCGTGTGGCTCAGGCCGGGGTTCTCCGTCCACACAAGCTGAGTGCCGGCGGCGGCGGCGTGACCGTCGGTTATCCAGTTGCCCCCTGTGTGCACCAGGCTCATGCCATAATATGGCAGGCTGTCCCAGGCGGCGTAGGCCGAGGGGATGGCGTCGTCGAGCGGGCGCGGGCGGTTGTAGATGAAATCGACCACCGCCAGGCTGTCTCCCATGATGAAGAAAGGGCCGTAGTCGCGTGTCCACTTGCTGTTGGTGGCGGCGACAAGGAAGCTGCAATTGGCCAGGTTCACGCCGTGGCTGGCATAGGCGGCTTCGGCCCCGGCTTGCTGACTTGCGCCAGACACGAGCGTCACCAGTTCGTCGTTCTCGGCCAGTTCCACCGCCAGCGACCAGGGGATGCCCAGCCCGTTATGCCAGCGCACCAGCGAGCCGCGCATCGGTTCCCATTCGGCCACTGGGCGCACCGGTTCCGAGGGTGGATCGGTGGGGGAGAAGTCGCGTCCGAGGGGCAAGCGTTCTTCGCCGGGGGCAAAGCCCTGCGGCAGGTCGTGCGGGTCGATGGTCTGCGCTCCCAGCGAGGCCGCCAGCCACAGCAGAAGAACGATGGCGAATCGGCGCAGTGTCATGGAAGCTGCGCGGTGATGTAATAGAAACGCTGTGGCTCGCTCATCGGGGCTGACCACTGCGTGAGGACAGTCTGTTCGAGAAAGCTGTATCCACCCCTCAGCGTCTCGGCGGTGTAGATGTTATAGCCGGTGGCATCGGGATAGGCGTCCCAGGAGAGATGGATATCGCCCTGGAAGCTTATGGCCCTGATGCCGGTGACCGGCGGCGACTCGCCCGTCACGCTCACGTCGCCCTGCCAGGTCTGGCGGTTACGGGCGGTTACGGTGATGTCGTAGGTGTCGCCGATGGCTGCGGGCGTTGGCAGGTTCAGCGGCGCTTCACCCGACGCGCCGGTGTAGGCGGACGCCACGAACGAGCCGTTCAATGAGACCGCCGCGAGCGCGTGCTCGATTCCAGCGTCAACCATGATGCCGGTGTCACCTGGCTCGAGGCTGTCGGGGATGCTCACGGTCAGCGGTTGCGGGTCTGCGGTGCGCACCAGCAGGCTGGCGTCGCCGAACACATGCCAGGTGCGAAACATATTCTCTCCACCGACGCCATATTCGTCCATCATCTGGCAGGAGCTGTTGAAGCACAGCGCGCCGAAGGTGTCCAGCGTCTCGGCGCACAGCAGGTCGGCGAACTCGTCCTGAGCGCACATCGGGGGCGCCCAGGTCTGGTTGTTGCTGCTGGCATACACGCCGATGCCTCCGGTGGGCTCGCCGGTGGCGCTGTGCGTGGCGCGTAGCCAGGCCTCGGCAAAGCAGGTGGTGTTGGTGAAGTTGCCGTTTACGCAGGCTACCGAATAGATGAACGGCAGCAAGCTGGTGTTGGTGAGGTTGTTGATGTCGCTCACGTTGAACCCCGTCGTGCACCAGCTTCCGGTGGTTCCGTGCCCGCAATAGTTGATAATCGAGCGCCCGGCGTTGACGGCATCGGTCACGTCTGCGGCGGCGCCGCCGTTGGTGGCGTATATCTGGTCAACAATGGCGTAGGTGTAGCCCAGCAGGTCGGTGCGGATGTTGTCGAGGTGCACCCAGTCGGCTTCGCCGTCATCGCCGATTCCGGCGCCCTGGGACGAGGCGATACCTGTGCCGTCGGCCAGCCACGTTGCGGCGGCGAGGTCACGCTCGTAGTGAATCGAGCGCTCTACCTGGGTGACGACCTGATAGTCGAACTGCGCCGAGAAGCGACCGATGAAGATGTCGGGATAGGAGTCGGCGCCGGCCACCAACGCATAGCTTGGGTCGGAGGCATGGTTGGAAAAGCTGTAGGGTGGAATCTGCTGGGCGTCGCCCACGAGCTGCACGAATGTGAGGCCATCGCCCTGGTCGTACTGCGCCTGAATGAACGTCTGGATGTCGGTGATGGCGCTGCCCACCTGCGACACTGGCCACACGTCTGTCTCGATGCCGCGACGTCGTTTCCAGTCAACCCAGGGGGCGATTTCGTCCGTCCAGTCATCGTGACAGATAACCACCATGCGTCCGTATTCCGGCACGAGGCTGTAGCGCGTTAGCGGGTAGTTGATGAACCGCCGAGCATAGACGCTATCCCAGGTGAGGTTCGCGGTTTCGGTGGGAGAGACCAATATGTTGCGGTCATCCTCGCCGTCCGCCACCACTTCGACGACGAGATGGCTGTACACTCGCAGCACGCCCTGTGCGGGCAGGTATTGAAAAGGGTGCAGCGTAATCGTCTGTCCCCGCGCCTGGTGCAGGATATACGGCTCGCCCAGCGTGGCCAACTCGGCCGGCCAGGGCGCGGCGGCGGAGTACACCGGGCCGAAGCTGTAGGGCACTGTGGCCGGATCGATCGTGCGGGAAAGAAGGCCCTTCGAGGGCGCTACCAGCAGTGGATGGTCGATGTATGCCGAGGCGAGTACGCGAACAGCCATGCGCTCCGAGGCGGGTATGAGCAGGCTGCGGGAGAGCTTGGGCAGCGCCGGCGCACCCTTCTCGAACGTGCGTTCGGCGTCGCCCATGTGCACCTGATGCCAGATTTGCCCGCCGATGTCAACCGTCGAGGTTCGCCAGTCGTCGAGGGTGAAGGTGAGGGTGGTGCGCTGGGGGTCTTCGGCCTGCACCAGCAACGACCAGCCGGCCTCACTCAAGAGGCTTTCGCCGGCAACCAGCGAAAGCGCGAGCGATATGAGCAGCAGCGTGACAGACAGCTTCATGTGATTCTCCGTATAGTGTTCATGAGCAAAACAACACAAAGGTAAGGGAAACGCTCAGGAACGCATTTCTGGATGATGGCATTACTTCTCCCTCTGGTACACTTTTATTGAATTGTCAATATAATCCATGTAACCAAACCGCTTTCCATCACCTGAAAATCTCAACTCAGATCCGCCTGGATCAAATTGGTGTATAATTTGTCCCTGTAAATAATTGAAAATTACCATTCTATGTGTATCTACATATAATGCAATCAAACCAACATCTAAATCCGAGAGGGCGATAACACTATCGCCATCACCCCAGCCGCCCTGGAGTTCGGCTAATATTTCGCCGGTAGTGAGATCGATGACAAGGTTACGCGGCCTGCCGATAAAGGCGACATCCTCGGAAGGAGAGATGGCGATTGGCACTCTACCCCCCCCCCCCTGGGGAGTTTGTAAATGACTTGATTGTCGATAGTGATAAACTGGCTTTCACCACCACCAACCAGCCAGATTACGCGACCGGATGGCCCTGGCTTGAAGTGTTTGAGCGGACTCTGAAGTACCCGCTCGAAGAGCTTGTTGCCGTAGGCGTCGGTGACGATAATCCCGTGACAGTGGGGGAAATACGAGTCGATAAGGTAGCCGTCTGTTGGGTAGGTTCCACCCGGATACACGCGATCGTAAAAGCCCTCATCAACCCAGCCTTGCTCTTCGATCAGCCAGTAGTTGCCGTTGCCGAATGGATACGCGGTGCGGTAATGTGGGCTGCAGGGCATGCGGTTGATCTCGTTGCCGCCTCTATCCTCCCAGAGCACGTATTGCCCGTTCTCCGAGATTGTCACCTTCACATTCTGGTCGGAGTAGCCATCCCAGGGGGTTCTCTGATACATGTCACCATGATAAAACCAAAAATCTCCGTCTGGTGTGATTGTTGTTGAGGCATTCCCGCGATTTGAATACACGCTGATTGTCCTTCCTCTCGAATTGTCTCTGTGTATGCCATACATCGGGTAACCCACATCCGTACGGGTGGGCGGGCCAGGCACAACAACCGAGATATCCGGGTCAATGGGTATGGTCTCCACCAGTTCATAGGCATGTTCAGTGGGTTCAACCCAATTCTCATCCCTATGCTCATTCCTCGACTGTTCATTCCTCAAGTCATTCATCAACTTGACGAGTTGGAATGTCGGGTAAGCGAACAGCGATAGCGCAAGCGATACAAGCAGCAGCGTGACAGACAGTTTCATGTGATTCTCCGCATTGTGCACAGTGTTCACGAGCAAAACTAAGTATTGCACATAGCGGAGAATTTGTCAAGAAAGGCCGCACAGCGGCTCCACATAAAGATCGGTTTCCCTTCCCTTGCGCAAGGAAATGGCCGGGGACAGGGTGTTCGATAGTAACGCCTGAAAGCGCCACAATCAGCGGATAACGCCTCTTGGCGTTGTCCGCTTCAAGATAACGCCGGGGCGTCGTTACAGCCAGTGCGCCGCTCGAAGGGGCAAAGAACAGTCTCGTCAGGCGATAGCCGCGTCGGTGGTGATTGCTTCGTCAAGCTCTATCAGATCGTTGTCGGGAATCATGATGCCGAAGCAGCCCGGCTGGCTGTGCTTGATGATACCACCGTCCACGGTCTTGGACAGGATGTCGTTGCGGGTGACAGTGATGGTGCGTTCCTGATCGAGCCGGCAGGGCCAGGGGTATTCCTTGCTGGCATACTTGATCTTGTAGTAGCTGCGGAACTGTGTGCTTTTCATCGTGCCCTCCATATGTAGTATTAACAGGGGCGTCCCTGTAGTGTTATCAGGGCGGGAGCGGAGCTGGATAACCGCTCCCGCTTACATTTGAGCAGTCGGGGAAGACCGCTTCGCACATATACAGCCTTACAATATGCAATCGAGGTGCCACTGAAAGGCAGCGAGCGCCATCATGCGGGATTGCAGGGGAATAGGCGTGTTTGCGTGAGGTGTATTCAATGAGGCTTTGTGGATAACTGGGCAGCGGCTGTACGGATTTCTACAACTGAGGGCCAGCGTGTTCCATTTGCTTCAGCAGGGTATAGAGCTCGCTGCGAGTGATATTGAGCGCCTTAGCGGCCTGGCTTTTGTTGCCGCCGTTTTGTTCCAGCGCCCTAAGCACCACGCGGTGGATCCAGGCATGGAGGTCAAAGCCCGGTTGCAGCGAGAGCGAGAGGTCCAGCCCGTCGGACGATGACTGCCGCACCGGGGTTGCCGGCGCGGGAGCGCCCAGAACCTGGCGCAGGCGTGAAGCTCGCAGCACATCGTCATCGAACAACAGCGAGCAGCGTTCGAGAATATGTTGCAATTCGCGCACATTGCCAGGCCAGTGGTATCCGGTGAGAACATTGCGTGCTTCTTTACTGATGGACTCGAGCCCAGTACGGCGTTGGCGCTGGAGGGTCTTCAAGAAGAAATCGGCCAGCGGCAGGATTTCTTCGCGCCGGTCACGCAACGGCGGGATGTGCACTCGGCCCACAGCCAGCCGGTGGTATAGATCCTCGCGGAAGTTGCCATTGGCCACGCGCTGGTCGATGTCCTGATTGGTAGCGCAGATAATGCGGGCTTCTGTTGTCAGGCGGCGGTCTCCGCCCACGCGGTAGAACTCGCGTTCCTGTAGCAGGCGCAACAACTTGGCTTGCACTTCGTGTCCCAGTTCGCCAATCTCGTCAAGCAGAAGAGTGCCGCTTCCGGCCAGCTCGATCTTGCCGGGGTTGCCCTCTGGGGACGCCCCGGTGAAAGCGCCGCCAACGTAGCCGAATATCTCGGTGCCGAACAGCTCTGGAGTGAGCGCAGCGCAGTTAATCGCCACAAAGGGGGTCGATACGCTTTCTTTGCCATAGTGGATAGCTCGCGCCACCACTTCTTTGCCCGTTCCGGTCTCGCCAGTGAGGAGAACCGGAATCTGCGGGTTGCGGTGCAAGCGTGCCGCCATATCGAACACGTTGCGCATTGTCTCCGAGAAGATGCCCACGTCTTGTCGGCCCAACTGCTGGCTGTATGTGGCCGACAGTTCCTTGAGCCTTGTTCGCAAGGGCTGCGTGGCTCTCTTCACTTCGTCGTCGAACTGCTCTGTGAGCCGCCGGTTGGTGTGGCGCAGTTCGAGGTATTCCTCGATGCGATCGAGCAGTACGCTCAGTTCACGCACGTCCACGGGTTTCAACAGGTAATCGTAGGCTCCCAGGCTCATCGCCTCGACGGCGTTCTTCACATCGCCGTGCCCTGTGATGAGAACGACGAGGGTGAGCGGGGTGCGCTGGCGAATCTCTCGCAGCAGCTCCATGCCATCCACATGCGGCATGTATATATCTGTGATGACTAACGGATAGTCGCGCTTTTCGAGCTCGCGCAAAGCTTCGCGGCCATCGGCGCAGGCGGTGACGGATCGACCGCTACGGCGGATGAACCCGCCCAGCGAGTGGCGGATTGCCTCGTCGTCATCAACGAGCAGGATGTTCATCTGACTGTTTCGTGTTGTAGCCATAGCGTGCCTATTACATCACATGGCGGTGATTTGTAAACGATTTTCTGCTGCGGCCAGTCAGTTTTGGTTGACAGCTCGTGACCAGTCATGCACACACAGGATGGGAGAAACAATGAACCACGATAACAAAGTCGGCAGCGGCGCTTACAGTGACAGTCAACATCATGAATACGATCTTCGGGAAAGGTTCAAGGAACTGTCTGGCATCTACCGGCTCATCGAGCTGGACAACGAATCTCTTCCTCTGAAGGATCTGTTGAGCGTGTTCACCGCCCAGATTGTCCCCCCCAGCATACAGTATCCCGACAAAGCCTTCAGCGTGGTGCTTCTCGATGGCAAGATGTTCACCGGTTGCGATAACGTGGACAAAGACACCGAAAATTTCATCGAAGGCCCAATCGTGGTGGGCGGCGTGCTGCGTGGCCGGCTCATTGTGGGCTACACCGACCCTTCGCTCGACTTCCTCGATATGTTCGAGCAGAAGCTCATAGACGCCTATTCCTACCAGATATCGAAGATCATCGAGCGCAACGAAACGATGATGATGCTGCGACGCGAGAAGGAACTCGCCGAGCACTATCTCGCCATCGCCGGCGTCATCATCGTGGCCATCGGACGAGATCGCCGCGTACTCATGATCAACCGCAAGGGCTGCGAAATCCTCGGCTGCGAAGAAAAGCGCATTGTCGGCTGCGACTGGTTTGACACCTTCGTGCCCGATGAACTGCGCCCGGAGCGCACCGCCACCTTCGAGCGGCACATCGATGGCCGCGGCACTCCACCCGAATACGTCGAGAACTTCATCTGCACGGCCAGCAACGAACGCCGTATCATCAGTTGGCACACGGTTATGCTGCATGACGACGAGGGAAACATCGTGGGCGAGCTGAGTTCGGGCGAAGACATCACTCTGCGCAAGCAGATGGAAATCGAAAAGATCGAGGTGGAAAAGACATTCGAGCGCAGTCTGCGGCTGGCATCGCTGGGTACGCTTGCCAGTGGCATAGCTCACGAGATTAACCAGCCGCTCACAGCGCTCAAGGCGCAGGCCGACGGGCTTTTGTTCTGGCACGAGCGCCGGAGCGAACTTGATATCGAGGAGATTTTCGAGGGAATCAGGTTTGTCTCACAGCAGGCCGATCGCATCAACGAGATTATTCTGCATATGCGCTCGCTCATCCACTCCGGACACGACATCGAAGTGCAATCCGTGAAGATAAAGCCTACGATCGAGCGTGCCCTCTCGATTCTCAAACAGCAATTGAGCGCTCACGGGATAGAACTGTGCTTTGATTGCGAGGGGTGCGACGCGGAGGCGCTGCTCAATCCGGTGATGCTCGAACAGGCGGTTATCAACCTGGTGGTGAACGCCATGCACGCGCTGGAGGACAAAGCGCAGGGCGACAAGCGTATCCGCATACACATCCGCCGACTCGAACGCCGTATCTTCATCGACATCGAGGACAACGGCCCTGGCATCGACAAAGCCAACATTGACAAGGTGTTCGATCCGTTTTTCACTACAAAGGGGCCACACCGGGGGCTGGGGTTGGGGTTGTCTATCACCGAGAACTTCATCCGCAGCATGGGCGGGTCCATCCACGCCACCAACCTCATTCCAAGCGGCGCACGCTTCCGCATCGAGCTGCCGCTGCCGGGGTGAGTCTGAACTTGACATAATGGCCTGTTTCAGATGAATGGAAATGAAAGAAACGAGAGGTGGGTATGGATATTCAAGAAATGACGAGACGAGCGGTTGCGCATTACTGGAAAACAAGAGGGCGACAGAAGAAAAAGCAAATGAAAAAGGGGATTTCAGATGCCGGTTTACGAAGTGCGGCCACCGGTGGGGCACAGATGGATGGTTTTAACGAGTTACTAACTAATGCTATTGTATCATGTGGAGTGCAAGAAGAGTGCATTTTTCAGAAGAAAAGACTACAGCTTCCCGGTTTCTTCAGGCCAACGAAAAAGTGGGATCTGCTTGTTATAGAAGATGGCAAACTTCTTGCTGCAATAGAAGCTAAGTCACAAGTCGGGCCTTCATTCGGCAACAATTTCAACAACCGCGTTGAAGAATCCATTGGAAGCGCAGTCGATATCTGGACAGCATTTCGCGAAGGCCTTTTTGGATTGGACTCAAAGCCATTTGTTGGGTACATCTTTTTGCTTGAAGACTGCGAGAAATCGAAGAAACCAGTCACACTTCAGGGCGCTACCTGAATTTAAAGGTACATCATATATGGAAAGGTATGAAATATTCTGTCGGAAGCTTGTACTCGAGAGGCATTACTCGTCAGTGTGTTACCTTCTTTCTGAAAAGACCGCTGGGCTTTCCGGGGAATACACAGAGCCGGTAACTGAACTTTCAATCTCATCCTTCGTTCACTCACTTGTAGCGCACATCACCGCCAATCGGAAGCGCTCATGTTAACTACAAAGCAAACACTGGTTCACGGTGACGCCCGTGATTTGTCATTCATCGCAGACGAATCCGTGCACCTTGTGATAACTTCTCCGCCATATTGGAATCTGAAAGAATACAACGATGCAGAGGGTCAGCTTGGTCATATTGATGATTACGAGGAATTTCTATCGGAACTGGCAAAAGTGTTTCTTGAATTTCGCCGTGTGCTTGTGCCCGGCGGACGGTTTATCTGCGTTGTCGGCGATGTTTGCGTGTCTCGCAAGAAGTTTGGCAGGCATCTCGTATTCCCACTGCATGCAGACATATGTGTCATTTCTCGCAAGCTTGGGTTTGATAATCTGAACCCTATTCTCTGGTATAAAATCGCCAACGCCTCCTATGAAGTTCAGGGAGGGTCAGGGTTTCTGGGCAAGCCTTATGAACCCAATGGCATCATCAAGAATGACATCGAGTTCATTTTGATGCAGCGTAAGCCAGGGGGGTATAGAAAACCCACTCAACAGCAGCGTGAGTTGAGCAAAATCCGCAAAGACCAGTATCATGAGTGGTTTCAGCAGATATGGCGGATTCCCGGCGCCTCAACGAAAAACCACCCGGCGCCATATCCCGAAGAACTGGCCTACAGACTCGTCAACATGTTCTCTTTCATAGGGGACACGGTTCTTGATCCATTCTGCGGTACAGGAAACACACTTACGGCGGCAGCAAAGTCCGGCCGCAATGGTATCGGTGTTGAAATCGATCATGAATACTGTCAGATGGCTCTGACGAATCTGAATGTGAAAACCAACGAAGTTTTCCTCGATACTTCAATCGAGTTTATCGACCGCTCACTCACTCCTTCTTGTTCGCCAGCAGACGATAGAACGTGCTCCGGGTAAGCTTCAGCTCCTGCATCACGGCTTTTGCCGACCCCAGTTTCTGTTTGCGCCAGGCAAGGTACGCCGCCACCACGCCGCCCACATCCTGCACCTCTTCCGGCTGTAGCTCGAAGGTTTCCCGCCCCTCGTGCTCCACTTCGTCCTGAGGCATGAGCAACGCCTTATACACCTGGTTCTCCAGCTCGCGAACATTGCCGCGCCATTCACGCGTTTGCCATGCCTCGATTATCCTGTCGGGGATGGGCGCCACCACAATCTCCGGCTGAATCTGAAGGAACTTGCGGGTGAAGTGGCGCACCAGCGGCGGGATGTCCTCACAGCGCTCGCGTAGCGGCGGGATATTGATGCAGAAGGCGCTGATGCGATAGTAGAGGTCTTCACGGAACGTGCCGTCCATCACCGCCTGGCGCAGGTCGATATTGGTGGCGAAGACGAAACGGGCGTTGGTGCGCATTTCGCGCTTGCCGCCAACCGGGTAGTATGTGCGTTCCTGAAGCACGCGCAGCAGCTTGGTCTGCATGTCGGGGCCGAGGTCGCCAATCTCGTCGAGAAAGAGCAGGCCATGCTCGGCCAGCGCCACCTTGCCGGCTGCATCTTGCACCGCGCCACTGAACGAGCCCTTCACATGCCCGAACAGCTCGCTCTCGAACAGTTCACGCGGCACGGTGTTGATGTTGAGGCTGATCATCTCGCCTTTGTAGTTGCCCTCATGGAAGATAGCGCGTGCCAGAATCTCTTTGCCGGTACCGGTCTCTCCGGTGATGAGCAGCGGAAACAACACCCGCGCCAGCGTGACCGACTGCCGAATCACCTCGGCAACAGCGGGACTGCTGCCCAGAAAACCATGGAAGTCCTCGGCCATCGTGATGGCGCGCAGACGTTTCTGTGTCTCAGTCTGGCTCAACTTTTCGAGAAACACGCCCAGGATCGAGGCCAGGTTCTCGATGCTGCTCACATCTTCGTCGTCCAGGTCGTGGTCGGCGTTGGCGGTGTGCATGTAGATGGTGCCCAGCAGGCGACGCCCCACCACCACAGGCACGCACATCGCATTGAAAATGCCCAGGGTCTGGATGCTCTCGTTGCGGCCATGGTCTTCCGGGCCAAAGCGTAATACGCGGAACACATTCGTCTTGTAAAGCTGTAGAATGTGGTTGCTGTATTCGAGGGCACGGAAGTCTTCCTCGCCCTGGTTGACCACCTGCCGCAGCGCCAGGAAGCGGTCGGCCTCGGTTTCGTAGAGGAACGGTATCACAGTTTCAAAGCGGAACAGATGCTGTACCAGCGACTCCATCTCGGCCAGAAACGGCTCGAGTTCGGTGAACTGCGAGAACTTCTGAATGATGTCCTGCCAGTTGGAGCGGTTGAGCTTCTGGCGCATGCGTTCCCACTGGTCGAGTACGCCGGCGGCTTGTGAGGCGCGGTGTTCGAGGCCCATGCCGGCAAACATTTCGCGCGCCTTGAAAAGGCAATCGTGCGCCTGCTGCACCTGCCCGCCGCGTTCGAGGGCAAGTCCGCCCCAGTAAAGCGACTCGGCCTGTTTGAAGCGGGTACCGAACTTGCCGTCCTTTATCAACTGCAACACTTCTTCGTACCGGCCCTCCTCGAACAGGGCGATGACTTGCTGGTAGTCGCTACGTGGCGAGGCGTCATCCTTGCACCAGCCGAAGAGGCCGCAGAAACGCTCGATATCCTTGTCCGTGCCGAAACGGTAGAGCAGAAAGCGGATTTGGCGCATTGGATAAAACGTGCGGATATCTTCCGCGCTGGTTTCAA
This sequence comes from Candidatus Cloacimonadota bacterium, assembly GCA_021108395.1. Taxonomy (GTDB): domain Bacteria; phylum Cloacimonadota; class Cloacimonadia; order Cloacimonadales; family JAIOQZ01; genus JAIOQZ01. The sequence goes on from JAIOQZ010000059.1 coordinate 18,147, forward strand.
GCGCCGTCTCGATGACGTCGCTATAACTGAAGGTGTGGTCGAGAAAACTGCACTCGATATAGAGTTGTAGCATATAGCAGGTGGCATAGCCGTGCGACTGGCCGATGGTCTGGCGAATAGTGTCGCGGCACAGGTCATATTGCTCGCGCAGCAGGTAATAATAGATACGAATAACCGTGAGATGCGTCACCATCACGCGGGGCAGGTTCTCCAGAGGCAGGTCGTCGTAAAACAGCAGAACCTGCTCGATCTTGTCGATGTCTTCCTTGCCCGTGTTGGACAGCAGATAGAACAGCACGCGACTAAGCTGGAACGGCGATTCCACCTTGAGCGCCAGCAGCATGAGGAATTCGATAAATGTCTCTGGCAGCTTGAGATGCGCCCGCGCACGAGTCATCAGGTTGATGAGAAAGTTTGGCTCGGCCTCACGCACAACCTCACGGCTTATCTGGCGAAAGATGTCGGCGTCGAAGTCGTCGGGGCAGTGAGGATAGAGGATGTCCATAAGAAGATAGAGCGCCTGGCGCGACGCTGACGAGAGATTACCGTCGCGGTAAAGCGCCTGCATCGATTTGAGGTCGCGGAGGCCGAACAACGCAATCAGTTGGCGGTGCTGCTCAATGTCGCGGCGAAGATCGGCGTCCAGCGTTTTCAGTTCGTCGTCGGTTATTGACACCAGATCGGCAGGCAAAATGGCGGAGACCGCATTGACCTGCAACAGATAGAAATGCAGCCGGCCTCGCTCGTGGACGGCAAGGTCGCGGGCGGCCAGCATGATGTGCATCAGCGTTTCGGCCAGAGCGAAGTCGCGCACGATGATATAGCGGTGCAGCCAGACAAAAGACTTGATGGGCAGGGCGAGGAATTCCGCCCGTGCCTCGATGTCGCCAGACATGAGCGCACGGCACATAGGTTCGAGAGTACGCCACACACGGCGCGAATCGTTCAGTTTCCAGTCGGCCAGGGCATCGCGCATGTCGTCCACCGCCGCGGCAAAGCTCTGGGCTACATAGACTGTCTCGCTCACAGGGGCGCCAATGACGATTTGCCCGTCTCGCCAGCCCACCTGCGCCTCGGCGATAATACGTTGCAGCGGCACGGTATGGTCGGCGTCGATGACGAAGTCCTCGAGTTCGTGGGGACGGCGCAGGCCATTTTGCAGGCAGAAGCGGTCATACAGCTCGAAGCTGACTCGGCAACTGATGCTGCGGGTATAGAACAGGTCGCACAGTCGCTGGTGGAATTCGAGGTAGCTGGCGTAGGGCGGCTCATAAGGCAGCAGCAGCGGCGGGTTGGTGGCGCTCATGGACTCGATGAGCGTGTCCGGGTTGTCGAGGCGACGGGCGGGGTCGGGAGCGAGGAAGAGCAGAGCATCATCGCCCAGAGGGCACTCTGGCGGCAGGATGAGGGGCCTACCGGCGCTCAGGCGTTCTTTCACCTCGGCGGGACTCGAATAATGCGCCACGAACAGCAGCGCCGCCGAGTACAGGTTCGACTTCCAGTTGATATGCCCGCTCACTTGCTCCGGCGCGGCCCAATCGAGCGTGAGTCGTCCCCTGTGAGGTGTGAGGTCGATGAGCTTGAGGCACGGCGCGCCGTCAATCTTGCGAACGCGGATGTGCTCCGGCTTCAGGTCGCCGATGAACAGGTTGTGATGTCGCAGCCAGCGCACGAGATGAAACAGCCGCTCCCAGAGGAAGGTGGCGTCCTGCGGGTGTCGTTCGAGATAAACATCCAGCGGCAGGCCGTCGAACCACTCATAGACGAGGGTGATAGCTCCGTCGCTCTCGCTGTGCTCGAGCAGTTCGGCGAACGCGGGATGCCGGTGGCGCGCATAGAAATCGATCTCGGCGCGTATCTGCGCCCGCACCAGCGAGGTGGGTTCGCTACAGCGTTTCATGACACGATAGCCACGCTTGTGCGCCTCGCGCCAGATTTCCACGCTGTCGGTTTTCTTATAGTACTGCCGGTCGGTCATAGTGCCTCTTAAGGGGGAAGACGACCCATGCTGGGCAAGTAGGCGCACGCTTGTCAACCAAACTTTTTCAAGAGCAGGGGTTCCACCCCTGAACCCCGCTCGCCTTTTGAAAAAGGCGAGACCGAAAACTCTTGCGGATACTGCGTATCCTATGTACAATAATATTCTTGTGACACAAAGGATGCGTTAGCATCCGCTAAAGCTTTTTGGTCTTACCTTTTTCTCGAAAAAGGTAAGTGGGGTTCAGGGGCAACGCCCCTGTCTTACCGCAAGAGTTTTCTTGACATAACCGCACCTGCGTGGGGATTAGGATGAAACAAGTGGTATGCCCACACCTAAGGATCGCTCATGGGTCTGTTCAAGCGCAAACAAAAGCGCGTACAACGCAAAAAGAACATAGTGCAGGACTATTTCGAGGCCATCCTCTTCGCCTTCGTCGTGGCCATGATTATACGCAACTACACCTTCCAGAACTTCATGATACCGTCGTCCTCGATGGAGCAGACGATGCTCATCGGCGATTATCTCGTCGCCATCAAGGTGGCCAATTTCTTCTCCGACCCCGACCGCGGCGACATCGTCACCTTCCGCTATCCATCGGAACCGGTTCATCCGCAGGGCGATGTGCACCGCCTGCTCGGCCCGCTATATTGGGACAGCGACCGCAACTTCTTTCGCTATTACGAACGCCGCAACGTGGTCAAGCGCGTCATCGGCATCCCCGGCGACGAAGTCCTCATCCGTGACGGTAATGTCTATATCAACGGCGAGCCATACAAAATCCCCACCGAGCAACACCTCGACCCCGACCAGTTGCTGGACATCGAAGGCAACCGCCTCGACAATCCCATCGTGTGGGATCGTGGCGACTACCCGGGCGCCGATGTCAACTTCGGCGATTACGACGGCTGTGTCATGGGTTGGCGAGACAACTTCGGCCTGCTCGACTCCGACACCGGCGAGCTGTCGCCTGTCACCGTTCCACATGACGCCTACTTCGCTTTGGGCGACAACCGCGACCTGAGCCTCGACAGTCGCTACTGGGGATTCCTGCCGCGCAAATACATCACCGGCACCCCGTTCCTGATATTCTTCTCGGCTGGGCAAGACCCAGTGGACAGTGTGCAGGAGCTGATCTATCGCAAGCGCGCCGAACAGCGCGGCGAGTCGATTCCGAAGCGCATCCGCTGGGAGCGGTTTATGCGCCTGGTGAAGTGAGCGACACCACCCCGACTTCCGATTCCACTATCGAGCACGTCTATATCCATGTACCGTTTTGCCTGCGCAAGTGCGGCTACTGCTCGTTCTATTCCCAACCCATCACCGAGGCGGCCCGCGTGCTCTTTCTGGATGGTTTGCACCGCGAGATCGAGATGTATCATGCCGCATACGATGTGCGCCCTCGCACCATCTACTTCGGCGGGGGCACCCCCTCGCTGCTCTCGCCGGACGAGATCGACGCTATCCTCGCACGCTTCGACCTCTCTCTCGCTGATGAGATAACCATTGAGGCGAACCCTGCCACGGTGAACGACCGCTACGCCGCCGCACTGGCCGCCACGCCGGTCAATCGCGTCAGTCTGGGCGCGCAGTCGTTCGATGATGCCGAGCTGCAATGGCTGGGGCGGATGCACAACGCCGACGCCACGATGGAAACCTTTGCCGCGTTGCGCCGTCACGGACAGCGCAACCTCTCGCTCGACATCATCTATGGCCTGCCCGGGCAGACGCAAGCCGCGCTCGATCGCAGCCTCGACGCCGTGCAGCGCCTCGCGCCGGAACATGTTTCGCTCTACTGTCTCAGCCTCGAACCCGGCACGCCGCTGTGGAGCGAGCGCGACAGCCTCCCCGCCGACGATGCCGTCGCCGATCTCTATGAGCATCTCTGCGAGCGCCTGCCGCGCATGGGCTACGAGGCCTACGAACTTTCGAGCTTTGCCAAAGTGGGGTTTGCCTCGCGGCACAATCTGTCATACTGGGACGGGTCACTCTACATCGGATTGGGGCCTTCGGCGGCGGGCAACCTGCCGGGCGTTCGCTACCGCAATCCGGCGGGAATCGAGCCGTGGCTGCGGACTGTGCAGGCGGGCAACGTAGCTCCCAACGCCATTCCAGTCAGTGTGCCGGAGCGGCGCAACGAGTTCATGTTTCTGGGTTTACGACGCACACGAGGCGTCAGCGCGGCGGAGTTTGCGCAGCGCTTCGGGGTGAGCGTCGAGTCGGTCTGGGGCGAGGCTATCGAGCGTTACGAGCGGCTGGGCATGCTGCGGCGCGAGGGTGAGCGCCTCATGCTGACGCCCCGTGCCTGGTTTGTCTCGAACGAGATTTTGCAGGCGTTCTGCTGATAGACTGTAACCTTGACAGGCCACCGGCGTTATATTGATGCAGACCGGAACTTCCGCACATAGGGATGTCGGCGCCCCGCCTCATCCCAGAAGTTCCACACACATTGGCCGCCTCCCTCTCTCGGGCGGCCTTTTCTTTTAACGATTTGTAATACCGCGCATCTGGCGGAATAACAAACGCATACGCCAGAGCGAAACCGCTTTTTCAGAAAGACGTCAAGGGTGTCTCTCATTATATTTGTAAAGTGACTAGGAGTGATACTTCACACTTCACAATGCGCACACGAATTGCATTTGATGCAGACGTGTGTTTTTTCTTGACATCGGCAGAAGAACCCTTCACAAATTCGTTGACTGCTTACAAAGGACTCCCGCATGAAAATTGGAAAGCTCTGCCTTGTCACCGGGCAAAACCAGCTTGTTGGCCAGAACCGCAAGCCCTGGGTCAGCATTGATATGAAGTTGCAGATATTCACTTTGGAACATTCCGGTATTGATGCGAAAGCGCTCATTGGCGAGCGGTGATGGTTCTCAGCTACTGGCTGCTGCAAGCTCCCTATACAGCCACCTGGCGCCTGCTCAAATATATGCGCCGTACAATCCCGGCCGTGTTCTATTGCGCCGATCTGCACGACTGGGTTATCTTTGAACCAGTGCAAAAGCATCTGCGGGAACTGCCGGTTGTCACCAGCAACGCCGAGGTCGTGCGGGTCATGCGTTCACAAGGCAAAAAAGCGCTGCGCATGCCGGTGTTCCCCGACACGGTAATCATGTGTCGTCACGCCTGCCACAAGTTCCCAGCACGTGCGATTACACGCATCGGCATGAGGCACGGCCCCTACCACTTCAAGCGGATGACATCCGCCGGCAACTACAACTTGTTCGACCTCTATCTGATGACCAGCGCCGCCGATGTACGCTCGGCGGAGACCATCGGTGTAACGAGCGCCACTGCTGTCGGGTACCCCAAGCTCGACAGGGCTTTCAACGGAGCGCTGGGCGAGCGGGAACTGGCGGAATTGCGGCAACGCTGTCATCTCGACCAGCGCAAGAAAACCCTGCTGTTTACCGCCACCTGGCCCAAATCCGGCATGTCGGCGTTTTCTCGCTGGCATGACCGCCTGTCCGAGCTCACCACTACCTTCAATGTGCTGGTCACGCTGCACCCGTGGATCGAGGAACGCTATCGCCAGGTGGTGGCTTCCACTCCGGGTGTTTTTCTTGTCGAGGACGACGATGCCGTCCCCTATATCGTGCTGGCCGACGTCTGCATTGGCGACACAAGCTCCATCCTCGCCGAGTGTTGCGCTCTGGATAAACCGCTCATCACGTGGCGCACGGAGCGGGCTAAACGTACACTCGACGAAATCGAGGCGTTGCTGGAGCGCATCAGCCTGCGGGTGAAAAGCTTCGAGCAGATGCTCACAGCGATTGACGACTGCCTCGCCAACCCTGACCTGAAACGGCGCGAACGGCAGGAAGCATCGCGGTTGATGTTCGATGAACTCGATGGGCAGGCCGGCAAACGAGCGGCGGAGGAAATTGTGCGGCTCGTTCCCGAATTGCGGCCATGAAGCTTGCACGCGACAGGGAAAACGCAACTGGCGCAAGATAACAGATTGACAAACTCTATCGCATTATCAATGAATGTACTATAGTAAAAAAACACGTTTGAAAAATGTAAAAAGTATCTGGTGAAAAGAGTCGATATGTTCAAAGAAAGCAGGGCTACAAGTGAATAGACTGTCCGCCGTAATCATCACGAAAAACGAGGAAGACAACCTGCCGCGTTGTTTGAAATCCCTGGCGTGGGCCGACGAGATAGTGCTGGTTGACTCAGGCTCCACCGACAAAACGCTTGATATAGCGCGTAGCTTCAATTGCAGCGTCTATGTTACTGAATGGTTGGGGTTTGGCAAGGCAAAGCAGTTTGCCGTCAGCAAAGCGAGCAATCCCTGGACGCTGGTTGTCGATGCCGACGAAGAGGTGACGCCGGCTCTGCGTGACGAGATTACTCAGCTCCTGCAAGCTCCACGCTTCTTTGCATACCGCATTCTGCGTCGCTCATACTATCTGGGCAGAATGATTACTCACAGCGGCTGGCAGACGGATTATACCCTCAGGCTGTTCGACCGCACCAAAGCTGCGTTCAACGACAAACCCGTACACGAAAGCGTGCAAACGGATTACCCAATCGGGAAAATAGATAAGCCCCTGTTGCACTATACATATCCGAATTTGCAGGTTCATTTGAGAAAAATGGATACATATGGCAATCTTGGGGCAGAAAACCTGTTCAGGAAGGGCAAAAGATCATCCATCGCCAAAGCTCTGATGCGTGCAGTAGCCAAGTTCTTCAAGATGTACATCCTGAAACAGGGATTCAAGGATGGCAAAGAGGGACTTGTTCTGGCGCTCATGAGCTCTTTCGGCGTTTTTTATAAGTATATCAGACTATGGGAAAAATGCAAGCGGTAATTCTGCATATCGACACCGAGAAGGGCTTCAGGGGCGGCCAGCAGCAAGCGCTGTACCTTCATCATGAGCTATTGAGAAACGGCTGCAAAAGCTACTTCGCAACTCCCCGCAACTCACTTCTGCTGGCAAAACTGCATGCTAACAACGCGATTTCCTACACGTTTCGGGGTGAATTGGACATTCTGAGTGGATACAAGCTTTCTCGCCAGGTCAAGAAGCTGGGGGTAAACATTCTGCACGCTCACAGCGCTCACGCCCTGGCTATAGCTCACTGGATTCAGCTATTTGCACCCCATTGCAAGATTGTCGGTGCGCGCAGGGTGGATTTCCCTATTCGCGGGAAGCTCAGCCGGATAAAATATAGCAGAGCAGACAGGATTGTCTGCATCTCTCACGAGATAGAAAAAGTAATGCTGGCTTGCGGGGTTGACACCAGTAAGCTGCGAGTAATTCACAGCGGAGTGGACCTGTCTCGTTTTGAAAACTGCCTGGCTGACTACAGCTATCTGCCGGTGGAATTGCGAGACTGCACTGTAGTTGGCACAGTGGCGGCACTGGTTGGCCACAAGGATTACCCCACCTTGCTCGAAGCCGCGGAAATCTGCCTGCGAGCCAACCCGAAGCTGGTTTTTGTCGCACTGGGCGATGGACCCGATGCAAAGGACATTCATGCTCTGGCTGCAAATGAACCGCTCAAGAGCCGCTTCCTCTTTATGGGTTATCAGAAGAATGTCGGCAGTTTTATGAAAACCTTCCGCATATTCACGATAGCCTCGAAGAAAGAAGGCTTGGGAACGGCAATTATTGACGCCATGGGGCTGGGCCTGCCTATCGTCGCTACCAATGCCGGCGGTATCCCTGAGCTGATTCGACATGAGCACAGCGGGCTTCTTGTGGAGAAGAAGGCGCCGCAGAAGTTGGCGGCTGCAATTATCGAACTGGTAAACAACCCAGCGCGGGCGGAAAGACTCGGGGCAACCGCTCTCGAAGAGGCCCCAAAGTTCAGCATGCAGAAAATGGTGGATAGCAATGCCGCGCTCTACTCCGAGTTACTGAATGGATAAGATACTGGTTGTTCAAACCGCCTTTCTGGGCGATGTCATTTTGATTACGCCGTTGATCAGGGGGCTGAAGGAGATATTTCCAGAAGCGCGAATCGACGCGCTCATTCGACCACAGAACGCCGCGGTTCTGAATAATAATCCATACATCGACAAGCTGCTGTTTTTCGACAAAAGCAAGCGTAGAATGAGGGAATTTTTCAGGGTAGCGAAAGCTATTAAAACTGAAAAATACACTGTCGCCGTAACTCCCCACAGTTCGTTCACCACTGCGCTTTTGCTGTTTTTGGGGGGAATAAAGCGAAGAGTGGGATACAATCGCTATCTTGCCCGTCATTTTCTCACAGACAAGTTCCCTCATCGCAAGAATGTGCATAAGACGGTCAAAAACCTGGAACTGCTGAAGGCGTTCAGCGATGAGAGCTTCGATAACGCCACGGAAATCTACCCCAGCGCAGAAGATACCTTGCTGGCAGACAAGGCAATCAGCAATCCGAACACGATAGTTTTTGCGCCCGGCTCGGTTTGGGCGACGAAGCGATGGCCGGCAGAATATTATGCCTCTCTGGCCGCAATGCTGAAAGAAAAGGGCTATGAGGTGGTTTTCAGCGGAGGGGCGGCGGAAGCGCTGCTTTGCGACGAAATCATTGCCCAGAGCGGCTGTCGGCTGCAGAATTTCGCCGGCAAGCTCAGCGTAACACAATCGGCCGCAGTGTTCCGTGCCTGCCGCTTGCTAATCTCCAACGACAGTGGCGCTTTGCACATTGCCAACGCCGTGAATACTCCGGTGTATGCCTTCTTCGGCCCCACCGTGACCACTCTGGGTTATTACCCGTATAAGGAAAAGGACAGGGTCTTCGAGGTGGACATCGCCTGCCGTCCCTGTGGCAGTCATGGCGGCAGAGCATGCCATATGAAGCATTTCGATTGCATGAGAAAAATAGAGCCGCAGACAGTGCTGGATGCAGTCATTGCGAACTTTCCAATACTTGGTCAGCGGCCACAGAACAAATGAATTCAACAAAGAAACAGAGGACATGATGCCACGACTTTGCCATGTAATATTTGAGCACAGGCTTTTCGACGCGCGCATATTTCATAAGCAGGCGGTTAGCCTCGCCAAGTCTGGATATGAAGTCATCGTTCTCGCCCCGCAAATTCGACCCGGAACCCTGGGACGCAGGGCGGAGCAGAAGATTGACACGGTTCCATTTGTGCGAAATGGCGTCGAATTTTACCCATATACCTACAACAAAAAGCTGCCCAAAGAGCTTGGCATTCGACACAAGGCTGCTTTGAAATCACTGTTTTCTCAATTGCGTATGCTGAAACCAGATGCCGTTCAGTTTCACGAACACATAGACTTTTTGTTAGAGGCTGCTGCCAGTCTGACTTCAGTAATACCTGGAACAAAACTGATATTCGACTACCATGAGTTCTTTTTGCATCGGTTGCGCTTGACCAAAAAGAAACGTGGCACAGTTCCCCGACATTTGGAGCAGGAAAACAGAATACTGCAAACTGCAAGCCTAATCCTGTGTTTAAGCCCATTCATGAAAGAGTATTACTCCACTTTAACCCAGACGCAGATATGTATTATCGAAAACACTCAGAGCAATAAGCTTTTCTGCGCTGCCCAAAAGGCGGAAATTGATTCTTCCATCACATGGTACGTAATGGAAGGATATTTCTTCTTTGATCGCGGCTTGAAAATCATTCTGCAAGCTCTCGCTCTTGTGGCCGCCAAGGGGATTGGCTTGATAGTTGTGGGCAATATTCCCAATGCGGAGAAAACCTGGATGGATGAGTTCGCAGAGCGGCATAACCTTGCGAGCAACATAATCACAACCGGGCATCTCGATTATCTGGAAGTGCCACAGTGGATATCGGCTGCTCATGCAGGGCTGAGTATTACACTTGCCGAAAATGCCCGCACAGGCTGCCCGAACAAGCTATACAACTATCTGACGCTTGGAAAGCCGGTTATTTCGGATTCGAGCTCCGGCACGGCCACGTTTGTCAGGGAAACGGGGGCCGGGGTTTGCCTGCAAACCAACGAGCCGGAGGAGCTTGCCCAGGTTTTCCTGAAGTTGAAAGATGACAAAAACTTCTACGCTTCTCTGCTGGAAAACGTAGAGAAAGCTTATCAGCTCAATAACTGGGATAATACGTCAAAAACGCTTATTGAGGCCATTAACGGGATACTGCTGAGATGAAAATAGTCTATTTTCATCATGGGCTCTTCCCGTCCGGTTCGCCATCGACTTCTTTCATCACATATAATCTCGCCGGATTGGTCGAGGCAGGAGCAGATGCGCAGCTATTGAGTGTGCGATTTTCTCCGAAACCGTTGGCTGTTATGCTGAAAGAAAACTTTGGCATCATCATTCCGCTCAACATTGAGTTAATCAATGCCGGGGTCTTGAAACGAAATCATCGCTTCATCTGGTTACGGGCATATTCCCACATTGAAGCAATTAAACCAGACGTAGTGATAACACGAAATCTGGGCTTTTTGAACACAGCCTTCAAGCTGCGAAGCAAAATTGGATGCAGGGTCTATTTCGAAGCCCACGACTATTTTGGCGAGGACCCGGCAAGCCTGAAACAGAATGACAGGAAGCGAAGAAAGCGGCATGCGCGTGAGAAATCCTGCATTCCGAAAGTGGACGGGCTTATCTGCGTATCGCAAGGGTTGGCCGACCTTTTTGCCAGGCAATATCCCAGTGTGTCAGCGCTCTCTGCCCCAACTGGCGTGAAAACCACCGTGAGTCAACCCAAATCGAAATTGACGCACCGTATCGGTTACATTGGCACTATCAGCGACGAAAACTATGATCACGAGCTGTTGTTTGCCACTCTTGCCGAAATGAAGACCGAGAATGTCAAGCTGGTGATAGCTGGAATCAACTCTCAAGACCAGCGCAAACGCATGGAAACTCTGGCGCGGAAATACAATGTAGCGCAACGAACCGAGCTTCTGGGCTGGCTGGCTCCGTCGGCAGTCGATGAACTCAAGCAGAGTCTTGATTTGGGGCTTGCGCCCATGCGAGACAATTTCTTTCATTCCTTTTCAAGTCCCTTGAAGGTAATGGAATATCTCGCAGCGGGAATGCCAATTGTCGCCCCGCCCCTGTCGGCAGTGAGCTTTATCAAAGATTCCGAATGTTTGCTGCTGGCAGAACCCACTCCGCAAGCGTGGGCAAAGAAGATAGACAGTTTCTATTTGGATGAAGCCAATGTCGCCCGTTTGAGCCAGAGCGCTTTGAAGCTCGCAGAAACTCGATCCTGGGACAAACGCGCTGCCCAAATTTTGCGCTTTATTCGCACCGAGAAGTGAGAAGCGCGGGATTCGTCAGCAACAGCGCCAGGGTAGCTATAGTTTCAGCAGATTGTAGTTTGTGAACCCGCCGATTTGCCTGCCGCCGTTAAACAGCTTCTCCACTGTGGAATAGAACCGATACTTGAGCTTCTCGTGTTTGTGCAGATCACGATAGGGGTTTGGTTTACCGGTTGGTTGCAGCTTGTCCTGCCAGTTCATGGCTGCAATCATCTCTTGCATAACCTCTGGATGAGCGCCGCGAAACACCTTCAAACGATCAAGCGGGCCATAGTCGAATTCTTTGGGCGCCTTGTTGTAATGCGCCTCGGCTTTGCTCTTGCCCCAGTGAACCGAATCCAGGGCGCATCGTTTGTTCTGCATCAGATGAGGAGGACGAACCCAGCCATAATGATAGATTTCGGCATCCACATTCGCCACGTTGAGTTTGGAGGTGCCGCCTTCCTGCCGGGGGTTGTCGTAGGGGTTGAAATGACGGAATGACTGGGCGCTTTGCCAGGAATGAACATCTTCGAGGTTGCGGATGATGCGGATTTCATGCGGATACCAGCCGTGCCCGCCGTGATAGTGCGAGTAATCGCCCCAGAAATGCTTATAGCGAAACAGCAGGCCTTCCACCTCTGGCCTGCCAACAAGTTCCTGGCAGCGAGCTTGGATGGCCGGCAGGTATTTCTCGTGAACCACCTCGTCTGCCTGTAGATAGAACAGCCAGTCACCGCTGCATTCTCTCTGGGCGATATCTGTTTGCATGGCGTTGATAACGCCCTTTTTATAGAACTCCTCTTCCCAGACAGTATCGATAATTCGTATTTTGGGATCGTTGATGGCTGCAATCGCTTCCCTCGTGGTATCGCCTTCGTCACCTTTGCCAACGGCAATGATGAACTCGTCACAAATGGGTAGAATGGACTTGATCGCTTCCACAATCGGGTAATACAACGAAATCCCATTGCGAACGAAGGAAAACCCGCTGATACTCATACATCACCCCTTATTGTCGAGTTCCGTTCTGCCCACCGGAATCATCAGTCCGTTCATCATTCGCAGTGAACTGAAGCTCGTACAGATTGCGATAGAGAGGGCAACTCTCGAGCAGCTCCGCATGTGTGCCCATGCCCGCCACAAGGCCGTTGTCCATCACCACGATCTTGTCACAGGAGAGGATGGTGGACAGGCGGTGAGCGATCATGACGACGGTTCGGTTCTGCGTAGCCTGCTCAATGCCCAGTTGCACCTTGCGCTCGGCCTGGGTATCCAGTGCGCTGGTGGCTTCGTCGAAGATGAGCACGGGCGGATCGCCGACGATGGCGCGGGCGATGCAGATTCGCTGCCGCTGTCCGCCGGACAGCCCGCCGCCCTTAGTCTGCAGCATCGTGTCATAGCCCTCGGGCAGTTCGTCGATGAACTCGTCGGCGTTGGCGATGCGCGCTGCCTGGTGCACCACCTCGTCGTCCACCTCCAGGTGAGTGCCATAGCGGATGTTGTTGCCAACGGTGTCGCTGAACAGGATCGATTCCTGAGTGACTACGCCGAAGAGGGCGTGCAGGTCGTCGAGGCGTATCTTCTCTACGGGAATGCCGTCTATTGTGATGCTGCCGGCAGTGCGGTCGTACATGCGGTTGAGCAGGTTGACCAGCGTTGTTTTGCCCGAGCCGCTCGACCCGACAAGTCCAATCTTCTCGCCCTTGCGAATGGTGAGGTTGACACCCTTAATCACCTCGACGCCGGACTTGTAGGCAAAGTGCACATCACGCAGCTCGATGGCCTGTTCAAAGCTGGTTTTGCGCACGGCATCAGTGGCGTTGACAATCTGTGGTTCGCGGTCAAGAATCGTTCCGATACGATCGAGCGAGACCATAGCCTTGCGGATATTCGTATAGGCGCGTGTCAGGTTTTTGGTGGGGTGCAGCATCGAGAAGATGGCGAAAAGGAAGGCTGTGAAGTTGCCCAGCGAAAATCCGCCCTCTGAGGCGAGCATGAGATTGCCGCCCAGTAACAGCAGGAACACGCCCACAAACGTGGAGTTCATCTCGCTGATGGGCAGGTTGAGCACGTTATAGATTTCGGCCTTGCGCCAGTAGCGCGTGAAAAACCTGTTGATGCGGTCGAAGCGGGCGATCTCGTGTTCCTCGCGGGTGAACGTTTTCACCACCGGCATACTGTTGAGGATTTCCTCTACATTGGAATACATGATCGAGGCCTGGCCCTGCATGCGTTTGGCGTACTTTTTGATTTTCTTGCCCAGCATACTGACGGCAAGCGAGAACAGCGGCAGGAACACGATTGTCCACAGAAACAGGCGCGGGTTGAGCAGGCTGGCGATGCGCGCCGCCACCAGCACCGTAAGGATGTCGCGCAGACTGGAGAAAATGGTGTTGATGAAATACTGGCTCACGATGTTCACGTCGTTGATCATGCGCACCAGCGAGTCTCCCACCCGATTGGTATGAAAAAAGGCCAGCGACTGCGTCATGTATTGTCGGAACATTCGGCTGCGGATTTCAAACAGCGTATTGGCGCGGATACGGGTGAAACAGACACGGTTGATGTAGTAAAACACGTTTTTCAGCGCGATGAGCAGCACCACCAGTCCGCTCAGGCTGTACAGCAGCATGAAGGAATCGGACTGCGCCAGGACTTGCTGCACCTCGACCCACAGCGGTTTCAGCCGGTCAACGTCGAGCAGGACGCTCCACCCGCCATGTGTGGCGAAGTAATTCGTGGTCAGGTCCCACAGGGTTCGCATGAACGTCCCCAGATCGTGATAAACCACTCCGCTTTTATTGGGCACGAGCACGTTGTCGAACAGGGGCACGAGCACAGTAATGCTCACTCCCTGCAACAGGGCATACAGGATCATCGTCAGGAACCCGACAATCAGGTATCCGCGGTGACTGAGAATGATCGCGTAGATTTTATTCAGGTTTTTCATTTTCCTCGCCGATGCTGAATTTACACTATCGACATGATGAATACCAACGCAGTCGGTGTCAATCACTTTTCGCGGCGCAAGAGCAAGGGCAAAGCCCCATCTTAACAAAAAAAAGCCCCGAGAACACTCGGGGCTTTCATTGTTGCAAAGGTGGTGTCAGTTTCTGTCCAACTCGGTTTGCAGCTCATCGAAGGCCTGGGTGGCCTTGAAGGCGTTGTAGAGCGCTTCTTCGTTCTGGATCTGGTTCATCAGGTTGCGGTTGACGGTCTCCTTGGGAACGGCGATGCGCACGAATGTCTGGTAGCGGCCGTTATCGAGGATAATCGTTTCCTGTTTGTTCACCATCGCGCCCTGAAAGCTGGCGTCGGTGACAGATTTGATTACCTTGCTGGTGAGGGCGAGCACCTGGGGGTTCTCGCGTCCAGCTTCCTCTTCGTAGTTCTTCACCATGCCGGCCACTTTGGTTTCCACATACTGCGACGCCATGAGAATGGCGTTTGCGTAGGCGGCGTCATAGGAACTGGTCTGCGACACTTTGGTGTCCATGCCGAAGCTGTAAACCTGGTCGGGATTGCCCTGCACCATCCACCAATCTGGATAGTAGGCTCTATTCACACCGGGTTTGTCTTCGCCACCGCAAGCCATAACGAGTGCGGCAACTGCTACAAGGAAAAGAGCGATTCGCATTGTTTTCATAGTATCCTCCTTGGATTAATCCATTTTGTTACACCGAAAAGAACCGGATGGAAGCAGACTGTCAAGCTTTTCCACCACCCATGCAAAAAGAAATAACGCGCACTATGGCTCACTATTTCACTCTTTCTTTTTCGGGCGGGCAGTAGGAAGCCAGAGGCGGGCTAAGAGTTGCTACCAAGAGCGCCCAGTCACTACAGATCGAGCGTTTCTTCAGGGTTGCCTATCAGTTCGTCAACGCGGATGAGACGGATATAGCCCTGGTTGGGGCGATTCAGGTCGATGCCGTTTTCTCGCAGGAGATTGAACAAGCCCAGGCCGAGATTGCGGTCGCGCACGGTGCAGACCACCATCGTCGTCTCCTTGCTCTTGCCCGGCGACAGATAGCTCAATCCCGCGAATACCGGCATCTCGTAGGCCATCTTGCGCGCCATTGATTGGCCATCGATGACGAGAGCGTTGGTGATGCCCAGCTCTACGAGCGCCCCCAGCAGGTCATCGAGGCGTTTGCGCTCGTGCAGCACCACCTGCATCGAGTAGATCGTCGATTCGCCCGATTCCTGCTCGATTTGATCGTGCCGCGCAAGCAGGTCGAGGACATCGCGAGCCGTTTGCGCTTCCAATAACTTCTGGCGAAATTCAGGGTTCTTCAGCAGGCGCGACGACTTGGCGAGTAACTGAAGGTATTGCCGGTTGTCGCGCTGTGGAGTCCCAAAGAAAAACACCAGCCGCGCCGGCCCCATCTCGGGGTTACCGTAGTCCAGCCCCTCGCGCAGGACGAGGATGCACAGGAAAAGCTTCTCGCACTCGTCGCTGCGGGCATGCGGCAAAGCCACCCCTGGCGTCAACTCCGTGTTCGACTTCTCTTCGCGCTCCAGCAACGCCCGCAGAAACGCTTTGCGATCCACCACCAGGTCCTGGTTATAGACATGGTTGACCATCTTCTCGAAAAGCTCCGCCTTGCTCTTCACGTCCGGGTCGAGGATGATGAGCGATTCACTGGTATAGTCTGTCCACATGCGTTCTCCTAAAATGTCTTGCGTTGCAAGCGCGTGTAGCTGATTTTGAGCAATATGGGCGTAATGAACGCGCTGACGATGACCGCCATAATGGTAGCTGAGTAGTCTGCCGGGCCGATTAGTTGCCGCTGCATGGCCATGCCGGCCACGATGAGCGCTACCTCCCCGCGTGGCATCATGCCAATGCCAACGCGCAGCGAGCGCAGCGTGTCGAAGCCGCTGAGACGTGCGCCAGCCATGCTGCCGACAAACTTCGTCACCAGCGCGATGGCGATGAACGCCGCCAGATACGCCACGCCGGAATGCATATGCTTCAGGTCAATCATCAGTCCGATGTGCACGAAAAAGACATCGATGAAGAGCAAACGGCCTGCCGAGGCAATCTCGCGCTGCACCGTGTGTCTGTAGCCGGTTTGCCCGATGAACAGCCCAGCGAAGTAGGCGCCGGTGATGGCGGCAATCTCGGCATACTCGGCCAGCCAGCCAAAGAAGAAAATGGCGACCACGGCCAGTGCCGGAGCCGAAGCTTCGAGGTTCAAGCGAGACAGGTTGTGAAACAACGGAATGAAGAAGTAGCGGCCCAACAACACTATCGCCACAAAGAAACCGACAATCTTGAGCAGTGGCAACAACTGGCCGATAAGTCCGGCCGCACCGTGAACAGTAGCTTCCCCTGGTGCCCCGTGGCCTGCGGCAAGTCCGAACACAAAGCTGAGCAGCAGGATACCCAGGATGTCGTCGAGGATGGCGGCGTTGACGATGCAGCGTCCCTCCGCGCCCTTCATCTTGCCCAGGTCCATCAGCGTCATCACCGAGACGCTCACGCTGGTAGCCGTCATGATGATGCCGATTACCAGGCTGTGAAACAGTTGGCCATTTTGCAGCCACGACAGCAGAAATCCGCCGCCGAATGGCAGCACTACCCCGCCCAGAGCCGGCAGCGCGGCACGACGCGCCTCCTCGCGGATACGCTTCAGGTCGGTCTCGAGCCCTGCCTCGAACAGCAGGAACAGCACGCCGATACGCGCAATCCACCGGATTACCTCACCGTCATGCACCAGGCATAGCTGGCCCAGCACAACGCCCAGCAGCAGCATCCCGATAACCGGTGGCTGGCCCATCCTGCGAAACAGCGCCGACAGCAGTTTCGAGGCGAACAGTATCAGCGCAAGTTGCAGCAAAAGATTATGATCCACGCCGCACCTCCCAGCGTTGTCGTTTGTGCTCCTCGA
The DNA here is from genome assembly GCA_021108395.1 of Candidatus Cloacimonadota bacterium. GTDB lineage: Bacteria > Cloacimonadota > Cloacimonadia > Cloacimonadales > JAIOQZ01 > JAIOQZ01. The sequence goes on from JAIOQZ010000059.1 coordinate 35,225, forward strand.
AGTTTGTCGAAAACCGATGCCTGCCCTGGCCGTCGGCAATGAAGTACAAGTAGCGGCTGTCGGTCGGTTGCAGCGCCGCCCTGATGGATGACAGGGATGGCGAGCAGATGGGCGTTGGTGGCAACCCCCGGTGTCTGTATGTGTTGAACGGCGAGACAATGTCGAGATCTTCGAACAGCAGCTTGTGGCGTTCTATGCCTCGCTGTGACAGAGCATAGAGCACTGTGGGGCATGCCTGCAACGCCATTCCGCGTTCGAGACGATTCAAAAACACGCCGGCAATCAACGGCTTTTCTTCCTCCACCATCGCCTCACGCTCGATAATCGAGGCGAGCACCAGCGTTTCATAGCCATTCAGCGGAAAACCCTCGGCAAGGCGCAGACTGTCGGCAACCAGCGCGAACTGAGCCACCATGCGCCGCAGGACGCCACGCTCGGCCAAAGGTTCATCGGCTTTCATGAAGTAGGTCTCGGGATAGAGAAAACCCTCGAGCGAGTGTATCCCTCTCAGACGCTGGCCAAAGAGCGAGTCGGGTAGCAGGGAACTGACAAAGCTGGTGTCGGCCAACAGGTCGTTGTAGCGCTGTGCATCGCCCAGATTGTGAGAAACCAGCAGCGACACGGTTTGTCCAAGACGCAGGCCTTCGGGGATGGTGAGCCGCACATGGGGTTCAAAACTGTTACCGTTGCGCAGTCGGGAGACCAGCGAAGGCAGTGAAACGTCGCCCTCGAAGTGATAGGTGCCGCGTCCCAGGCGTGACTCGTCACCGGTTGCCTTCACCCAAAGACGAAACGGCAGCGGGTGACGGATAAGCCCGGCGCGATGCAGGCTGTCGGCGATGGCGGCGGCGGTGGCGCCATGCCTGACCACGAACGTGGCGCTGTCGATGTGAACAGGCATAGTGAGCCAGGTCGTCACGCCCAGCGCGAGAAGTATCAAAACCAGTAGCGAGGCCAGCAGTCGTTTCATCGATGCTCCGCCTGCTCCGGGCGTTGCGCCAGATATGTCTGGAGCAGCACGGCTGCGGCTGTGCAGTCCATCTGCTTGCGGCTGGCGCGAACATCCAGCCCCTTGTCACGGAGGATTTGGCCGGCATCGTCGCTGGTATAGCGTTCATCGCGCCAAATGAGAGGTACACCCAATGCGGGACGCAACAGATCGGCAAACTCGCGAGTTCGAGTGGTTTGCGGGGTGTCGTGGCCTTCGAGCCCCAGCGGCAAGCCCAGTATCACCTCGCCCACGCTCTCCTGGAGAACGATGCTTGTTATGCGGCGCACAAGCTCGTCGTCACCTGTATTGTCGAGGGTGTCAAAAGGCCTGGCTATCATTTGCAGAGGGTCACTGATAGCGATTCCCACACGGCGGCTGCCGTAGTCAATTGCCAGAATGCGAAACAGGTCGCTCATGAAAGGGGGTCAGGTGCTTGATTGATCTTGCCAGCGCTCAATCTTCCAGACGCCGTCCTTCTCGACGACGAAGAACAGAGCGTAGCCGCCAGCGGCAATGTCTTGATAGTTACCGGCGAATGTAAGGCGAAGATCGAAGTAGCAGGGAATGATGAGACGGCTTTCATAGCCATCCTGAGCGTCCTGCTGCCATACTTCCTCGGGGGGAATCTGTAGATCGAGCGAGATGGCCGAAGGCGCTGACAGCGCACCATCGGACGAGCCGTAGCCGAACAGATTTTCGTGATAGCGCACTTCGACATCGTAGTCCCACCAGTCGTCGCGCAGGCCGTCGCAGTCCATATCGACACCCAATTCGACGGATTCGGCGCCGATGAGAACGAAGCGAAAAGATGTTGCGAGGCACTGCTTGTAGAGTTCGATGTCACGGTGGTTGTAGGCGTCTTCGAGGTTGAGCAGGAGTTGAAGGGGAGAATCGGCGCTGCGGACAACAGGCGTGACACTTAGTTTACGCATGTCTGGGCGAAACGGGTTTTCGCAGGAAACCGTAAACAAAGTTAACAGCAAGGCGGTTACACCACCTAATATTTTATGGCCTGTACGCATCTTTCATCCGCCCCCAACTAGTTGATTCATTATCTTTTCTACTGTCCTGCCACGAGGCGAGACGCCACAGGCCGTCACTGCCCCGAAACATCTCTATGGCCAGACGCCCCTCATACACCATCGGCGATTCAATCTCACCCCAGAAAATATCGAGCTGGTAATCTCGCACTACCGTCGCTTCGTCGCCCTCGAAAACGTCGTCAATGCCCTCCACCAGCGTCAGATCGACCTGGTTGCCACCCATGTATGACGAGACAAACACCTGCAACAGAACGCTTTCTTCCGTACCGGCGTCCCACTCCGAAAGCACGCCATACTCGATGACATCCTGCTGGTCGCAACTGAACACAAAATCCGGCGTGAGGATTTCGCCATACTTAGCGCCGTTCTGGTTAAACATCCAGGCAAAGCGCAGGTTGTCCAGCGCCATCTGCGGCGACACCGGAAACGGGTTCCAGTCTGCTGTTTCGGCTGGATCCTCGGCTTCTCGCGGGTCAAATATATTGCACGAGGCAAGCATCAGCGCCGCCAGCAGCAGCAAGCTAAACCTTGTCAGTGTCGTCGGTTCCCTCATTTTCACAGGGCGCCCCACGGCCAGCAATTCCGTCAAACTCGCTCTGGCGCTGCCGCACCTCGACTTGCAGGCTGTCTATCTTGCCCAGCAGGGCGGTAACATCGGCATCTTCGGGCAGGGCATCACGATGCTCGCACACCCAGGCGCCGATTTCACTCTGATAATCGTTGATTTCACCGCGCAGGGTAGAAATCTTGAGTTTGAGCGAACCCATGCGCGCCAGGCGTTCAGATTCGCTGATAATCTTGTTCAACAGGACTTCTGCATCGCGTTTGAGCGAATCCAGCCTGATGTGTCTTCTCATGTTGAACCTCTTAAATTAGAATATCCGTCAGCGGGCAGATTTTGTCAACGGAATTCTGGGATAAGCTGGAATATTGAAATCTCGGTGAATTGGTATGCCTTTTGCAGTTATAGTGATGGAAATTGAGGAACACCGGAATCCAGAGGAGAGGTCGAATAATGAAACTGCGCGTATTTGTTTTGCTTTGTGTTGTCATCGTTTCCCTGACAGCTAATCCCATACAGCTTGGCGATGGCGATGGCGCCAACGCCATCCGTCTGCTCGACAATCATGAAAACGGCCTCCGCCTGCAAACCAGCCTTGCCTCCCTGCAAGCTGTTCCCATCGCTTCCGAGCATGGCGCCTTCACGCTGCTGATTGCCGACGGCTTTGCCTGGAGCACAGTGCCCGGCCAGCCGCGCCTGCCCGTCATTCGCAAGGTCATAGCCGTGCCGCTGGGCGCCACAGTGACCGCAAACGTTCTCTCCAGCAGCCGGCAAACGCTCGACTTGGCCGCGCTGGGCTACGACACCATATACCCCGCCCAGCCCTCGCTTTCCAAGAGCGCCGATCCTGCCGAAGCGCCGTTTGCGATTGACGCCGCCACCTACGCCACCGAAGCATGGGTTGGCGACATGGGCGTGAGCGTCGAGGAGATGGGCATCCTGCGCGGCATGCGCCTGTTCCTGCTCACCGTGCGTCTGGCTTCCTACAATCCTGTAAGCAACCAGTTGCGCCTGTGGTCCGACACCGAGATCGAGGTGAGCTTCTCCGGCGGCGACCTCGCTGCCACAGCCAACCTCCGCGCCCGTACATGGTCACCTGCCTTCGAGAGCAGCCTGGCCGGCAGCGTGTTCAACTATACGACACTGAACACGCGAGACCCGCTCACCAGCTACCCGCAGTCGATGATAATCGTGGCCGACCGCATGTTCGAGACCCAGCTTCAGCCGTTCATCGAGTGGAAGCAGGCCAGCGGCTTCTATGTGCACGAGGCTTACACCGACGAAATCGGCAGCAACCCCGGCGCCATTCAGGCCTACATCCAGGACATCTGGGACGCCGCCACCCCAAATAACCCCGCTCCCAGCTTCGTGATCTTCGTGGGTGACACGCCTCAGATAAATGCCTTCAGCGGCAGTACCGGCAACCACGTAACCGATCTGAACTATGTGCGCCTCGAGGGCAACGACTATATGCCCGAGATGTTCTATGGCCGCTTCAGCGCCAACGACACCGCACAGCTCCAGCCGCAGATTGACAAAACCCTCACTTACGAGATGCACACCATGCCCGACCCCGGCTATCTGGGCGAGGTCGTCATGATTGCCGGCATGGACGCCAGTCACGGACACACCTGGGGCAACGGCCAGATCAACTACGGCACATCCCTCTATTTCAACGACGCTCACGGCATAAACTCGCACACATACCTGTACCCCAACTCGGGCGGCAACTCGGCCAACATCATCGACAACATTTCCAACGGCGTGGGCTATGTGAACTACACCGCTCACGGCAGCTCTACCTCCTGGGCCGACCCTGGCTTCACCATCCCCAACATCAACGGCCTGCAAAACGCCGACGAATACCCGCTTGTGGTTGGCAACTGCTGCCTCACCAACAAGTTTGAAGTGGCCGAGTGCTTTGGCGAAGCCTGGCTGCGCGCCGAAAACAAGGGCGCCATCGGCTACATCGGCGGCACCAACAGTACATACTGGGACGAAGATTACTGGTGGGGCGTCGGCAACGGCCCTGTCGTTGCAAACCCCACATACCATGAGACAGGGCTGGGCGTCTATGACGGCCTCTTTCACGACCACGCCGAGCCTTTCGCCGACTGGTACACCACCGCCGGCGCCATGATTGTGCGCGGCAATCTCGCTGTGGTCGAGGGTGGCGGCAGCGCAAACTACTACTGGGAGATATACTCGCTCATGGGCGACCCCTCGCTGATGCCATATATGGGGCAGCCTATCGCCAACGACGCCGACTGGCCGGAGCAGATTCTCTTCGGCCTCACCGAAATCACCATCACTGCCGAGCCATATTCGTATGTGGCGCTCAGTTTCGACGGCGAAATGAAGGGTGTGGGCCTCGTGGATGGCTCCGGCAGCCTCACGCTCACCTTCGAGCCGTTCACCACCCCCGGCGACGCCCAGCTTGTCATCACGGCGCAGAACCGCATCCCGCTCATCGTGCCGGTACCGGTCATCCCCAACGTGGGACCCTACATGGTGCTCGACGACTTCCTCGTGAGCGGCGAGAACAACGGCGTGGCCGAGTATGGCGAAGCTTTCACGCTCGACATCGACATCTGCAACGTTGGCGCCGACGACGCCTTCAACGTCACCGCAACGCTTTCAATCAATGACGCATACACTACCATCACCAGCGCCGCAGCCGACATCGGCGCTCTCGCTGCCGGAGCAGCCCTCACCCTCGAAGCCGCCTTCGCGCTCGAACTGGCCGACAACGTGCCCGATCAGCACGAGGTGAGCCTCACCGTCACCTTCAACGGCGAAGACGCCGCCGGCGAGACGCTCTCGTGGGTTTCCGAGGCCACTCTCGTGGCCGCCGCTCCCGCCTTTGACGTGGCCATGTTTGTGGTCGATGACAGCGCCGGCAACGACAACGGCATCGCCGATCCGGGCGAAACAGTTGTCATTTCGGTGCCTGTCACCAATACTGGACACGCCGTCTCGCCCAACGCAGTGGCCACAATGGTGTGCAACCATCAGTGGCTCAGTTTCGACGAAAACAGCGTCGTTCTGGGCGAGATGGGCATCGGCGCCGAAGAAACCGCCGACTACACCGTCACGGTGGCCGCCGACGCCATACCGGGCACGCTGATTCCAGTGGGCTTTGGCGTTACAGCCGGCAGTTATGCCAACCAGCAGGTGTTCAACCTACCCGTCAGCGTGGTGGCCGAGGACTTCGAGAACGGCCTCGCCCTGTATGGCTGGCAGATGGGCGGCGGCGCCGACTGGTTCCTCCAGCAATCCACCGTGTGGGAAGGCGACTACAGCCTTGAATCCGGCGACATCGGCAATAACCAGACCACCTGGACCGAGGTGACTCTCGATGTGGTGGCCGCTGGAGAAATATCCTTCTACTACAAGGTTTCAAGCGAGGCAGGCTACGACTATCTTCGCTTCTACATCGACAACCAGCAGATGGGCCAGTGGGCCGGCAATGTCGATTGGACTATCGCCGAATACGACGTCAGTGTGGGCGAGCATACGTTCAAGTGGGCCTACGAAAAGGATTACTCCATGTCCGGCGGCAGCGACTGCGGCTGGATTGACTATGTGCAACTTCCCTTCTCGGGTGGCGAGCCATCCCCCATCGCCTTCCTGCCCGTCACCGAGATCGATTTCGGCGATGTCGCAGTGGGCGAAACATCCGAGCGGACATTTACCGTGTTCAACTATGGAAGCCTCGATCTGTCCGGCACAATAGAAACCTGTGACGGCTTCACGCTCGACCTTCCGGCCACCACCCGCAAGCATGGCGAAGGCAGCCGCAGCGTCGCCGGTCGTGTGGACTACGAATTCGCCATCGAGCCGATGAGCCACCAGGTTTTCACCGCCGTTTTCGCGCCTACAGAGGCTATCGACTACAGCGGCCAGTTCCTCATCGCCACCAACGATCCCTTTGCGCCGGACTTCAGCATCGAAGTAACCGCCAACGCCTTGAACGATACCGGCGACGAAGGCGTCTCGCCATTCGTGACCGCGCTGGGCGGCAACTTCCCCAATCCATTCAACCCCGAGACGACTGTGGCGTTCAGTCTGGCTGAGCCGCAAAATGTCACTATCGACATCTTCAACGTGTTGGGCCAGCGCGTGGCGCGGCTGGTGGACACACGCCTGGAAGCAGGGCCACACACCGTTGTATGGCATGGCATCGACAGTCACGGCGACAGCGTGGGTAGCGGCATATACTTCTGCCGGATGGAAGCTTCCGGCGGCCGTTATACGTCCGTCAAAAAAATGATTTTACTGAAATAAATATATAACAAAACACTTGGAGGATATGATGAAAATGCTGCTCGCAATGCTGGTTATGGCGACCATGATGGTTGGCCTGACAGCCGAACAGGTAGTTGTGAACGCCGACCGGTTCGAGGTGAACGTCTGGCAAGACGGCCCCGACCGTACCGAAATCGATTATCGCTTTGGTTCCTTCGAGCGCTTTCCCGTCAACATCGAAGGGCAAGACTTCTTTGCCCTGAACCTGCCTGGCGAAAGCCGCACCTATCGGCGTGGCCTGCCCGAGCTTCCCAAGATAACCAGGGCGCTGTCTATCGGGAGCGACGCCTTCATGGAAGTACGGTTCATCGATGGGCAGTACACCGACATGCAGATGAACGTGGTGCCCAGCAAGGGAGAAATCTTCCGTAACATCAATCCGGCCACTGTGCCCTACACATTTGATAGGCAGTACGATGAGAACGCCTTCTGGCCTGCCGTCAATGGCGACCGCAGCGCCCCATACATCATGCGCGACATTCGCGGCATCGCCGTGCATGCCTATCCGTTCCAGTACAACCCGGTAACGGGCACGTTGCGCGTGTGGCATCATATGCGCCTCGAGGTCGTTCGTACCGGCGTGGACACACAGAACGTGAAAGAGCGTCCGGTGGTGGCTCGCAACCGCTACTTCAACGACATCTACAGCCGCCGCTTCGTCAACCTCGAAACCACCCGCTACGACTCGCTCAGCGAAGCCGGCAGCATCCTTGTCGTCACCGACCCCAGCTTTCTCGAAGCCATGATACCCTGGGTTGAATGGAAGGTGCAGAAGGGCTTCGATGTCGAGATGGTGGATGTTACCACCCTCGGAACCACAGCCACAGACATCAAGAACTATGTGCAGGCCCAGTACGACGATCCCCAAATCAACCTGACCTTCCTACAGCTCGTGGGCGACGCGGCGCAGATTCCTACCTTCACGTCCGGCAACGGTGGCTCCGACCCCTCCTACAGCCTGCTCGAAGGCACCGACACCTACCCCGACATCTTCGTGGGCCGCTTCTCTGCCACGACCGTGACGCATGTCAATACCCAGGTCGAGCGCTCGATACATTACGAGCGCGACATTGACGACGTGGACGCCGAGTGGCTGCACAAGGGCATGGGCGTCGCTTCCTCCCAGGGCGCAGGCATGGGCCACTATGGCGAGGCCGACCACGTGCACATGGGCTACATCCGCGATGATCTTCTGGCCTACACCTACACCGATGTAGATGAAATATACGCCAACAACGGCGGCAATTCCAGCATGATTACCGCCGCCCTCAACGAAGGCCGCACGATTGTCAACTACTGCGGTCACGGCACCAATACAAGCTGGTCAACGACCGGCTTCAACAACACCAACGTAAACAGCCTCACCAACGACAACAAGCTGCCGCACATCGTCAGCGTGGCCTGTGTCAACGGTAATTTCACCAACATCACCTGCTTCGCCGAAGCCTGGCTGCGCGCCACCAACGACACCACCGGCCTTCCCACCGGCGCCATCGCCAATTACTCGAGCTCCATCAACCAGAGCTGGGCGCCACCCATGTATGCTCAGGACGAGATAGTCGATCTGCTCGTGGGCGACTTCAAGAACACCACCGGTGGCCTCTTCTACAATGGCAGTTGCTATATGATGGACGTTCAGGGAGCACAGGGCGTGAGCATGTTCCTCACCTGGCATATCTTCGGTGACTGCTCGCTACAGGTTCGCTCGGATGTGCCAACGCCGTTCGCGCTCAACAACATGTCCACCCTCTTCATCGGTCTCGACACCTATGCCGTCGATGCCGGTGTCGAGAACGCGCTGGTCTGTCTATCCTATCAGGGTGTAACTCTGGGCAGCGGCTACACCGGCGACGACGGCACCGTCGAACTGGCGCTCGACAACATCCCCACCCAGCCATGCGACCTCACCCTCACCGTCACCGGCTACAACAAGATCACCCACGAGGGTATAGTACAGCTTCTTCCCAACGAAGGCGCCTACCTCATCTTTGACGATCCGGTGTACAACGACGGCAACAACGGCATTCCTGAATATGGCGAGAACCTCACCATCAGCCTCAGCCTCGAAAACGTGGGCGCCGAACCCGCCTATAACGCCCAGGCAATAATCACCTGCGAGAGCGAATATCTTTTGCTCATCGACAGTGTCGAGGACATCGGCACCATCGAGGCCGAGAGCACACGCGACCTCACAGACGCCTTTGAAATAGCGCTGGCTGGAAATATCCCTGATCTGCTCGAGCTGAACCTGAACTTCCTGCTCACAGCCGAGAACGCCCAGGGCGAGCCTTACGAGTGGTCACAGACGCTCAGTTTGACCGCGCACGCCCCGCATCTAAACATCCAGGCATACCATATCTTCGATTCATCGGGCAACAACAACGGCCTGCTCGATCCAGGTGAAACAGTGGCCATCGAAGTACCCGTGGAGAACATCGGCTCCTGCGACTCGCCCGAAGCCGTGGCTCTTCTCGTGTGCAACAATCCCTATGTGACCATCCAGAACGGCGAGGTTATTATCGGCGTCATCGAGGTCGATGACATTGCCGAGCCTACCTTTGTCGTCAGCCTCTCCGAAGATGTGAGTGCAGGTGAGATTCTACCGATTGGCTTTGGCGTCTATGCCGGCGAATACGCCTTGCAAACCACCATCATCCAGGGATTGCCCGCGCAGATCGAGACCTTCGAGAACGGCCTGGACATCATGGGCTGGGGGTTCAGCGGCGACGCCAACTGGACGCTCAATGACGAAGACGTGTACGAAGGCGACTGGAGCCTGCGCTCTGGCGCAATCGGCGCCAACGAAGAAACTTCCGCCGAGTTCGACTACAATGTAACCGTCACTGGCGATATGGTGTTCTATCGCAAGATTTCGAGTGAGGTGAATCACGACTATCTGCGACTGTATATCGACGATGCCCAGGTGGGCCAGTGGTCGGGCCTCAGCCAGTGGCTGCCTGTCACCATTCAGTTGAATGAGACAGGAGTGCACACCTTCCGCTGGACATATGAGAAGGACTCGAGTGTGGACTCCGGCGCCGACTGCGCCTGGATCGACTTCATCTCCTTCCCCGGCGAAGACCCGCAACCAGTGCCCATCATCGCGCTGTCCACCCAGAGCATCGATTTCTCCGACACCACCGTAGGCGAAACCGGCACAGCCGATATTACTCTGTACAACTACGGCAATCTCGTTCTCACCGGCAACATCGACACGCCAGACGGCTTCACCATCGATATGCCAGGCGAGCAGCTTCGTCCCGGCGATGACCGACGCGCCCCAAACCGCGAGACATACCCCTTCGATCTGTTGCCTCTGGAGACCATGACCATGACGCTCATCTTCGAGCCGACCGAAAACATAGATTACAGCGGCGAGGTGCTGTTCACCAGCAACGACCCCTATGCGCCCGAACTGGGCGTAGAAGTAATCGCTGAGCTCACCGATAACGATGACAACGACATCACGCCGTTCGTCACCGAACTGGGCCGCAACTACCCCAACCCGTTCAATCCAGAAACGACCGTGGCCTTCAGCCTCGCCGAGCCCGGCGCCGCCGAACTGGTTGTGTACAACATCCGTGGCCGGCGCGTGAAAACCCTGTTGCGCGGTGAGCTTGAAGCCGGCAATCACACCGTCGTCTGGAGCGGCGATACCGACAGCGGCAAGCCCGCCGCCAGCGGTATCTACTTCCTGTCGATGCACGCCGGTCGTTACACCGCCACCAAGAAAATGATTCTGCTGAAATAGTTGCGAAGCAAATTAAAAAAGAGCGGCCAGCAGGTCGCTCTTTTTTTGCATCCTTGCTGAACGAGGAAATGTTTGACAAAAATTACCGATAATAACTTCATGGCATACAGGGAGAAATAGTGTGCGCATAAATAAAAACAAGCTTAATCGATATTACAAATATGACATAGAAAGCATTTGTCCAGCACTCGACAAATGCTTTTTTTCATGCACAAAACAGCTATGATTGATGTTTTCAGCATTATCCAATATGGGCTGAACGAAGACATCGGCACCGGTGATATCACCACCGATTATCTTCAGCTTGGCAATCAGGAAACGCAGGCGTTTCTTGTGGCCAAGCAGCGTGGCGTTCTGGCTGGCCTCGATGTCGCCTTCGACGTTTTCACCTACCTCGACAACCAGGTGAATTGCGTTACCTACCGCAAAGACGGCGACACCGTGAACCCCGGCGACGAGATCGCCAAAATCACCGGCCTTACCTCGGCATTGCTGCAAGCGGAGCGAACTGCGCTCAACATCCTGCAACGCCTATCTGGTATCGCCACCTGCACATCCAAGATGGTTGAGGCCATCAAGCCATACCAGGCGCGGCTGCTCGATACCCGCAAAACCACGCCGCTGCTGCGGCAGCTCGAACGTTACGCCGTGCGCGTTGGCGGCGGTTTCAACCACCGCTTCGGCCTCTACGACATGGTGCTCATCAAGGAAAACCACATCAGGGCTGTTGGTTCCATCACCGAAGCGGTGAAGCGCGTGTGGGAACGCAACACCGCCTACAGAATCGAGGTTGAAGTCACCACTATTGCCGAGCTGGAAGAAGCAGTGACCAGCGGTGTGGATCGTGTGATGTTAGATAATATGTCAGTAGCTGAAATGAAAAAAGCTGTGAAGAAATTTGGTGAGCAGGTGGAGCTCGAGGCTTCGGGCAATGTCAGTCTCGACACAATCAACGAGATCGCCTCGACAGGCGTGTTTTATATCTCGTCCGGCGCCATCACCCACTCGTTCACTTCACTCGACATCAGTCTGTTGTTCAAGGAGTAACTGTTCATGCGCGAGGATATGAAAAAACTGATTCGCATGCAGAGGTTTGATGACAGGATTGGCGACCTCGATGCTCAAAAAGAGAAGCTGCCCCGTGAACTTGACAGCCTGAAGACCAACCTCATCGAGGCGGAAAGCAAAGTCGAGCAGACAAAGTCGGCGCTGGAAGACAATCAGAAACAGCAGAAGCTGAAAGAACTGGATATTCAGGGAAACAAAGAAAAGATGGCCAAATATGAGAATCAGCTTCTCGCCATCAAAACGAACAAAGAATATAAAGCGCTCAACAGCGAGATCAACCACCTGAAGGAAAAGAACTCGGCCATTGACGACGACATCCTTATGCTGATGGAGGCAGAAACCCAGTTGCGCACTCAGCTTGAGGAAGACAATGCCGCCCAAGACGCCGCTCAGAAAGAACTGGACGAGAACGAAGACCGCCTGCGCAACCGCATTGGCGAAGTAGAGAAAGAAATCGGCGAACAGCGCGAACTGCGCAATGAACTGGCAGGGCACCTCCCCAGGTCGCTGGTGAAACGATATGTGCTGCTCATCAAAAACAAGCAGCGCAAGGCCGTGGTCTTCATGGAAAACGACGCCTGCAACGGCTGCGGGTTTCGTGTGCGGCCACAACTCGCCATCGAAATCAACCGGGGAACAAAGATCATCAGTTGCGAGAACTGCGGTCGCATCATCGTGGAGAAACCCGACGACGCATCCGCCTGAACGCACGATATTTGAAAGATACATATGTGGCGGAGAAGATACTATGTCTGCCCAGCGCCTATCTGAGGTTACCGCTGATAACCTCGGATAGGCGCTGGGAGGAAAGTCCGAACACCGCAGGGCAGGATACTTCCTAACGGGAAGTCCCGGCAACGGGGAGAAAGCTCCACAGAAACAAACCGCCCAGCATCTATTTCGGATTACCCGAAATAGATGCTGGGTAAGGGTGAAATGGTGGTGTAAGAGACCACCGGGGCCTGGCGTGAGCCGGGCCGCCGGGAAAGCCTTATCCGGTGCAATGCCAAATAGGAAGGCCTTCCGGTTCGTCCGGGGTGAACCGGCCCGGTTCGCATGGTCTTCGGGTGGGCAGCTCGAGCCGGCCTTGGGCGGAGCGCAGTGCGTTTCGCCTGAAGGGGAACGTTGTGCGTTCTGCGTGTCGCAAGACCCGGCCCAGATAAATAGACATCACGTCGCTTGTTAGGCGGCGGACAGAATTCGGCTTATGCTCTTCTCCAGCCACATTTCAAGTTGTTATCAAATACATATATAAAAAAGGTCATTATGGAAAAGAGATGGAAGATCGCCCCTCATTTGTCGAGCGAGGAGTCACAGCTCAAGAAGTCGATTGTTGAGCAACTGCACTTCCCCGAAATCATAACCGATATTCTGCTTCGTAAATCGCTGACAGATGTCGAAGCCATCAAGCAGTTCTTCGAGCCATCGCTCGCCAACGCCCACGACCCTTTCCTGTTCAACGACATGGAAAAGGCGGTCGAGCGCCTGGAACAGGCAGTGACGCGCAAAGAACGCATCACCATCTATGGCGACTATGACGTGGACGGCACCACCGCCACCGCCCTGCTCTATCTGGGACTGCGCATGGTCGATGCCGACATCCACTTCTACATCCCGCACCGCATGACCGACGGCTATGGCCTGTCTTTGAGCAGCATCCAGCAGCTTCGTGACGGTGGCACCAACCTCATCATCACGGTTGACTGCGGAATCAACGCTGTCGAAGAGACCGCCTCGATAAACGAACTGGGCATGGACATCATCATCACCGACCACCATAATCCCAAGGAAACGCTGCCACAAGCCGTGGCGATTCTCAACCCCAAGGTCGTCGATTGCCCCTACCCCTACAAAAGCCTGGCCGGCGTGGGCGTGGCTTACAAACTGCTGATGGGCTACTTCATTCGCAAGGGAATGGACAGCGAAGAAAACGTGAACAGGTTTCTCGATCTCGTCGCTGTCGGCACCATCGCCGACATTGTTCCACTGACCGGCGAGAACCGCATCTTCGCCAAGGTGGGCCTCGAACGCCTGGCGCTCAAGCGCAACATCGGACTGAACGCGCTGATCAACATCTCCGGCCTGGCCAACAAGGAAATCAACACCGCCGACATCGTCTTTGGCCTGGCGCCTCGCATCAACGCCGCAGGCCGCATGGGAAGCGCCATGCGCGCTGTCGAGCTACTCATCTCTAAGACGGATGGTGAAGCCAAAGAGCTGGCACAAGTAATCGAGCGCGAGAATACATCGCGGCAGGAAATCGACCAGAAGACATTCCGCGAGGCATGTGAACAGATCGACCGCAAATATGGCAAGCTCGAAGAAACCTATTGCATCGTCGTCGCCAGCGACAACTGGCATCCAGGCGTCATCGGCATCGTGGCGAGCAAGCTGGTCGAGAAGTATTATCGCCCCACCATCATGATCGCCCTGAACGATGGCGTTGGCAGTGGTTCGGGACGCAGCATCTCAGAATTCGACCTCTTCGACGCTCTGTCCCAGGTCGAAGATATGCTCGAAAGTTTTGGCGGGCACAAGTATGCCGCCGGCCTTTCCATCCTGCCGGAATACCTCGAGACGTTCGAGGAAAAGCTGAACGAGTGGGTGCGCCAGCATCTCAAGCCCGACCAGCTCATCCCGCCACTCAAAGTCGATCATCATATCGAGCTGCACAAGATCAACGACTCGCTCATCTCGTGGCTCGAAAAGTTCGCACCGTTCGGCCCTGGCAACATGCGGCTCAACTTTCACTCGAAGAACGTCATGGTAGTGGGCTATCCATACACAGTCGGCCGCAACCACCTCAAGATGAAGGTGAAGAAAGACGGCTGCGTTCTCGATCTGATCGGCTTCAACATGGGCGGTCTGCTGCCTTTCCTGAAACGCAACACCTACATCGACATCGCATACTCCCTCGAGTGGAACACCTGGCAGGACAAGACGACCATCCAGGGTAAGCTCAAGGACATCCACTTTGACTGGAAGAACTAACGGGGCGATTGCTCTTTGTCTGCTGTTGCTGGCCTGTGCAGGGCAAGCCCCCGATGCCTGGCGCGGCGCTGAGGTAGTCTGGACGCCGCTGCTCACTATCGCCCTGGACGAACCCGCCACCAAAGCGTGCTATGACCCGTTGCACAACACCCTGTATGTGCTGCTGCCGCAATCAAACGCCATCGGTGTCTATGTGGATGGGGAGCGCGTGAATACGCTGGGCGGACTGGGCTATGGCGAGACACAGTTCAGCCGCTTGGCCGACATCGCTCTGGGGCCAGACCGCAAGCTACTGGCGCTCGACAGCTTCCGCGCTCAGATAAAACGCTTCGATCACCGCGGCGATTTGATTGGCGTTATCCAACTCGAAGAACTCAGCGACCCTCGACTGCTGGCTGTCTCTACCGGCGGGTTCATCTACATCTGGGACGCCGTGCGCCGCGACATCACCCTCATTACCGATCCGCCCGCAGAGGAGCCATATCGTTTTGGCCGCTTTCAGCTCGATCAACCCAGCTTGCTGGACTGCACCGCCAACTACGTTTGGGCCTGGGATGACGGCCAAACGGTGTTCTTCAGCGCAATGGGGCAGTATGTGCAGACTCTCGACGGCCTGCTGCACACAGACCGTAGCGGCCGCCGCTTTCGCCTGCACGAGTCATTTGTGCAACCGCTTCCCGAGGGCGATCCGTTCGCTGTTTCGTCACAGCCGTGGCAGCGCTTCCTGCTGCACGATGGCTACATGAGCCTCATCTCCGCCCACCGCCTGTTGCTGGGACGCCTCGAATATGCGACGCCTTAAGGCCTTCTTCGCCGACTATTCCCTGGTAATGCTGGCAGCGTTGCTGCTGGGACTCACGCGATTGCCCATCCATCTGCATTTTCTCGCCTTCATCTGCCTTGTGCCGTTGTTCATCTGGTTCCAGCGTCGGCAATCGGCGCGGCAGGCCATCGTGGCGGGCTTCGTTTTCAGCTTCGTCTATACGCTCACAGCCCTGCACTGGCTGGCGCTCACGGCGCTGCACGCCGAGGTGCCGTCTTCGTGGGAGCTGCCAATGATGGTGGGCATCCCGTTTGGGCTTATCCTGCTGTTCGGCAGTTACTTCGCCCTGCTGTTTCTCTTGGTGCGCATCGCGTGGCGCGCACGGGAAAACCTGTGGCTCGTCGCCGGACTGTGGTTGGGCTTCGAATGGCTGCAAAGCGCCGGCGAGTTCCGCTTTCCCTGGAACAATCTGGGTTATGCGCTGGCACCCTATACGGCGTTGCTGCAGCCGGCCGAGTGGGGCGGCGTGTATTTGCTCAGTCTGCTAACGTTTGCGGTTAACGCGTTGCTGTGGCGCGCCTGGGCGCTCAGGCGTCGTCGCGAACTGCTGGCGCTGGCTGCTCTGCTGGTCATCTGGCCGGCTTTCGGTGTATGGCGGATGCACACGCTGCCGCTACAGCAAACGGGCGTACAGGTGGGCATCGTGCAGGCAAGTATCCCGCAGGAGCAGAAGTGGGACCCGCAGTACGAAGACGAGAACCTGGCCATCTATCGTGACGCCACCGAGCGCCTCGCCGAGGCCGGAACCGATCTCGTCATCTGGCCGGAGAGCGCTATAACATTGCCGCTTCTGTGCACCGATTATGCTGCTGGACGCCGCGGGCAGGCCTTCGTGACAGATCTGGCCAGTGAGCATGACATCCGCATTTTTACCGGTTTTCCCCACTTCGAGGTCAACACCATAGATGATCCCCTCATTCGCTACAAGCCGTTCCTCTACTACAACGCCTGCGCCCAGACAAGCGCTGACGGCATAGAAAAGCCCTACTCAAAGATAGCGCTGGTTCCCTTTGGCGAACGCACACCGTGGCTGAGGCTTTTCCCATTCCTGTGGAAGGTTCAGCTTGGCCAGGCCAACTTCGAGTATGGCGACGGCACGGTGTTTTACCAGGCCGGCAATCTGCGCTACTCACCGCTCATCTGTTTCGAGATGGCGCTTCCCAGCCTGACACGCGCCATGGCCATCGGCGGCGCCGACGCCATCGTGAACATCTCCAACGACGGCTGGTTTGGCCGTTCGTCTGGAACCTGGCAGCATGCCCAGATGTCGCGCTATCGCGCCATCGAAACGCGGCGGCCTGTATTCCGCGCCGCCAACACCGGCATCTCGATGGTGATAGATCCGGCCGGGCGTGTGCTTCAGCGGGCAGGAATGTTCGAGCAGACTGAACTGATTACCGAGGCGATGACATCGAATATCTTGACGCTTTACTGCCGTGGCGGTTATCTACTACCAGTGGTAGCTGGAGTGGTCGCGCTGATCATGACGCTGGCCATACTCATTCGAAGCCAGGTGGATACAACAGCATGAAGAAACATTACTACACGATTGGTGAGGTGAGCAACCTGCTTCAGATAAAGCCGCATATCATCCGTTACTGGGAGAGCGAATTCCCGCAGCTCCACCCCGGCAAAACACGCGGCGGCAACCGCAAGTATTCGCAAAAGGACATCGACCTGCTGCGAGCCATTGCCGACATGCTGCATAATCAGAGATACACCATCCAGGGAGCGCGCAAGAAGCTTCGCGACTCCTCCCGCTGCGACGAACAACTGGGAACGCAAGTGGAATCGCCGAAGGTTCTGCTCAAGCGAAAAATAGCGAAGGAATTGCGAAACGTCCGTGACTTGCTGCGAAGCTCTTAGCTGAAATACGACCCGAGATTGGCCGTGAAAGCCGCCGGTTCAATCTGATTCTCTACAAAGAACAGTTTCTCGTCACCCAAGTCACGGCAAAGATTAGTTTCGGAGCGTGTGCGGGGAAACATCACAATCGGGGTTTTCTTGAACACCGGCTTGCGCCGCAATGTGTTGATAATAGAAAGCGACGCGGCCTGCTTGCCGGTGTAGCGCATGATGATAAGGCCGAAATTCTCGGTGTCGTTGCGCCGCAGCAATTCTTCGGGATACTTGAAACAATCCACCTCGATATGCCTGCTTCTCATTTCTTTCACCAGTTGGCTGCTATAGTCAGCCTCGTCACAAAGCAACGCCACCCGCGTTTGCATCAGCTTGGTCAAGCCGTCATTCTCTGCAAGAACCATTTGCAGCACCTGCAGCAATTTATCGAATACAACCGGCTTCAGCAGATAGCTCGACACTCCCAGCTCACGAGCTTCATTGACGCGGCGAGAGTCATGGCTGGCAGTCATAAAGATAATCGGGATGTGGTTGGTGAGGCGGTTCTGGCGTAACTTACGGGCCACGCTAATTCCGTCCATGCCGGGCATGTTGAGGTCGAGAAGAATGGCGTCCGGCTCGTTTTCGACAGCCAGATTGAGGGTATCTATGCTGTCGTTTGTAGCGATAACCTTGTAGTCGGTGCGTGTCCTCAGCAACTCACCCACAATATCGGTGATAACCTTCTTATCGTCCACCAGCAGGATGCACTTGCTGTCGGGGGTTCCCTTTTTCTTTGCCTTTCGGTTTTGCTTTGCCTCTTCCCTGCCGGCCGCTTCGTTCGGGTGCAAGCTTCCATGCTCAAACTTCTCCTCCAGCAGGCGGGAGCGCAGAAATTCGCTGAGCGCGTAGTGGCGTAGCGCTTCACTGATGTCGTCGTCCGTGAAGAAATCGGTGAATGCGAAGAGATTGCCCTTCAGGTGTTTGAAAACGGCAGACAGTTTGATGCGGTCGAAGGGCGATTTCAGCTCGATGTTATAGATCGTTGTCCCAAACAGCTCACGATAACGAGCAAACGACCCCCTGAAACGTATCTCCGTGGCCGAAATGCTCTCGACCTTCTTGAACTGCTGAATATCTTTGAGCTGAAAAGTAAGGGTGATGTTGTCGATCGGATCAGGGTTGATAACGAAGGGCTCTTGATTGGTGGTGATGGTTTTGGGCATCTCGAAACGGTAGGCCGCCGAGTCATTCCAATTGATCTGACCCACCAGTTCGGTCTTGAAGCTGTGCTTCAGCAAGCAGAAGCCGCATAGCTCCTCTGTACTGACTTTTATTTTGGGAAATTCAAACAGCAGGGCGTTATGTTTTTGCGGATCGAATTCGGCCAGTACAATATGCTTGTCATCGACAGCCAGTAACACCGACTCTGTATTCGACAGTCCGATACGGATGTCCAGCCGGTGCGTCTCACCGGCCAGGCGCTGCAATATATCGAGCGCCTTGTCTTTCCTGCATTTCTTGAACATTGCCATAGTACTGAAAGGGTGAGGCTGTATCACCCCACCCCATATGTTTAACTACAGATTGTAGAATACGTCGTGGCCGATGAAACGGGCTGCTTCACCCAGTTCTTCTTCAATGCGCAGCAGACGGTTGTATTTGCCGATACGCTCACTGCGGCACAGAGAGCCGGTTTTTATCTGGCCGGCGTTGACGCCCACTGCGAGGTCGGCAATGAAAGTATCGCAGGTTTCACCGCTGCGATGCGAGATGACGTTGGTATAGCCGTGCGTTTTGGCCATTTCGATGGTTTCGAGTGTCTCAGTGACTGTACCGATCTGGTTGAGCTTGATGAGAATCGAGTTGGCGCAGTTGCGCTCGAAGCCCATGCGCAGACGGTTCACGTTGGTGACAAAAAGGTCGTCACCCACAATCTGCACCCGCTCGGCGAGGCGCTGGCGAAGCATCGACCAGCCGTCCCAGTCGTCCTCGGCAAGGCCGTCTTCGATGCTGACAATGGGATACTTGTCGCAGAGATTGGCGTAATAATCGACCATCTCGGCTGATGTCAGCGCGGTGTTCTCGGCCTTGAGCTGATACTTGCCGTTGCGATAGAATTCACTGGCGGCGGGATCAAGGGTGATGAAGATGTCCTCGCCCGGCCTGTAGCCGGCCAGGTCGATGGCCTGGACAATCTGTTCAAGCGCTTCTTCGTTCGATTTGAAGTCGGGCGCGAACCCGCCTTCGTCGCCAACGGCGGTGCTATGTCCCTGCTTCTTCAGGTGCGCTTTGAGGGCGTGAAACACCTCTGCCACCATTTGCAGCGCCTGGCGAAAACTGCCGGCGCCCAGCGGCATAACCATGAACTCCTGGAGGTCAACGTTATTGCTGGCGTGTGAACCGCCGTTTATGATGTTGGCCATTGGAACGGGCAGCAGCTTGGCGTTGCAGCCTCCCAGGAAACGGTACAGCGGTTGATCCATCTCGAAGCTGGCGGCGCGGGCCACAGCCATCGATACGCCGAGAATGGCGTTGGCGCCCAGCTTGCTCTTATTCTCAGTGCCGTCAATGTCACACATGATACGGTCGATGAGCGCTTGGTCGAAGGAGTCGTAACCGAGCAACTCTGGCGTAATGATCTGATTGACGTTCTCGACGGCCTGCATAACGCCCTTGCCATTGTAGCGGTCTGGATTACCGTCGCGCAGCTCGACGGCCTCGTGCTCGCCGGTGGATGCGCCACTGGGTACGGCTGCCAGTCCAATGACGCCGGTTTCCAGTTGCACCTCAACTTCAATGGTGGGATTGCCACGACTGTCGAGGATTTCACGTGCGTGTATGCCAATAATTTCAGACATGGTTTCCTCCGTGCTGGGGTTGATTCAGGTCATCTATTTCGGGTTCATCGCCCCGATTAATCCATTTTTTGTTGACCTTTCGCATTATGAAAAACACAATGATACTGGTTGCGAACATGATGAGCGCCTGCCATTCGGCTCGCTGGATGTACTCGAGCGATATCCCAGCCACCAGGGCGCCCGTACCCAGGCTCATGCAGAAGTAGTGCCGCCAGAAAAGTTCTGCTATGAGCAGCAGCAGTCCGACTGCGAACCAGAGCATTACGTCTTTTTCTCGTCCGACTCCGGTTTCCCGTCCGTTTCTTTCTTCTCGCTCTCTTCGCGGTTCTTATAGACCCGCTTGACCTTGCGGCGGCGACCGTATTGGCCATAGCGACCGCCATAGGAGCCGTAGCGGGTGTTATACTTCGAGTACCCGCCATAACCGCCGCCACCACCCGATTTGGATGTGCGAATGCCAAGATAGCTCATCAGACGCAGGATAATGGCCAGCGCGAAATAGGTGAGGAACAGAAGCATGGTCAAAGCGGCGAACGAGATGACGAAGTTTTTGAAGAATCCGTAAATCTGGCGGGTCATGGATACCGGCGATCCGCCGACGTTTTGCACAATTATCTTGAAAGCCGGATCGTTCTTGCGCGACAGATACTGGCTTTCTTCGGAACGCAAGCTGTCGATATCGTTCTGCAACTGGTTGATCGAGTTGTGAATGTCCATCGTCGAGTTGAAGAACCGGCTGTCGCCAAGTTTGTTGCGCAGGTCATCAATCGCCATACCCCGGTTGTCGATCTGTTTCTCGAAATCGATAATGAACGACTGATCCCTGATCTCGACTTCAAAGGTTGTGTAACTGTTGAGGCTCCTGATGGAAGCCAGCACCTCATCGCCAATCTCACCGGGCACTATTACCGCATAGGCCACTACCTGACTCGAGACGTTGAACTTCTTTTTTACGATTGGCGAAACAACGGCCATTTCCTGGATGATTGCGCCTGTGCTGTCAACAATCTCTTCCTGAACCGTGTAATTACGATACAGCATCTCTTCGAGCTCTAACACTGTGCCCGCATCTTCTCTGGCGTTGAGATATATGCTGTATCTGGTCAAGTTGGGCAGCAGCTCGAAACTCTTGGTGACTGGAGTCATATTGACGATGTTGGCGTCACCGGCTCTCACGACATCGAGCAGGTTCGACCGCTGGAGGCCGAAATAGATCGAGACAAGAATTATGGCGATTACAATGTACACTTTGTATCGTCTGCGCATACTAATCATAGTTGTTTCCTATCGCTCCTTTTGCAAGAATCTCTTCCGCATGTTGCAGCGCCAGTGTGGAATCCGTGCCGGCGAGCATGCGGGCGATCTCTTGTTTTCTCTCTTTGTAATTCAGATTTTGTATTTTGATTCTGCTTGCCGCACCGTCAACGATTTTTTCTATAGCGAACTGATTTTTTCCATAAGCGGCCACTTGCGGCAAGTGAGTGATGCATAAAACCTGGTGTGTGCGGGCGATGTTTCTGATGAATTCACCGACCACGTCGGCGGTGCGGCCACCGATGCCTGCGTCGATCTCGTCGAAGATGACGGCGCCGGGGCGGTCGAGGCCGGCCAGTAGCTGTTTGAGCCCAAGCAGCACCCGCGACAGCTCTCCCCCGGAGGCCACTGCCTTCAGTGGTTGCGGCGCCATGCCGGGGTTGGCCGCGATGCGCAACTCGGCATCTTCTGCGCCATGTGACCCCACGATTATGCCCTCCAACTCGAGCCCGCCGGACTGCAACGGCAGCAGGTGCAATTCACAAACCGCCTGCGGAATCGCCAGCCTGTGCAGGTTCTCCTCGAGTCGGCGGCAAAGCACACTCGCGTGCTCACGCCGAGACGTGGAAAGCTCGCTGGTTAGCTTCAGCAAGTCTGCGCACGCTTGTTCTTCCTCGATTTCAAGTTTTGCAATGCTGTCCTGCTGCGAAGAGGCGCTTTCCAGTTCCCCGCCTATTTCTGCGCGGTAAGCCAGAAGGCCTTCGAGATTGCGCGAGTATTTCTGCTTGAGCCGATTGAGCACATCGAGGCGGCCCTCGACTTGATCGAGGCGCTCGCGGTCCACCGAAACCTCGTCTGGGATGCTGCGCAGACCGGCCACCGTGGAGTCCAGCGCCGCCATCGCGTCCATCAATGACTGGTGAGCCTCGCCACAGGATGCGCAATCGGCGGCGAACGGCTGCAAGGCGGCGGCGTGTTCCTGCAAGCGGCCCATCACGGCATTGTCGCTCTCGTAGAGGTCTTGCTCGGCAGCCGAGGCCAACGAGAGAATTTCCCCGGCATGAGACAGCCGGTTGAATTCAGATTCGAGCTGTTCATCCTCGCCGGACAGCAGCCCGAGCGCGTCTAATTCTTCCGCCTGATAGCGGAACAGATCGATGCGGGCGTGACGGTCGGCCTCGGCGCGACGCAGCTCCTCCAATTCGCGCCGAAGCTGGCGCATAGCGAGAAAACGCTCCTGTACCTGAGTGCGCAGTTCGAGCAACCCGCCGAAGGTGTCGAGGTAGAGAAGCTGCTCGCTGGGCGCAAAGAGCTTCACCTGCTCGCGCTGACTGGTAAAATCGATGAGCGCCCCGCGGAATTCGCGGATTACCGATGCGTTCACTCGGCGTCCGCAGGCAAAGCTGCGTGCCGCGCCCTGCGGGAGGATTTCCTTGGCAAAGAACAGCTCGCCATCGACTGGCCGAACGTCATGGCGCTCGCACAATGCCTGCAAGGCCTTGTTGTCGGGGTCGGCGGCAAAGGTGGCTTCGAGCCAGGCCGGCCGTTGCGGGTCGAGCAGCACCTTGCTGCGCACAGCCTCACCCATAATGAGTGTGAGCGCACCCACCACGACAGACTTGCCGGCCCCGGTCTCACCGGTGAGCACCTGTAGGCCGTCGGCAAACTCGATTTGCGCTTCGTCCACCAGAACGAAATTTTGCAGCGATAGTCGTTTAAGCATATCCTCCCCGTCAGGGACGGTTGCCTTTGCCCATGTTGAGCTTGTGACGCAGAATCCGGTAGAAGGTCTTGCTGGAGAGTTTGATGAAGCGCAGCTTGCGGGAAGCGCGCCTGATGTGCAGCATGTCGTTGGTCTGGAGGTCGATGACGTGGCGTCCATCGAGCTGAAGCACGGCGCAGTTGTCCGCATGGCGCAGTCGGAAACCGAGGTGGTCGTCGGCACCGAACACCATAGGCCGCACCGAGAGGATGTGCGGGTTCAGCGGCGCTACGATGAAGGCGTCCATCACCGGCGACAGGATGGGCCCTCCCGCCGAGAGCGAATACGCTGTGCTGCCGGTGGGTGTCGAGGCGATGATGCCGTCGCAGCGGGTCTCGAGCACGAAGCGGCGGTTGCAATATAGCCGGATGTCGATGAGCGTGGGCACAAGCCCCTTGTAGATAACGGCGTCGTTGAGCGCGAGGTCTTCATGCACCACCTCGCCGTCACGCTTCACCACGGCATTCAGCAGCATACGTTCCTGGATGTTGTAATGTTTGTCGCGCAGGTTGATTATCACCTGCTCCAGTTCAGGCAGCCGCGCATCGGAAAGGAAGCCCAGTCGCCCCAGATTGACGCCCACAAGCGGCGCGTCTGCTTCGAGCGAAAAGTGCAGCGCCCGCAGAATGGTGCCGTCGCCGCCAAAAACGATGATGGCTTCGAGCGCAAGCCCTGCTGTCTCCGCCAGTGTTGCCTGGTGGATAAACCCGGGCAGAATTCCGTGCTGCTCACGCAGGCCCCACAGTTCGAGGCCATGCGAAACACGCAACGCCTTTAGTTGCGAGAAAATATCCTCGCACTGCGGATAATGCGGGTTGAAGAACAGTCCCAGTCTCATAGCGTCTCCTCAGGCCAGCGATTCGCGCAGGCGCAGATACGAAGTGTACCGTTCCTGCGGCAGGCTTCCGGTTTGCAGGGCGTCCCGAATCGCGCAATCGATTTCGTGTGTATGTGTGCAGTCGCGGAAGCGGCAGCCGTGACCAAGCTCGGCAAAACCGGGAAACACCTTCGGGAGCAGCTCGAAATGCCGACGGTGCAGCCCGAATGTCTTGATGCCCGGCGTATCGACGAGGTAGCCGCCGAATTTCCACGGTATCAGTCGGCTGCGCGTGGTGGTGTGCCGTCCCTTGCTGGTGGACTCCGACACCTCGCTCACGCGGCCACGCCAGCCAGGCTGCACCAGATTTATCAGCGAGGTCTTCCCTACGCCGGAAACACCGGAGAACACTGTCTCGCGGTCGCGCAGCAGCTCCGGCAGCAGCTCAATGTTCATGCCGCTTTCGGCAGACACATATATCACTTGCAATCCCGCCTGCTCATACCAGCGGCAAGCATTGCGCACTTCCTCGATATTCTCGGCCAGGTCTATCTTGTTCACGCACAGCACCGGCTCGATGTTCTCGATGCCGGCAGCACAGATATAGCGATCTACCAGCCCGCCGTTGAACGGCGGCTGCCGCCACGCCACAGTGATGAGCACCTGGTCGATGTTGGCCGCCAGGATGGCGCGCGTCTGAAAGCTGTGCTCGGAGAACCGCACCAGACTGTTGCGCCGCTCCTCAATCTCCTCGATGCGCGGCTTGTCGGCAAGGTCAACCTGCACCCAGTCACCGGCTGCGGCCAGAGTGCGCGTGTCCAGCTTGAGATTGCGCAGACGGCCACCGAGTGTGGCTTCGAGCGCCTCTCCGTCAACATGCACCAGGCAGATATGGTTGGCGTACACCTCGAGGATGCGACCACGGTGCAGCTTGAGATCGGACTTATCGCTGGTGCGCCCTTTATCAGCCAGCTTCTTCTCGGCCCGGCGATCCTCGGCAATGTCTTCTTCGTCAAGCATGTCGATGTCGTCGAGTTCGAGGTTGCGCAGGCGTATGTTGCGTCGGCTGAATTTCTTTTTGTCGCGCTGGGAAGCGCGTCCATCGCTTTTATCGGCCATGTTTCTGTAACCAGTCAGTCACGCTCGGCGGCACCCAGGGCGAGATGTCGCCCCCTTTGCTCAGCGTCTCGCGTATTTGCGTGGACGACACCGGCACCGGCTCCATCGGCACGAACCGCAGGAGATCGATGTAGGGCAGGTTGCTCCACCGCCGGCGGCCATTGCGCGTAAACACAACGAACCTGGCCAGTTCGAGCGCCTCACGATAGCGATGCCACCGCTGCAGTTCTTCCACGTTGTCATCGCCGATGAGAAAGAACAGCTCTGCGCCAGGGAAGCGTTTGCGCACTCGTTCGAGCAGGTGGAACGTATAGTTGGTGTCGCCCCGAAAGCGGTCGAGGCTGGAGACGCGCATGTGCGGTTGCCGGCGCAATGCGGCCTCGATCAGTTCACAGCGCACCTCGAACGACAGCATATCGTGCTTGTGTGGCGGACTTCCCGCCGGCAGAAACAGCACTTCGTCCAGAGCGAGCGCCTCCAGGGCGCGCCGCGCCACAGCCAGATGGCCGTAATGCACAGGATCGAACGCACCGCCAAGCAGACCCAGCTTCACGCTATTGCTCCAGGTGTTTCTCCAGGCGACGCGCCTCTGCGGACTCTGGATACCGTTCCTTCAGTTCGACAATGATGGGATGTGCAGCGCCCATGTCTTCGCGTTCGAGATAAATCCTCGCCGAATAGTATATCGCTTTGCGGTCAATCTCATCATCGAGGCCGGCGGCGCGCACATCGTCAAAGTAGAGCAAAGCCGCGCTATAATCGTTGATGCGCCAGTAGATATAGCCGTTCATGTAAGCTTTTTCGAGCAACTTGTAGCGAGCCTGCACGAGATAGTCTTGTGCCTCGGCAGCGCGTTCATCTCCAGGGAAGCGTTCGAGGAAGGTGCTGAAGGCGTCCATCGACTCGTAGGTCTCATCCTGCGTATAATGATAATTCAGCGACTCCTCGAAGTAACACAGGCCAATGCTGAAGTAGGCTGTGCCGATGTCTTCGTAGTCGGGAAACAGGCGGATGAGCTCCTGATACTCGTAGCGAGCGTCAACCCAGTTCTCCATGAAGAAATAGCAGTCGGCCAACTTGCGCTGTGCGTCGTCGGTGTAGGCGGTCTTGCGCTCGAACACCACTTCCTGAAAATAGGGGATGGCCTTGCGCCATTTTTCCAGTTCATAAAACTCGTTGCCACGCGCCATCTTTTCGTCAACGGACATCCGTTGCATCTTCGACGCCTGGCTGCAAGCGCCAAGAAGCGCCAGCAACAGCAGTAGTATCGTCAAATTACGAATTTGTTTCATCATTCACTTCCGTAGTAAAATAGATAGATCAGGCCACCCAGGATGGCCGAGATCAGCACCGGGTCATACCAGCGCATTGTTTGCAGTTCGTTTGTGAGTGGACATGACGTTCGCAGCTCGCAGGCCGCCACGCCGATCACTGTCCCGCTATCCTTTTCTATCAACCGCAGTCTGAAGCGGTGGGTTGTTTCTTCGCGCAATGTCCGGCTAAACAGCGAGTTGCTGCCCAACTGCCTGGCGCTTGTCTGGCGAGTAACCTGCGCCACCAGCGTCCCTGAAGCAGGTTCTGCCAACAACGTCTCGTCACGCCCCAGCAACAGCCGAGTCATCTCGAACCTTAGCTCTTCCCACATTTCACCGGTCTGCACGTCCAGCGCAATGTTTCTGTCCGCAGGTATCTCCGCGACCAGACAGATGGCCGCACGCTGGGCCAGCGAGTCGGCGGGCACCAGCGGCGCCTGAGCGGCCAGAATGCCCGTCATCAGGCACAATGCCGGCAGCGCGAGGCGCTTCATCGCGCCGCTCACGGAAGCTCCCGCAGCAGGGACAGAACCAGGCTCTGACGGGCGTAATCGGGATACATGCGGCCTACGCGCTCGAGTTCGAGCCGCGCCTGCTGCATTTTGCCCAGCTCGCGATAACACAGCCCCATTTTGAGCTGCGCGTCGGGCGCTTTCTTCGACTCGGGATAGAAGTCTATCACCTTCTGGAACTCGCCGAGCGCGCCTATGTAATCATTGCGGTCATAGCAGCATTCGCCCAGCCAGTATTGCGCGTTGGGGGCCAGTTCATGCTGGCTGAACAGCTCGACAAACATCCGAAAGCCGGCGGCGGCCTCAGCGAAACGCTGAGAAACATACAGTCCGCGAGCCAGGACGTACTCGTCCTCGGGGTCAATATCGCGGCGCACCACAGGAGAAGAAACAGGGGCTTGCTGCGGCATGCTCGGTGGCGCTTGCGTCTGCTGTATCTGTTGCCGAGACTGCAAGTCGTTCAGCTCAATACGCAGTGCGTTCACCTCGCCGCGCAACTCAGCGATTTCTGCCTGCATGGCGAGAACTTCGGCCTGATTATCCTGTGGCAGCCGCTCTCGAACAGCCGCAAGCTGAATCGCCTGGTCGCTCTGGTCAACCTCGATGGATTCGAGGCGCTGCTCGACGGTGACAAGCCGCTCGCTGGTGTCGTTCATCGCGCAACCAGCCAGCAAACCGGCAATCACCGCCAACCAGGCAAATCGCATATCAGGCCTTCTCGAGGAACGCCTTGTAGGCGCGATAGGTGCAGTAAACATCTGCCTTGCTGCTGAGTTCATACAGCGCATGCATGCCCAGCAGGCCGGCGCCGCAGTCGATG
This sequence comes from Candidatus Cloacimonadota bacterium, assembly GCA_021108395.1. Taxonomy (GTDB): domain Bacteria; phylum Cloacimonadota; class Cloacimonadia; order Cloacimonadales; family JAIOQZ01; genus JAIOQZ01. The sequence goes on from JAIOQZ010000059.1 coordinate 63,059, forward strand.
ACGTCTGCACCGAAACGGGCGAGGAACTTGGCGATGGTGCCGCCGCCGCCCTCGTCGGTTTTGCCCAGCTCACCAGTCTGCCAGAAAACGTCGGCATCGTCGAATATATGCGACACCCGCGCGGCAAACTCGGCGTTCGAGTCGTTGCAATTGCTTTTGCCGGCGTGGCCGGAATACTTAGCGAGAGCGACGCCGCAACCGAGGTGCACGGCGTTGTTTTCTTCGAGAACGCTGTGGAAGTTCGGATTGATGGCGGCGTTGACGTCAGCCGAGAGAATGTGGCTGCGAATGAGCGTCTTGCGGAGATTGTAGCTGCCGCTGTCTTCACCGACGATGGCCAGCAGGTCGGCCACGAAGTCTTCGACAATGAAACTGGCGGCGCCTGTGTTGCCCTCGCTGCCGGTCTCTTCTTTGTCGATGAGCAGTGCCACCATGGTGCGGCGGGGCGCCTCGGCGTCGAGCAGCGCCTGCATACCGGCGAATGAGCAGACACGGTCGTCCTGGGCATAGGCGAGAATCATCGAGGAATCGAGGCCGGCGTCTCTGGCGCGACCGGCAGGCACCAGCTCGAGCTCTGCCGAAAGCAGGTCGGCTTCGGTGATGCCATAGCGCTCGTGCAACAGTCTCAGGGCTTGCAGCTTCACGGTCTCCTTCAGGTCGGCGTCTTCCTCGTCATCGATGAAGGGCATCGAGCCAAAAACGACATTGAGCCGCGAAGCATCGACGGCATCGTCGATTTTCTTTGGCGTCTGCACCTTGCCGGCCAGATGCGGCAGCAGGTCAGGCATCACAAACACGGGATCGTCTTCGCTGTCGCCGATGTGGATGTCGATTATCTCGCCATCGCGCTTCACCACCACGCCCATCAGGGCCAGCGGCGTGGACATCCACTGATATTTCTTGATACCGCCGTAATAGTGTGTGCGCAGCATGGCCAGTCCGGCTTTGTCGTCTTCATAGAGCGGCACCGGTTTCAGGTCGATGCGCGGTGCGTCTATGTGCGCGGCCACGACGTTAAGCCCCGCCGAGACCGGTTCGGTACCCAGTCGCACGGCAGCCAGCACCTTCCCCCGCGAAACATAGAACATCTTGTTCGCCTTTTCGCCGTTTGTCATGTTCTTCCAGCCTGCGTCTGTCAGCAGGTTCGCAAAGTGGTTCACACAGGCGCGCACGGTGCGGGCGCTGTCGAGAAACCGCATGTATGGCACAGCAAAAGCCAGCGCGGCCTCGCGTTCCCCGACAGGCGCTTCTTTCCAGAAATTACGTCGTTTGTAGCTCAGAGTCTTTTGCAAATCCTTTGCAGATGGCATGTAGTCTCCTTTCAGGATATTGATATTACTTCAAACACACGGTCGCCGGCGGGCGCCTTGACCTCGAACTTCTGGCCTGGCTTCTTGCCAATCATCGCTTGGCCAATGGGCGAGGCCACCGATACCAACCGTAGATCGTCGGCGGAGTCATCGGTTTCATCCACGCCCACCAGGCGAAACAGCGTTTCCTCGCCGGTGGGCTCCTCACGGGCCAGCACCCTGGCGCCGAAACGGACGGCGTCTTTAGGGATGTTGGCGGAGTCGAGCGCCTGTAGCTTGCCCAGACGGTTGCGCAGGTGGTTCAGCTCATGGTCGATGTGGCGTTGGCGCTCGCGGGCAGCGTGATACTCGGCGTTCTCACTGAGGTCGCCCATTTCCCGCGCCGTCACAACCTGCTTTATCACCGCAGGCCTTTCGACCTCGAGAAGGCGCTTCATTCGACGATGCAGCCTCGCCATGCCCTCGGGTGTGATGTATTCGGGCATTCTCAGCTCTTTTTCTTGCGCAGCAGCAATTTACGGCCCAGGATGGCGGCTTTTTTCAGGCGAGCGTTGCCGCTTAACACCCAGTTCTCGAAAGCCTGCTCCATCTCAGGATTATAGAGCATCACGGCGCCCGCCATGATCTCGACGAACTCAGGGTTGCGCGTGTTGACGTATTTGGCGTAAACCGAGGCGTAGAAATCGGGGTCGATCTTGCTGATGGCCTTGAGAAAGTCGATATTGACTTTGATCATTTCCGCATCGGCATACAGCCATTGCATCTCGAGCCGCTTGAACACATGCGGCAGCATGAACGGGTCTTGCTTGCACAGCTTCACAAGCTGTTTGATGACGGCTTTCTTGGCCTCGCCGCCGTCCACCTTCATCCACTTCACAACCGTGTCGAGATAGTTCTCTGGCTCGTTTTTCAGCAGCGGCAGCACTGTCTTGTCGAGCAGAAAGTTGGCCTCTTGCGCTGTCCTGGCGGAATGCAGATACTCGCGCACCTTGTCGATGTACGCCGACGGGTTGCGCCGCATGATGCGCTGCAAAATGTAGCCCGTGGCCATCTTGCCGTGCTCGCCTTTCTTGTTCCACAGAAAGTCTATGAATCCGAGATAGCTGGCGGGGTCTTTGGCGACGTGAGCGGCGATTGCCTTGCTCACGTAGGTGATTACCTCTTTGGGTATCTTCCCGTCAATACGCTCTGGGTATGCGTTATAGATAATATCGATGTCGAACTTCCCGGCAGGCAGCTTACGAAGAAGAAAGTCCTCGGTGTCGCGCTGCAGGCGTTCTTTCCAGTCCAGGGGTATCATTTTCGTCCTCCTTAATCAAGTCACCGCCAGCGATGACACGAACACAGGCATTTGCGGGTTCGCACAGCCTGCTGTTCTAACGGATCACGGATATCGTCCCTTTCTTATAGGAACCGCTCATCTCGAGGATGTAGAAATATGTTCCTGAAGAAACGGGCTTGGAAATCATGTTGCGGGCATCCCATCCCACGAAGTATTGAGTTTCGCTCAACGGCCCGATCGATTCCTCGAAGACGAGTTCGCCGCTGAGATTGTAAATCCACAGATTGCCGGTTTTGCCCAGAGGCAGGTCAAAGAAACGCACCTGCGAATCCTGCTGAGTATATAGCGGGTTGGGCGCAATCTTGACATGGCTGAGATCGTTGATGTCGGCAAGATTGAAGCGCAGTCTGTCCTGATCGTTCCGCAGCTTGTTGCCGGCCAGGTCTGTGATGTTTGTGAGCCGCAGATAATACGGCTGGTTCGATATTTGGAGCGGATGCGCCAGTTGCAGCGTCAGGTGGTCGTTGTAGAAGCTGACCCCTGTGACGCTGTTATCGTTGTCCACTGGCGGTGGTATCAGCAGGTAGCACGCCGGGTCTTGCGCCGAGGCGGCAAGGAACTCGGAGAATTCCAGATCAACGCGCCCGGCCGCGAACGGCGTGACCGCAATCACCTCGGGCGGCGTGAAGTCGCCTCCATAGATGAAGCTCAGATTGGTGTCGGCATATGCGACGCCGGTAGCTCCCTGTAAGCCCTTCACTTGCAGTATATAGCCAGATCCGACGAACGGGAAGGCCGAATCGAACGTGAGAGTCAGCCGCCTATCGGTGGAGCTCATGATAACAGACAACGGACGGCCCATGTCGTGGTCAACTTCAAAGTGCCCCGTGTTCTGCGAGTTGGTGTGCAGCGCGGTGTCGAAAATGAGATCGAGCCGGTTCGCCGATGTTGTCTCGATAGACACCAGCGCCGGCGGGAAGTTGGGCGTGGCTTCTTTCCACAGTGTTGGCAGCGATTCAGTTGGGTCGAATCCGGCATCCACGGCAGTAACAGCAAACTCGTAGTTTGTGTCGATCGTCAGTCCGGTGTCGATGAACTGAACGTCTGAGGTTTCCCCGACAAACTCAGAACCGGTATCACCGGCCAGGCGGCGATACACTCGATAACCGTCGGCGCCGGAATCCTGCCAAGTGAGCTTGACCGATTGCTGATCCTGCGGGACTGCGCGGAACCCCTGCGGCGTTGACGGGCCGGTGAACGGCTGCGCCCGTGTCATCAGCGAAGCCATGATGCTGTCCTCGCCGGCGGAGATGTTTACAATCCCGGCCATGTCGTTGGAATCTGTTTCGGGGAACAGGATGGACTGGAAACTGCGTTCCGAGTTTCCCATCCACACCGGCTCCATCACGCCATCGACACAATCGATGACGTACAGATATGGCGAGAGCGAAAAGAGCAGTTCGTCGGCAATATCATCATCGATATTTGCAGCGCAAATCGAGTTCTGGCCTTCGACAGTGTCGAACATCAGCCAGTCATACATCTCATAGTCGTTATCGCCCGTTGGACGGAAGAACCCGAAGAACCAGTAGCTTTTGCTGGCGTCACTCACACTTTCGGTGTAACCGCCGACACAGAATTCCTCGAAGCGATCGCCATCGAAGTCTCCACTGGCGATGTAATATGCTTCAGGAACTGGCAGCCTGGTGTTCCACACCATCTGGCTCTGTTGCCCTCCCCCGTATAGCTCGAACACCATGATGTCTCCGTCGCGGTCGGCGGCAAGCAGATCGAGGGTATCGTCTCTGTCCAGGTCGCTCACAACGACAGAGGGGACAAAGTCATTGCGCTCATATGTCGCAGTGTTGTTAATCAGGTCCGCTTCGAGAGTGAAGGTGTTCACCGAACGCTGGTAGAGGGAAACAACGCGGGAGGTGGGGAGGTTGCGAACCAGGATGAGTTCGTCCAGGCCGTCGTCATCGTAATCGGTGAGCGTACCACCCAGGACAGACCCCTGGACAAACAGAGTATCGGTGGGGAAGCCGTGGTCGTCTGGCGATTCATAGAGCGTGACCGTGTTGAGATTGAGGCCAAGCACTTCCAGGCATTCTCCATCTGTATCACCCACTCCGAGTGGCTTGAAGTGGTCATTGAATGTGAACAGGTCGATAAGCTGGTTGCCCTGTAAGTTGAAAATGTGCACAGGGCCGTAGCTTTCAATCAGCTCCATACCAACAAACGTGCGCTCTTCATGTGGCGGCAGGCAGAGCAAAGCAGCGCCGATTTCCTGCTGCTCATAAGTGTTCACGTTGATTGAGTGGTTGTCGATTTCCGCGATGTCGTCGAACCAGTCCGACAGCGATACCAGGCCGCTGCGGTTCTGGGCTTCGAGCCGTATGTCAATCGAACCTTGAGGCATCGTTTCGGGAAGCCGGATTATGAGTATCGAGTCGGCGTAATCGCTATAGACATCGAAAACCGAGCCATCGCTGAGGCGGCATTCGGCGCGAAGATTGACAGACTCATCGTAGTAGGCCTCGATGAAATATCTGGGCAGTTCGCCGTTGTAGCGGCGATAGACCTGCATCAGACTGTCTGTCAACACTGGCGGCGATTGGTCAACGATGAAGTTGCGATGCACCTCGAATTCGGCGCCGCTTTCATCGGTGAGCTGCACACGAATCTGATAGGCGCCATCCTCCTGGAACGGCTCGAATCCGAAATGCCCCAGCACACCGTCCACCACAGGTTCATAGACGAACGTGGGCGTGTTTGTGTGGCTGACGACATCACACCAGTCACTTTCGTCAGGATAGAGCTCCGTAGTGTACATGATGTTGTAGCGAAAGAAATAGTCACAATCAGCCGAGCCTATGATGTCAAACTGGCCGGAGAGACCGGCGTTATCGTAGGGAAAAGCTATCTCCAGCAGCGGTTGACCGGTTGCGGACAGCAGCGCCTGGGCATCCACGACTCCCCAGCCGAAGATATTGTCGAAGCCCGGCTCACCCAGGTCGAAGGCCGTGCCTGCCAGTCGTGCCCGCACATCCTCGAAACTCAGGCCAGGGTCGTATGAGAGCAACAGGCCGACGATTCCACTCACGAACGGCGCCGCCATCGAAGTGCCCGACATCTCGGTATATTGCTCGGCATTTGGATCCCAGCATGAGAGAATATTCACGCCGGGGGCGACGATATCCAGCTCGGGGCCGATCGAGAAACCGGCCACTCCGAGATAGCTGGTTACACCACCGACGGCCAGCGTGGTGGAAAGTCTTGCCGGATAGCTGATGAACCCGTTTGAGGCAGAGTTGCCCGCCGAGGCCACGAGGATGGCGCCTTTTTCGTAGGCATAGCGGCAGGCGTCATCGATGACCTGGCTGTAGAAGTCATCGCCCCAGCTCATGTTGATGACATCCGCGCCCATATCGGCGGCATACATGATGGCGGCGGCGCAGTCGTCATCTTGCAGATAGCCGGTACCCTGCGTAGTGCGAAATCCGGCGCGCAAAACCATCAGTTTAGTGTTCCACATGACACCGCAGATGCCCACGCTGTTGTTGGCGTCGGCACAGATAATGCCGGAAACGTGGGTACCGTGCTTGTTCTCGTCGGTGGGATCGTTGTCCTCGACGATGAAGTCGCCCAGAGCGATGTCGGCCAGTTCTGGGGCGTCGGCGAAGTCCCAGCCGCGCCAGTCGTCCACATAGCCGTTGCCGTCGTCATCGATGCCGTTGTCGGGCACCTCGCCGTGATTGATATAAACATGCTGCTGTAAGTCGGGATGGTCGAAGAAGAGACCGGAGTCAACCACAGCCACCACCACCTCGTTGCTGCCGGTGGTGATGTCCCATGCTTCGGGCAGGTTCAGCAAACCGAACTGCTGGTTAATGAAGTAGGGATCGTTCGGGGTGGCATAGAACTGGTTGAGATAGTTTGGCTGGATGTACTCGACCCCGACAAACGTCGGATGCTGCGACTGAAGCGCCGCCCAATCGAGCGGCTGGGCGAAACTGACCACGAACCAGCGTTCGTCCTGCATCGGGCGCAGAGGCTCAATCGTGCTCACGCCTCGCTGTTCGAGAAAACTGTCAAGCTGTGGCAAGCCCAGGGCGCCCCGCGCCACCTGACGCGGCTGCGAGGTCTTGATGATCATCTGGTTTGGTACCCAGTCGAGCGCCGCCAGCGATGCGATAAGCAGGCAAAGTGTCGGCAGAAGAATTAGTCGTAACTGGCTCGTCATCCTGTATCCTCTTGTTTGTTATAGCATAAACGACAGGCCGATGATATGAATATCGTCGCTGCCGTCTTCGATGAACGGGAGGTATGCATAGTCAACCCGCAGGCGTTTCCAGGCCACTCCAAAACCGGCGCTGAACGACTCCACGTCGTAGTTGAATTTGTATCCAAAACGCAGATCGAGCGTTCCGAGCAGCCGTGCGTTCAGACCCAACGCCGCCTTGGCGTTGTCGTCGTCTGGATGCTTGATGGCGCGTCCCTCCGCGGTGAAATCGACCCCGCCCAGAATCACGTCTTTGGCCACAAGCGCCTCGAGCGTGTAGGGCAAATCGATGCTCTCGCTGTCCATGGCGGAGGTACCGCCGAGGTACTTCGCGGTCAACCCGGTGCGCAATCCTTCGAGCGGCGTGAGCCACACCCAGCCGATGTCGGCGCAGGCGCCCCAACTCGATGCGGTGTGAATCTTCTCGTATAGCAGGTGCACATTCACGCCGGCGAAGTGGCTGGGCGTAATGCGATAGCTGAAGTTCAGCACGGCGTCGAGGTCCATCGGGTGAAATTCGCCGATTATCTGGCTCACGTCGTCCACAGTGTCGAACTTGCCATAGTCGAGGTAACGCATTCCCAGGCCAAACGAGCGCGAACCACTATGGCGCGTGTAGGCCACTGTGTTCAGCTTGGTGTCGAACATCCAGTATGTGCTTGAAAAGCTTATAGCGCTGGTGCGAGTTCTCAGCGGCGTGGCCGGATGTTCAAAGAAACCGAGCGCGTCGCTACCGGAGGCTGCGCCGGTGCCGCCACAGGCCGCTATGGCCGCGCTGGCCGGAATCTTCAGCATCTGAAAACCATAGGCGCCGGCATCGCCGTCCACCTTCAATGCCGCCAGCGGCAGCGCCGTCAGCAGGCAGGCCGCCACAACCAGGAATCGCGTGGCTGTTACAAAATCTCTATGCATTAGTCCTCCAGAGGTCACTTTTCGATGGCGAAGGGCAATCGTTTAACCTCGCCTTCCGCGCTCACAATGGCAAAATAGATACCGGACGACATACGCGAAGTATTCAGCCGGAATTTTTCACGGTTTGGCATATCGGCGTCACAGCGTACTGTACTGTTGTGGGTACAGTTGCCCGCTATATCATATATTTTCAGGTTCACCTCGGTTGTTCGGCGCGTGCGGACGTGAAACGTCAGATCGAAACCGAATATGGCGTTCAGGGGGTTGGGGAACAGGTATACCTCGCCGGGGTAAAAAACGCCGCTGCCTGCGGGGTTTTGGTTAGTCGGCAGTGGCCCGATCCACGCGGCTGCGCGGCCCAGGCCGCCAAAGTCGTCGCTCCACACAGGTGGGTCGGGCATGTCCCCGGGAAACGCTGTGCGATAGACCTTACCGTAGTCCGAGGGGATGTAGAGCCAACTGCCCAGACTGTCGGTGACGGGCACCGGCAACAGGCGGCTGCGCGTGGGCATCGATTGCGGATAGCCGCTCATCGGCTCGAAGTAGTGGAGCGCATCGTCCCAGATGCAGAATCGGTTACGCGAGAATGCGCCGGCGTATTCCATCAGGCCGTCGCCGTCGATGTCTATCGGCAGCACGGCGGCGGAGGTGTAGGTGGTGTCGGGCGAGGTGAGCGAAGGCATGAGCACGTTGAGCGTCTCGCCATCGTAGCCGATGACCGCAAAACGATTCTCGCCGCCCACGATAACGTCGAGCGTGCCATTGCCGTCGGCGTCGGCCAGCATCGGCACGGCTGCCGATGACTGCTCGATCGTCACGGGGAATCCGGGGCGCAGGCTGCCGTCGGCGCCTGCCAGCCACAGCAGGCGGTTCACATCCAGCCAGCATATCTCGTCACCGGCGGACGCAGGGTCAATGTCGGCCTGCACTGCGGCGACGATGCTGTCGATGCCGGTTCCGGCGACTGGCAGCAGCGATTCGGCCTGGCTGGCGAAGTCGAAGTGGTAGAGCTGCAGGTCTTCGGCAGTGCGCAACAGCACACTGAAGCCTGTTTCGGTGGCCATCAGATTGCTGGCCAGCGGAAAGGGCATGGCCAATACCCAGCGTTGCGTCTGGGTGGCGTCGTGCCCGACAACCTCGTCCGGCTCGCCGGCTGTCATTGCGGCCAGCGGCAGCAGATAGCGCACAGAGTCGCCATTGGTGGAGAATGGCGCCGGCAGCGCCACGATGGGCCCGGCCCAGCGTTTGTCTGGATAGATGCCCATGTCGTCCGACTGGGTGTCGAATGTATAGAGGTAGGCCATGTTCTGCGCTGTGCGGCAGGGCATGAGGAAGCGTCCGTTGCTCTGGTCCCACGACCACGGCCAGGCAAGGTTGCCCACCAGCGGGATGGCGTCCGGCCAGTTGGCCGAGGTTTGCGGCCAGAAAACAAGCTCGCCGCTGGACATGGGATAGAACAGCTCGGGTTCACCGTCAAGGTCGAAGTCGGCATAGGCGGCAGGGAGCGTGTTGATGCCGGAATAGTCTGCATTGAGATTCCACTGGAAACGGGTGGAGAAGCTCATGGTGTTGCCGCTGGCGCCGATGTCCAATATTTCGAGGATGGTGCCGCCATAGTAGCTTTCGGCGGTGGGCAGCGAGAGTTGCTCGGTGACGGGGTTGTGTTTCTTGCCAAAGTAGTCGTTGTGCCCGAGACGGTAACTGTCGCCGGGTGAGCCATATCGCTCGACCGCAGGATAGTTGCTGTCCAGGTGCTGCACGCCGTCGGCTTCTTCGAGATCAACGCCCTTGTGTTCGGAAACGCCGTTGATGGTGTTATACTCGAAGTCCGGGGTGAAGTTCTCGGCGATGACGTTCTCGTCGATGTGCCAGATGAGCAGGCCGGAGCCGTCGGTGAGATCGTTGCCGTTAAAGGCAGGGCCACCCAGGCCGGGGAGATAGAAGTCCCACTCGCAACCCCGATAGCGGTTGGTCATGAAGTCGAACTTGGGAATGTGGTTGTTGGGCGGCGGATAGTATTCCTGGTTCTCGACAATCTCGAAGCTGAACGACGCTTCGGTGTGGCTGACGCTACCGTCGTCGTTGTACCAGGTGACAGCACTGCCGTCAGGGTTCTGCTGGCGGTTCTCGAGCAGAAAGTATTCTTCGTCCGAAAGCGCTACCCGCGCCAGTCGCGGCAACATACCAAGCGAATCGAGATTGTGGGCAAGCTCGATGTAATGCACGTCTCCAGTGATGACCAGCGGCGTCTCCCAGCCCAGGAACTGGCGTGACCAGGCGCACGGCATGGGTGGCACATAGCCCAGGGCGTTCCAGGCGCCCGTGCCCATCACACCCCAGTTGCCGATGCCTTGCGAGTAGCCGTTGGAGGAATCGTTGTCATACAGCGTGGGCAGGCCAAGCTGATGGCCATACTGGTGCGCAAGTACGCCCAGCATGCCCAGGATGGGGCTTGTTTCGTCGAAATATGGCTGCCACTGGCTCTCCGGCAGAATAATCATCTCGGTGATGAACACGCCATCACCGGTGGGGATGCCGTCATATTCTGCGGCTTCGGGGTCGAGATATTCCCAGAGGTCGTAAAGATTGACGAACGTGCTCCATAACTCGTCGGGGCGGCTTTCTTCGATGTCGCTTTCCTGTCCAGCGCCGGCGTGAAACAGCACAAGCGCGTCCCAGACCGCGAAGTCGATTTCCGCATCGAGCGCAGCGACCACCTCGTCCACCATGGCCACACGGTTTTCGTCGCGGTATTCCCCGTCGTCGCCATACCAGCTCATAGTGTTGTCCAGGCTCACGCGGTCATAGACCTGCCAGTCGAATGTATAGGCGCCGTGCGAGGCGTCGTGGCAATAGTCATTCAGATGGAACATGCAGCGGTCGAAGTATGCCTGGTCGTGCGCAATGGAGTCGGGATAGCCGGGCGTCTCGTCAAACGTGACGTCGGTGAACTCGACCATGATGGCCAGCACTGTCTGGGGCAGGTTGCGCTCTCCCGTGGCGGTCTTGACGCCTCCGAAGCGGGTTGAGGGACGTGCGTCGTCACCTGCCGCCCAGGTTGACCAATCGGGCATCGACGGGTGAGGCGGAACAGCCGCGAGACTCAGCGCCAACAGGCTCAACAGCGCGACAGGCCAGCATTTCTTCGCCATGTATTCTCCTCAGGTCATACATTTTTTCAGTAAAGCGTAAATTTGCACAGCAGGTCAAACTTGGCAATGATTTCTTTCATCAATATCACGCTTCACGCTTTACGGCTGCGCAAATGCATGATTAACATCGGTTCCGCTGCTTCGCAAGAGTAACGTGCAACCCGCAGGATGTGTTTCAGACTGAAATGTACTGGAAACGATAAACACCGGGCGTGCACGCCCTGGCGATGGTCGCCTCAACGAAAAACGCCCCGAAGAAGGGGCGCTTTCGTGTGGCGAAACTGATTATTCTTTTCCGCTCATAAGATCGGCTTCATTGCATTTGCATACCCGTGCAAACTTATAGTTTGGCATCCAGGTACCTGCTTTGGACTTACGGGCGCGGATGAGCTTGACCATCCGAATCTCAGTCTCGCAGGTGGGGCAAATGACCTTGCCTTCGGTGGTGAGTTCATGCGCCAGCTTGGCGGCGAATGATCTTCCTTTGGCCATGATTCCTCCAGTGGGTTAACCCGTTAAGCCGGGTCAGGCCCGTTCAATGTAGTTTCCGGTTCGTGTGTCAATCTTGATGCGCTCGCCCTCTTCGACAAAGAAGGGCACGGTGAGCACGAGGCCGGTTTCGGTGGTGGCGCTCTTGCCGCCGCCCGAAGCGGTATTGCCCTTTATGTTGGGCTCGCACTCGGTTATTTTGTGTTCGACGGTGATGGGCAGTTCGATGCCGATGATGACATTTTCGGGCGCGACCTTGATAGTCACCTCGATGTTTTCGATCATAAAGAGCTTGAGATCGCCCACCACATCATACGGCACCTGCATCTGTTCGTAGGTATTGTTGTCCATGAAAACATAGAAGCTGCCGTCGTCGTAGAGGTATTGTTTGTGCTGTTTCTCGACTCGCACTTCATCGAACTTGTCGCTGGCGCGGAATGTGTTTTCGATTACCTGGCCAGTGCGCAGGCTCTTGAGCTTCGAGCGCACAAAAGCGGCGCCCTTGCCTGGTTTCACATGCTGAAACTCGACCACCTCAAAGAGATCGTGCTTGAATGTGATGATCAAGCCGTTGCGTATGTCGTTCATGCCGGCCATCGTTTTCTCCCATTCCGTTTTCCGCAATACAAACTCATTGCAGTGTATGTCACAAAAAAAGGACAGAATTTTCTGGCAAGGAAAAAATGCTTCGTCTATTTTTGTCCACAGAAACCAGCAAGGGAGACAGCGCATGCGTATAGACCAACTTCTCAATAAGTTATGCCTCGTAAAGACACGCAGTATCGCCAAGAAGGCCTGCGACAATGGCCTGGTCACAATCAACGACAAAAAGGCGCGGGCAAGCGCCACCCCCGGCCCGGGCGACACAATCCGCTTCGACCTTTTTGGCTATCGCACAGTCCTGCGCCTCACCGACATCCCCAAGGGAAACGTGGCCAAAAAAGACGCCGCCGACTACTACGAACTCGTCGAACGCGAAAAGCTCGATATCCCCGCCGACTAAGTCATCCGCTCGAGGATCTGCGCCAGCCGCTCTGTCTGCGCCGTCACCGAAAGCTCGCTCACATTGGCGTGGTTGCGGTCGTCGTGGCCGTTGCGCCATAGATCGTACCGCTGCCGCAGTACACGCCTGATGCCGTCAGTGTCGTCGTAGTCCAACATCTCCCCCGCCCCATACCGCCGCAGCAGCGCGGCGCTTTCGCCCTGCACATCGCCCAGCCCCAGAATGAACGTGCGCGAGCCGATGTACTCGAACAGCTTGAGCGGGATGATGCCGCGAGTGTCGGCATACCGCTCGGACAGCAGCACCACCACTTCGGCGTTCATGGTCTCGTCCAGCGCCTGCCTGTGCGGACCGAACGGTACGTTGCGAAGCCGGATGCCCGGCCTGCCGTGCAGGATGTCTTCGGGCGGCTGCTCGAACACGCCCACCAACGACAACTCGGCGTCGGGCATGGCCTCAGCTTGCAGCGCGTCCAGCAACGGCGTAATGTCGCGTCCCGCGGTGATGCGGCCAACGTACTTGATGCGAAAGCGGTCGCTGCGCCGGTGTTCGAGGCCTTCCATCTCGCGCTCGTCATAGCCGTTGTAGAGCACATGCTTGTCGCCTGGCGGAAAGATGTCGGCAAAGTAGGGCGAAAAAATGGTTTGCGCGTCGGAGGCGGCGAACACGCGGCGTTCGAGGCGTTCATGCGCCGCCCGTGTGAGACGCGAAGGCCCACCCAGGCTGAGCCAGGAGATGCGTGACCACGGATCGCGGAAGTCGGCCAGCCACGGTCGCCCGAAGCGACGCTTGAGTTGCAGCCCTGTCAGGTGAGTCGAGTGCGGCGGCCCAGTGGTGACAACGGCGTCGAACGGTGCCCGGCGCAGCTCTCTGGTTGCGGCTCCGGTGGCAAACGGCGCCCACATCACGCGGGCGTCTGGAACCACCAGATTGGTGCGCGTCCAGTACATCAGCCGCTTCAACATAGAGTCTTGACTTGCAGTGCGCAGGTCGCCGTAGGGCAGAGCCGCTTTGCGCCCCGCCACCATGCGGAACATCCCGCCATAGGTGGGGGTGCTGGTGCGCACCACACGCACATCGGGCTCTTCGAGGCTGTGGTCGAGGAACGGGTAATCCCCCGCCCTGGTGGTGATGACGGTTGGCTGCCAGCCGTGCGCAGGCAGGTGGTGACAGAAACGCAGCCAGCGCAGCACCCCAGCGCCTCCGGCAGGCGGCCAGTAATAGGCGATGAGCAGCAGTCGCTTCACAGCATCTCCTCGAGCAGTTCGATGAACGGCTCCCAGCCAAACCGCTGGTTGGCCTGGCGCACAGCGGGTACCATGTCGTCGGCTTCACGAAAAAAGCGAACAATGGCCGCGGCCAGGGCGTCCGGGTCTTCGGGTGGAACAAGGTAGCCGGTGCGCCCCTCGTCGATAATCTCCGGCAGGCCGCCCACGCACGAGGCAATGACCGGCTTCCCGCAGGAAAACGCCAGTTGCGTGATGCCGCTCTGCGTGGCCGTGCGGTAGGGCAGCACAACGACATCGGCGGCGGCGAAGTATGCGGCGGTCTGCTCGTTGGGAATGAACCTGTCGTGCCAGATAACGGGCAAGCTGTGCCGCTCGATAAGCTCACGATAGACGCTGTCGCTGCCATACACCTCGCCGGCCACCAACAGCTTGAGGTCTGGTAACTCGCGCAGCGCGCCAGGCAAAGCGCTCAGGAGCACGTCGAGGCCTTTGTAAGGTTTAATGAAGCCGAAAAACAGCGGCAGCGGCGCGTCTGTGGCCACGCCGAGTTCGCGGCGCAGGGCGGCGCCGTCGGACTCGCCAGTGGCGTAGAAGTCGTAATTTGGGTGATGCAGCGAGTGGATGCGCTTCTCTGGGAAGCGTGGCAACAGGCGGCGCAGGCTGTCGTGCACGCTGGACGACATCGTCACCAGTCGAGTGGCCGGCGAGAGGGCGTAGCGCGTGAGGGCAGCGGCCAGCGGCCAGCGCTCGTGAAAGTCGATGTTGTCGATAATATAGACGCTACGGATGCCTCGCCTGCGCAAGCGACGCGCCAACCAGCCAAACGCCGGGGCGAAAAACGGAATCCAATACTTGAACACGACCACGTCGGGTTTCCAGTGCACGATAGCTTGCAATGTGCGCGGCCAGGTGAGCGGATTGTATGGCGTCAGCAGAGAGTGGATGTCGAGCGGGATGCGCATCTCGCTGTGATCGATCTGCCCTTTGCCGGGGAAAATGAGCAGTGGGTATTGCCGGTGAAATCCGAACACGCGCACGGTGTGGCCTGCCTGCTCGAGCCGCTGGGCATAGATGGCGATGAACTGGGCAATGCCGCCGCGCAACGGCCAGGCCGGACCAACAAACACCACGCGCATATCACTCTCCGTCGCCGCCGGTGGGGGGCGCCTCGGGCGGCCTGCTTGTTGCCTTGCGGTTCACGAGCACGTTTTCGAGAAAGGCGTCCACCTCGATGTGCGGCGCCAGCTCGTCGATGGAATTGACGATCTCGAGCATGTTGGGAAAGTTGATTGAGAAGTCATATTTCTTCTTCTCGCCGTTCTGCTGGTAATGCAGCCGGATGAACCGCATCTTGCCCTCGAGGAACTCCATGCGCTCCAGTTCCTGCCAGGTGATGTTGGTGACGGGGCGCGCAAGACAACGAAAGCGGATGCGCGCAGCCTCGAAGCGAATGTTATCGAGAGTGAGCAGGTTCTTCAGGAACGAATTAATGGCCAGAAACATGACGAGAAACGGCACGATCTTGTAGAAAAGGCTGGTGTCGGCGCTGATGCGGCCGGAGGTGAGGATATATACCGAATAGCCAAGCGCCAGGGCTGCGAAGCTCAGTGTGAGCCAGCGGATGAACGGATTGAACCGATAGGTGCGGGGCAGTCCCTTGCGTACGTTGATGCCGGAAAGTTCTGTGTCAGCCATGTTTACTCCAGTTTATTTGGCGAGAGCCGCCAGCAGTTCATCGACAGCCCACTGGGGCACAGTGAATTCCCCCACGTCGCCAAAATCATCCTTGCTGCCGTGGAAGTCGCTGCCGCCGGTGCACAGGAGGCCATAGCTCTGTGCCACTTTGCGATAGAACCTGGTTGCGGTGTCGGAATGACGCATGTAGAATACCTCGAGGCCGCCAAGCCCCATCTCGATGAGATCGAGAATGACGAAGTCGTGTTCGAGGAAGGTTGGATGCGCCAGAACGGCGATGCCCCCTGCGTCACGGATGATGCGAATGACATCTGCCGGTGGCAGGCTCTGCTTGGCCACATGGCCGGGGCATTCGTCGCCGATGTAGCGCGAAAAAGCCTCCTGGAAGTCGCGGCAGCAGCCCTTTTCCACCAGTGCCCGCGCTATGTGCGGTCGGCCAACTACGTCCTTGTCGCCGGAAAGGTTCAGCAGGTGCTCCATGTCGAGCTTGAAACCCCAGATACTGTCGAGGCGGTCGAGCATCTTCTGTGCCCGCGCCAGCCGCGACTGCACAATGAAACCAAGCATATCAAGGAACTCTGGCGTCTGTGCGCAACCGTAGCCCAGAACGTGAACGTCGCGCCCCTCGTGCAATGTGCTCACCTCGACGCCAGGGATGACGCGCAACCCATAGCGCGGCGCCAGCTCGATGGCCAGGCGGCTGCCCTCGATGTTGTCGTGGTCGGTGACAGACACTACGCCGTAGCCGTTTTCGGCGTACAGCCTCAGCAGCTCCTCTACTTCGAGCAGCCCGTCGGAGAAGGTTGTATGGATGTGGAGATCGTGTTTCGTGGTCTCCTCCTTAATACACAGGGGCATCCGCAGAAGTTTTCGGTCTCGCCTTTTACAAAAGGCGAGCGGGGATGGGGGCAGCGCCCCATCTTAAGGGCAAAGCCCCATCTTCCAGTCTATTGCATCATTGGCAGGGTGGGACGCCAGTCGCGCACCCGCGCCTGCTCGATCTGCTCTTGCAACCATTGCTCGAAGTAGCCCTCGCGTTTGCGGTCGCGGACGAACTCGACCAACTCGGAGCGAACGGCTGCCACTCCGGCAGGATCGGGGCTTTCGATGTGGCGGAGGTTCAGCGTCCAGGCAATATCGCCGAGCTCTGGCCATGCTTTCCACTTGCCGGGCTTTTGCAGCAGAACCTGGCGGTTGATGTCTTCTCGCCATTCATCGAGCAGAATGGTTTCATAGGAAAAATCGAGGACAGAGATAACCTGGTAGCCTGACTGACTGGCGACTGCAAGCGGATCGCTTTGTTTTGCCAGCTCTTTTGCCCGCTCGAGTGCAGCCTCGCGGCGGCGCTCATGCTGCAGTTTGGCAATGATAGAATCGCTGACTTCGAGCAGCGGCCTGGCGCCGCCTGACTCGCTATTCAACACGCGCACCAGGATGTAGCTGTTCAGCGGCTCGTGATATATCGGCTCGAACAAAGTTCCCGGGCGCGATTCTATCGCCTGGCTGACTGTGCGCTCGCTACGCCCCAGACCAGGGATGATCGGATTCTCGCGGGAAGCGCCACGATGTGTGTGCACTTCGAGTCCAAATTCTGTGGCGGCTCTCTCTATGCCCACGTCACAGGTGAGCTCTGCAAACAGCCCCAACTCGGCCAGAACCTTTGTCAGGGTTTCTCGCGAGGCCCTGGGACGCACCACGATTTCCTGTAGTTTCACCAGATTCCGTGTCTTTTTCATCGGGCGATAGATTATCCACTCGCCATTCACCTGGAACGGGTCGGTGTGCACCTGCCATTGGCGAGCAGCAAGCTGGCGCAGAACAATTGGCGGAAGCGAATCCACCGGCACATAGCCGATGTCGCCACCGAGAGTGGCCGAAGCCGCGTCGGAATGCAGACGCGCCAGGCCGTCAAACGGGTCTCCCTGCCGAAGCCGCAGTTCGAGTGAATCGATCTTGGCCTTGGCGGCAAGCGAGTCCTGCGGTGATGGCACAACGTGAAAGGCCACCCATTGCAGATCGCACGAAGGCTCCACTGTGAACTCGCTGCGATGGGTATCATACCAGGCAAGTATATCCGGTTGCGAGACGACAGGCTCGGGCAACGCTTCGATCGGCACAGCGATGACATCAACCACAGCACGGCCGTGACGCACACGATATTCTCGCCGCGCCTCGTCCTCGCTCACCTCGATCTCGGCCAACACAGCCATCTTCAGCTTCTGTAAAGGAATGTAGGCGGTGTAATAATGATTCTTGAGCCACTCGAGATCGACAGGTTCTCCCGTTCGCAGAGCGTTTTCGTAGAGCGCCGGAGAAAACTCGACATCGATCTGCAACACAAGCGACTCACGCACCAGCTGCGGCGGATTGGCCAGCAAAGAGTCCAGAACCTCTGCCTGGGTGACATGGATGCCATAATCGCGGTAAAGATCGGTGAGAACGAGTGAGCGGACAATGCTTTCCCAGGTCAGCTCGATTAGGCGGCTCTGATCCTCCCCAATCGGTACGACAAGATGCTCGAGACGATAGCTCTCGAAGGCGCGGCGTACAGAGGTCATATATTGGTCGTAGCCAATGAGGTGCTCGTTGACCTGCCCGGCATACTCACGCCGGTTACTGCCGGTTTGACATGCCGTCAGCAGGCCGAGCAACACAAGCGGCAGAAGACTTCTGGCCATGCCTTTCAAGTCCTACTCCTCCGTCTCTGGCTCTGCGGACGCTTCGGGCGAAAGGTAAGTGTAATACTTTGCGCGTGTGTCCTTGACATTGTAGCGCACACGCATTTGGAGCAGCCATTCGCTCCAGTAATCACCGGAGTTCTGCGAACTGAACTGGTCTCGCAACAATTCCTGCTGCTCTTCAAAGGTGTCCCAGTCTGGCTCGGTGCGGTCGGTCACCTCGGCGATATACGCTCCGCGATTGTTGGTGACAAGCTCTGTGAACTGCCCCACTTCCGTGCTCAGGATGGCTTCGTTTACTTCGATCTGATTGCCCACGCGCGGAATGCGGGCGCTGGCAAGCTTGATGTCTTCACCCTCGACGACTTCCCAGCCATCCTGCTCTGCCTGGTCAAAGTATGCGTCGGGCTCGTGGGCGGCCACGAATTCACCGGCCTGCTCATGCGCCATCTCGGCTTTCATCTCACGCTGAAGCGTGCCATCGATGCGACTGCGAACCTTATCGAGCGGGTCGTGATGCTCGCCAATAACCTGTGAAAGCGCTACGACGAAAATATTGCCCTGCTCATCGTCCCAGGGGTAGTTCAGTTCGCCAATCTCGGCTGACCAGGCGAAATTGATTAAATCCTCTGACTGGCCAACGCCGGGAACATACTGGGCGTTGCCGGCTATTTCGGTGGTTTCGATGGCCTTCATGCCCATCTCTTCAGCCGCCGCGTCGATACCCTTTTCCTCAGCGAGGTCGTATAGATCGTCGGCCAGTTTGCCAAGTTGATAGCGGGTTTCAGTTGAGCTTTCTGTGCTGATGAGAATATGGCGCACCTTCATCTCTCTGTTGCCGTCCTGAGTGCGCTCGTCCAGCTTCTCGATGATATGCCAGCCATATTGTGTTTCTACAGGACGGCTGAGCTGACCTTTGCGTAGCGAAAAGGCCATTTCCTCGAACGGCTTGACCATGCGGTTTCTGCCAAAGAAGTCCATCTCGCCGCCATTCTGGGCAGAGCCGGGGTCGGCGGAGAATTCACGGGCGAGCTGACCAAAGTCTTCACCGGCGCGGATGCGGTCGTAAAGCTCCTGAGCCTGCGTTCTCGCTGCTTCGATGTCCGCTTCGCTGGGCTTGAGCTCGAACTTCACATACTTCAGCATACGTGCAGGCGGCTTCAGGTATTCATCAAGGTGTTCTTCGTAGTATGTTGCGATGGCTTCTTCGGGAACCTCGACTTCCATCTTGTTCGCGTCTAAGAAAATGACGCGGGCCGCGGCTGATTCGTTCTGCTCTTTGTAATACTGCCGAAGCTCGTCGTCGGTGATTGTCTGCTCGGCGAGCACCTCTTCGTAGAGCTTCGTATATGGGATGTTAGCGCGGGCGCGATCTTCGAGCCACAGCGCAAGGTCGAGCTGCTGGCCGTTGTTGAGTGTAATCACGGGCATCTCGCCGGTGGTGAGCATATCGAGGTATTTCTGGTAGTCGAAGCGGCCATCGGTCATGAAGAATTCAAATTCCTGGATGGCGGGATCGGGTTCGTTCTTGAGCTTTTCGATGATGTCGGCGTCCGTGGCGACGATGCGGCGGCGCTTTATCTCTTTCTCATATATGATCTGATCGACCATCTGGCCCCACACCTCGTCGTTCATCTCGGCCAGCATGGCGGGCTGAATCTCCTGGTAACGGTTCTCTTCGGCATACTGGCGGATGCGCATTTGCAGCGCGTCGTTGAATTCCTCAAGCTTGATGGACTGGCTGCCAACCTTGCCGGCTTTCGGCGCCGGATTGAACGCACCCAGGATGCCGCCAACAGCCATACTGAGAATGAACAGAATCGCTGTGACGAAAATGATGTATTTCTGATACTTGCGCATGCTTTGAAGCATTACGTCCTCCTACATCTCTATTTTTTTATTCAGTATCTTCAGGCAGAAGCGTCAATTTCAACGCTGTATATTTTTATGCAACAAAAAAATGCGTTCATCAGTGAGAAGGCGTGTCCGGCAAGGTTGAATTCGCTATACCGCCAGTAGCTTCATCGAGAGGAATAACGCGGCATATCAGACCGGTCGGCTTTCGTTTCGATGGCATTCACGACAAGCGCCGGATGAACCGGAGACAAGTTCTTCAGTATCTTCTCGAAAAACTGTTTGACATCAGAATGCCATTCAATTATTATGTTAGCGAGTGTTCACTTACTTGAGGAGCTTTGTATGAAAAACTTCAGCGAAAGACAGCGACAGATTGTCACTACCGCCATCGGCATTATTGCAAAGCAGGGCATTCAGAACCTCACAACGAAGAATCTGGCACAGGCCATCGGCATATCGGAAGCCGCGCTGTACAGGCACTTTGACTCCAAGTTGGAAATCATGCAGGGAGTGCTCGAGTATTTCAAGATTCTGATGCAACCTGCGTTGGCAAAACTGAAATCGCATGCAAAGCCGACAGAAAACCTCGAAGAGTTTGTGTTGGAGCATTTCAGGATATTCACTGCCAACAGCAGTTTCGCCCGCGTAATCTTTTCGGAATCGAATTTTCAAAACGAGGAAATCCTGATGAATTCGCTGAACAAGATGATGATCAACTCGAGGCAAGCGCTGGAAGATGTCATCATTCAGGCTCAACGCAAAGGGGAATTCCGAACTGACATAAGTTCTTGCAATATATCGCGAATGATGATCGGCTCAATTCGCTTCATTGTTTCCCAGTGGAGCGTTTCCGGCATGGCGTTCAATCTGGAAAACGAAGGCCGCCAGCTTTGCAAAGACATAATCGCAGCGCTGAAATTGCGGCAATAAAAGGCGCGAACAAAGTTAGCGTTAACTAACCGAGGAGTAATCGTGGGGAAATCTATGAATGGTATGCTGAAATTTCCAAAGACAGCGCTGCTGATTTTGCTGATAATAACAACGCTGTTTTCCGTAGTGATGAAGAAGAACAGCAGAATGGAAACCGATCTGGATAAGTATATGCCACAGGAACACCCGGCATTCATATATAGTGACGAGGCAGAAGATATTTTCAACATTAAAGACGGCATTATTATCGCAATCGAGAACCCTGAGGGGATTTTTCAGACAGAAACTCTACAGAAAATCAAGGATCTGACCCGCCAACTTGGCAAACTCGATGAGATTGACCGCAACGATGTAACCTCGCTCTATACAGCCGACAACATAATCGGAACTGAATACGGCATGGACGTTAAGGCGTTCTACAAGCAGGTTCCAACGACCAGTGAGGGTTTGCGGGAACTGGCGGAAAACGTGCGAAACAACGAGATGGTTTATGGCAGGCTGGTTTCGGAGAGCGAGACAGTTACGGTCATCATCGCCGAACTCGAGGACGATGTGTTCAGCCAGGAATTTTACCATCAGGTTTTGGAGCTGGTAAAGTCGTTTGAAGGGCCGGAGAGGCTGTACGTGGCCGGCAGCCCGATTGTCGAGGGAACAATGGCATACCTGGGCCCTCGTGACATGAAAAAGATGGTGCCCATCGTTGTTCTGGTGATTGTGCTCATATTGTTCTTTGTAATGAGAAGCATACGGAACACAATCTTCACGCTGTTGGTGGTTCTGTTCAGCGTTGTCTGGGCGTTTGGCCTCATGGCCGCCCTCGACATACCCATATACGCGGTATCGACCATGATTCCCGTGATGCTGATAGCTATCGGCGTCGCTGATGGAATACACCTGTACAGCCACCTCGACCTGTTCTTGCGGGCAAACCCAAACGCGACCAGAAAGGAAGCCGTGGCCGACATGATGAAGGGAATGTGGAAACCAGTGGTAATGACCTCGGTTACAACGTCGGTCGGGTTCATCTCGCTGCTCACGTCCGAGGTGTTTCCCATCAAGTACTTCGGCGTTTTCACCGCGTTTGGCGTGATGGCTGCGATGCTGTTCTCCCTGCTGCTCATTCCGGCTGCAATCCTCGTATTCGGGTTCACAAAAAGGAAACCAGCGCCCCAGAACAGGAAAACCGCGGCCTCCGAACCGTTTGCCTACAGGTTTGCCAATGGCGTGATAAAATACAAAACCATAACCCTGTTTCTCACCATCGCCATTGTCGCCGTTTCAGTATATGGCGTTACAAAGGTGTGGATAAACTCGAGCTTTCTCGATAAATTTGAGCGAGACAGCGACATTGTGCTCACCGATAAATTCATCAATGAGCATTTTGGCGGAACGAGTACGCTGAACGTTATCCTGGAAGCCGAGGAAGCAGGTGCGATGAAGTCGCCTGAGGCGCTGGAATTGATCGACCGCATGCAGCAGGCAGTCGATGCCGAACTGACGAGCGTGGGCAATACGTTCTCTCTGGCAGACTATCTCAAGCGGATGAATAAGGTCATGCACGAAGACAACGACGAGTTTGACATGAT
>JAIOQZ010000045.1 GCA_021108395.1 Candidatus Cloacimonadota bacterium
GATCCATCCATGTGAGGTGGACGTTCGGGTCTTCTACCGACCAGTCAAGGCCGACGACCGGCGGGGTTACTTCTTCAAGCTCGATGTCGTAGTCGATACCATCGCTTATGACCAGTACGCCAACCGACTCGTAGGAATCGTAGCCGGACAGATCGCAGGTGACGGTGTAGTCGCCAACCCAGGCCAAGAACGTAGGCACAACGCCGTTGGCCGGTACGGTGAATTCGTAGATGTGTTCTGGCTCACCGTCGAAATGCTCGAAGATGAGCGTAGCGCCGTTTGGCGTGCCGCCATCATTGCATGTAACGGTTACATCGACCTCGCCATACATGTCAGGTGTCTCGATAGTGTTCGAGAAGCTGGGTGGCGACAGAATGTCACCGGTATATTCGGCGATTACAGCCCACATATATACACCACTGGGCTGAGTGGACCAGTCTGTGTCGGTGTATGTGGTATCTGTAGCCGCGACGCTATCTTCCAGTGTCACCCATAAGTCCGGGCTACCCTGGTTTGCCTCGAGCAGACGATATACCCTGAAATTCTCCAGCGAGCGGTTGCGGTCGATTGTTGCGTTCTCGAAATGAACCGGCCACTGCGGCCCGCCAACGTCTCTGCGACGGTTTTCGCTGTAGGCGATACCGACGGTCTGAGGACGCGTCTTGGGCACATATGTATGTCCGATACAGTTATCGAGGCTGCCGTAATCGTAGCCGTGCTTACGAAGCATGAAGTTGAACGGGAAGCCATACTCTTCGATGGAGTGCCAGTCGGGAGCGCCAGTGTAGTCGGATGTCACTACCTGGGTCCAGGGCTGGAACACGAAGGGATCGCCAACGCCGTCGTCGGTACCCAGAGCCAGGAAAAGGCCTGGGGCGTTGAGGGCTACGTAGAAGCCTTCAGGGGTGTCGATCGGATCGGCGAAGTCGTAGTAGTTCCACTCCATGTCTGTGTTAGGTACATCAGCGACCGTGAACAGCAACTGATCGTTGTCCGGCAGGCCGTCGGCGCCAAGCATGAACACATAGATGCAGACTGTGGTGTGCGGTCCGCCCTCGTCGGTCAGGAGCCAGCTAATCTGGTGGATCTGGGCGTCGTTGTTGTGCAGCGAACCCATGATGGCAGTACCCGAACCACCCGAGTAACCAAGCTGGCCGAGCTGTGCGCCGTCGTCCCAGAGGAACTCGGTCATCACGCCGGAACCAGGCATACCCCAAATAAGATCAACCTCTGTCTGGGGTGCGTTCTCGATTGCAATCACGGGGCCGGGGGGATTGATGAACTCAAGCAGGACTATGGTGCCCATGTCGATGTCGGCGTCGAGCACTGTGATTTCTGTCTCGTAGCTCTGATAGCTTTCGAGTGAGATTGTGACATCGTAGATGACGCCGTTGACGCCGTCACCAAGAATATCGGTGATGGTGAACAGGCCGGCCACGGTGGTGGCCTCGTAGTAGAACTCGTCGTTCTCGATTACCACGAGCGCGCCATCCACGCCAACGCCTGGGTTGTCGCTCGTTTCCACGAAACCAGTGACATCGTTCGGGTACACAGCCACGGTTATGCTCTGAGGATCTGACTCGCCAGATGTGTAGTTGGCCATGACATCGTAGGTGTAAGTGCCGTCATCAAGGTCCATGTCGTCGTAGTTCAATTGGTCGGTAGGAACGCTGGCGAGGAACGTGGTGTTACGGTAGATGTTGTAACCGAGGAACACACGCTCTTCGGGCGCGCCGACGCGCACGTCGTCGATGGCCCAGCCGGGGTAGCCGTCCACACTGCTGTCGGTGCCGAAGTGGAAGCGGAATATGGCTTCGGTGTTGTAGTAGTCGGTCAGCTCGAAGACCGCCTGCACCCAGCCGCTGGGGCCGTCGCTATAGCCGGGTTCGCCGGGGATACCGGCGTTGCCGGTCGAGTGCGCGTCTTCGGGGTAGCCGCCGTTCGGCGTGATGATTGCCCAGGTGGCGCCGCCGTCGATCGAGACTTTGACGTTGCCGCCGTCCCAGTAGCTCTCAGTGTCGTATTGGTGCCAGAAGGTCAACTGCGCGCCATCGGGTACTGGCAATTCGGGGGTATCGAGTTTCCAGTTGGCGCTGTTGATGTAGTTGGAATTGATGGCTGTGACCCAGACATTGACGGGTGAGTATGAGCCCATCCCGGTGTCCTCGCCCCAGGACCAGCCACCGGTGGCCGGGTCGGCGATGAAGGCGCCATCGTTGTCTTCGAAATCGAAGAACATGGCGTTCACTGGCTCGTTCCAGGTGAGGAACACATCGTCGCCGATGACTTCAGCGGCAAGGCCGTTGATGGGCAGCATCATCTCCCAAATGATGACGGTACCGAGGTCGATGTTGGTGTCGTACACGGTAATCAACGTATCATAGCCGGCATAGCCTTCGAGCGAGATCGAGACATCGTATTCGATGCCGTTGATGCCGTCACCGAGAATGTCGGTGATGGTGAAGTTACCGTCCACGGTGGTGGCTTCATAGTAGAAGTCGTCGTTCTCCACCACAACGAGAGCGCTGTCGGCGCCCACGCCGGGGAATTCGGAACACTCGACGTAACCGGTAATCTCGATCGGATACACCGCCAGGGTCACGGTCTGCGGATCTGAATCACCAGAGGTGTACCAGCCAGTGACATCATAGGTGTATGTGTCGGGAACGAGGTCCATGTCGTTGTAGCTCAACGTAGTAGTTGAAAGCTCGGCGATCTGCACGGTGTTTCTGAACACATGGTAGCCGAGGAATATACGATTCTCGGGAACGCCGATGCGCATGTCGTCAATGGCCCAACCGGAGTATCCGGTCACACTGCTGTCGGTTCCGAAGTGGAAACGGAACATGACGTCGGTGTTGTAGTAGGCGGTCAGATCGAAGGCTGCCTGCACCCAACCGCTGGGGTTTGAACTGTTGTAGCAGGGTTCGCCTCCGAGACCGATAGCGGAACCGGGGTAGGCGACGGTCGGCGTAATGAGGGCCCAGGAAGCGCCACCGTCGGTCGAGATTTTGACGTTGCCGCCATCACACCAGCCCTCGGCGTGGTAGTTGTGCCAGAAGGTCAACTGCGCGCCATCGGGTACTGGCAGTTCGGGGGTATCAAGCTTCCAGTCTGCATTGTTGACGTAGTTTGAATTGATGGCGGTGACCCAGACATTGGTGGGCGAGTGAGAGCCCAGCGTGGTGTCCTCACCCCAGGCCCAGGCCGCTGTGATTGGATCGGCGATGAATCCGCCGTCATCGGCTTCAAAATCGAAGAACACTTCGTCAACGGGCGTGTTCCAGGCAAGGAACACATCGTTGCCGATGACCTCGCCGGTAAGACCATTGATCGGCAGCATCATCTCCCATATAATGAGTGTGCCAAGATCGAGGTCCACGCCGCCGACTACGGCTGTGCCGGTGTAGGTGGTGTAGCTCTCTTTCGAGATGGTGACCTCGTATGTATGGTTGGAGTACACTTCCGGAATGGAGAATGTGCCGTCCGCGAGTGTCGTAGTTTCGAAGTGGTCGTAACCATCAAGCTCCACAAACGCGCCTGCGAGGCCAACGCCTGGAAGCTCTGAACCCTCGACGTAACCGGAAACCACAACCTCGATCAGATCTGGCAGAACGAAGTCCTGCACAGTGGTCTGGTCGGCAATGATTTCGACGTCGTTGACTGTGGTGCTGCCATAGCCGAACTTCTCGGCGGTCATGTCGTATGTGCCTGCGAACACGCCAGGGTAACTGTAGAAGCCCAGGGCATTCGTGAGACGGCTCACGGGTGGGTCATCAAGGCTGACGATGGCTTCTGCAATCGGATCGCCGACCGAGTCATACACATAGCCCTCGAGCGAACCCAGGCCGTCGAGGTTGAACAGCAGGGTGGTGTTCGGTACGCGGTCGAGTATTGCGGGGCCGGTTGGCGGCGCGTAGGGATCGAAGGTCGTACTGTCGGAGTGACGTTCAACCGAACGTCCCGGGAATTCGGGGGTGTCGGTGTAGTAGTAATGGTTCTGGGAACTGTAGTACTGGGTGTCCATGGGGCGGTTGGCCATGATGACCAGGTTGCCGCCGTTGTAAATGTAGGGCACCTCCAGCAAGAAGACTGCTTCGTTCTGGCCAACATCCCAATCCATTGTGCCGCTGTAAACCTGTGTCAGCTCGCCGGCAGGAATCCAGGCGTCGGGCACTACGGCCAGGTCGGTTTCACCAACCCAGATGTTCACTGGCATGTTGGGAAGGGCATCGACGAAGTTGTAGTAATATACGATGTGGGTCAGCCCGCCGCCAGTGATACCGCCGGCAGCAAGCTCGGAGGCCATGTAGATGGTCTCGGAGAGGCTGTTCTTCCAGTAGTAATCGAGCGGCAAGTTGTTGGCGGAAGTTGTGGCGGTACCGATGGTAACGCCCACCGAACTGCCAATCCACATCTCGTTCGACGTGGCTGCGCCGCCTTCGCCGACTACATTGAATGGAGTGAGTGTATAGCTATAGTTGTCGTCAGTCGGAATCGTGTCGTCTGTGTAGGTTGTCATAATGCCGACAAGGTCGAACGGTGCGCCGTCGGAGCGAACGAGGGTGTAGCCCAGGATGGGCTCGTTGAACACGCCACCGTGTAAACCTGTGGTCGGATTGACCCAGGTGAGCAGGCCGTTGCCGTCGTCACTGGCCAGCGTGAGGCCGGTTACGGCGGACGGTACGTCTTCGCCCACCCACTCAGAGGCGGTGACGGGAAGCCCTTCGCCTTCAGTGTTAAAGCCGACTACCGAGTAGTCATACTCGCCAGCGACTGGAACAGTGGTGTCGGTCCAGGCTTCGGGTCCACCGATGGTGGGGGTGGTGATGGTATGAACGAGAACGCCGTCGCGATAGACGCGCATCTCGGTAAGCTCGGTCAGCGCAGCGCCGCTGGCGTTGAGCGAGGGGTTCGTCCATGCGAGGTCGGCGGAGAGAGCGCCACCTGCATCAGGAGTCACTGTGAAGTCGGTGGGTGCGCCGGGAGCTTCGGGGGGAGCGGTGTTACACAGCTCGAAGCCAAAGAGGCGGTCGGTGTCATCTCCCTGAGCACAGCCACCGATGGTGGCGACGCCGGGGTACAGGTCGCCATAAATCCAGAGGCCACCAGAGATAGCGCCGCCGATGTCTCCCTGCGGGTCGAAGGTGACGCCGGTAGCGGTGCCTTCCATGTCATACTGCTCGAACATGCAGCCGCCGCCGGTCGCTGTACCCGTGAAGAACCACAGGTAAGGGCCGCCGTTACTGTACGGGTCATAGGCTGAACCGTACATACTGGGGACTGTTTCTATCTGATCGATCTGGGAACCTGAGCGGTCAACCAGCAGCAACGCAGTGCTCCAGTTGTTAACCCAGAAAGCATCAGCAGATTCGTCGTAACAGATGGAGCGGACGGGGCCGGGTGCTTGGATCGTGGAGATCAGTGTCTGGGCGTCGAAATCCATTTCCCAGATGTGGTTGCTGGCGTTGCCGCCATAGAAGTAGGTGCCGTCGTAGGCGAGGTCACGGAGAGCCGAGACCCCGGGGATGGTGAAAAGTTCGATGAAGGTGCCATCGAGATCCCATTTGGCGATGCCGTCGCTGTTCCAAACGGTCGTATAAAGATACGTACCGTCTGTTTCGGAACCGGAGTTGCCTGTGGTGCCCGTACCGGCATCGACGTCATAGTCGAACTGGAGGTCCCACTGTTCGCGTGTGCCATTTGTGTTGGGCACACTCTGGTTTGGATCGATATTGAAATCGCTGCTGCCGTCCGGCTCGATTGCATAATCGGGCTTGTTGGGCATGTTTGCGAAAAGCGAACCCAGTACAAATACGCTGAGAATCAGCGTTACCAGCATTCTCTTGTTCATAAGTACTCCTCCCTAAGCGGATTTGGTTAACGTTCAATTTTTTCTGAATATTTACACTATTTTTCACGTTATTCTCGTTTAGATATTTTGCTTCATTGCGAAGTAAGGTGTCAACCACTTTTTTGTTTTTTTATTCACCTTCTTGCTCGTTGCGGAAATGATAGATTGTGTCGCCCTCGCTAATCATCCCCCAATTGCGGGCCTGTTTCTCGATTTCAAACTCGTCTTCACTCCGCAAGCTCTTGTTCAGCGCGCCGAGTGAATCATTCTGTCCTCGAAGGGTTTCCAGCTCCTGCCGTTGTGGCTGAACCTCACGTTCCGCCTGCCAGAAGCGCAAGAAGCTGCCCTGTGAAAAAAAGGCGATATAGACGATACAAGCGACCAGCAACAGCTTCCACAAAAGGTATCGCCGCCACCAGGGTCTGCGCTGCCGGTTTGAACTGTCTTGCTGTGTAGGCATGGCTATTTGAACCCCAACAGGATGGTCTGGGTCTGCTCGAAGTCCGCCGGCGCAAGAATGACGTGGTTGTTTTCCACCACGCGCACGTTGCTGGCATGTCGGGCAAACGGCTCTACGGTGTCGATGGGGAAATCGAGGACGGCTGTTTTGTAGTGCATGGGGAAAACGATTTTTGGCTTCAGCTTCTCGACCAGCTTGCCTGCCGTGCCTGCGTCAATGGTGTAGAACCCGCCTACGGGTACCATGAGCACGTCCACCTCGCCCAGGCGCGCCAGCGTTTCATCATCGGGCATGTGGCCCAGATCGCCGCAATGCACAAAGCGCCTGCCACCCACATCGAAGCGCATGAGAAGATTGGGACCGCGCTGGGCGCCCTGCTCTTCGTCGTGCCAGCATGGCGCCATGTCGATGGCCACGCCGCAAAACTCGTACTGTCCGGCTTCGCGCACCACTGTGGGGTCGCCATGCACCAGGGCGGTGTTGTGGTGGTCATAGTGGTCATGGCTCACCAGCACGATGTCGGCGGCAAGCCCTGTCGGCATGGGATAGCCAATGTCGGTGAACGGGTCTGTGACGATGGTAACACCCTGATGGCTAATGCGCCACATCGAGTGGCCGAACCAGCGTACATCAATCATATTCGCTCCTTGCTCATCGCATCGCATTTTGCGATGAGCCAAATCTCGCTCAACGCAGAATTCGTTGCGCCAGCCAGCTCTTGCGCACATCCACAGCGTTGTGCGGGCACATCTCGTGACAGCACATGCAGCGGATGCAGGCGTTCAGATTCAACTGGGGACGGTCGTCACCCGCGCCCAGGCTCAACGCATCGACGGGGCAACTCTCAACACATATCCCGCACTTTTTGCAGTTTTCGGCAAACTCAGGGTAGAAGTCAAACAGTTTTGTGAAGGCGTTACGCACGAAGCGAGGCGTATTGCCCGCCAGCATGTGGCGCATGCGCACACTCAGGGTGTCCACCGAGTCGAAGCGAAATCCCTCCCAGCCCTCGTCAACCGTGACCCGCGAAGGCAGAACGCCGTCGTCGTGCAGCGCCTGGGTAATGTAGCCCAGGTGCCGCATCTCGAAGCCCAACATCCTGGCGGCGATAAGGTCGAGGGCGCTGGCGCTCTCCGAACCCATCAACACCCCGAAACGCCGCGCCTTGCCCCCCGAAGGGCCTTCCCCCTCCATGCCCACAATGCCGTCCAACACACTATAGACAAGCTTGGGGCGCACCAGTCCGTACAGCGCCAGCAACACCTTCATGAAGTCCTCGGGACGCTGGTAATCACGGTGATAGAGCGATTTCTTCATCCCTGGCACCAAGCCGTAGAGATTCTTGACCGCGCCGGTATAGAGCATCAGGGTATGGGTCTTATACTTGCACAGGTTGACCACCGCGTCGCAGTCGTGCAACGCCTGCGTCACCCACAGATCGACGCCGTCCACCTTGACCTCGCGGATGCCCTCCTGCTTAAAGTCCAGCAGGGGAACGCCGCACTCCCTGGCTACCGCCTCGATGCCGGTTTCGGCATACACCTGGCTGACGGGCACGGTACCGCCCGGGCTGTCGCCCACCACCACCTCGCGCCCCATATCCAGCAGCAGGCGCACTGTCTGCTCCACCACCACAGGATGCGTGGTGACAGCACGTTCGGGCTTGAACGCCCCCAGCAGGTTGGGCTTTACCAGAACGCGCCGCGCCTCTGGCCGCGCTTCCATCGCCGGGCGCAACGTGCGTTCGAGAAAAGCGCGGACGGCGCCGGCTTCATATTGCTCTACCTTTTCAATCGCTATGTGCATACTCTCCCTGCCTGTATGAAAAATAACACCGGATGCGCAGCCGACGATCACTTTCGCCCGTCAATGGCTCGCGCCAGGTGTAGTCGGCGCCCGCGCCAACGGTTATCCGAAACGGCCCTGAGTATTCGATGTCGAGTCCGCTTGTCCAGTAGGTTCTTCGCTCGCCCTGTAGCAGTTGGTTGGCCACGCCGTCTGCGCGCAGGCACATGAACGTGTAGGGCAACACCCGTCCGCGCACCGCCGCCCGCCAGTCCCAGCGCGCTTCGAACTCTTCGAGCGAACCAGGGTGATATCCGGCAGCCACGCTTGCGCCGCACCAGTGCAAGCCACCACCAAGCTGTTGACGCCAACTGTCGTCATCCGTTAGTAACCAGGTGAGTTCTTCCCCGCTCCAGCCCCAACTGCGCAGCGAGTCTGCCTTGACCGCTTCCCACGAGGCCGCGCCGCGCCAGTCTCCGGCAGCCCAATCCAGCCGTGCTTGCGCCAGCCGCACTGTGCGGCTGTCAAGGGCGGCAGCGGAAGGCAGCAGCGTCTCCCAGGCCAGTTTCGCCGGAGTGAACAGCGAATCGAGCGGTGGGACATCGAGGCCTGCCTGCCAGTGGAGCCGCAGCAGCAGGTTCGGCCCCGGCGTCCATTGCGCCCGCGCCAGCGACCATGTGTCGCCTGCGTCGTCGTGCTGTGCTCCGGCAGACAGCAGCAGTGGCCCAAGTGGCACGGTTACTTCTGCTCCTGCCAGCCAGCGGTCATTCTGCCCCTGGACAGCCTCGGCATCGGCGGACAACTCGAAGCGCGGGAACAGCCGCGCCAGCCACAAGCGGCCATGCGTGTGCTCGAAGGCCGCCCAGTGGTCGGCGTTTGCCTTCACCTGCCAGCGACTGCCCCGCCAGTTCACCCCGACACCGCCATCGATGCCGTCCATGCTCGGGCGCTGTGGCCAGTCACGGGAGGCGATGCGCAGAGTTGCCGCAGACAGGTCGAGACGCAGCCCGGCCTGGCGCAAGCGCTGGTTGTAGCTCAGATCAACTATGCCGGTCGCCAGCGAGTCGGCAATCTCCAGTCGTGTAAGCTGAGCGCAATTATCCCATGTTTGCAAGAGGGTCACGCGCAGGGGCGAAACCTGCGGGGCGAAGCCGCTGTCGAGCAGCAAAATGGTATGCTCGTCCTGCACCAGTTGCAGATAATCGAACGGCGGCGGCACGCCCTCGACAGCGCCCAGTAGGGAAAGCGAAAGCAGTAGCACCGCCAACAGGCTACTACAGATTATATGGCGCAACGAATGCCCCCTCGTCGGTGATGATGGCGCTGATGAGCGCGGCCGGGGTGACATCGAAGGCGGGGTTGCGAACCTCGCAGCCGCAAGGTGCGCCGGCGCAGCCGCCAAAGCCGCGAACCTCGTCGCCGTCCCGCTGCTCGATGACGATGCCCTCACCCGTGGCCAGAGCCGTGTCGATGCTCGAGCGCGGCGCCACGATGTAGAACGGGATGCCGTAATGCCGAGCGAGAATGGCCAGCCCCAGCGTACCAATCTTGTTGGCGGTATCGCCATTACAGGCGATGCGATCCGCGCCCGCCAGCACCAGGTCGATGCCTTCGGAGCGCATCACGCTGGCGGCCATGCCGTCGGTAATGAGGGCGCAGTTAATGCCGTCGCGCATCAGCTCCCACATGGTCAGCCGGGCGCCCTGCAACAGCGGCCTGGTCTCGCAGGCGAATACCTTCACCGCGCCGTGCGCCGCCAGGGTTCGCACCACGCCCAGCGCCGTGCCGATGCCCACCGTTGCCAGCGAGCCGGTGTTGCAGATGGTGAGGATGCGGTGGCTGCCCGCGCCGATGTGAGCCAGTCCGTGCTCGCCCATGCGGCGGCAGGCGTCGATCTCGTAGTTGGAAAGCTCGATAGTGTAGCGGCGTAATGCAGCGACGGCCTTTTCTATCGAGGAAACGCTGTTGACGATGATGCGGCAACCCGCCACTACATGGTGCAGGTTCACCGCCGTTGGCCTGCTGGCTGCGATAATATCAAGAGCGCTGCTTATTGCGGACTTGAAGTCATCCTCGGGGGTCAACCGGAGTGACGCCAGCCAGGCGTAGGCCGCGGCAGCCACGCCCAGCGCGGGGGCGCCGCGTATGCGCAGAAAGCAGATGGCTTCGATCATATCGCGCCAGTCGGTAATCTCCAGCCACACCTCGCGTGAAGGCAGTTGTGTCTGGTCGAGCAGGCGCACCGAGGACGCGGTCAGTTCGATGCAGCGCAGGAAACTTTGGCTCGCCATCATTTCTGGATTCCTCCCAACAACGTGTTTCGCCATTATCTCTACAGCAGACTATGCGTGGGTGAGCCAAGCCCGTCAAGGATTTTCGGGCGGTGATGCGCGGCGTTGGCGGAAATTTCTTAGCGCTCTCACTTTTTGTTTGACAATTTTGCCGCTTTCGATTACATTGTCTATAAATTAGCAGTCGCTTGAGTTGTCTGCTAAAATAAAAGCGGTGGATTATGCAACAAAAACTAAAGAAAAACCAGCTAAGACAGATTAAGGTGCTCAGACACCTCGTCGAGGAATATATCGCCACCAGCCAGACCGTTTGCTCACGGGTCATCTGCGAGAAATACGTGCCCGAGGTGAGCCCGGCCACTGTGCGCATCGACCTGCATAAGCTCGAAGAGCGCAATCTCATCTACCAGCCGCACACCTCTGCCGGCCGCGTACCCACCATAGCGGGTTTCCGCGCCTATCTCGACGGCTTGCGCGAAGAACTGCACACTGTGCACTATCCGCGCAGCGGCTACGTCCGCGACTTCTTGATCGAGAACTACCGCGACACCCCGCTGGCGCTGCACTACATCAAGCAGCTCCTGGCCAAAGAGACCGACCAGCTCAGTTTTGTGGCGGAACCAGAGATGAGCAACGGCATTCTCAGCAAGCTCGACGTGTTTCGCATTGGCCCGCGCAAATTGCTGTTCGTCGTCAGCCTCGATTCCGGCCTCGACAAGACGGTTATCCTCAACACCGAGAGCGACCTCACCGAGCAACAATTGCGCGTACTGGTGCGCTATGCCAACGACGAACTCGCCGGCCAGCGCATCCACGACATCATGTACAGCTATCTGCATCGCCTCGCCCAACAGAGCGGCGACCAGAACAAGCTGCTGGCGGATTTCCTGCGGCAGCTTCACCACGCCCTGCGCGAGATTTCGAGCTACTTCATCCACTTCGACAGCAGCATCGAATTCTTCGAGCAGCCCGAATTTGACGAGAGGCGTAACATCCTGCTGTTTCTCGACTTCATCCAGCGCCACGAGTTCCTCGTCAATCTCATGCAGAAGCATGAACATGGCGCCCCATACACTGTCTTTCTCGGCGAAGACCTGGGCCGTCCCGAATGGGCCGGGCTTGTGCTGGTGTACGCCCGCTACGAGATATTCGAAGTGCCCGGCTATCTGGGCATTCTGGCGCCGGTGCGCATGAACTACGCCAAAAACATCCCGATTGTACGCGACATCGCCGAGACAATCACGAAAACGACACGCAAAGGAATGATGGTGCCACGCTATGAAAAAGCGCGACAAAGATAACAAGAAAAGCCTCAGCCAGGCTGAAGTCGAACAGGCGTTCGCGGCAATAAACGACGACGGCGGCGAGGGAACCGAAGAAACGAAAGAGGCCGCGCTCGAACGCAACCTGCAAACGATGCGCGACAAGTGGCTGCGCACAACTGCAGAGTTCGAGAACTACCGCCGCCGCACCGATAGCGAAAAAAGCCGCTGGATAAAAAACGCCACCGAGCGGCTCGTGATCGAGATATGCGACGTGCTCGACAACTTCGAGCGCGCCATCGAGACCGGCATTCAGGAGCACCAGTTCGACAGCTTCCTCGCAGGCGTCGAGCTGATTCACAAGCAACTGGCCGACGTGCTGGCCAAAGAAGGCGTGAAGCGCATCGAGGCAGGTGACGCCAAGTTTGACCCTATGGTGCACGACGCTGTGAGCCAGGCGCCTGCCGACCAGCCACGCGACACCGTTCTCGCCGTCATCCAGAACGGCTACATCATGCACGACAAAGTGATTCGCCCGGCCAAAGTGGTCGTCTCACGCGGGCCACTCGACGACAACGAAACAGAGAATAACTAAGGAGGATATATCATGAGTAAAATCATCGGAATCGACCTGGGAACAACCAATTCCTGCGTTGCCGTTATGGAAGGCGGCAAGCCACAGGTTATCGCCAACCCCGAGGGAACCCGCACCACGCCGTCTGTGGTGGGATTCGCCAAAGACGAGCAGCGTCTGGTTGGCCAGCTCGCCAAGCGTCAGGCCATCACCAACCCGCACAACACGATCTACTCGATCAAGCGCTTCATGGGCCGTCAGCTCAATGAGGTGGGCAGTGAGATCAAGACCGTGCCCTACAAGATTCAGGGCGGCGGCAGCGGCGAAGTGACGGTTCGCATCGACCAACAGAAGAAGGCCTTCACCCCGCAGGAAATCTCGGC
This sequence comes from Candidatus Cloacimonadota bacterium, assembly GCA_021108395.1. GTDB lineage: Bacteria > Cloacimonadota > Cloacimonadia > Cloacimonadales > JAIOQZ01 > JAIOQZ01. The sequence goes on from JAIOQZ010000045.1 coordinate 12,610, forward strand.
GGCGGTATTGATCAAGATGAAGGAGACTGCCGAGGCCTATCTGGGCATGAAAGTCACAGAAGCCGTCATCACCGTGCCGGCCTACTTCAACGACGCCCAGCGCCAGGCCACCAAAGACGCCGGCCGCATTGCCGGACTCGAGGTGAAGCGTATCATCAACGAGCCCACCGCCGCGGCGCTGGCCTACGGCCTCGAAAAGAAGAAGGAAGAGAAGGTGGCCGTCTATGACCTCGGCGGCGGCACATTCGACATCTCGATCCTCGACATCGCCGAGGGCGTGGTCGAAGTGCTTTCTACCAACGGCGACACCCATCTGGGCGGCGACGACTTCGACCAGCGCATCATCGACTGGATATTGAGCGAGTTCAAGAAGGCCGAGGGCGTCGATCTCTCGAACGACGCGATGGCCGTGCAGCGACTCAAAGAAGCCGCCGAAAAGGCCAAGATCGAGCTTTCGGGCACTGAGACAACCAACATCAACCTGCCGTTCGTCACGGCAGACGCCTCCGGTCCCAAGCACCTCAACCTCGACCTCACCCGCGCCGCGTTCAATCGCATGACGTCCGACCTGGTCGAGCGCTCGATAGAGCCGTGCAAGCAGGCGCTAAAGGACTCGAAGCTTCAGGTGGGTGACATTGACGAGATTCTTCTCGTCGGTGGCAGCACCCGCGTTCCCGCCGTTCAGGAAGCGGTCGAGAAGTTCTTCGGCAAGAAACCGGCCAAAAACGTCAACCCCGACGAGGTGGTCGCCATTGGCGCCGCCATCCAGGGCGGCATCCTGGCCGGTGACGAGAACCTGAACGACATCCTGCTGCTGGACGTAACCCCGCTGAGTCTGGGCATCGAGACACTGGGCGGCGTGATGACTTCGCAAATCGAGCGTAACACGACCATCCCCACCAAGAAGAGCCAGATATTCAGCACCGCCGCCGACAATCAGACGGCCGTCAGCATCCATGTGCTACAGGGCGAACGCTCGATGGCGGGCGACAACCGCACTCTGGGACGCTTCGACCTGGTGGGCATTCCGCCTGCGCCACGTGGCACCCCGCAGATCGAAGTCACCTTCGACATCGACGCCAACGGCATTCTGCACGTGGCCGCCAAAGACAAATCGACCGGCAAAGAGCAGTCCATCCGCATCGAGCGCACCGGATCGCTCAACCAGGAAGAGATTGACCGCATGGTAAAGGACGCCGAGGCGCACGCCGAGGAAGACGCCAAACGCAAGGAGACCATCGCGGCGCGCAACGAGCTCGACACGCTCATCTTCTCAACCGAAAAGAGCCTCGAGGAATACAAGGAGAAGCTGTCGGAAGAGGATGTGAAGCAGATCGAAGAGGGCATCAAGGAAGCCCGCGAGAGCCTCGAAAAGGGTTCGACGAAAGAAGAGTATGACTCCGCCAAAGAAGCGCTGGCCAAAAAGGCGCAGAAAATCGGAGAGATCATCTATCAAAAGATGCAGGAAGAGCAAGCTGCCGCCGGCGGACCGGAAGCAGGCCCACAGCAAGGCCCGCAGCCTGGACAGGAAACGCCTGATGAAGGACAGCCGCAGGGCGACGCTCCCGTAGATGCCGACTTTGAAGTGGTGGACGACTAATAACGTAATAAGTCGGGCGGGGCTGGTTCCCGCCCGTCATTTCTATAGAGGTTTGTATGGCAAAACGTGATTACTATGAAGTGCTGGGTATTGACAAGGCCGCTGATGGGTCTGCGATAAAGAAGGCCTACCGCAAGTCGGCCATGAAGTATCACCCAGACAAGAACAAAGACGACCCAGCCGCTGAGGAAAAGTTTAAGGAAGCCTCCGAGGCCTACGAAGTCCTCTCTGACCAGGACAAGCGCGCCAGGTATGACAGGTTCGGTCACGCTGGAATGCAGGACGCCTTCGGTCAAGGCGGCTTCGGCTGGAAGGACTTCACTCACGGTTCCGAGTTCGAGGACATCTTCAGCGGGTTCAGCAGCATCTTCGACACCTTCTTCGGTGGCGGCGGCTATGGCGGCGGGGGACGACAGCGCGTCAACCGAGGCGAAGACCTGCAAATCTCCCTGTCGCTCAGTCTGAAGGAAATCGCCAGGGGCGTTGATAAGAAGATAAAAATCAACGTGCAGATTCCCTGCTCCACCTGCAAAGGCAGCGGCTCGAAGGACGGCAAAACCCGCACCTGCACCCAGTGTAACGGTTCGGGCCAGGTTCGCCAAATGCGCCGCAGTTTCTTTGGGCATATGTCAACGGTGGTTTCGTGTCCAACCTGTCATGGCAAGGGCAAGATCATCACCGACGCCTGCCCTGTCTGCCACGGCGACGGTCGCGTGGGCGAAGCCAAAACGCTCAACGTGCACATCCCGGCGGGCGTTGCCGAGGGGCAATACATCCGCATGCGAAGCCAGGGCAACACCGGACCGAATGGCGGCCCGTCCGGCGATATTCTCGTGCTCATCCACGAGAAGGAAGACGACATCTTTGAGCGCGACGGCGACAACCTCATCTGCGAGTACCCCATCAGCTATTCGCAGGCGGCGCTGGGCACCGAGCTCGACATTCCGACTCTGACAGGCAAGGTCAAGATGAAGGTGCCGGCCGGTACGCAGTCGGGCCGTGTGTTCCGCCTCAAGGGGCAGGGACTCACCCGCCTCAACAGCGGCTATCACGGCGATCTTTTCATACGGGTAGCGGTCATCACTCCCACCAGGCTGAACGCCGAAGAAAAGCAACTGCTCGAAAAGCTGGCCAAGTTTGACAGCGCAAAGAAGCTGCACCCGGGCAAGTCGTTTTTTCAGAAACTGAAGGAATTCTTTGTTTGATGCCCTGTCACTACATGCCGGGGTTGACGATTGACAGCCGCGAAATAGAGATTGGCGGCGACGAATTTCATCATATCACCCACGTCATGCGCCATAGCGTTGGCGCTTCTTTGCTGCTCACCAGCGGCGATGGCGTTCTGGCCGACGTAGTCGTCACCGCCATTGGCAGGCATAGCCTGCGGGCAAGGGTCACTGCCACGCGCACTCATGAGAAAAGCCGGCCGCGACTGGCCTGCGCTTTCAGTCTGCTGCGCGGCAAGCACGACCACCTCATCGTCGAGAAGCTCACCGAGCTGGGCGTGAGCGCGTTCTATCCGTTCACCTGCGAGCACAGCGTTCGCCGACCGAGCGGCAACACCACCGCCAGGTTCGTCACCGTTGCCACAGCCGCCATGAAGCAGTGCGACGGCGCGTTTCTGCCGCTGGTGCACGACACGCAACCCCTGCGCCAGACGCTGGATGCCATACGCGCCGCCGGCTACACCCCGCTGGTGGCCAGTGAAACCGAATGTGGCAGCCTGCTGCCCGTCGCGCTGGGCAAGGTGACGGGCGACATGTGCCTCGTGATAGGGCCAGAGGGCGGCTGGAGCGAGGCCGAGCGGGAGTGGTTCGAGGCGGAGGGACTGCACACGGTGAGCCTGGGCAACCACGTCCTGCGCGCCGAGACAGCGGCCATCGCCGGCGCTGGGATGGTGGTGGGAGCGTTTTTAAGCGGGAACAGCGAATTCTATTGATTTTGTATTTCTCTACTATATGACAAGCTCACTTTTTGCAAAAAGTGAGATCAAAAACTTCTCTAAAAGGGTCACTCCGCTTCGCTACATGACTGGAACCTTCGTTTCCTATGTACAACAATTTCTTATGACACAAGGATACTTTAGCATCCACCATAAATTTTCGGTCTCGCCTTTTACAAAAGGCGAGCGGGGTTCAGGGGCAGAGCCCCTGTCTTATTGGGCGAAGCCCCTGCTCTTAAGAAAATTGGCTTTGACAAAATTGCAGCCTGCGCCAGTGTGTTTTCATGGAGGTGAACATGAAACGTTATTGGTGCTTTGCGATGATTCTTGGCCTGCTGGCCTCTCTTTCTTCTATCCAGTTCCGCGTTATGACCTACAACTCGCTCAACTTCAACGGCGAGGACGCCACCCGCGCCGCCTACTTCGGCCAGGTGGTGCAAGAGGTTGACCCGCATGTAATAGTGATGCAGGAGATGATAAATCAGAACGGCGTAAACGTGATGATCGAAGCTATTTGCGAGGTGTCCGGCGACTATGTGGCGGCACCGTTCGTCAATGGCTATGACACCGATAACATCATGTTCTACAAGCCATTCGCCGTCACCCTCACCGACCATTATTTCATCCCCACGGCCCTGCGGGAAATCGCTGAGTATGAGCTGGAGATTTACGGGGTGCCGTTGCGGGTGTATTCGTGCCATCTCAAGGCCAGCAGCGGCTGTGAGTCACAGCGCCTGGCCGAGGTGACCATCCTTCGCAACCACCTCAACGCCCTGCCCTCCGGCACCGAGTTCATTGTCGGCGGCGACATGAACATGTACACCTCAGGCGAGCCGGCCTATCAGAAATTCATCGCCAGCGAGGCTGACAACGACGGCCGCAGCTATGACCCCAGCCTGGCCGGTTCCTGGCACGACAACTCGAACTTCGCTCACATACACACGCAGTCAACCCGCGATGTGAGCGTTGGCGGCGGCGCTTCCGGCGGCCTCGACGACCGCTTCGACTTCCTGTTTCTCGCCTACGACCTCAATGACGGCGACGGAATCGAATTCGTCGAGGATACCTACACGCCTTACGGTAACGACGGCAATCACCTCAACGACTCGATCAACGACGGCTATAACGCCGCCGTAAGCGCCGAGATGGCCGACGCGCTCTTCTATGCCACCGACCACCTGCCCGTGTTCGCCGACTTCACCTCCATCGAGTCGGTGTCCCTGGAGATGCTTGCCTACCGCGTGGAAGACGTAACCCGCTCACCGCTGTTGTCATGGATTACCCGCGCCGAAAGCGACATGCTGGGGTTCAACGTGCTGCACGCCCCCACAGACGACCTGGGCGACGCTCAAGTTGTCACCGGCTCTGTCATTCCGGCATACAACAGCATGGGCGAAAACTACTATGGCTTCGAGGCGCCCGCCGACTTCGGCTACAATTACTACTGGCTCGAGATGGTGGGCATGGACGGCACCACCGCCTTCACCAATTCGCTACAGTTCTACTCCACGCCCGTCACCGACGACACGACACCGCCCATCGTGGTCAACCTGGGGCAGAACTGGCCCAACCCGTTCAATCCCAGCACCACCATCGAATACGCCGTGTCCGCGCCGGCTACGGTCGAGCTTAGCGTCTTCAACCTGCGCGGGCAGCGGGTAGCCACGCTCGTCCGTGACGAGATGCCGGCGGGAAGTCACCGCGCTCAGTGGAGCGGCCAGGACTCGAGCGGCAATCCGGTTGCATCCGGCGTGTATGTCTGCCGCCTGTCCGTCGGCGACGAAGTGCGCTTCCGCAAGATGGTGCTGACGAAGTAGCCAAACTTTTTGTAAAAAGTTTGGATCAAAAACTTTCGGCGGATGCTTACGCATCCTTGTATCAGAAGGATTTATCGAAAGAGGGGCGACTATAGTCGCCCCTCTTTGTATATTGAATTGTCTGCTTCTACTTGAGCAACAGCATCTTACTTGTTTGGGTGAAGCCTGCCACGGTCATGCGCAGGAAATAGACCCCCGAGGCGGTTGGCTGGCCGGCATCGTTGTCGCCGAGCCACAGCACCTCATGATTGCCGGGTTCGCGGTACTCACGCAGTAGCGTGCGCACACGCTGGCCGCGAACGTTGTACACCACCAGCTTCACCTCGCCCGCTTGCGCCAGGCTGAAGCGTACGGTCGTCTCCGGGTTGAAGGGGTTGGGGTAGTTGCTACCGAGCGCAGTAACCGCCACTGGAGCGCCGCTGCCATCCCCGTCAACGCCGCTGCCGTCCCAATAGACGGGAATCTCGCCGGTCGCTTCGGACAGGCCCACGTCGTAAACGGCATCGACCCAGTAGTAGTAATTGGTCAGCGAATCGATGCTGGAGACAAACAGGGTGTCATCGATGCCGTCGGCAACGAGTTCGGTATTGCCCGTGTCGATGCGCCGCCAGACACGGAATTCCTGTAGCACGGCACGGTTGCGTTGTCCCTGCTCTCGCCGCGAGTTGCGGCTCAGTTCGCCGTCGTAGTCCCAGGTGAGAGTCAGCTCGCCATTTAATTGGTCTGCCTGAATATCGTATGGCGGTTGCAGGTAGGTGAGCGCGAAATCGTGCCCTGCGGAAACCTCGCCTTGCAGAATGCTCACGTCGGCCTCGGTCTGCGGCTCGCAATAGCACGCCCAGGCGGTGAGGTCGTAGGTACCCTCGCTCACATACAGTGTCCAGTCACCCGTATCGAGGGGCGCCACGGTGCTCTCGCCGACGCTCACGCGGGCGCTGGAGAGCGGTATGGAAGGCTCGTCGATGGTGAGGCTGCCGGATAGTTTGCAGGCCATGTCCTGACTGCCGGTGACAGTCACATCGTCAATGGTCCAGCCATAGGCCACGGTGCTCCCATCCGCTCCGAAGTGGAAGCGGAAGGTGGCATAGTTGCCGGCGTAATCCCCAACGTCGAAGATCACCTCGCTGTAGCCCGGACTATAGCCAGTGAAGCACGGCTCGTTGGGAATACCGGCGTTGCTGCCGTTGGCGGTGCCGTTGTAACCGCCCTGCGGATGGATCAGATTCCAGGAGGAGCCGCCATCGATAGAGATTTTTACGTTGCAGCCATCGTGATCGAACTGAGTACGGAAGTCGTGCCAGAAGATGAGCTGGCTGCTGGCGCCAATGTAATACTCATTGGAGTATAGCGATTCGTCGGCGTTGTTGTTGTAAAACACCATAAGGTCGGTACCCCAGGCATAGAGGCCTGAGTTGGCGTCGATGTTGGGTATGCCGTACGCCCATTCATCTTCACCCACAAATCCCTCATCGCCCGACTCGAAATCGGTGCTCCAGCCCCATATGCCCACGGTTGACTGCAAAGTCCAGTTCCGTGTGCCACCACCGGCACACTCCACCTCGAATGTGAAGGTGATGGACTCGCCCACAACCGCGCCATCGCTGACACTGTAGGCAAAGGCGCGCTGCGCGTTGTCGCCTGCTGCGATGTCGGGATATGACAGCTCGGTATCGATGATGGTCACCGCTGCGCTGCTCGATGTCAGCGTGGCCACGACATCGGCGGCGAATGTGTCGGAGATATTATCGATGTTGATGATGAGCAGCCCGTCCTCGCCCGGGTCCATAATGCCGTCGTTGTTGCCTTCGGCATCCCAGATAAGCGAAGCTTCCATCTTGAGACGCGGTTTGTAGGACACCAGGGAGAATGTGTAGTTCCACGAGCTGTCGTCGTCATCGCACACAATATCGAAGGTGATGACGTGTCCATCGGGGCACGAGGGCAGCACGTTGAAGGTGTAGAAGGCCTCGTTGACGCCGGTGTAGGTGCTCTCGATGTCGCTGTATTCGGCTGTGTCGGTCAGCAGGAGGATGTAGTCGTCGCTCGAGCTGATGGTGGCGGTTACGCCAGTGGCCGGTGAGAGGCCTACGTTCTCGAGATAGATACCCAAATCGATGGTCTCGCCGGCATCGATGATGCCGCTGCCATCTTCGTCGTGCACCACCACGTCACCCATGATGAGATAGCTGTCCTCGAAGCTCACTGGCGTGCCGGTGAAGAAGAGCGCTGTCTCATGGCCCAGGGAAGCCGCCGCAGTGGGGTATGTATTGTCATAGACATATTGCAGGCCCACCAACTCGGTATGGTCTTCCAGGCCAATGGTGCAATAATTGCCCTGCTCGTTATATGGGCTCATATTCGAATCCACATCGTTGAACTGTTTGTATTGCATCTTGATCGGCCCGTCGAAGGTGGACGACAGATAGTAATCGGGGTCGTAGAGAATGAGCTGGAACTCCTCGGCTGCACTGCCCACCCAGTTGATGCAATCCCAGGTAATCACGAAGGTGTGGCTCTCTGAGTCGAACCAGGAGTAAACACCGCCGCCGGTGGTGAACAGCTCGTCCCAGAACACGGCGATCATGGGGCTGGGGCCCAGCGCACCCGGGATGACCCAGTTGCGGAATGTCTTCTGCTCTGATAAGCCGAAAGTGACGAAGCCGTTGGAGCAGACACCGATGGTGTCGTAGTCAACGCCATAGAAGGTGAAAGTGAAGGGCAGCTCGCTAAACACGATATCGTCGCTCTCTTCGCCGGTATCGTTGATGGCGAGCTGCGTACCGGGCCCGCCCTGGCCGGGATCGATCTCGATCCAGTCGTATTCGGGGCAGTCGATATAGCCAATGTCGCCCATATCGTAAGCCACATAGCCATAGCTGTCGGGGCCCAGCGGGTCGGTGACGGTGACCACGCCCACCTCGAGCTGGAAGTGCTCGGTTTCGCTGTAGCCATCGGCATTACTGAGGGTCAGCTCGAAGGGGATAAACATCCCCGGCACGAGCAGCCCCAGACCGGTGATCTCGAATGTATTGGTGTCGCATGTTGAGTTGTTTCCAGGGGCGATGCTGCCGAAGTCGGCTTCGGCGTCGTCCACGCGAACGAGGCCGTTGAGCGAAGTCAGCTCGGCGGTCACGTCGGTCAATGTCACCTGGCCATCGTTAACCAGCGTCAGCTTGAAAGTGGCTGTTTCGCCGGGATCGAGCATGCCGTTGCCGCCGTCTTCCACCCAGGCGTCATTCACGTCGAGGTCGCAGCCGCTGATGGGCAGCCAGAGACGGCTGGTCCAGTTCTGGGCGCCGGCGGTCACTTCGAGTGTGAAGACCACCTCGTGGCGGTCGGGGGTGTCCGGGGCGATTTCGATGTCGAAGTCGTCGCTGGGCTGCACGGTGGCACCCACGGCGATGTCGCCGTAGTCTTCGCTATCGTCGGAAATGGTAATGTAGGGGTCGTCGGTACTGAGCACAGCTGTAACGCCCGTTGCAGTGGAGGCGGAGTAGTTGTGCAGACCCACCGACAGCTCGATGATCTCGCCAGGATTGGCTTCGCCGTCGCTGTTGCCCTGCGAGTCGCCACTGTTGTCGTCATCGATGTTCATGTCGAAGAAGCTCACGCCGCCGGTTGTGTTGACTGTGAACGACTCGAGCTGAGGGATGTAATCTGGTTTGGTGGTGGTCAGGTCAATGTTGCCGCTCACTTCGGGGTCGAACCGTAGCGTAAGCAGGCCATCGGCGTCGGTGTAACCACGGGCAAGAATGGATTCGTCGTCGTTGCGGGCTGTGACCCAAGCGCCTGCCACGGGCATCGCCTCGTCGTCAACCACGCTCACATCCAACCAGCCCTGGCCAAGCGGGATGCTGCCGTCGAAGCTGGTTTCCATGTCAATCGGCTCGCCCCGCCAGACGTCCATCGAGGGGTCGCCCATGAGGTTGCACCAGTAGGTGAAGCTGTTCACTGTACCCGAGGAAACACCCCAGTAGGCCAGCCACAGATACAGCTTACCGCTCATAGTGGCCTCGCCCATAGTGTGCATGTCGTTCGAGTAGAGGCCGTGAAAGATGCCGCCGGAGATGATGTTGTTGAACTGTGTATGCGTTCCCGATGTGGCCAGGCCAATGGAGCTGTGGCTACCGGTGGGCTCACTGGGAGTGCCGGCGCGCATCATGTGTTCGGTGTTGGATGTGCCGCTGGCGAAGCTGCCTGTGCTACAGGTGAGAATTACCGCATTGACCGGCATATCGATGTTGTTCATCGAGCTGATGCTGCCGCTGTTGAACCCGCTCATGCCCAGATAGCCGCGGTAGCTGAAGAACAGCGTACCGGCGTTCATGTAGTTCACCATCTGCGAGGCGCTGGGGTTGCCGGAATACATCTCGTAAAAGGTGTGAATGGGGTCGTAGGTGCGGATACGCTCCATGATGTACTTGCTGGTAAGAATTGTGCTCAACCCCGAAGGCGAGGTATCGCCCACCATCAGGGAGTTGTGGTAGTAGTCGAGGTCGCCCATGTAGGGCTGGCGCTCGACCAGATTCATCTTGGCGAGCCAGGTGGCGAAGTGCGTTGTCGTTTCGATGGAGATGCGGCCGACAAAAGCTTCGGGCATAAGGTCGGTGCCATCGAGCATGGTGTAGGGGTGGTCGCCTTCGCCATAGCCGCCGCTGGCATACCAGCAGGGTATGCCGAAGCTGCCGGTTACGTCACCGATAATGACGATATACTCGGGCGGATATTCCCAGGTGTTGTAGGCGTTCTGGATATAGCCCTTTATGTTGGAGCTGGTGTTGCCCACGGTGGAGGAATCGAGCACATCGACGTCGAATCCCTTGGTGCGCTTCCACTCGACGAACTGGTCGAGCATGTCGGTAATCTGGCCGTTGCCGCTATGCACCACGATCATGTTGCGCGGCTGGTAGGGCGCGTCTTCGTCGCGGATGGTCTCGTAGTTGGTGATAGCACTGCGATACAGCGGCTCAAAGCTGCGAGAGACAGTGGGGCGCACATGCATGGCGGCCATCGGATCGCCCAGCACCCGCACCTGCATCTGAGTAATGACGTGCAGGCTGCCGGTGGCCGGATCGTAGCGAAACGGGTTCACCGTAAGCGGCACGACGCGATAGTCGCGCAGCATGACCGCATCACCCATCTGCACCTGTTCCGCCGGATACACGCCAGCGGATGCGTAGAAGGTTTCATCACAGGCAAAGCGGGTGTTTTCTTCACGCTGCACAGGCCACACGCGGCCAGTGGCGAGCATTTCTTCCTGCATCGAGACAACCTCGAAGCTCACCTCGCCCTGAACGGGCACAGCCACCAGGCTGGTGAAAGAAGGCAGCTCCGGCTGGCCGGGGGTAACGGTCGAGCCAAAGAGAGCGCCATCGATGACGATCTGCTGAAAAATTTGTCCTTCGACGTCCTGTGCGTCAAGACGCCAGGCGGGAAGCTCGAAGTCAAGGGCGGTAACACCGAGCGCCGGCTGGGCGGCGGTGAAGCCCGAAATTGTAGTCTCGGCGGCCTGCAATGCGGTCATCGAGAGAACAAGAATGAGAAACAGGGGGGTAATTCTGCTCACGGAATGCTCCTTATTAGTTATTGTCGTTTCCATAATTAGTATGATAACAATGCAATTTTCATTCCGGCATAAAGACAAAGTGCCAGCATGCAAATCCAGCGACTGCAACAACTACACTGTCAGGCGCGTAATTCAGCAGTCAACGGATACCTGCTGGCACCACAAAGTTAATAAACAAATCTCTGTGAAACCGTCTATTTCTTTTTCGCTTTCGGTTCAGGTTCGTGGGGAATGTCCACCGAAGGCACCTTCCAGATTTCCTCGGTGTACTCACGGATGGTGCGGTCAGAGGAAAACTTGCCGCTACGGGCCACGTTCAGCATAGACATGCGAGTCCAGGCGTCCTGGTCCAGCCACAGCTCGTTCACCCTGTTCTGGCAGTTGACGTAGCTGTCGAAATCGGCCAGCAGACAAAAGCGGTCTCGGTGCAGCAGATCATGCACCAGCGGCTTGAACAGGTCGCGCTCGTCTGGGTTGAAGAAACCGTCGTGCATCATGTCCAGAACGCGGCGCAGAGCTTCGTTTTCGTTATACAGCTTCAGCGGATCATAGCCGGCCGACTGCAACGCTTCCACCTCGTTGGCCTTCATGCCGAAGATGAAGATGTTCTCTTTGCCCACCTCCTCGCATATCTCGACATTGGCGCCATCGAGCGTGCCGATGGTGAGCGCGCCATTGAGCGTGAACTTCATGTTGCCGGTGCCAGAGGCCTCCCAGCCGGCGGTGGAAATCTGCTCGGAGAGGTCGGCGGCGGGAAAGATGCGCTGTGCCATGCTGACGTTGTAGTTGGGCAGGAAGTACATGCGCAGCATGTCGCGGCTGTGCGGGTCGTTGTTGACCACATGTCCCACGCTGCTGATGAGCTTGATGACCAGCTTGGCGGTGTGATAGCCCGGCGCCGCCTTGCCGCCAAAGAAAACAGAGCGTGGCACAATGGCGCTGCTCGGGTTGTCTCGCAGGCAGTTGTACTCGTGAATAACGCGCAGCACATTGAGAAGCTGCCGCTTGTACTCGTGCATCCGTTTCACCTGGAAGTCGAACATCGAGTCGGGGTCTGGGTGCATGTTCCAGTTTTTGCGGGCGAAGCCGGCGAAGTCCTGTTTGTTGAGGCGCTTCACCTGTCGCCAGTGTTGGCGCAGGTTTTCGTCTTCGATATGCTCTTCGAGCTTGTGGAGCTTGGCGAGGTCGGTCACCCATTCGTCCCCGATACACGACGACAGCAGCGAGGTGAGGCGTGGATTGGCCAGCTTCAGCCATCGTCGTTGGGTGATGCCGTTGGTTTTGTTGGTAAAGCGCTCCGGCATAAGCTCGTAGAACGGCTTGAAGATTGTATCCTTGAGAATCTGCGAGTGCAGCTCGCTCACCCCGTTCACCTTGTGCGTGCCCACAATGGCCAGCTTGGCCATCTGCACCGACTTATCAGGTTCTTCGGCAATTATCGACATCTCGCGCAGGCGGCCTGTGTCGCCGGGGCAGTGGGTCCACACGGTGTCGAGGAAACGGCGGTTTATCTCGTAGATGATTTGCAGGTGGCGCGGCAACAACCGCTCCATGAGCGACACGCTCCAGCGTTCGAGCGCCTCCGGCAGGATTGTATGGTTGGTGTATGAACAAACTCGCGTGGTAATGTCCCACGCCTTGTCCCACGGCAGGCCTTCCATATCCATCAGGAGATACATCAGCTCGACGATGGCGAGAGCGGGGTGAGTATCGTTGAGCTGAATGGCTGCCTTGTCCGGCAGCGCGTCAAAGGTGTCGTGGTTGTCGGTGTATCGACGCAGGATGTCCTGCAACGTTGCGCTGACGAAGAAATATTCCTGCTTCAGGCGCAGTTCTTTGCCCTGCATGGTGTTGTCGTTGGGATACAGCACCTTCGAGATGGTCTCGGATTTGGTGCGTTCCTGAACGGACGACATATAATCGCCCTGGTTGAACACCTGAAAATTGAACTCGCGGGTCGATTTGGCCGACCACAATCGCAGGGTGTTGACAAAGTCGTTGTTATATCCCGGGATGGGGGTGTCATAGGCCATCGCCATCACATTTTGAGTGCCTTCCCAGTTGTTGCGCAGGCGTCCGGTTTCATCAACGTGGCGGTTTACGTGGCCATAGAAGCGAACCGTAAAGATATATTCAGGCCGCTCGATTTCCCAGGGATTGCCATAGCGCAGCCAGTTATCGGGCGTCTCGGCCTGCCAGCCATCGACGATGTGCTGGTGAAAGATGCCGTAGTCATAACGAATGCCATAGCCGAAGCAGGGGATTTTCTGTGTGGCCATAGAATCGAGGAAGCATGCGGCGAGACGGCCAAGGCCACCGTTACCAAGTCCGGCGTCCCATTCGAGCTCACGAATCTCCTCGAGTTCCAGACCCATCTCGAAAAGCGCCTGTGTGCTGTTATCGTAGATGCCCAGATTGATGAGCGCGTTGCCCAGAGCGCGACCCATAAGGTATTCCATCGAGAGGTAATAGACCCGCTTTACGTCCTGAAAGTGGCAGTGCTGCTGCGTACTGAGCCAACGTTGCAGCAGGCGGTCACGAATAGCCATCGAGGTGGCCTGATAGCTGTCCAGTTCGGTGACGGTGAAGCGGTCTTTGCCCAGCGTGAATCTCAGCATGTCGGCAAAGGAATGCTGCAACGATTTCATGTCCATGCGTTCGCGGTAGCCACGGGTGCGCCTGCGCAGTTGCAGCTTCTTGTTAATCTCATGTGGGTCCATCTATCCCCCTTGTTGCCTCGTCGGCAGGTTCAACCTCTCTTCTCGCTGGATTGTTGTCAATTTGCGCAACTATACGCAATCTGTTCACTTATGAGATGATACTGAAGCTCTGAGCCATGTCAACCTGTTTATCTGCGACTTGCTGTGGACGCAGCGATTAACTCGGCGGCGGCGGCGAGATCGTCAACCACGAAGTCGGGCGGCAGCGCCCACTGTCCGCGACGTTGCAAGAACTCGCTCTCCCCCATGCCGGTGCGCACCAACGCCGTGCGCAGCCCAGCCCGACGGCCAAAGGTTATGTCCGATTCCTTGTCACCCACCATCCACGAAGCCTTCACGTCAAAGTTGTGCTTGCGCCGCGCTGTTTCGAACATCCCCAGGCCGGGCTTGCGGTCGGGGTGGTTGCGGTTCCAGGGCTCAACCGTGCCGTCCTTGTGCCAGGGAGCGAAGAAGATGTCGTCGAGGTGTGCGCCGCAGGCGGCCAGCAGCTCCCGCAGTCGCTGGTGAACGGCGTGCATATCGTCCAACGTGAAATAGCCGCGGGCGATGCCCGACTGGTTGGTGACGACGAAAACGAGGCACTCCAGGCTGTTGAGGCGGGCGATGGCCTCGCCTGCGCCAGGGAGCAGCTCGATCATGTCAGGGTCGCTCAGATAGCCCTTCTCGTCCAGGTTGATGGTTCCGTCGCGGTCGAGAAATGTGGCGAACACATGCGCTCCTAATGTTTATGGTCTGATGTGCGGAACTGCAGCGAGTCCGGCAGCTTGACGGCGAACAGGCGCAGGGAATAGTTCCAATAGTCGCCGCTTTTGGTCCAGGAGAACTTGAGCTTCCAGCAGTGCAGATCGCGGGTGATGGTCAGGTTCTGGCTCACAACGCGGTCATCGAGCAGGTCATAGTTGTTCGTGTAGGTGATGTACCAGTTGCGCGTGAGGCGCAGACTGAGCGAGTTACGCAGGCTGTGAGTCGTCGGCTCGTCTTTTCCCTTGTGTCTGGCAAGCTCGTAGCTGATGTCACAGCTCCAGCCGTCCGTTTCGGCCTGCTGTTCGAGCCGCTCGATGGTTAATGGCGCCTCGGCGGTTTCGAGCGTGTCTGCCTCGAGAAACCGGCTCGATTCAAACCGGTTGGGCGCGCGGGGAAAGTATTCGGTGTATGAAGCGGCGCCGCTGAAGTTGAGCGTTGTGGTAAGCCGCCAGTAGAGCACGTCGAAGTCGTAGGCGTCCTGAGTGACTGTGAGCCGGTCGCTCAGGGTCAGGCCAACCAGCGGCGTGGTGATTTTGCCGGGACTGAGGCGCGCCGTGTGGCTGATGTTCGAGAAGCGTTCACCCTCTTTTTCGAGGTCATAGCTGATGCCGGAGGTGAGCTTGAAGAAATCGTTCAGCTTGAGCTCGCCGCCCTCCGCCAGGCGCAGTTTCAGTTGCCAGAGATTGTCGAGCGAAAACCTGAAACTGCGGCTGCGCACCGAACTGTTGAGGCCGACGCCGCCGAAGTTGTAGAAGCTGTCGTTTTCCTCGAAGTCGGGCTTGTAGGTAAAACTGAATGACGGCGTGAGTACATGGCGCAAAGCAGACAGCGGCCCCCCCGCGAAACTGCGGACACCGTACAGCGAAAACGATGTGCGTGACGTGCCGTTCCAGTCGTAGCCGGTGGCCAGTTTATTGTTGTCGCTGTCGCGGTCATGCACGGCAAAATTGCCGGTGACAGTCTGGCCGAGATTGAACCAGCCCCACAGCTTACGCGACCAGCTCAGCCCCATGTTCTGGCGCAGGCCGGCGTGGTGCTCGTTCACATACTTCCCTGTCGAGTCGCGGCTCGATTGCCAGAAGATGGCCTTCCAATCGGCGTCGGGGTCGGTGACGCGCCCCGTATGCACGCTCTTGAACCCCACGTTGAAGCTGAAGTCGCGCCACCAGGCGTCTTCGCTGGCGTCATCTGTCGCCTCATCCTCGTCCAGGAACAGCTCGGCAATGGGCTTCGAGGGCAGGGCATAGCTGACCGAAGGCAGGGTCAGGGTCTTCACGTCGTTGCGCAAATCCTCGTTGTATGAGGCGCTGAAGTAGATCGTGCGCGAGAACAACGGCATATTGTAGGCCAGGCGGGAGGTCACCTTCTCGCTGAGGCGTTCATCGGGGTTGACGCTGCCCTCCCATATCTCGCGGCTGGAGACGAAATCCAGGTTGACGTCGAGCTTGGAGGCATAGCCGATGTTGTGATGATGCCGCGACTGGAGCAGCCACTCATACTGAGTTCTGCCCATGCTGAGTATACGTTTTTGCAGCCGCGCCAGCAGGTTGCCGTCGAGCACATAGCGATCGAGGTAGCGGCCCGCGAGCCGCGCTTCCCAACCGGTCAGCTCCATGTAGTCGAAGGCGAGGGTGGCGTCTGCGTAGTCGCGCCAGGCATAGAAGTAGGCGATGTCTCTGAGATATTTGCCCTCATAGCTGTTGTAGCCGGGTTCGGGCACGAGGATGCCGGTCTGGCGGCCACGCTTGATGGAAATGGTGGCAAACGGCACCGCCATCACGGGGAAGTGGTTGACAAAGAACACAGTGGGGCGGGTGACCAGCTTGTCGTCCTTATACAGCCGCATCCGCTTTGACCAGATATAGTAATCCGGCTCGGCGGCATCGCAGGTGGTGAAGTAACCGTCGTCGATGTCGTATGTGTTTTTGCCCACCTTGCGCACTTCTCGACCATAGAAAAAGCCTTTGTCGAAGCGTGTAGCTCCGCGGTCAACCAGGGCTTCCCTCGTCTCGATGTCATAGAAAAGCGCATCGCCGAGCATGAGATAGGCGCCGTCTTTCAGCTCCACGCGCCCGCTGGACGAGGCCTGGTCGCGTTCCATGTCGATGTTGATGATTTCGGCGGCAATGTTGGCCGAGCCATAGCGAATGCTTGCCGAACCGGCCAGCGACATGCGCTCGTTCGGCACGTCGTAGCGAATGCTGTCGCAGGTGTAGTAGAGCGAGTCGATGAAGGTCGAGTCGGCGTGAAGCGTGTCGGCTACCAGGCTGTCGGGCGCGGCGGCTGCCGGCGGCGTCTCCTGCGAGACGGCCGTGGCTGCCCAAACTGCAAGCAGCGTGAGCAATAACTGGGTGAGGTGGCGGCGCGACATCATAGTGTATCATGTTGCGGTTAAGCTGAATTGTGTCAAGCAAAGTGAGCGCGAGGCGTCTTCCTGCCCTGTAATGAACGATTCTTCAATCTGTGCAGAAGGGCGACAGAGTAGCATGCCGGAATCAGGATAGATTGTCTGAAGCAGGATTCAGACAAATCTTGCGCCGCGATGGGCATGGCTGGAAGGGCTGAGACCGAACAATGCAACTTGGCAGGGGTTAGCCGCTTTGTATCATTCAAATGCCGGTGTAAGTTCCTCACCATCTTTGATGTACCAATTTTGAAGTGTTTCACCGGTGATGTACTCTTGAGTTATAGTCTTTCGTTGTGGAGGTTCGCTACTGTCAACAGTAACAGATACAGTTTGAGTAACATGCGCATGTATCGTGTCAACCTGAAACATGAACAAATAGTCATACTCCTTCTCGTCAACAGCTATACGCATACCGATTCCCACTTGTCTTTCATTACAGAAATCGATAGATACCTGATTGAGTTTTGCTTCAATTTCTGTTTTTTTAAATGATGCGGTAACAGGATAATAGTTACCCATCAGATAGTACTCGTACGATATAGCATCAGCAAAGGTTAGTGACGTGTTTAGCAAAGCAATAGTGTACTCCTTGTATGCATCATATGAGAAACAAGAGATATTAGATATTGGTGTCGTGAACCGCCGTATCTGTCCGCCTGGTGGAATGATGCTCTGATATTTCGCTTTTACTATTGCTTCAAGATTGGCTTCCAATAAATCGGTGTGGAGAGCATTATAGGTATTTCCATCAGGCGTTATGAAATATGTGTAATCCCATAAGAGAATTGTGGGCTTCTCTGTACGGTTGTGCACTTTAAAAAGAATTCCGTTATAGGTTGGCGTGAAGCTGAAAATGAATAGAGAATCAGTGTACGATAAGCCCGATCTTTGCGGTTCCACTAATGAATAATCATATGTGTATAGAACTTTTACCGATGAACAAGCTGTCAGCAATAAGCAGGCAAGCCCAATCAAACAAACGGCGATTTTCATAACACCCTCCCTTCAACGCGAATTGAGTCAGGCGTTAATCATTTGTCAACAGAATAATAAACTGCCATTGGCGATAATCACTACCGCGCCCTCCCGCTCCCCTCTTCTCCAGTCGCAGCCGTGCGCTTCCTGTGCTTGTGGCGCTTGAGCACGCCCAGGTCGATGCCCACCTGGATGAAACTCCCCACTGCGCGGCCTATGTGTTCGCGGTTGTGCGCCGCCGAAAGCTGCACCCTGATGCGCGCCTGCCCTCGCGGCACCACCGGATAGGTGAAGCCAATCACGTAGATGCCCTCGTCGAGCAGGCGGTCGGCCATCTGCACGGCCAGCGGTTCGTCATAGAGCATCACGGCGACAATGGCCGTTGTGCCGGACAACAGGTCAAAGCCGGCGCGGTTCATCTTGTGGCGGAAGTAGATGGCGTTATCCACCACTTTGTCACGCAGGTGGTGGCTCTCTTCGAGCATATCGAGGGCTCGCAACGTGGCCGCGGCAATGGGCGGCGCCAGCGTATTGCTGAACAGATATGGCCGCGAGCGCTGACGCAGCATGTCGATAATCTCGCGTCGTCCCGACACGCAGCCGCCGGAAGCGCCGCCGAGCGCCTTGCCAAAGGTGGTGGTGATGAGATCGACGCGGCCCAGTACGTCGCGATATTCGGCTGTTCCGCGTCCGTTGCGGCCAACGTAGCCTGTGGCGTGGGAGTCGTCCACCATGACCAGCGCGTCATAGCGGCGGGCGAGGTCGCAGATGGCGGACAGCGGGGCGATGCAGCCGTCCATGCTGAAAACGCCGTCGGTGGCGATGACGCGCCAGCGGGCGTCCTTCGACTCGCGCAAGCAGCGTTCGAGGTCGTCCATGTCGGCGTGTTTGTAAACGAGCCGACTGGCCTTGCACAGCCGCACTCCGTCGATGATGCTGGCGTGGTTGAGCGCGTCGGAGATGATGGCGTCCCGCTCGTCGAACAACGGCGCGAACACGCCGCCGTTTGCGTCGAAGCAACTGGCATAGAGGATGGTGTCCTCGGTTCCGAGAAAGTTGCTCAGTTTCGCCTCGAGCATCTTGTGCACCTCCTGCGTCCCGCAGATGAAGCGTACCGAGGACAGTCCGTAACCCCAGCGATCCAGCGACTCGCGGGCGGCATCGAGGATGTCTGGGTGGTCGGAGAGGCCGAGATAGTTGTTGGCGCAGAAGTTGAGCACCTGCCGTCCGTCGGCCAGTTCGATGCAGGCCTGCTGCGGTCCCGCCAGGACGCGCTCGGACTTGTACAGCCCCTTCTGCTTCAGTTCGTTCAGTTCATCGGCCAGTTGCACACGCATCGATTCAAACATAGCGTATCTCCCGAAGATGTCGTTTGCGCCTTTGTGGATTCGGGCGCGGATTTGTCAAGGGGAAGGTGGGGGATGCGCCTCAGATGCGCTGTTCTGGGCATAGGCAGGATGTTTAGAGGGGTGAGTTTCGCGACAGACCAATAATCGAGGAAGCGAATAATGGCTCATGTCCACATTACGTTGGAGACAGAAATGTTGCACGAACTTTTTCCCAAGGGCGGTCGTGATGAAGCTTTTTCCAGATTGCTTAAGACAATCTTGAATCAAGTCTTATCTCATCAGGCGACCGAACAAACTGGTCAAAATGAACGCAGAGGAAGTTTACGCGCTAATTTGGACTTGACTTCGTTTCCGATGTACAGATAATTCTTATGACACAAGGATGCGCTGGCATCCACGAAAGTTTTTTGTCTCGCTTTTTACAAAAAGCGAGTGGGGTTAGTCATGTAGCGAAGCGGAATGAGCCTTCAAAGAGGACACAGCGTCCCATCTTACAAAAAGTTTGGCTTATTGTTCATGGCTTTTTCCCAATTATATACTAAGAGGAATGAAACGATGAAACAAGCAATGGTTGTTGGAATCCTGTTGAGCGTCATAGTCACTCTGGGCACCGTTGAAAGCGACCTGGAAAGACTCATCGAGATGTATGAAAGTGGCGACTGGGGTTACGAGGAGTTGGAATTGGATATTGGCTCGGTGTTATCGGTGGACAGAACGGATAGAAGGTATGTGACAACAAGTGATGACGCAGGCTATCCTGTGGTTGAGAAGCTCGAGCGCTTTGGTGGCAACTTCGAGTTATTGTACACCAGACACCAGGAGAGTGAACAGCATTACCTGGATATGCAAATCAATCCCAGCTTCAGTCTCGATAAGTCCAATATAGAAAAAGATGACCATTATATTTTCTTCGAGAATTACTACGGTTATGGTTTCTTCGAGGAATACCTTCGAAACTACACTGGTTCGATTGAAATCAATAAAATTTACCGAAAATACACGAGTGGGGACAGGTTCTTCAGCCTGGCTTTTGATGGTGGATTCGACATCAGTGGTGTAAAGAAAAGAACGAATATATCATATCAGGAGTACGATAACGCTGAGATAAACGTCCCGATAACGCTGAACCTGGGTGGTGGAACCGGCCGTATGCGGGATGTTACGAATGTCGTAAGAGCCTGGCGTCTGGCGGAGCGACTGCAAGAGCAGAACGGAACACAACTCACCGACGAGCAGATACTCACCCTGGCTCGGTATCTCGACCGGCAGCCTGCATATTCAGCCGCTTTCGACTGGAAGAACAACGCCGGCGACTATCATTTCTGGCAAGACGCGCTCTCCGCGATTGGCCTGGAGCAACTGAACTATGACGAGTTCCTGTACATCTCTCAGGAAGCTCGCGAAGGCACCATTCTTAGACGTCAACAAGGACTACTCATTGACTTTGGCGTCATTGGAGACTTGCATCTCAATACTCAGGAATACGATCCAGAAGCATACATAGTCATTGGGAATGACTACTATGAGACTAATTCGATTGATCAGTTTTCCATTGCTGGTGGTATATTCTTTTCGATTGAGTCAGCAAAAAACACGTCGAGTTCTGAACAGAAGAGGGTTACCGTGCTTGCGCAGGTGTTGATGGGAAAAACAACAACAAGATATGATCTGGATGATTACGCTGATGAACTAAAATACACTGATGGAACCACAACCTTCAGCCTTGAACCGGGGATTGAGTACTTGAACCAGGTCTCAGATCGTTTTGGCGTCACGCTCTCAGCTTCGGCGCTCATGCTTACGCAAACAACAACTTCTGAGATGGATGACAACGATTCGAACACCTCTGACCATATGCTCCTCGGCCTTGATGTTGGTTGCCAGGGAACGTACTTCCTGGGCCCGGTGACAATGCTGGTGCTCGACGCAGGTTACAACAGGCTGGAATACTTCAATTCCGACATGGAGGCTGACAGCAATAAGGCCAGAGATAATTGGCTCATCAGTCTGCAATTGACATTCAGACCCCTCGCACGAATGTTCTGAATAATGGTACCATCGCATTGTACATAGGAAACGTAGTTTCCACATAAGTTTTCGGTTTCGCCTTTTACAAAAGGCGAGCTTGTCATGTAGCGTAGCGGAGTGAGCTTTCTAAAGGTTCAGGGGTGGAACCCCTGCTCTTGAGGTATTCATGCACGAACTGCAAAAACCAGTTACGACGCTGCCTGGCGTTGGCCCCACCCGCGCCGGCCTGCTGGCCAAGCTCGGTGTGCACACTGTAGGCGATCTGATGGAGCTGTTCCCCCGCGACTACGTCCGCCGCGATACCGGCGTGGCCATCGGCGACCTCATACCCGACCAGGTAGCCGCCGTCGTGGGTACCATCGAAAGCTGCCAAGAGAAGCGCACTCAGCGCGGACGACGGCTCGAGGCGACTCTCTCCGACGGAATGGCAAGCATGGTGTGCGTGTGGTTCCGCTGGGGCAGGTGGATCACCGATAAACTCGAGGTGGGCGCCCGCGTATGGGTGAGCGGCAAGGTGACAGTGTTTCGCGGTGTCGTTCAGATGATGCACCCCGAAGTCGAGGTGATTGGGGACAGCGGCAGGGACAAGCCGGATGATTTCTGGAGCGGACGCGATGTATTGCCGCTCTACCCGCTTACAGAGGGCATAACGCAGAAGTGGCTGCGGCGCCTGGTGATAGAGGCCTTCGCCGCGCACCACGCCGACGTGACCGAGAACCTGCCTGCCCAGCTTATCAAGCTTTATGGCTTCACGCAGCGCGGGGCCGCCATGCAAAAGCAGCACTTTCCCGTCACCGGCACCGACATCGCCCAGGTTCGTCAGCGCTTTGCCTACGAAGAGCTGTTCTACCACCAGCTCATGCTGGCGCGTTGTCACCATCTGCGCACCGAAGCGCGAGCCGGAATGAGCCTGCCGGTGCAGCGAAAATTTACCACCTGGTTAAAACAAAGGCTGCCATTCTCGCTCACCGCCGCGCAGAAGCGTGTCATCCGCGAGATTGTGGCCGACATGGAATCGACCGCGCAGATGAACCGCCTGTTGCAGGGCGACGTTGGCTCCGGCAAGACCATCGTAACGCTGTTCGCCATGCTCATCGCGGTCGAGAACGGCTGCCAGGCCGCGCTCATGGCGCCCACGGAAGTGCTCGCCGAGCAGCACTTCCGCAGCATCAGCCGTTTACTGGCCGACCAACCAGATGTGCGCATTGCGCTGCTGAAGGGTGGAAAATCTCGTGACAAGACTGCGTTGAAGGAGGCCATCGCCGCAGGTGAGGTGGACATCGTGGTGGGTACGCACGCGCTCATTCAGAAGGGCGTCGTTTTCCAGCGGCTGGCGTTTGTGGCTGTGGACGAACAACACCGCTTCGGCGTGAAGCAGCGCTCGCAACTCGCCGACAACGAGTCACGGCCGGACATCCTCCACCTTTCGGCCACGCCCATTCCCCGCTCGCTGGCGCTCACCCTCTGGGGCGATCTGGACATCAGCGTACTCGACGAACTGCCGCCCGGTCGCAAGCCCATCAAGACCGTGTGGAAGGCTGCCGACCGCATCGGAGAGGTGTATAACGCCGTTTGGAGCGAGTTGCAGAAGGGCAGACAGGCATACATGGTATGTCCGCTGGTGGAGCAAAGCGAGAAGCAAGACCTGCTCGACGCCGAAACGCTCTACGAGCGGCTGCAAAAGGGACCATTCAAGCGTTACAAGTGTGCGTTACTGCATGGCCGCATGCACTCTGACGAGAAGGACAGGGTGATGCAAGCGTTCCAACGCGGCGAGATTCACCTGCTGGTGGCCACCACAGTCATCGAGGTGGGCATCGACGTGGCCAACGCCACCGTGATGGTCATCGAACACGCCGAGCGCTTCGGGCTTTCGCAGATGCACCAGTTGCGCGGTCGTGTGGGTCGCGGCGCCGAAGAAAGCTGGTGCTACCTCGTGGCGCATCCGCCTCTGGGCGAAGAAGCTCGCATCCGCCTGCAAACGATGGTAAGCAGCACCGATGGTTTCGTCATCGCCGAGAAAGACCTCGAGCTGCGCGGCCCCGGCAACTTCTTCGGTACCCAGCAGTCGGGGCTGCCCGCGTTCCGCCACGCCAACATCGTGCAGGATCACCAGTTGCTCAAAGCCGCCCGCGCCGACGCGCTCAAGCTCGTCGAGCACGACGCCGACATGCAGCAGCCAGACCACGCCCCGGTTCGCAACCACTACTTCCCCACCTACGCCGAGCGCGAAAGGCTGTTCAGGCAGTGAAGAGACAGGGGTTCCACCCCTGAACCCCGCTTACCTTTTTCGAGAAAAAGGTAAGACAAAAAGCTTTAACGGATACTGCGTATCCTGTGCACGAAAGATATTCTTATGACGCAAGGATGCGTTAGCATCCACCAGAGGTTTTTGATCCAAACTTTCTTCAAAAAGTTTGGCGGCACACAAGGCACTTCAGGTAGTCGGACTCAGGGCAGGAGGCCATAACGGGGTGGTCGGCGGAAGCGCCGCGCTCGGAGAGGAACTGCATCTGGCGTCCGGCGGCATGGGCGGCGGTGGACAGCACCTGCCGGAACTGCAACCGACTCACGCGCCCCGAACATGAGCAGGTGAGCAGAAAGCCGTCCGGCTCGAGTGTGCGCAGGGCCAATTCGTTCAACGAGATATACCCCTTCAGCGCCTGGCGGGTGTCGCGTCCGCCGGCAAACTTCGGCGGGTCGAGCACGATGCAGCCGAAGCGCTCGCCGCTTTCCACCTGCTGTTTCAGGAAGGCGAAGGCGTCGGTGCGGTGGAACTGCACGGGCAGCCGGTTAAGCTCGGCGTTGGCACGGGCTGTCTCCAGCGCCGGCTCGGAAACATCCACCGCGGTAACGCTGTCGGCGTCGGCAGCCGCCATGTTCAGTGCGAATCCACCGGTGTAGCAGCAGACGTCGAGACAGCGGCGGCCTGCGGCCAGCGTTCGCACGGCCAGGCGATTGTCGCGCTGGTCGAGATAGAAGCCGGTCTTTTGCCCCTGCGTC
Source organism: Candidatus Cloacimonadota bacterium (assembly GCA_021108395.1). Taxonomy (GTDB): domain Bacteria; phylum Cloacimonadota; class Cloacimonadia; order Cloacimonadales; family JAIOQZ01; genus JAIOQZ01. Next base: position 36,761 of record JAIOQZ010000045.1, read on the forward strand.
GGGCTCACCATATAGCGTAGGCCATGCTCGACAATCTCGACGGCTTGCGGGGCGCCGTCCGTCAGTTCGAGCGGTTCAAGGCCTTCCTGCTTCCGCAGACCGTTGTCAGTGCGCAACACGATGCCCTTTGGTCGCAACAGGGAGCACAGCAACTCCAGCAGCATATCTGCCCGGCGGGCAAGCGCCAGGCTGGAAAGTTGCACCACGAGTTGCCGCCCGTAGCGGTCAACGGTGAGTCCACTAAGGCCGTCACCCTCGCTGTTCACGAGGCGGCAGGTGGCGCCCTGACCATACAGGTCATCGCGCAGGCGGATGGCGCTCGACATTCGCTCGCGGAAGAAGGCCTCGTCCAGCCGCTGCTCCTGTCGCCACGAATATAACCGCAGGCGTATCTGGCTGTGACTGTTGAACAACCCCCAGGCCACGAAGCTTCCATCGCTGGTATAAAGCGGCAGTTCGTCGCCGTCTGCGGGGTTGCCGCTCACATGTTTCAGCGCCCCCGAAAACACCCAGGGATGCCGGTGCACGAACGGCTTCTCGCGTCCAGGCTTCAGGATGGCCTTCATGCTTCGCCCCAAGCGTGGATGAACTCGAGCACTGGCAGACTGAGCCGCATCAGCTCGTTGTGATTGGTGCGAATAGTATTGCACTCTGTACAGTGTTGAGTGAGATCTCCTTTCGTGCCGGAGTAGAGACTACCCTCGTCCGTGTATTGGCGAAGAATGTCGAGGTTTGCGTGGGTTAAAAATCCCCGAGGCTTTTCGATAAGAGCTTTGCTCTCATCGTTGATCCGGCGGCGTTTGCTTCGAGCCAGCACGACAGGGGGTAGAGGTCGGAGGTCGGCATTGCCTGGCTCAGTTGAAGGTCGTGCCAGAGCGTCCCCAGTAGTTTCGGACACACCTTCAGCGCCAGTCCAAGAGATTTGCCCGCTTTCCACCCCGGCGTGTCCGTCTGCATCAGTATCCGCCGCGAGATTTGCATCAGGTCTTCCGCTGCCAGCCACGCCGGAATCAAGCGCCCTAACACCTGCTCCTTCAGCTCCGGCAGTTCCGGCGGCGGGTTGTCCTGCTCCATCTCGCAAACCTGTCTCCACAGTTCCTCGGCGTCCAGTATCGTCTGTTCCAACTCCTGCAACGTCGGCCACGTCACTTCTGCCACCAGCTTCTTCATCGCCTCGTTCTCCGAGACGAATCTCCGCTTCTTCGGCATCTGGTGTACTATCTCTGTTACCCTGACCATTGTCTATCTCCTCCTCAGATAAGATACTTGCGGTGGCGTCAACTGTCAAGTCTTCCGTGTATATCGCTTTACCGGTGTCGGAGGCAATCTCGCGTCCAGGCTTCAGGATGGCCTTCATGCTTCGCCCCAAGCGTGGATGAACTCGAGCACTGGCAGACTGAGCCGCATCAACTCGTTGTGGCTGGCGCGGTAGTCATTGGACAGGGTGAAGAACACCTTCAGGTTGCCCGAGGTATCGAAGCGAACTGGGTAGTCGAAGCGCTGCACCAGCTTACCCAAATGCTGGCGGCTGGGCAGTCTGCGGCTGTCGAATTCGAGCACGAGCTCGCCACCCTTGAGCTGGTACGATACCAACTGGGCGTGCTCGGTGTGCATGCGCAGCCGATAGAACAGCAACGCTTGCTTCGCCGGTGACGGCGCCTCGCCAAAGCGGTCGATCAACTCGGCCTCGAGTTCGTCGAACTGCGATGCGTTCTCGAAACCCAGCATTCGCTTATAGAGGTCGAGGCGCGTTTTTTCGTCGGCGATGTAGCTGTCGGGGAAATAGTGGTCGCCCGTAACCCGAACCGGCGGTGTCTGCGCTTCCTGCTCCGACCATATCTGCTGGTCTTCGTCGAGGTTGGTGATTGCCTGTTCGAGCAACTGGTTATAGTAGTTAAACCCGACGCTATTGATGACGCCGCTCTGCTTTGTTCCCAGCAGCGTACCGGCACCGCGAATCTCGAGGTCGCGCATGGCGATCTGATAGCCTGCGCCCAGATAGTCGTACTCAGTGAGCGTTTCGAGCCGCTTGCGAGCTTCCTCGCTCATGCGGGTGGGAATGACCAGATAGGCGTAGGCGCGGCGGTTGCTGCGGCCCACACGGCCTCGAAGCTGATAGAGCTGCGCTAGGCCGAACATGTCGGCGCGGTTCACGATTATCGTGTTGGCGTTGGGGATGTCGATGCCCGACTCGATGATGGCGCTGGTAATGAGCACATCGAACTTGTGGTGAGCGAAGTCGAGCATGACGCGCTCAAGCTGGCGCTCGGGCAACTGGCCATGAGCAATGGCAAAGCGCACATGCGGCAACAGTTTGCGCAAGTCCTGCGCCATGCTGTCGATGGTCTGCACACGGTTGTGCAAAAAGAACACCTGCCCGCCGCGATCTATCTCGCGGTTCACGGCGTCCTTGATGATCTCCTCGTCGAACGGCACAATGATGGTGCGCACCGGCAGGCGCGCCTTGGGCGAGGTCTGCATCAGCGAGATTTCCTTGAGTCGCGACATCGCCATGTTGAGCGTACGGGGAATGGGCGTGGCGCTCATATACAGCGTATCGACGTTGGCCTTTATCTGCCGCAGCTTTTCCTTGTGGCGCACTCCAAAGCGGTGTTCCTCGTCGATGATGAGCAGTCCCAGCCGCTTTAAACGAACGTCTTTGGACAGCAACCTGTGTGTGCCAATGGCGATGTCAATCTGCCCCTCGCCCAGCGCAACGATGTCTTTCTTCATCGCGGCGGGTGTGCGGAACCGACTGAGCATCGTGATGTTGACAGGGTACTGCGCCAGCCGTTCGCGGAAGACGAGATAGTGCTGCTCGGCCAGCAGCGTGGTGGGAACCAGCACCGCCACCTGGTAACCCGCAAGCACTGTCTTGAACGCGGCGCGGATGGCCACCTCGGTTTTGCCAAAGCCCACGTCGCCGCAGAGCAGGCGCTCCATTGGCACGTCGCTCTCCATGTCCTGCTTGATCTCGCAGGTGGAGCGCGACTGGTCGGGCGTGTCCTCATAGATGAAGGCGTCCTCCATCTCGGTCTGCCAGGGGGCGTCGGGCGCGATGGCGATGCCCTTGCGCACCTTGCGCTCGGCATACAGCTTCACGATGTCCTCGGCCACCACCTCGATCTGCTTGCGGGCGCGCTGCTTCTGCGTTTCCCACATCTTGCCGCCCAACTTGTGGATGGTTGGCCGATAGCCTTCCTCAGAGACAAACCGGCTCACCAGGCTGAGCTGGAACGTAGGTACATAGACTGTGTCGTTATCGGCGTAGCGCAGCGTGAGGCACTCGATTTCGCTGCCTTCCACGCTCATGCGCTTCAGGCCTTCATATACGCCAATGCCATAGTCGATGTGAACGATGTAGTCACCGGGTTGCAGGGCTTCATAATCGACCAGCGCTTCGTCTTTGGCAAACTGCGAGGCGCTGCGCCGCTTGCGGTAGCGACTGAATATCTCGTGGTCGGTGAACACCGACAGCTTCGCGTCGAGCAGGTTGAAGCCCTTTTGCAGCACACCGATGGTGAAAGTGACGCTGTCGGCCAGTTCCGGCAGCAGCTCGCGCATTCGTTTGCTCTGGCTGCGGTTGTCGCTCTGAATAAACACCGCGTGTCCGGCGGCGATTTTGTCGTTCAGGCTGCGCTCGAGCATGCCCAGGTCGCTGTGCATGTTTGTCTGCGAGGTGAGCGGCGCTTCGAGCCGGCTGACGATATGGGCGTGTTCCTGGTAGGATGAGGCGAGAAAATGCGTGTGAGCGGTGGTCAGCAGGTTGTCCAGCCAGGCGCGGCTCTCGAACAACCGCGTTGGCTCCGGCAACTGGCGTTTCTTTTTCTGAGTGCGGCTCTTTTGCCATAGCTCGGCCACTTCCTGCTCCAGCTCCTCGATATAGCCAGGAAAGAACTGATACTCGTCGAAGAGGAAAAGCGGCTGCTTCAACCACTGGGCAAAGCTTTCGAGTCGTGGCAGCAGTAGCGACACATCCTGCTCGATGCCGTCATAGAAGCCGTTATCGTGAATGCGCTCCCACAGTTGTTCGTCGGCGTCGATGTCGTGCAATGAAAACTCGCGAGAGGGCAGCAGCGTCACCCGTTTCACGGCGCCCTCCAGCGAACGCTGCGAAGCCACGCTGAACGAGCGCATGCCCACAATCTCGTCACCCCAGAACTCGATGCGCACCGGATAGGCGAGGTTGGGCGAAAACACGTCCACAATGCCGCCGCGCCGCGCCACCTCGCCCACACGCGACACCTGGTATTCGTTGGCGTAACCCATGCCCACGAGGTTGGACACCAGCACGTCGGGGTCATACTCTGCGCCGCTATTGAGGCCGATGATGTTGGCCGCAAACATCTCGCGGGGCACGATCTGGCGCAGCAGCGAGCGCAACGGCACGCTGTATATCTGCGGTCGGCCGGACACGGCCCTGGCCAAAGCCTCGATGCGCTGTGCCCGGATGGTGTAGTGCGGCGAGCGCTCCTCGAAGGGCAGCACCTCGAAGTCGGGCAGCAGGCAGGCGCTTTCGCGTCCAACCAGAAGCTGCAAGTCTTCGAGGTAGTCCTCGGCGGTTTTGTCGTCGGCGCTGACAAAGACGATGTCGCACTGCCTTTGACGGAAGACATGCGCCGCCAGCGCTGCCTTGGCCGAGGCGTTGAGGCCGTGCAGCAGACAGCCGCGCCCCTTCGCCGACAGAGCCTCCGTGGCCTGCGTGAAGAACGGGGAACGTTCGAGTTGCACAAAAAGCTGTGAAAGCATCATCTCTCCTAAGAGCAGGGGCGCCGCCCCTGAACCCCACTCGCCTTTTGCAAAAGGCGAGACCGAAAACTTTTGTGGATGCTACGCATCCTTGTGTCAAAAGAATAATATGTGTACATGGAAATATTTCTGGACGAATGATAACGCATCTTCGTTATACACACAAGTTTATTTTTACTGTACATAGGAAACGAAGTTTCCGCAAAAGTTTTTGATCCAAACTTTTTACAAAAAGTTTGGTGGGGTTCAGGGGCAAAGCCCCTGTCTTAGGAGATGCGATGCTTTACGAGATACGTCTGAACAAGCTGCAATATGAAGACAAGCTTCTACTGCGCAATGTTTCACTGGACATCGAAGCGGGCGAGAAGGTGCTCATCGTGGGCGAAACGGGTTGCGGGAAGACCTCGCTGCTGCACACGCTGAACCTGATGAATCCCGGCTACGATGGCTGCATCAAGTTTCACGGTGAACCGATTAAGGCCCATCCTCCAGATACACTGCGGGCACGGGTCATCGAGGTGATGCAGGAGCCGGTGCTGGGCGATGGCTCTGTGCGGCAGGCTATCGAGTATCCCCTGCGCTTTCATGTTCATCGCGGCAAGAGCTTTTGCAACGACCGCATACGCGAGCTTCTCGCTGCGCTCAGGCTGCCGGATGGCATCCTCGACAAGCCGGTCGATACGCTGTCTGGCGGCGAGAAACAGCGGGTGGCACTGGTTCGGGCCATGCTGCTCGAGCCAGAAGCGCTGCTGCTGGACGAACCAAGCTCCGCGCTCGACCAGTCAGTGTCCGCTCAGGTAGCTGACTATCTGCTATGCTGCTGGGACGGCGCCATCATCGGCATCAGCCACGACCCGACCTGGCAGCGCAAGTTCACGCACACATTCACGTTTGCGGACAAGAGGCTGCTCGACGAGAAGAAGCTGCAAAGTATCCCGGAGGTGACGCAATGATGGAAGTTCGCACCATAGGGCTGGTCATCAGCTTTGGGCTGATGCTGCTGCCGCTGCTCATTTTCAAGTATATGAAGCTGCCGCTCATCAAGGCGACGGGGGTGGCGTTCCTGCGGATGGTGGTGCAGCTTGCCGTGATTGGCCTCATCCTCTCATACATTTTCCGCTGGGATCATCCGGCCATCACCATTGGCTGGCTTGCGTTCATGGTGGCGGCGGCCACCTACACCGTGCTCGAACGCCTCGAACTGCCGTGGACGTTTCTGTTGCCGGTGGTGCTGTTCCCGCTTTTACTGGCGTCGGGGAGTATGTTGGCGATTTTTGCTGTACTCGTGGTCAAACCTGACACCGCCGTCGGGTACCCGCTGGTCAATCCGCGGCTGCTGATTCCCGTCTTCGGGATGATTCTGGGTAACAGCATGAACGCGACTGCGCAGGCGTTGGAGCGTCTGGCAAGTGATTTGAAAGCCAACTGGCGGCGCTATTACTCCGACATCACGATGGGAGCGCGGCCACGAGAGGCGGCCGCCCCGTTCATTCGCAACGCCATGCGCGCCTCGCAGATGCCGCGCATCATGAACATGGCGTCCGTCGGCATCATCTCGCTGCCGGGCATGATGGCTGGCCTCATCGTGCAGGGCGCAGACCCCACCCAGGCTATCAAGTATCAGATGATGGTGATGGCGGGTATATTCGTGGCGGTGACACTGGCTGTGGGAGGGACGCTACACCTCTATGTGGGCAAGATTTTCGACAACTGGTATCTGCCAGTACCGACGTTGCGCCGTAAGAAGGGGCTTCGCCCCTGACACCCCACAAACTTTTTGCAAAAAGTTTGATCAAAAACTCTTAGCGGATGCTGCGCATCCTTGTGACACTCACCCCCCTGTCAAGGGGGGAAAACCCGTCCGCGGGTCAGGGGGGTATAAGAAAATATTCATGTGAAGAAAAGAACCACGAAAAACGATACCCCCCTGCCGCTTCGCGGCTGCCCCCCTTGACAGGGGGGTGTTGAAGCAGAAAACTTACTTTTTCAATATCTGCTTCTTGAAATACTTGAACGCTTCGTCAATCTCGGAGAACGCACTGTATGCCTTGCCAATGTAGTAGTTGGCGGTAATCGCGTCAGGGTCTTCGGCGCCTTCGCCCGGCTCCAGCTCGATGCCGAAGCTGTAGAGCATATCCTGGTCACCCACCAGCCGCTTCACCATCTCGCGGGCGCCCTGGTGCTCATTGTCCAGTTCGAGCACTGTTTTGAAACTGCCCAGTGCCTTCACGATGTCCTTCTTGCCCATGTAGGCCAGTCCGAGGTGATACTGCACCGAAACGAGCTTGGGGTCTTCGGTGAGAATCTTTTCGAGATGCTCGACGGCCTCGGTGTACATGCCCGCCGCCTTATAGACGATGGCGAGGTAGTAGTAGCCCAGCGTTGCGCCGTTGCCCACTTCGTGCAGGGTTTTCAGCGCTTCGATGCTGTTGTGAAGCTGGCCGATGTGGTAGTAGGACAGCCCCAGCCAATAGTGCGCCATGAGGATGTCGTGCTCCATGTTGACAATGCGCTTGAAGACCTCGATAGCCTTGCCAAAGCGCGTGGCGCGGAAGTAGGCGATGCCCAGATGATATAGTACCACCACGTCATGCGGCTGCCTGGCCACCACAGCCTCGTACTGCTCGATGGACTGCTTCGTGTCGCCCAGCAGATAGTAGAGACGCCCTACGCTCAAGTGGATGTCGGTGCGGTCGGGCGCCAGCTCGAGGCACTTGTGGTACAGCTCGAGCGCTTTACCGATCTTGCCGGCGATTTCCAGCTCCAGCCCTTCCTTGCGCATTTGCTCGATTTGATTCATTTTATCCGCCTTTCATTTATTGTCATGTTCAATGTTGTCTCGCGCCGATGCTTGTAAAGAAAAAAATGGTTCTTTGCTGAAGAGCAGAAGATACTTCGCATCCTTGTGCACAAAATATATTCTTATGACACAAGGAAACGTAGTTTCCACAAAAGTTTTTGGTCTCGCTTTTTTCAAAAAGCGAGCGGGGTTCAGGGGTGGAACCCCTGTCTTACTGTAGCATCAGGTTATCGAGAATGTCGGTGGGCAGGATGGAGGCCGTGTCCCGCTGTTGGGCGAGGCGCTCGGCTGTGCTGCCAAGCAGGTGTGCTCCGCCGATTGCCGCCGCAGAAGGTGCAAGCCCCTGAGCCATGAATGCCGTGATAATGCCGGCCAGCACATCGCCGCTGCCGCCGGTGGCCAGTCCGTCGTTGCCGGTGATGCTGAACAGGAAGCGATCACCGTCGCAAAAGACGCTGGTGACGCCCTTGAGCAGAACACCCACTTGATATTTGGCGGCGAAGTCTCGCAGGTGCGGCAAAGGGTCGGCGAGGATGTCGGCGGGTGTCATGCCGGTGAGCCTGGCGAACTCGCCAACGTGCGGCGTGAGCGCCACTGGCCGCCCTGCCAGCTTCACGAGCAAATCCTCACGCTGGGAGAGTATGGTGAGCGCGTCGGCGTCCAGCGCCAAATCGCCGACGTGATGTTCGATGACAAGCTCGAGCCAGTGCGTGGCTGCCTCGCCCGTGCCCATGCCACAACCGGCCAGCACGGTGTCCATCGTGGCGAGCTTGGCGAGAAAGGCGTCGTCGTCCGCGAGGGCGAAGGTCATCAGCTCTGGCTGTGCACCGCAGAACACCGCCTCCATTCCTGACGGATGGAAGAGGGTGACCAGTCCGCCACCGGCGCGCAAAGCGCCACGCGAGGCCATGATGGCGGCCCCGCTATAGCCTGGCGACCCCGCCAGTACGCCGATGCGGCCAAAGTATCCCTTGTGACCGTGCGGGTCGCGCAGGGGCAGCAGCGGCTCTGTGAGCAGCCAGCCGCCAGGTTCGTGTTGCGCCACAAGTTGCGGCGGGACACCAATGTCGATAACGACGAGGTCGCCGCAGAGAACGCGGCCCCGACCGAGGAAGTGGCCATATTTGGGCGCGGCCATCGTCAGTGTGACTTCGGCAGCCACGGCGGTGCATGCCCCGCCGGTATCGGCGTCCACGCCACTGGGGATGTCCACCGCCGCCACTGGCGCCCCGCTGTCGTTCATAGCCTCGATAACCATGCATCGCCAGTCGTTCAGCTCGCCCTTGAGTCCAATGCCGAACAGGGCATCAACCACGAGGTCGAACGCGGCGAGGTCGGGACAGGCTGTCTCGTCCACCGGAACCATGTCGAGTTCAAGCCGGACGCAGAGCTCGCGGTTGGCGCTGGTCTCGACCGACATCCTGGTGGCATCGCCCACCTCGAACACAACCGGGTGATGGCCCCAGCTATGCAGCCAGCGGGCAATAACATAGCCGTCACCGCCGTTGTTGCCCGTGCCGCACACAATGGCCACGCGCCCGGGGTTGGACAGCATCTCGGTGTCAATCCAGGCGGCGCAGGCAGAGCCGGCGTGTTCCATCAGGATAGCGCCGGGCAGACCGAAATCCTCGATGGTGGCGCGGTCGAGCGCCTGCATTTCTTGGCGGGACAGAACGTACATGGCTATACCTCCGGCAACGGCGCTATCGTGCGCCTCTTTTCAGAACGCTTTCGTGCGCCTGCTTGTGAGCATAAATCTTGTGTCAACTCTCCGGCAATGCGATTTCGATTACGGTTCCCTCGTTCAATGTGCTTTCCAAAACCTTGATGCGGCCGTTGTGAAAGTCCTCGACAATGCGCTTGGCCAGCGAGAGTCCCAGCCCCCAGCCGCGACTCTTCGAGGTGATGCCTGGCTCGAACACCTTGCTGAACTGGCTCTTGGGCATGCCCACCCCTTCGTCGCGGACGTGGATGTATATCCAGCGGTCTTTGGGGTAGGCGTCAATGATGATGTTGCCGCCCCTGCCTCTCATGGCGTCGATGCTGTTCTTGAGCAGGTTTTCGAGCGTCCAGCGGAAGAGGTCGGGGTCAACGCGCAGGCTGCGGCCTTCGATCTTGCTGATGAAGTGCAGCGCGATCTCATTTTCGAGGTTGGGCAGCCGCTTGTTGAAATACTCGATGGTCTGTTCGATGATGGCGTGCAGATCGGTGGGTTTGGGCGAGATGGTCGAGCCGACCTTGCCGAAGCGGTTGGCCACCTTTTGCAGGTGAATCACGTCCGCTCGCATGTCGTCCACCATGTCCACCATTTCGGGGTCGCTGCAGTTGGTCTCGATGCGCATGCGCAACAGGTCGAGCCAGGCGATGAGCGAGCTGATGGGCGTACCGAACTGGTGCGCGGTTTCTTTGGCCAGTCCAACCCACAGCAGGTCTTTCTCGCTACGCTTCACCAGGATGATGCCATAGATGCCGAAGATGCCGAACAGCGCCACCAGCAGCATATCGAAGTAGGGCATATAGCGCAGATAGATGACTGATTTCGGCTCGCCATAGAAGGCAAAGCCCACCGTTTCGCCGGTATCCTGCATGTATATCTCACTGTGGTTGGCCAGGCTCTTCACGTTGGCGTACAGGATGTCGCGCTGGGCGGGACTGAGGCCGGCGAGGCTGAAGCCGTCGGGGACATCGGGGATGTTGCGCCAGGCGCTGGGCTCGCGGTCGCCGTCGGTGATGATGAGCGGATAATCGATGCGTGACAGCAGGTTTTCCTGTACCAGGGTGAACAGAATCTGGCCGAAGTCCATCGGCTGATCTTGTTCGTCGCTGCCGATGAGGCTGAAGTAGCGTCCCAGCAGCGTGGGCACCACATCGGCTTCCTTCCTGGCGGCGTCGATGAGGATGTGCGTGTAGAGCAGGAAGAAGGTGAGCAGCACCATGCTGCCCAGTGTGAAGTAGAGCTTCAGCAGCAGGTTGCGGTCAGCGGGCTTGAGCAGCGCGCTGATGCGCCGCATCGGTCGTGATTTTCTCATGGAGGCTCCTGACGGGGAGGGTGCGGGGGAGGGGGAAGGGATGTCAATGAATTATTAGTTTGTATTGAAAACGCTTGACATTTAATGAAATGCTATTAGTGATTTTAACAGACAATCGGAGGCCACAAATGAAAGAGCGTACATTGAAGAGTCTGTTTGCATTTTCTCATAATAGGTGTGCTTTCCCTGGTTGCGATGAACCTATCGTTACCTTTGAGGATCAAATAGTATTGGGTGAGATTTGCCATATTGAATCCTCTAAACCTACTGGACCAAGATATAACAGTGAACTTACCGGTGATAAATGTGATAGTATAGATAATTTACTGCTACTTTGCAGAATTCATCATAAATTGATTGATGCGAATACTATGAAATTTCCCGTAAAAGTATTAAGGAAGATGAAAAATACACACGAAGACACAACAATAAAAGAAATCGGAATCAAGGAAAAACAAGCCGGTATATTGCTATATCAACATCATATTTGTGTTATTGGGAATGTTGTAATCCGTAATTCAGAAGCTACAATTACTGCACACAATGTAAATATCAGGGGCAGTAAACGGCTTAAGGTTAACAAAGTACCACTCGAAAACTCGATAGGTGCAAATATTTATAAAAAGGCATACATTGAATATCTTATTCATCGCTACAATGAATTAGCATCTGAAAATGCAAATAGGAAAAGCAAGTTTAGTCATGCAGCAATTCGAAAGAATATCAAGGATAATTTCGGTGCTTTGTCTAATGATATGCCGATTGATAAATTTGAAGATATATCACGTTATCTACAGCGAAGAATAGATCGTACTATGATTGCTCGAATGAAGAAAGCATCTGGCAAAATGTATCATTCGTTTGAAGATCATGTAAGAAAAATGAAAGGGAGTGAGAAAAAATAAGAGAAATTTATTCGTATAATTTTCCAAAAGAATATCCCCCGTTTTGCTTCATTTTTTTGCACCGCCAAAAAAACGAAGCAAAAAAAGCTCCCCGGCGGGGAGTGGGTGGCTATAACCGTTTCGCCCCTTTCCACATATAGAGCGCCAGTTGTAGAAATCTGAGCAAGTCCTGCCTGTTTATCGACAACGGATTGTTGAATACCCCTCACGCAATATTACCTATTCCGCTGCCATCGCACACGATGTCTCAAGACATCTTTCATTGGCACCCAGGTTGCATATAGAGCCTTTGAAAGTTGCTGTAAATTGTACGGATCACCGGACACAGGTGAATCCAATAATACAAAAACGAGGTGAACATGGAATCGAAGGCGTACAACGCGTTCAAGATGGCCCAGAGCCAGTTCGACAAGGTCGCAGATCTTCTCGATCTCGAGCAGTCAACCCGCGACTTGCTACGCAACCCGTTGCGTGAGTATCACTTTTCCATCCCCATCCGCATGGACGATGGCAGCTCGAAGGTTTTTCGTGGCTTCCGCGTCCAGCATAACGACGCTCGCGGCCCAGGCAAAGGTGGCATTCGGTTTCACCCGCAGGAAACTGTGGACACTGTGCGCGCCCTGGCCATGTGGATGACCTGGAAATGCGCCGTTGTGAACATACCGCTTGGCGGCGGCAAGGGCGGCGTGATATGCGATCCGCATAACCTCAGTATGCGCGAGCAGGAGCAGATCTGTCGCGGCTGGATACGCCAGATTTCCCGTGACATCGGCCCCCTGCGCGATGTGCCTGCCCCCGATGTAATGACCAACGCTCAGCATATGCTGTGGATGCTCGACGAATTCGAGGCCATTCATGGCGCTAAGTATCCCGGAGCCATCACTGGCAAGCCAGTGGGCATGGGTGGTTCTCTGGGACGCACGGAAGCCACCGGTTACGGCGTGATATTTACCGTACGCGAGGCGCTGCGCGAGATGAAAATCCGGGCGGAAAACACTGTGGCCAGCGTTCAGGGTTTTGGCAACGTGGCACAGTACGCCATTCGCTTGTATAATGAAATGGGCGGCACGGTCTGCTGCGTGAGCAGTTGGGACCAGGCCGACCAGACCAGCTACGCCTTCCGCAAGGCCGACGGCATCGACATCGACGAGTTGATGGCCATTACCGACCGCTTTGGCGGCATCGACAAGGCCAAGGCCCGTGATGCGGGCTACGAAGTGTTGCCCGGAGACGCCTGGATCGAGCAGGAAGCCGACATTCTGCTGCCCTGCGCGCTCGAAAACCAGATTACGGGCGAGAACGTCGGTCGCATTCACAAGCGCGTGAAGATCATCTCCGAAGGCGCCAACGGACCGACCACCCCCGAAGCCGACGCCGTTATCCAGCAGCGCGGGATATTTATGATCCCCGACTTCCTGGCCAACGCCGGCGGTGTCACTTGCAGCTACTTCGAGCAGGTGCAGAGCAACATGAACTACTTCTGGGAAAAGGGCGAAGTGCTGGGTAAGCTCGATGTCAAGATGACCTCGGCATACCTCGACGTGTCACGGCTGGCCCGTGAGCGCGACATCTACATGCGCGACGCCGCCTATGTCATCTCCATCAACCGCGTAGCCCAGGCCTGCAAAGACAGAGGCTGGGTGTAGTCCATCCTGTTCGATAACAGCAATTGTGAAGTGGTCTTCCCCGACCGCTCATATGTAAACGGGAGCAGGTTTCCAGCCCTGCTCCCCTCCCTGATAACCACAACAAGGAGAGCAAGATGAAAAGCACCCGTTTCCGCAGTTACTACAAAATCAAGAGTACCAGCAAAGAATACCCCTGGCCCTGCAAACTCGACCAGGATCGCACCATCACAATCACCCGCAACGACATCCTGTCAAAGACAGTCGATGGCGGCATAATCAAGCACAGCCAGCCTGGCTGCTTTGGCATCATGATTCCCGATTGCGATTTGATCGAGCTGGAAGAGGCAATCATCACCGATACAGCTATCGCCTGACATAACATCTTTGGGTCTCATCGAACGGCATTACCTCCGGAAACCTTTGGCCGGGAGATGGGACCCTTCTTTTCTTGTACGGAGTGTACATGGCCCTGGACATGCAGGTTACACGCTACCGCCGCGATTCCGAAAGCTCTTTCACATGCCTGGGCAATGGGGCGCTTGGCGGCAAGGCTCTGGGTCTGGCGCAAATGCAAAACATCCTCGCCGTTCACTTCGAAAACTGCCGCTTCGGGCCTTTCCAGATAGACATCCCGCAGATGATCGTGCTGCGTACAGGGCTGTTCGAAGCCTTTCTCGACCAGAATAACCTGCACGACTGCGACTGGGATGCGCTTTCCGACGACGAAATCGCCCTGTTTTTTCAACGGGCCAGCCTGCCGGCAACCATTCTGGGCGACCTGATGAACCTGATGAAGACGTTGCACCGTCCGCTGGCGATACGCTCTTCGAGTATGCTCGAAGACGCCGCCGAGAAACCATTTGCCGGCGTATATGCCACCAAGATGATTCCCAACCAGCAGGTCAAAACAGAATCCCGCTTTCACCGATTGGTCGAGGCCATCAAGTTCGTCTATGCCTCGCTGTATTTTCGTCAGTCCCGCCAGTATGCGCGTGCTGTGGGCCTGGGAGAAGACCGCATGGCCGTAATCTTGCAGGAGGTGGTCGGTTGTCGTCACGCCGACGCCTGGTATCCGCATATATCGGGAGTGGCGCGCAGCTTCAACTTCTATCCAACCGGCAATGCGCGCCCCGAAGAAGGCGTCATCAATCTGGCGCTGGGACTGGGCAAGACTATCGTCGATGGCGGCCGAAGCTGGACATACTGCCCCGCCTATCCCAAAGCGCCGCCGCCGGCCTCCGACCCTGGCGATCTTCTCAAGAACACGCAGACCGAATTCTGGGCGGTAAACATGGGCAAAACACCGGTCTATGACCCCATCCGCGAGACCGAGCACCTGGCGCTTCTGCCGCTGGAACATGCCGAGGCTGACAACGTGTTGCGGCATCTCTGCTCCACTTACGACGGCAGTTCAGATCGCTTCTACACCGGGCTGTTCGGCAATGGACCGCGCCTGGTGGACTTCGCACCCATGCTGAAGGCCAACATGCTGCCGCTCAATGACATGATCCGTGAACTGATAGCCGTGTGCGAGGCCGAATTTGACACCAAGGTCGAAATCGAGTTCGCCGCCACAGTGGACGAAAACCCGCGGCTGGGCTTTCTGCAAGTGCGGCCAATGACCGTCTCGACCGAGTTTGTTTCTGCCGACCCTGCCGAATTCGCAGGCCGCATCGTGCTGGCTTCGGGCAGCGTTATGGGCAACGGCGCCCGCGACGACCTGCACGACATCGTCTTTGTAAAGCCCGACGTGTTTGACGCCGCCAAAACACGCGACATCGCCCTCGATCTCGCCGCGATGAACGAAACCTTGACAAACACGCCATATCTGCTTATCGGTTTTGGCAGGTGGGGATCGAGCGACCCCTGGCTGGGCATCCCAGTCGTGTGGAGCCAGATTGCCGGCGCGGCGGTCATTGTCGAGGCCACGCTGCCCAGCATGAATCCCGACCTCAGTCAGGGTTCGCATTTTTTTCATAATATTTCGAGCCAGGGCATCCCCTACTTCGCAGTGAAACAAGGCCTTGACTGGGACTGGCTGCAATCGCTGCCCGTGGTGAACGAAAGCCGGTGGACGTGTCATGTGCGCACAAAGTCGCCGTTCATTGTCAGGGCTGACGGCCGCACCGGCAGCGGCCTCGTAGCACATCGGTAACCTCTTTGGGAGAACACATGAGCGAGAAGAAAGACATGAACGTCGAGATGCTCGTCGAGAACCTTGTCGAACGAGCCAAAGAGCTGAACTGCGTTTACCGCGCCGAGGAGATATTGCGCGACTACGACGCCGACCTGGACGGCGTCTTCCAGCAATTGCTGGAGATTATCCCGTCCGGCTGGCAGTACAGCGAATATTGCCTGGCTCGTATCGTGTTCGAGGGCGATACGTTCGAGTCGGAGGGCTTCGAGGTCACTCCCTGCTGTCAAACCGTTGACATCATGGTGGACGGCAAGAAGGCCGGGCAGATCGAGGTATATTACGCGCAGTCCGATGTCCTTGTGAAGCAGTGCCCCTTCCTGCCCGAAGAAAAGAAACTGCTGGGCACCATCGCAGACCGCCTGTCGCATTACATCACCCACCGGCGCCTGAAGACAGTTCTGAGCAACTGGAAGAACGCAGTCGAAAAGATCGATGAGCGGCGTGACTGGACAATCGTGATCGAGATGGTGAAGCGTTCGGACAGCAGCCTGTTTTTGCGCATCAGCCGCAAAATGCTCAACCACCTGTGCTGGATCGGCATCCCGCAGGCACGCGAACAGCTGCAAAACTTTGGCGACAGCCGTAGCGAAAGCGAGCAGGACATGAACAGGCCGATGCACAAGAAGAACATGAACTCGCTCATCGCCCTGTCGGATCAGACCTTCGCCATCGCCGCCGACAACATCCCCCACCAGGAAATACTCAGCCTCGTCCAGAAGTGGATTCAGGAAGATAAGCTCAACTATCTCATCCTCACGCTCGAGAGCCTCGCCACTTCACTGGGAGACATCCAGAACGCCATCACTCGCTACTATCACCTCGATCTCGACAAGATCGAACTATCTGAGTATGTGCGCAAGAATATCAACGTGCTGTGCATTCTGCGGTTTCTCACCGAGCAACTCGAATTCATCAATATCGCCAAGGACTTCGTCACTCTCAGCAATTTCTACGATCTCGTGCAGCACATCATCTTTCCGGTAAACAGTCACGGCAAAATCGGCGGCAAGGCGGCCGGTATCTTCCTGGCGCACAATATCCTGAGAAATCTCGGCGATGACGAGATGAGCGCCATCCGCATTCCCAGGACATGGTACATCAGCTCCGACACCCTGCATCACTTCCTCTATTACAACGACCTGAAAGAAGCTATCGAGCAGAAATACAAGTCGATCGAGCAGGTGCGCGAAGAATATAACAATCTCATCCAGATATTCAAGAACTCGTTCTTTCCACCAGAGATTATCAAAGGCTTTGCGCTGGCGCTGGATGACCTCGGCGACCAACCAATCATCGTGCGCAGCTCGAGCCTGCTCGAAGACCGCATCGGCGCGGCGTTTTCGGGCAAATACAAGAGCCTCTTTCTGGCCAACCAGGGCACTCGCGAAGAACGCCTCGCTGCATTGATGGACGCTGTGGCCGAGGTGTATGCCAGCACGTTTGGCCCCGATCCCATTGAATACCGCCGCGAGCGCGGCCTGCTCGACTTTCACGAAGAGATGGCCATCATCATCCAGGAGGTGGTGGGCCAACGCGCCGGACGCTATTTCTTCCCCGCGTTTGCCGGCGTGGCCTTCAGCAGCAACGAATTCCGCTGGTCGCCCCGCATCAAACGCGAGGACGGGCTCATTCGCCTGGTACCCGGGCTGGGTACCCGCGCCGTTGACCGCCTGGCAGACGACTACCCCATCCTCATCGCGCCCGGCCAGCCGGGACTGAAGGTGAACGTAACCGCCGATGAGCAGTTCCGCTACTCCCCGCGCAAGATTGACGTCATCAACCTCGAAACCAACCAGTTCGAGACGAAGGATATGGACGAGCTGGTACGCGAATGTGGCCGCGACTACCCCGCCATCGAGAAGGTCGTTTCGGTTTACAGCGAAGGCATCTTCACCACCAAGAGCCGCTTCAACCTTGACTTCAAACGAGACGATACTGTCGTCACATTCGACGGCCTGCGCACCGGAACCAAGTTCATCGAACGCATGGGGAAGATACTCGATACTCTCAAGGAAAAGATGCACGGGCCGGTCGATATCGAATTCGCCCATAACGGTGAATACATCTACCTGCTGCAATGCCGCGCCCAGAGCTACACTCACGATGTCGCCCCTACTCCCATCCCCAAAGACATCAACGAGGCGAGCATCGTATTCTCGGCCAATCGTTATATCTCGAATGGCCGCGTACCCGACATAACTCACATCGTATATGTTGACCCCGAAGGCTACGCCGGGCTGGAGTCGGTGGAGGAAATGCGCACTGTGGGTAAGGCTGTGGGCAGACTGAACGACATCCTACCCAAGCGTCGCTTCATCCTCATGGGGCCGGGCCGCTGGGGCAGTCGCGGCGACATCCGCCTGGGCGTTCCCATCACATATTCCGACATCAACAACACCGCCATGCTCATAGAAGTTGCACGGCAGAAAGGCAACTATACCCCCGATCTCAGCTTCGGCACCCATTTCTTTCAGGATCTCGTCGAGGCGTCAATCCGCTACCTGCCTCTGTATCCAGACGACGAGAGCGTAGAGTTCAACGAGCGCTTTCTGCGCGGCGCACACAATATCCTCGAAGACCTGCTGCCCAACTTCAAACGGCTGACGCATGTCGTCCGCGTAATCAACGTGCCCCGCGAGAGCGACGGCAAAGTGCTGCGCGTGGCCATGAACGCCGAACTGGATGAAGCGCTTGCCTATCTCAGCGCTCCAAGTAATGAAGCGGCGCCTCAGATCGTTCAGGCTGAGGAAACAACCCCGCAGTCCGAAAACCACTGGCGCTGGCGCTATCGCATGGCCGAGCACATCGCCAAGCAACTGCACATAGAGCGCTTCGGCGTGGTGGCTATCTATGTTTTCGGCAGCACAAAAAACGCCAACGCCGGTCCGGCCAGCGATATCGACCTGCTGCTGCATGTGAACGGAGATGAAACGCAAAAACGCGAGCTGACTGCATGGCTGGATGGCTGGAGCCGCTGTCTGTCCGAAATCAATTACCTCAAAACAGGCTACAAAACCAGCGGATTGCTCGACGTACATCTCGTCACCGACCAGGACATCGCCGACAAGACGAGCTTCGCGATTAAAATCGGCGCCATCACCGACGCGGCGCGATTGCTGCGCAAAGCATAGGGACTGACCTCTTGCCGCTGGCTTGGTTCTGTTCCGACCTGCATGGTCATATAGACCGCTACGATAAGCTCTGGAAGCGATTGCGACAGATGCCGCCGGATGTGCTGCTGCTGGGAGGCGATCTTCTGCCCGGCGGCTCGGCGCTGCGGCATGTCCACAACCCGCGCTACAATGACTTCGTCCACGACTTCCTTGCCAAAGGGTTCAGCAAAGTCCGCCGTGAGCTTGCCGAGCGTTATCCGCTGGTGTTGCTCATCATGGGCAACGACGACCCGCGCTTTCACGAAAGCTCGCTCATCGAGGCGGGGGCAGGCGGACTGTGGACCGTCCTTCACGAGCGAAAGCTGGATGCGCTGGGTTACAGCTTCTATGGCTATCCATACGTCAACCCGACGCCGTTTATGCTCAAGGACTGGGAGCGCTGGGACGTCTCACGCTTCGTCGATGTGGGGGCGGTGCCGCCCACAGAAGGCATGCGCACCGTGCCGGCAGACCCGCGCCAGACAGACTGGCACACGATTCGCCGCGACCTGGATGCGCTGGCCGATGACGATCTCGAACGTGCCGTGTTCCTGTTTCACGCCCCGCCCTATAACACGCCACTCGACCGCGCCGCGCTCGACGGGATGATGGTTGACTTCGCCCCGCTCGACGTGCATGTGGGCAGCATAGCCATAGCGGAATTTATCGAGAAGCGGCAGCCTCGCGTCACCCTGCACGGGCATATACACGAGGCGGTCAGGCTCACGGGGCAATGGCACATCACCACTGGGCGAACGCATAGTTTCGGGGCCGCGCACGACGGCCCGGAACTGGCGCTGGTGGCCTTCTCACTCGACTCGCCGGACAACGCCGCCCGCGAACTATTGTAACACCGTGAAGACAGGGGTTCCACCCCTGAACCTTTGAAAGCTCACTCCGCTTTGCTACGCAACAAGCTCGCTTTTTGTAAAAAGCGAGACCAAAAACTTCTAACGGATGCTAACGCATCCTTGTATAATAAGAATAATTTTTGTACATAGGAAACGCAGTTTCCGCAAGAGTTTTTGATTCCACTTTTTACAAAAAGTGGATGGGGTTCAGGGGCAACGCCACTGTCTTAAGGTCTATTGGAAATATCTGTCGAGCAGGCCTTTGAATGCCTTGCCGTGACGAGCTTCATCCTTGCACATCTCGTGCACTGTGTCGTGAATCGCATCGAGATTCAGTTTCTTGGCGAGAGTGGCCAGGTCTTTCTTTCCCTGACAAGCGCCGAATTCGGCATCGACCCGCATCTGAAGATTGGTCTTGGTGTCGGGCGCTACTACTTCGCCCAGAAGCTCGGCGAATTTCGCTGCGTGCTCCGCTTCCTCAAAAGCGATTCTCTTGTAGGCTTCGGCAACTTCGGGGTAGCCTTCTCTATCAGCCTGGCGGCTCATCGCCAGATACATACCCACTTCCGTGCACTCGCCCATGAAGTTGGCCTTCAGCCCTTCAACGACTTGTGCGTCCACGCCCTGGGCGATGCCGATAACATGCTCGTCCGCCCAAGCCATCTGTGTCTCGCCCTGTAGCTTGAACTTGTCCTTTGGCGCCTGGCACATGGGGCATTTATCCGGGGGTGTCTCGCCTTCGTGAACATAACCGCATACTGTGCAAATCCATTTCTTCATCTTGCTCTCCTTGTTTAGGTTGATTGTCTATTCGCCATATCTGTGTTGCCGGTTCATTGTTGCAGTCTGTTAACCATCACGCCGGCAGTCCTGACAGATACCTTCAAAGATCAGGTTGTGCTCGAGCACTTTCAGTCCCTCCAAACCAGACTTCAGGTGCAGGTCGTAGTCAACATCGATGTCGAAGACGCGCTTGCATTGCCTGCACTTGAAGTGGGTATGAGGGCTGGTGTTGTAATCGTAATGGCCTTTGTTGTCGGAAGTTGGGATTGATTTGACCAAACCGTTGGCTGCGAAAAGCTTGAGTGTGTTATACACTGTCATTTTGGAGAGAATAGGAATCTCTTCTCTGATGGCGGCGAATATCTCTTCCACTGTTGGATGAACACGATTTATATCGAGATATTCCAATATCTTCAGCCGCTGGACGGAAGGAGATATTTTCTTCTCTTTTAACATTTCAGTATATTTCTCCATTTCTCCTCCCAAGTTTAGTTCGAATCTTGGGAACACTGTATTTCATCAAAGGTATTATGTCAAATAAAAAATGATAATAATTATAATACTGTGAATTATCAAAAGGTAGGGCCACTGGCAAATTCCTAATTACGAGTCGGCAACCCACTTCTTCAGGTCATCCAGCGCCCGTGCGGCCAGGACTGCCTTTTTCAGCTTCTTGTCACGGATGCGTTCTGGGAGCGGCGGCAGCAACCCGAAGTTGGCGTTCATCGGCTGGTAGCGGTCGCTGGGAGTAATCATGTGCCGCCAGAGCTGCCCGCTGATGGTCGTGTCTGGAAGCAAGGGCAGCGGCCCCGCAGTGAGCGCCGCCGCCAGCCACCCGCCGAATATCGACTCGACGTAGCCCTCGACACCGGCAAGTTGCCCGGCCAGGCGCACACCCGGCGCAGATTTCAACGAGAGTGTTTCATCGGCCAGCGCCGGGGTGTGCAGGTATGTGTTGCGATGGATGGAACCATAGCGCAAAAAACGCGCCCGCTCAAGCCCTGGCACGAGGCGGAAAACTCGCTGCTGCTCTCCCTGGCGCAGCATCGTCTGGCAGCCGACGAGGTTCCAGGCCGTGCCCCCTGCGTTTTCGGAGCGCAACTGCAACACAGCCCAGGGACGCCGCCCAGAGCGCGGGTCGTTCAGCCCCACAGGGCGCAACACTCCATAACGAAGGGTGTCATCGCCCCGCCGCGCCAGTTCCTCGACAGGGATGCAGTTTTCGTAGAACTTCCACTTCAGTTGCGAAAAGAAGCGGCTCTCGAACTCGTGCGCCTCGTGCTTCTCACCCTCGCGCAGTGCGATGACGAATCGCTCATACTGTTCCTTGTCGAACGGGCAGTTGAGGTAGTCGGCGTCGCCCTTGTCATAGCGCGTGGCGCGGTAAACGACGTCGTGATCGAGGCTGTCGGCGTCGATGATGGGGGCGATGGCGTCGAAGAAGTAGAGCTGCTCCTCGCCCACGGCTTCCAGCAAGGCAGCGGTGAGGGATTCTGAGGTGAGCGGCCCGGTGGCGATGATGGCCGGCGCCGCCGGCAGACTGCCCACCTCACCGCGTATCACCTCGATGAGCGGCTCTGCCTCCACCTCGCGGGTGACTGCACAGGCGAAGGCGTCTCGGTCCACCGCCAGGGCATTGCCGGCGGGCACGCGGCAACTCTCGGCAATGGGCAGCAACCGGCAACCTAACTGACGCAACTCTGCCTTCAGCAACCCCGCCGCAGTACCGGGCAGCAGGCTCTTGAGCGAGTTCGAGCAGACCAGTTCGGCCAGGCGGTCGGTTTCGTGGGCCGGCGTGACGGTGTGCGGGCGCATCTCGTGCAGTCGCACGCGCATGCCCCTTGCGGCAAGCTGAAGCGCAGCTTCACAGCCGGCCAGCCCGCCACCGATAACGCTCACAGTCGAGTCGGACGAAAAATGTGTGCTTGACATCGTGAACGATTCCACTCGATATGGCCGGCGAGGTCAATATGAAAAAGAAGATTCTCATCATAACCACCGGTGGCACCATCGCCATGAAATATCTGCCCGACCGCGGACTGGTGCCCACGAGCGATCTGGTTGACTTCCTTCACTCGTTCCCGCAGCTTTCGAATGTGGCCAATGTCGAGGTGTTCGAGTTCTCGAACGTGCCCAGTCCGTTCATGACGCCGCAAAAGATGCTCGAGCTGGCCAGGGTGGTTGATCTGAGGATTGTCGATTTTGACGGCATAGTCATCACCCACGGCACCGACACACTCGAAGAGACCTCCTACATGCTCGACCTGGTGCTCACCACGCGCAAACCGGTGGTGTTCACCGCCGCCATGCGCAGCGGCAGCGACCTCGGCCTTGATGGCCCCCGCAACATTGTGGGCGCTGTGCGAGTTGCCAGCCACGCCGAGTCCATCGATAAAGGCGTGCTGGTGGTGATGAACGATGAGATTCTCACCGCCGTGGACGTGCTGAAGTACCACACCGGCAAGATCGAATCGTTCGATTCGCCCGAATACGGCATCATCGGCATTGTCGATCCCGACGAGGTAATCTTTCACTGGCAGATAAATCGGCGCGACCATGTGTGGACCGACCGCATAGACACCCGCGTTGACCTCCTGCGGGCCGTGGCCGGCATGGACGGTCGGTTCATCGAGGCGGCCGTGGCCGGCGGCGCCAGGGCAATAGTCATCGAGGCGTTCGGTCGTGGCAACCTGCCGCCGGACGTCATTCCCGCCATCGAAGCCGCCCTGAACGCCGGCGTACTGGTGGTAGTGGTCTCACGCGCCTACACCGGCCGTGTGTTGCCGGAGTATGGCTACGAAGGCGGCGGCATGATGCTTCAACAGATGGGTTGCATCCTGGGGGGCAACGCCAAAGGCCACAAGGCCCGCATCAAACTCATGTGTCTGTTCGGAAAGTACGATGACGCTGAACTGGTGCGCAAATTCTATCTCAACTCGCTTCGATAGGAAACCTCTCAAGCTTCTCTCCGCCATGCCGACATTAAGGATGCGGACAGGGACGTCCGCGAATACATAATGCATGGAGGCAGACATGAAACAAATCCGCAGCTTCGAGCTGGCAGAACGGCTCGCCTCGCAGGTGAAGGACTACCTGCACAACCACGCCGACGAAGTATGGATCACCCAGGTTCACCGGTTGCCCCAGGCAGGGGCATGACCATTTGAGAAAGAACGAACCCCGGCATTAGTCGGGGTTTTCTTTTTCAGAACTCAATCATTACAAAAAGGTGAGTTGACAAAACACCCTTCACAAATAATTATCCCACATGGAATTTGAATATCAGAAATACAGCCAGTATTTCGCTCAAGTAGCTGGAAAGCTTGAAGACTACGCAGCCCAGGAGCTATCTGGTCTGGGAGCGGACAGCGTAACGGCAAGGTATCGGGGAGTCAGTTTTTGTGCAGACAAGGCTGCCCTCTACCGGATTAACTACCGCGCCAGATTAATCACCCGGGTACTGGCGCCCCTTCTCACCTTCAATTGCCACAGCACGAAGTATTTATACACGCAAGCGCTCAAGCTGGATTGGCAGAAGCTGATGTCAACCAACTCGACATTCGCTATCTTTGCCACTGTCGCCAACAGTAAAATCAGGCACTCCCATTACGCGGCGCTTGTTCTGAAAGACGCGATTGCCGATTACTTCGTGAACAAATGCGGCGAGCGGCCAAGTATCGACACCATGAATCCCGATACCTGGTTAAACCTGCGCATCGAAAACAACAAGGCGATTATCAGCTTCGACACTTCCGGCGGCTCCCTGCACAGGCGGGGATACAGGCAAAAAAGCGTCGAGGCGCCCATGCAGGAAACCGTCGCCGCCGCGATAATCAGCATGAGCGGCTGGCAGGGCGAGATGCCGCTATACGATCCGTTTTGCGGCTCCGGCACTCTGCTGTCCGAAGCGGCGATGCACTATTGTCGCATCCCGGCGGGGTACTTCCGAGAGCGCTTCGGCTTCTTTGGGCTGCCCGATTTTGACGCGGATGCGTGGGAGAAGGTGAAGGCGGAATCCGTTATCAGAAGCCTGCCCAGGGGGCTAATCGCCGGCAGCGATATTTCCGCAGACGCAGTGAGCAGCGCCAGGCAGAATCTCACGAGTTTCAAGCAATTCGGGAGCATCGCCATCGAGCAAAGCGACTATCGAAAGCTCGGCAAGCTCGAAAACACGATTATTGTCGCCAATCCGCCGTATGGACTGAGACTGGCAGACTCAGACCTGTACGATTTCGGCGAATTCCTGAAGAATAGTTGTCTTGGCTCCACCGCCTATGTTTACTTTGGCAAGCGAGAGAAAATCGGTGAAATCAAGCTGAAGCCCGACTGGAAACGGCCTCTGGTCAACGGCGCTCTCGATGGCCGGTTGTGCAAATACCGGATATACTGACTGCACTGCTAAAACAGGCCTGTTCCGGCTTTTCTTGTTGACGCTTGAAGCTTCGTTCATTCTTGTGACCCCACGTTTTATAAAATCTCTGTCATGGAGGAGTGATGTCCAGCAAGTCCAGCATGGAGTACTACCCGAACCTGAAAGAAATCTCGCCCATTCGCGCTATGGCGAAAACCATCCTGCTGAATCACAATGTCCGGCGGGTTACCGCTGCCCAGGCCTATGAGATGGCGCAGAACCAGCCCGGTGTCTCACGCACAGACATGCCCATCTATCCGCCGGCCGCCCGCAGACTGGGACTGCCCGAAGGCGCCATGGTACTCAATGACTGTCATGGCCAGGTTATCGGTCGCACGGCCAAAGCCAGGCGCTTTTACAACCGCATGGACGCCAGCGAAAAACGCAAGGTCGAAGGCGACCTGCGCGAGGCCATCTATCAGTTGCAGCATTACGACCTCATCTGTGCCGAAGCGGTTCTTGGCCTCGATCCCGACCTGATGATTCGGGCGCACTATGTGACCACCAGTACCGACGCGATGAACGTGTTCAACTGGCTGGTGAACTTCATGCCGTTCGAGCTGGTGGAGGACGAGTACAATCGCAGCAAGCCTTTGCCCATCAAGGACATTATCATCGTCGCCTTCAACGAGTGGTCGTGCGACGATCCGTTCTATCACTGCGTGGGGCAGCCGCAGCTTGCCCTTGTGGACGAGCAGCACAACGTCATCTTCAACTTGGGTATGCGATACTTTGGCGAGCGCAAGAAAGGCACCCTCACCCTCGCCTGGACATCCGGTATGCGACTGGGCATGGCGGCCAGTCACGGCGGCATTAAAGAAATCGACTTCTCGCAGTGCACAGACGAAAAGTTCCGCAAGCTGAAGAAAAGCTCGATCGCCTTCTACGGGCTATCCGGTACCGGAAAGTCCTCGCACACCAACTCACACGACAACGGCGGCACCCTGCCCGAGGGCTTCAAGAAAGTGGTGCTGCACGACGACGCTTTCCAGATTGACCCGCGCAAGAAGGTCTGCCGCGTGTGGGAGCCGTCGCTGTTCGACAAAACCGACAGCCGCGACCTCGACCACCCCGACTGGAAGTACTGCCTCAGCGTCATGAACCACTCGCTCATCCAGGCGTTTGGCCGTACGCTGCCGCTGGGTATGGACGTGCGCAACGCCAACGGCCGCGCCCTCATCGACCGAGACCTGCTGGGTGAATGGGTGAACCGATGCAGCTTCCCCAAGGCTCTGGTGTGGCTGATGAAAGACATCTGCCTGCCGCCGGCGCTCAAGTTCTCTGATAAACATCTGGCTGTGGCCATGGGCGCCGCGCTGATGACCAAGCGCAGCCGGGCGGAGAACGTGACCGAAGAGGAGCTGAAGAAGCTGGTGTTCGAGCCTTTCGCCAATCCCTTTCGCGTGTATGAACTGCACAAGGACGTCGAGGCGTTCCTCGAGGTTATCGACAGCGGCGCCGAGGTTTACACCTTCAACTCGACAGGCTTCTGGAAATGCTCCGAGGCCGAACTCGAGGACATCCCCCTGCAAACCTCACTCACACTGCAAACCCTCATTCTCACCGAGCAGATCGAGTGGGAGCCATGCGGATTCCTGCCCGGGGCGCTCGTGCCGACAAAAGACTCCATCGACCCGCACCTGCCGGGCTATTATGAGCGCTACAGCATCGCGGCGAGAGAGAATCCCGAGGATATGAAAGACCTCATGCGCGATCGTTTCAAGCAGCGCCGCAAATACCTCTTCAAGTCCGACCTACAGTCACAGCCGCAGTTGCTGAAGAAGCTGCTGCACGTGCTGCACATCGAGGCGGAGGAAGTGGACCTGGACGACGATCTATAGCATCGGCCAGGCGACTAAATGAGGTCAGATGGCTCAAGCTGATAACAAGCCGACTCTACACAGCCTGCTCGACAGCCACGTTCACCTGGCCGAGCCGCGACTGCGAGACAATCTCGCCACCGAGCTGTCCCTGGCGCGAGAGGTGGGCGTGAACGCATTTCTCTCCTGCGCACTCAACCGCGCCGAATACGACTGGCACCGCGACGCCGACATCGACGGTATGCGCTGGGTGGCAGGCATCCATCCCCACTGGGAGCACAGCTCCCCCGACGATCTCCCCCACCTCGAATCCCTCTGCGAAAGCGGCCTCGTCGCCGGCATCGGTGAAGTCGGACTGGACAGGCGTGGTGACATCGAGGCGCAGAGGCCGCTGCTCGACCGCCAGCTTGGTCTCGCCCTCGACTTCGATCTGCCGGTGGTGTTGCACTGCGTACGCGCCTGGCCGGAACTTCTTGGCCTGTTGAAGCGGCGCTTTCCGAAAGTGCACGGTATGCTGCACGGCTTTAACGCGCCGGTGGCAACGCTCGAACCGTTCTTCGCCCTCGATCTCGCCATCAGCCTGGGTGGCGGCGTCACTTCGCGCCCCGATGCCTCACAGGTGGTGCGCCGCGTGCTGCGGCACGGGCGTGTGCTGCTGGAAACCGATGCGCCCTGGCAACTGCCCCGCTGGCTCGATGACGACTACAATCGCCCGGCGCACCTGGCTCTCATAGCGCAGAAGGTGGCCACGCTGGGCGGGGTGAGTTATGAGCAATTGTGCGCCATGCAACACGCCACTGCGCGGGAGCTGGGCTTCGCATGAGCGGCATTTTCCAGCGCACGGCGCTGCTCTATGGGCAGGACGCCCTGGCGCGGTTCGCCGAGATGCGTGTGGGCGTGTTTGGACTGGGTGGCGTGGGCTGCATGGCAGCCGAGGCAGTGGCGCGCAGTGGCGTGGGCGGATTCGTACTCGTCGATTTCGACCGCGTGAAGTCCAGCAACATCAACCGCCAACTCGCGGCGCTGCACAGTACGCTCGAACAACCCAAAGCCGAGACCATGCGCGCCCGCCTGCTGGACATCAACCCGCAGGCGCGGGTGGAAGCCGTCACCGCCTTCGCCGACGAATCAACGCGCAGCGAACTGCTGGCGCGGGTGGATGTGGTGGTGGACGCCATAGACAGCCTGGGACCCAAGACGGGGCTGATCGAGGACGCGCTGGCTCGCGGACTGCCGCTCATCAGCGTGATGGGCGCCGCCGGGCGCCGCGATCCCTCGAAGGTGCGGCTGGACGATCTATCGCGCTCACAGGGGTGCTCGCTGGCGCGGCGTGTGCGGCGCTACCTGCGCAGACGTGGCATCGAGGGCGGGTTTCCGGTGGTATATTCCACCGAGCAGCCGGTAGCGCAGCTCGACTACGAGGCGGGTTCGGAAGAGGAGTGGGAGCTGGAGCGTGGGCGCAGACGTGGCACGTTGCCTTCGTCCATGCACATCCCGGCCATCATGGGTTTGTGGGCCGCCGCCTGGGTGCTGGAGAGGGAGTAGCTATTTCGTTAGTGTATCGAGTTTGTCAAACAGCAGGTCAATGTCGGTGCTGAGGGCGTCATCACCGCAATCATTGGCTTTCTTTTCTTTTCTCATCATTTTTGCACGTTCTCTCGCCTTTGGGAGCAATTCAAGTAGTTCCTGCATGTGCTTTTCTATAAAATAGCGATGGCCTTTCTGATACTTCGGTAAGTATTTCTTCAGTTCTGCAATAAGCTTGTCGCATTCAAGATAATCGGCTGATGTGTAACAATAATGGAGCAAAAGCCAGACCTCAAAGCAAGGCATACTGAGAAACAGCTTAATCTTGCTATCCTTTGCCCTGTACTTATTCTGAATATTCTTGAATTCATTGAGAAGTTCTTGATTCCTCATGATAACATCTTTATCAAAAACAACCAAAGCCAAGTCATAGCCTTCCTTGATTAATCGCTTTGCTTTAGCTATAATGCCATCAAGACATGGATGACCATTTGGTAGTTCCGGTTTTGTTTTAACAACAGATCTGTACTTGCGCGAATTTTGAATAATTTTCTGGAAATACGCCTGCTCGGTTTCACCTTCAGCGACAATAACCCAACTTTTCTCCTTTTTTCTGCCCTTTCTTCTGCCTTTTGTATAGTGTGCCACAATATCTCCTAAAACTCAACAATCGGTAATGCGCCAAGCTTACCTGTCCGATATGCATTGAAATAGGAGTTTTCTTTCTTTAGGTTGAAATCCGCCATCGAGAAGAGTTCGGTCGAGCCATCCTCCTTCTTGTCCGTAAACCACACAGCATCACGGCGCAGGATGTCTTTCTCCATGAGCAGGCTGGTGTTGTGCGTGGTGAACAGCAACTGCGCCTGGCTGTTCTGCTCTTTTGATCGCTTCAGGAAATCCACCAGCAGGAACTTCACCAGTTCGGGGTGCAGGGAGCTTTCGATTTCGTCGATATACAGCAGGGTGTTTAGTCGCAAGCACTCGAAAACGGGTCCACTCAAGCTAAAATATCGCTGCGTCCCAGCAGATTCATCATCAAATGGCAATTCGCCACTCACTTCGCCGCTCTCATGTAGTAATAATATCTCGTCAAATTTAGGTTGCTTGATGTCTCGCACATGCTCAGGTGCTTGCTGTCGATAAATTTCCAAGGCTAATCCTTCGAGAATGTGCTCCTTTGTACGCAAGTTAGAAATATGAAAATCAGCTTTCCGAAGTTGATCAAGAATATACTCACTAACTTTCTCCGAATCTATAATTAATTGAGTTGTGAAATGGTGTAATCCCTGCTCTTTCGGGTATATTGCAGGCATCGTGTGGAGTCGAAACCAATTGTAAGCGGCCTCCAATTGTGGCACTTCTATGTTCGCTTCGCTTATTGCCGACAACACAGATCTGTTGGGCAATGTGCTCACCTTTATCTTGTCACGCTCGGCTTGGTTAGTGCGGATTGTCTTACCTAGTTCGATTTTTGGTATTTCTGATTGTGAATCATAATCGCGCCTGAAAACCAATGCAGGCTGTGTGCGCGGATAATAGGTGAGTTCCTCCGAAACGATATACTTGTTTGTGAGCACTATATCGTATATGTATTTAGTTTTATCGGCGATAAAAACAACCCGGAAATGACCCGGTGATTTTTTTGTGTTATCTGAAAACAGGAACGGTGTATGTGCAAGTGCTTTATCACGATTTGGTGTTTCCAGCACCACTGAGCGTACCAGTTCCAGCGCCCTCAGGATATTCGTCTTTCCCGAAGCGTTGGGGCCATAAAGCATACCCACGCGAAGAAGGTGCAACTTGTGCTCCGGCAGGTTGATGACGTAGTAGTCTTCAAGGGTTTTATCGGATGTCGCTTCAAAGCTGAGGGTCACTTCGTCCTTAATCGACCTGTAGTTGGAAACGCTGAATTCAACAAGCATAATGTCACCTCAATCTCGGTTTTGCGCAAGTTTACTGCAAATATACCAGTTTCAGGTGACGATGTCAAGGTTTTCTTTCGCGGAACTCCCTACACCTTCTGCCGCATGGCCTGCGAGATGTTGAGCGAGTTGTCGCCGATGTGCTCGAAGTGGCGCAGGAAATCGATGTACATCAGCTCCGCCTTGACATCGGCGCCGGCCTGCATACGGCGACGGGCGTCTTTCTTCAGCCGGTCGCGGTACTGGTCAATCTGAATCTCCAGATCAACCGCCTTTTGCAACTCCTGCTCTTCAAGATGTTCGGTGAGCCTGCCGTGAAAAAACTCGACGAAGCGCATCACCAGCGCGGCAAACTCTCGAATCTCCTGCTCGGCGTGTTCGTGCAGCTTGATGTTACGTTCATAGCGCTTCTTTGAAAGCAGCATTAGCCGAAAGCAACTGTCGCCCACGCTTTCCAGTTCGTGCACGATGCGAATGTAAGCATGGATGTCCCGAACCGTCTGCTCGTTTAGATCATCCTTGGTGATCTCGAGCAGAAAGCGGCTGATCTCCTCCTGCATCTGGTCGGTGAGTTCCTCCATCTGCTGGATGCGCTCCACCTGGTCGCCCATCTTCTTGTCGGGATTGAGAAACAACTCGACGACGAGGCGTAACATGTCCTCGGCCACCTGGCCCATCTTGTTTATCTCTCTCTTGGCCTCGATTAAATAGAACTGGGGCGTGTCCTGGATTGAACCAGACAGGTAACGCATGCTGTAGCGCCTGGGTATCACATCGTCCTTTCCGGGAACGAGCTTCACCACCAGCTTGGCGAAGTAGGGCACGAACCCGATGAAAAGCAGCGTGTTGGCGATGTTGAAAATGGTGTGAAACAGGGCAAGATTGAGCGGCAGGTTCTCCACTAACGCTGTATCCCACGGCGCCAGCCACAGTACAAGCTTGAGCACCCAGCCGAATACGAACGCTATCCAGACGACGCCAAGCACGTTGAACAGCATATGCGCCCGTGCGGCTCGGCGGGCGTTTATCTGTGTGCCAATGGAAGCCAGGAACGCTGTGATAGTGGTGCCAATGTTCTCTCCCAGAACGATGGCGGCGGCGACAGGGAAATCGATCCAACCCTTGAACGCCATAGTGACGGTAATGGCCATGGCCGCGCTGGACGACTGCACGATGACCGTAAGCAAAGTTCCCACCCCCACGAATAGAAGGAAAGAGAAGATACCAAAGTCGCCAGAGCCTTGCAGCCACTCGATGATGTGGCGATGCTGTTCGATGTCCAGGTCGGGCACCGACTCCTTAAGAAACGACAATCCCAGGAACAACAGGCCAAAACCCACCAATATCTCGCCAAAGTCGCGGCGGTTGCGGCGCTTGGAGAGAATGAACGGCAAGCCGATACCGACGATGGGCAGCGCCAGCGCCGAAATGCCCATCTTGAAGCCCACGACCGATACGATCCAGGTGGTCACCGTCGTGCCGATGTTGGCGCCCATGATGACACCGATGGACTGCGTCAGATTGAGCAGGCCGGCATTGACGAAGCTCACCACCATCACCGTGGTGGCCGAAGACGACTGCACCAGCGCTGTGATGAGAAAGCCGGTGAGCACGGCGAAAACGCGGTTGCGTGTCATGAAGTTGAGAATGGATTGCATGCGGTTGCCGGCGGCCTTCTGCAAGCCGTCGCTCATCACCCTCATGCCAAAAAGAAAAACGCCCAGCGAGCCAAGAATCCCGAAGAACGTGGAAATCATTACACCTTCCTGTCGCGAGGATTGTTAAGATTGAGACAATGTCTGGTTAAGATAAGCCGGTATGCATGTCAACCCAAATCGTTACGCGCCTGCGATGAAAACGACTGGCATCGCGGGTTCTGCCCCTGAACACCCCATCCCCGACCCTTCCCCTGCATGGGGAGAAGGGAGTCCGATTTTTACGTGGAGCCGCTGTGCGGCTTACCATCTCCTATGCAGGAGAGGGTCGGCGGTACTCCGACGGGGTGAGGTGTCTTTGCATGGCGAAAGTGGGGTGAGGACACCATCAGCGAGTTTTTCGGTTGAGGTCCAGACTTCCACGCAATAGCCACCGATTTCCTGCGTTTCTCTATGGGTTTTATAGCAAAACTTCATGGTTAACAAATTCTAATGTGAAAAAACTAATACCTAATGCAAGTGAAAGGGCTTTCAGTTTTGGTCGATTCCCAACTTTCATGTCTTTTAATTCATCATAGGCTTTACAACTAGGAGTAACCAACACTGCTGGTATGACTTTGATCTTAGATGACTCAATTTCTCCCATTATATTACTCATGATGAAATCCTTAACAAGCTTGTCTTTATCAACGATGTTGTAATATGTATAGCTTTCCAATAATGCACGTAGCAGCGGTTCCTTATTGCCTTGATTCTTCAACTCGATAAGAAAAAGGATTCTTCTTTCTTCATGAAATGAAATCAGATCTATGCTACCGATTCCTGTATCACTGTTTGTGTCTTGAAGTGGAATCTGATAGTCGAGAATTTTCCCCATTTCTTTAAATTCTAAATATGCTATTCGTTTAGCAAATATGTTCTCTTTTTGGGAACTCAATAGATTAATACTTATTTTACTATGCGAAGGTCGGTAATATGAGCTAGTTCTTTTAACTGATTTTATGCTATTAAATACGGTTAGATTTTTTAGTAACTCTTGTGCTATTATTTCGGTGTATAAAACCCTTGTGTCATTGGTAATTCCGATATTATTAACGCATTCCGCTGTGTAGAGTGAGTCGATGTTAATCAGTTCGCTTTGTAATCTATTCTTTGTTTCCTTTTCCGAATACATTTTGCTCATAATTGATCCTCTCTGTACTTTGTTATTTACATCCCTCGTCATTGAGCTTCTCCTGCTCACCAATGTCAAGAATGATGATAATCTAAACCATACCCTTTGTCCCTGAGTGAAGCTTTCAAGAATAACGAAGCCCGGCCAGTGACCGGGCTCCTTGTCGTATAGTGGCAGTCTATTTGAGCAGCGCCATGCGGCGCGTCTCGAGCGTCTTGCCCTGACTGCGAAGCTGATACATGTAGATACCGCTGCTCACGGGGTTGCCGATGTTGTCGTCGCCGTTCCAGATTACCTCGCCGCGTCCGTCAGGCGCCTGCACGTTTGCAAAACTGCGTACAAGGCGGCCACGCATGTCATACACGAGTATGTCGGCCATGCCGGGCGTCGGCAGGTTGAAGACGATGGTAGTGCTCGGGTTGAACGGATTGGGACGGTTCTGTTCGAGCAGCTGGACGGCCGCGGGAGCAGTGTCGTCATCCACGCCCACGAAATGCGGCACGAAGATGTCGCGGGAGATGGAGTTGTCTTCAACATTGTCCGAGGTGACGTTGACCGTGATGGTGTAGGTGATGTCGTTGGGAGGAACTTCCGCCCACACGCTCCACGAGCAGATACCGGCGAGGCCTGCTTCGATGTCGCTGGGAACGAGCGGCTGCGTGGCGGCGCCGCCGGCCAGCTCGAGCCCGTCGGGCAGCACGATGGTGGCGTTGACGTTGTTGGCCGTGCTCTCGGTCGTGTTATGCACGATGAGGTTGACTTCAAACGGGTTCGGCGCGAGGAAACCGCCCATATTGATAAGCTCTGTGGGAGCGGCCAGCAGCAGGTTCAGTTCGCCCTGATTCGCGCTGACTTCGCCTGTGCCGTAGAGGGTGCCGACCATGCGCATGCTGCCGGCGGGCACAGTTACCTGGTCCCAGCGGTAAATCACCGCGCTGTCATAATAGAGGTCACCGCTGGCTGTGTAATCCCATGCCACATCAACGAGATTGCCCCAGGCGCCGGCGATGAAGACATCGGGCGCGATGGCGTTGCTGCCGAACAGAGTACCCTCGCCGATAAGCAAATCGGGATCGTAATCGTCCGACTCGAACGCCTGCCAGAAGGCGGGCATGTCGGGCTGGTTGAAGCCGGTCTCGACGGTGACGAAGCCGTAGCTGGTGGCCAGAGGGGCACCATCGTTATAGGCAATCTGCGTGTCGAGCTCGAGCAGCGCACCGATGTTGTGCGCGACGCCGGTGTTGTTGGTAATCTCGTAGTAAATCCAGATAGCTCCGGCGTCATCGCCCTGCACCGGCACGAGATACTGAACGACCTCGATGCCCTCGATATTGAAGGTGGTGATGATGCTGTTGTTCTCGATAACGGTGACGCCAACCGGCATATCCTCGGTGCCCGACACCCAGTCGTTGCTGTAGATGGTGTCGTCAATCTTGATGTTGGTGTGGCTGGTGCTGCCTTCCTCGGGGAAACCGTACAGCAGATTCTGGCCATCTGTTGTGCCGATGGTGAACATGCCGGTTTCGTCGTCGCAATAGACCTGCACGAAGTCGTTGCCGACGTTGCTGCGGCTGTTGAACTGAGCGCGGGAAGCACGCTCGGCTTTCCACTGGTGGTAATCCTCGAATTCACCAGCGGCCAATGCACACACCCCAATGAGAAGAATGAGAAGAACGATAGTCTGTTTCATGTGTCACTCCTTTTGTGTATTCGTTTTCTGTCATATCACATTGAATCAATGGACGTTATCGTTGACAAAGATACAAAGACCGACGCAATGGAGCAGGCAGCCCCTGTAACCTCGTTCACTCACGCATGTTATCCGCCTGGCAGCCTGTTCACGCCGATTTCAGCGAAAAATGGTTGCCAGATTCGCCCCTACTCGTTGCAATGACAAAACAAGTATAATAGCAGGCGGGAACATGTCAAGAGTTTACGAACAGGCGATACTGAAGCTGCAACGCAGACAGAACCTGCGTCTCGCTCTGCGCTTCGTGCTGTTCGGATTGATGCTGCTGCTCACCGCCTGGTTGTTGTTTCACACTGTCTATCACTTCCCCGGCCTGGCGCCGCCGGCCATTCATGGTCGCGTGATGTTCCTGCTGGCGCTCAGCGGCAAGGCGCTGGTGGCGATGCTGCTGGTTTATCTGGCAGTTATCGCCATGCGTCGGATGCTCTCGCCACTACAGGTGGCGCGCCTGCTCGACATGCGCCGCGGCGACGATGCAGATACATTTCAAAACGCTGTCGAGCTGGCGCCGCTGGCCGGTGACTCGCCGTTGGTGTCTCGCCTGCTCGATCGCGCCGACACCACTGCCACGACCGCCGACGTCCACGCCGACAATTCCGCCCTTCGCCGCCTGTTGCCACCGCTGGCAGCGCTGGCTCTGGCTGTGGGAGCGGTATGGGCGCTTCAACCTGCCGCCACGGAGCAGACATGGCGCTTCCTGAAACTGCGCCAGATGCCCGGCATCAGCCACAAGGCCACTGTCGAGGTGGAGCCGGGCGATGTGAGCCTGTTGCGAGGCAGCGACCTTACAATCAGAGTGCTCGCGCCAGAAGCAGACGCGCCTCACTGCCTGTTCCAGCGGCGCGACGAATTATGGCGCGAGCAGCCCATGCAGGGCGACGACATTCTGCTGCCGGGTCTCGATGCGTCGTTCGACTACTATGTGGCCACGCCCTGGGCCACCTCCGACACCTTTCGCATCGAGGTGTTCGAGGAACCCTCGGTGCGCCGGTTGGCGCTTACGCTTGATTACCCGCCCCACACTGGCCTCGAACGCGAATACCTGCCCGATTCCGACGGCCAGATTCGCGCCATTGCAGGCGCCAGCGTACATCTCGCCATCGAAGCGAACAACGCCCTCCAGGAAGCGCGCCTGCTGTTCGACAACGGCGATGTATTGCGCATGGAACGCCTGGGACAGGCCGCCTTCGAGACCAGCTTCACCGCCGAGTCGAGCGGCGGCTACCGCGTTCACCTGCGCGACCACCTCGACAACGAATCCACCGGCGTTCGCAAAGCCATACGGGTTACG
Organism: Candidatus Cloacimonadota bacterium; assembly: GCA_021108395.1. Taxonomy (GTDB): domain Bacteria; phylum Cloacimonadota; class Cloacimonadia; order Cloacimonadales; family JAIOQZ01; genus JAIOQZ01. Next base: position 72,405 of record JAIOQZ010000045.1, read on the forward strand.
CCAGACCGTCCGCCGGAGGTGCGCTTTGCCTGGCCTGCCCGCGATACCACCCTCACCCAGAATCTGCTCACACGCCTGCTGCTGGTGGCCAGCGACGACTTCGGCCTGTCCGACCTGACGCTGCACTGGCAGGTAAACGGCGGTGATGAGCGTTCTACCTCGCTGCTGGCGCGCATCAGCGGCAACACCCTGGCGCACGATGACATCTTCGATCTGCGCGGCGCGGGGCTCATCCCCGGCGACCGCGTTGTTTATCACGCCACTATCCGCGACAATCATCCCCCCGCACAGCTCGGCGAATCACGGCGCTGGGTGCTGCGCTTCCCTTCCATCGAGGAGATATATCAACAGATCGAGGAGGCCGAGGAGCGCAAGCAGGAAGACCTGGCCGAGGCGCTCGAGCGGTCGAGTGAGCTTGCCGAGGAGTTCGAGGAGAAGCGCCGCGAGCTGATGAAGCAGGATGAAACCGACTGGCAGGATCGCGACGAGCTGGAGAAGATGATGCAGCGCCAGGAAGAACTGAGCGAGAATGTGGAGAACATGGCGCAGGAGTATCAGGAGCTAATCGAGACCTTGCAGCAGAACGAAGCGCTGTCTCAGGAAACGTTGCAGAAAATGGAGAAGATTCAGCAGCTCATGGAAGAAATCGCCGACGATGAACTGCAACGGGCGATGGAAGAAATGCGCCAGGCAATGGAGCAGTCCGACCAGGACATGCTGCGCCAGGCGATGGAGGAAATGCGCTTCAACATGGAGGAATTCGCTCGTAAACTCGACCAGACCATCGACCTGCTGGAGAACATCAAGAAGGAGCAGGCATTGGAGAAGGCTCGGCAGATTGCCGAGGAAATGGAGCGGATGCAGAGCGATTTGCAGGAGAAGACCCAGAACAGCGAGATGAGCCCAGAGGAACTGGCGCGACGGCAGGAGGCGATCAACGAGAAGCTAGAAGCGCTCCAGGAGCAGACAGCCGCCGCCGATTCGCTGCTCGATTCTGAACAGGACGCCAAGCTGAAGGAGATGATGGATGAGCTGCGAGAGATGATGCAGAGCGACAGCCTGCGCCAGCAGCTCGATGACGCGCTGAACAACCTGCAAAACAACGAAATGCAGAAGGCTTCGCAGCAACAGCAGAGCGCTGCCGAGACAATGCTGCAGATGCTGCAGATGCTGTCGCAGATGAAAGAGATGATGAGCTCCGGGGCTATGGCGGACAACCAGGCGGCCATCCTGCTGGCGGCGCAGCGATTGCTGGTGTATTCCCATCGGCATGAACAAGCCGCCGCTCGTTATGTGGGCGACCCCTACGTCGTCGCCGGGGAGATGCTTGCTTGCTGGGAAGGCATTCAGATGACGGTGCGCGAGCTGTACAGCGTACCCATGATTATGTTGAGCCTGCATCCCAAGTTCCCCTACGACCAGTCACAGACCGCCGCTGCGTACCGCACGGTTTTTACCAGCATCAACGATGCGCGCTACAACGACCTGCAGCAACAGATGGCCGCCGTGCAAAAAGGTATCAACCTGATGGCGTATGACCTGATGCAGTCGTCCAGCAGCATGAACTCCTCCGGCAGCCCTGGCGGCGGCATGGAAAGCCTGATGCAGTCCATGCAGCAGATGAGCCAGCAGCAGATGACCATGAACGCGCTCACCCAGCAGTTGCTGCAACAGATGATGGAATCGGGTGGGCGGCTGTCGCAGGATGCGCGTGGACAGCTTCAACGTCTGGCCGCCGAAGAAGAACGCCTGGCCGAGAACCTGCGTCGCCTGCTACAGAACGACCCCGACGCCATGCAGCAGGGGTCATCGCTGCAACGCGTTGCCGATGAACTCGAGTCCATCGCCCGCGAGATGCGCCGTGGCCGCCTCACCAGAGACCTCGTCGAACGGCAGGATCGCATCCTCTCGCGTCTGCTGGATTCGCAGCGCTCCATCCACCAGCGGGAGCATTCACGGCAGCGTCAGGCCGAAACCGGTGAGCGTATCGACTGGGAGAACCCCGCCGAGTTGCAGCAGCGCTTCGAGGAGATGCGGCGTCGCGCCCTGCTGGACGATGGATTCAAGGCATACCCACGCGCTTACCAGGAAGTGATCAAGGAATATCTGCGCCGTTTGAACGAGAAGGTGGGAGGTGGCGATGAGTAGAGCGCTGCTGACAATGCTGATGTTGCTGCCCGTGCTGCTGTGCGCTCAGTATGACGAGAAGCAGATTCTGCTGCAACGCGCCCAGGGACTCGAGATGCGGCAAATGTATGAACAGGCCAACGATGTCTATGCCCAACTCGCCCAGCAATACCCGAGCGACATCAACATCATCAATCGCTGGGTGCGCAATCTGTTGCGCATCAGCCAGGACGACGAGGCCGCAGCGGTGCTCGAGCGGCACCGTGAGCGCCTGCCAGAGCTTGCCTGGACGCAGTTGTGGCTTGGCGTTCAGCTCAAAGCCGGCAATGTGGAAGAAGCTCGAACCACTGCCTGGGACTTTCTGAAACGACATCCGGCACAACACAGCGCCTACAAGAATTTCGCCGCCGTGTTCAGCGGTTACTTGCAGCCGGAAGAAGCCATCCGACTCTATCTCGCCGGACGGGAAGCCGCCGGAGACTCCTCGCTCTACAATCTCGAACTGGCGCGCACATACCAGCAATGTATGCGCTACGAGGAAGCTATCGACGAATACATCAACCATCTGGCGATTAATCCGGGGTACCTGCACAGCGTCGCCAACCAGTTACGCACTATGTTGGACGATGATCGCCGCCTGCTGAGGCACATCGAGCGGCATGACAATGCCCGGCAGGAGCAGGTGCGCGAACTGCTGGCTCTGGGGTATGTGTACATTGGGGAGATGGACAAAGCCTTCGAGGTGTACGACGCCCTTGCCCCCGCCAAGCTCAAGCGCTTTGCAGACGAGCAATATGCGCAGGATAACCTCGCTGTAGCCCTGCGAGGCTACCGCGCTTACATAGAGCGCGAAAACCAGCCGTTTCTGCTGGCAGACGCCCGACTCGCCACCGCCCGTGTCTATAGCGGCATGGGCGACATCGACAGTACCCGCACGGTTCTGCTACGCCTCTATCACGACGATACACTGAAGGAACGCCGCTTCCGCGCCGCCACCCGCGTCAACCAGGTGTGCCGCGAGATGCTGTCCGACCTGGCAATGGTCGATGGCGATTACCCGCTGGCAGAGCGATACCTGCTCGAGGCGGTCGAGTTTGCGCACCATCCCGAAGAGCGTAAACTCATCGAGCTGAACATGGTGCGGCTACAGGCGCTGCAACAGCGATACGAGGATGCGGATCGCAGGCTTCTGGAGCTTGAGATGGGCGAGGAGCCTGGCTCGAAGGTTGAGACGAAGGCGCTGTATATCCGCTGGTTTTCTCTGTTTCTGCAGGGTGACACCTTTGCCGACAGCATCCTCAATACAATGATGGTGCGCGACCCCGGACGCGAAGACGTGAACGACGCCCTGCTGCTGACGCTGCTTTGCATACAGCAGGGGCAGCACGCCGACACCCTGCGCAACGCGATACGACTGCTCGGCTTGCGCAAGACCGCAGACGCGGTGCGCACGCTGCTGGCCACCGGCTCGCCACAGCTTGTTCTGCTGGGCGGCGACTGGGCGCTGGACGCCGGTAGCGACGACCTGGCGCGCCAGGCCTTCGCCCGCGACTTCGACGACCCCGACCACCTCGCCTACGCCAGTCTGCGTCTGGCTTTGCTGGACGATGAATCCGCCCGCCGCGAGCGCGTCATCGGCTTCCTCAACAGGCATCCCCAGCATCCCTTTTCGCCGTTGTTCCGTCTGCTGTTGCGCGGTGACGCGCCCCAACAACAGTAGCCACACAGTATTTTTTCCTTTACAACTTCGCTCACAGCACATAGACTTTGTGGACGGAGGAGCATTTCATGTTCAAATGGTTGAAAGAGTTCTGGATCAATCTGTTCGGCTGCCGCGCCAGTGTGGACGACATCCCCGACGCTGTGCCGTCCACCGAGCCGAGACGTCCGCCTCCCAGGCCACCAGGTCGCTATGCCGAGGCAGAGCGGCGATTGCGCGGAAGCATGAAGAGTGTGCTGAACAAGCTCCGAGGTGGTGAACTCACAGCCATTCGTTCCGCCATGACCGAGTTGGAAAGCGAATCCGTGCTCACAATCGAGAACCCGCGAGTGGCAACCATATTTCTCGAAAAGCTTTGGGAGGGAGACAAGGCGTTTCTGGCAGCGGCGCGAGCAAGGTCGTTTTGCAAGAACGACACTGCAAACGACGGCTGGCGCATCGGGCTGTGCGAAGAGTTTCTGACTCAACTGGCCGACACCGAGCAGAGCTTCAAGGGGCGCATCCTGCAAGCCATTCGCAAGCTGTCCAATTCCCCAGAGCAAGCCAAAAGCCGTCTGGCCGAGCCGCTTGGACCGGAAGAAGGGCCGTGGATTTACTCGATCGGCAACGCCCGCCTGCTCTACCTCATCGACCCGACGACGCGCTACGTCTTTCTGCTGGCCTATACGTAGCGCCGTTCAGGGGGCGAGAGGGTGTCTGGGCGCTCGGTTCTTGTGCAAAGCTACCAGTCGATACTCTCGTTCCTGCTCTTCTGAACAATCTGTTCTGAGAAGACCAATGCCTGGCCTGTAATAACTATCCTCATAGCGTGTCTCATCCGGCCATTCTATTGCCAACTGATAATGAACCGCTCTGAATGTACCATAGTTAACTGTAACGGTTGCATTCAGGGAAATACATTCAATCCAGTTGTAAGAACTGGGATCGGGGAAGAGGCTCCAACCATCTCCCACAGCGACCGGATACTTCGCCAGATAGTAGTCCATACCCACATCCACAGAGTCTCTCACGCCAGACGGCAACTTGCGGCCATACCTGTCAAATTCTCCGGCGCGTGTCATCTCCGGCCAGACGATGCGATAGCCCACAGAATCAATGGTGGCCACCGCAGGATAGTCGCCACCATTGGCGCCCCAGCACACATAGCGCCAATCATCTATTCCATCATACTGGATGCCTGTGCACGGCTCGTACCATAGCGAGTCGCCACAAAGAAACTCGCCGACATAGTATTCGTATTCCCAGACCCAGCCTTCATCGATGGGGACAATCTTGCCCGTATATCCATCGCTGGACGAACTGTCAAAACACGAAACTACGGTAACCAGAACGAGACTGCAAAGCAGCGCCAACAGGAATGTTCTCATACGGTTCTGCTCCTTGTTGCAGATGCGGTCGAGCAAACGCTCAACCCTGCCCTGGTCGTTTGCGCCCTACGGTAAACACGTACAGGCGTTCCTCTGCATCGCTGACAACGAACAGGTTGTCGCTGTCGGGATCAAAGACGAGGCTGCCGCCGTCCTCCATGAGCACCGCCTGCGTTTGCTGCACCCTGCTGCCATCCCAGACGTTCACGACGCGCTCATCGCCACTGACCAGCCAGAAAATGCCGCGCCTGCTGTTGCGCCGCCCGCCAGAGCGATCTGTGGCAATCTCCATCTCGACGCTCGTATCCGGCATCAACGCCCCCTCGATGCTTGCGAACCACTCCTGGCGCAGACCACTCGCCGAGGTGGGCTTGTCAAACAATTCGGTCATATCCGGCGCCGGCGGGAATGGGTTCGTCTCGATGGGCAAACGCGTGAGGCTGTGTTCTGCCGGAGGAGGCTGAAAATCCACACCTGTTGGCTTGGGCGGAGAAGGCGCAACCAACCCCATCTCACCCAGCATAGTCTCGATGGCAAGCACAGCCGTTTCGTTCTTCTTGCCGACGGCGCTGATTGGCATCACCTGCCAGGGCTGCTTCGCGGCGCTGCTCATTTGTTCTCCAACTCTCGTTTCATTGTCAATTATTCTCCGTACCCGGTAGTGAGCACGATTTCGCTTTCGGCGGTTATATCGTCAAGATTTCCCTGCGTCGATACTTGCTCGACGGCGGCGGTTTTACCCAAGTGCACTTGCTGGTCAAACACGTTCTGCATCACAAAGAGGCCTGTCCACGCCATGACGCAGGCCAGCACCGGCGTGGCCAGCCAGGCCAGCCCGATGCGGCCCAGTACGCGGAACTGGATATTGCGACCGCCCTTGGCCACCGCTATTCCCAACACAGCGCCCACCACCGCCTGCGAACTGGACACCGGTACCAGTGGCAGTGACGGCAACCCGTTGGACACCAGCAACTGCTTCAGCGCCATCGAGCCGAACAGAAACAGCACCAGCGCTTCGGCCAGCACGACGATGAGCCCCGCTACTGGCGAGAGCCGGAACAGGTCGGCGCCGACGGTCTTCATCACCTTCATCGAGTAGGTGAACACGCCCACCCCGATGGCCACTCCGCCCACCGCGAACAAAATCTGCGTACTCGATAAACTCATCGCGCCGATTTGCAGCCCGTGAAACGGCGACACGGCGGCAAAGACGCCCATGGCGTTGGCGATGTTGTTCGCCCCCAGACTATAGGCGCCAAAGGCGCCAACCACAATGAAAGCGAAGCGGGTCAAGGCGTCCTGCATGAGGATGTGTATGCGTATCTTTTCCAGCACATGACGGAATATCCAGTACAACAACATGGCGAAAACACCGGCGAGGATGGGGCTTGCCACCCAGGTGGAGACGATTTTCACCAGCGAGTCGATGTTGGTGGGCACACCGACGAAAATGTTCCAGCCAATAATTGCGCCCACGATGGCCTGCGAAGTGGAAACAGGCAGACCGGAGCGGGTCATCAGCGCGGTGGTGATGGCGGCGGCCATACCGATGGTGAAAGCGCCGGGCAGGGTGTTTATCGCACCAAGTTCACCCAGGGTGCGTGTGGCGCCGGAACCCTCGGCCACAGCGCCCACCAGCACCATCAGGCTGGTGATGAGCGCGGCTGTGCGGAATGGCACCATGCGGGTACCCACCGCCGGACCAAACACATTGGCGGCGTTGTTGGCGCCCAGCGACCATGCCAGGAACAGTCCGCTCGAAAGGAACAGCAGCGTCATAGCCGTCTCAAATCTGCCGTTTGATGGCGTAGATAGCCAGGCGGTCGGCCACCGATTCGGAGAAATTCGATACGTCCTCCACAAGCTGTACAAAACGGTTGAGCTGTAGCTTCAAGGCCAATTCGCTGGGACTGGCAAAGATGGCCCGCTTCAGCTTTTCGGAAATCGCGTCGGCTTCCTTCTCATAGAAGTAAACCTTGTGTATCTGGTTATTGATGAAGCTTTCGCCCTTGAAGAAACTGTGAATCGCTTTGGCCAGTTCATCCACAGCGTCTCGACTGGCGTGCGCCAGCGCTTTGAAGTCGAGATCGAACTCCTCGGGGATATCCGGCTGCTCAACCGAGAACTGCATCAGGGTTTCCTTGATGCAATCGACAACGTTATCGGAGTTCTCGAGTATAGAAAGAACGTCGCCGCGAGATTCGGGGATGAGCGTCTGGGCATACAACTCTGTCTCGACGTCGCGACGGAGGCTGTCGGCGCGTTTCTCGATGGCGCTGACATCGTTGCAGCGGCGCTCGAAGTCGTCCATGTGGCTTTGCAGATAATCATCCACCGCTTTCTCGAATATCAGGGCGGCGTCGGTGAGCGTGTTGGTGAAATCGTCGAGCCAGTGTTCGAGCTGCCGCGTTCGTTTAAGGCTGAAATGCACAGGGCCTCCTTTCTCTGGGATACCAGCAAACTTTATATGCTGCACATGTGGCGGTATTTGTCAAGCTCCGCTTCAAGAGTCGCTGCCGAAGCGCTCCCACCACAACCCGTGACGCAGGCCGTGGTCGCTCACAGTAAGACAATCCAGATCGGTAAGTTCGAGCACCGCCTCGGCCACCGCCACCCCCGCCACGATGATTGCCGCACGCTGTGGATGCAGGCCGCGCAGTTGGCGGCGCGCCAGTGTCGTCATGGCGGACAGGCTTTGCAGGCGCGCTTCAATCTCACCTCGCGTCAGGCTCATGCCGTGTACGCGATCGCCGTCGTACGGTTCCAGATCGAGCTGCATGGCGGCCAGCGTAGTCACCGTCCCCCCAACGCCGATGACGCGGTCGGCGATGCCAACCCGCAGATGCGCGGCCAGTTCGTCGCGCAGGTGACAGCGCAGGCGTTTCAGTTCGTCGCTTGAGGGTGGGTCGAAGTGCAAAAAAGCCTCGGTGAGAAATGCTGCGCCCAGCGGCAAACTGACAGCGCTGCGAAGTCCTGACCGGCCACCGGTGACAATCTCGGTGCTGCCACCACCCGTGTCGAACACCAGCAGGCGCTCGCCTGGAATGGCCAGTCCGCGCACCGCCCCCGCAAACGACAGCTGCGCCTCTTTCTCGCCAGATAGCGCCTCCACCTCCAGCCCGGTGGCCTCGTGCAGCATAGCGGTGAACTCGGCGGCGTTGCTGGCGGTGCGCAGGGCCATCGTGCCAGTGGCCACCACCTCTTTCGCCTCGAAGTATCGCGCCAGAGCCAGCAGGTCACTCACTGCGGCCACTGTGCGCCGCATGGGCGCATCGCTCAGTCGTCCGCCGTCGTGAAGGCCTTCTCCGAGCCTGGTAATGCGAAGCTCGTCGCGCAACGTCTGCATGGCTCCCGCGACTGGAGCCGCCACGAGCAGCTTGATCGAGTTGGCGCCGATGTCGATGATGGCGAATGGCGTCACAGACGCCTCGGGTACAGGGCCGCCACAAGTGGCTTGATCGAGTTGGCGCCGACATTGATGATGGGTGTGCACATAGATGCCTCGCTTTCCTTGCTGACCGCAGTGTGAGCGCGAAGGCCGGCGGCGTCAACAAGAAAACGCCCGCACGTTCTGTGATGAAATATTTGACATGCTGGGCAGTTATGTCTTTATGGACTAAATGGACACAGAATGTTGGATTGATGTCAGAGTCAGGAATTTGTGGAGCCTGCCTCAGAATCCCACCCTACCGCTACGCGGCTTCCCTCCCCTATATAGGGGAGAGAAAGAAAAGGTTGCCACGCTTTTTTTACACCCTTCCCTTAGGCAGGGGAAGGGCCGGGGATGGGGTATTGATCTGGAAATCTGAAATGAACACATCGGGGATGTTGAGATGCGTTACACGCTGATAATACTCGCAATGCTAAGCCTGCTGGCGAGCCTCGCCGCCGACCCGGCGCAGACAGTGCAATTTGGCCGCAAGCTGTACGACGACGGCCTATATAGCGAAGCCGTCCGCGCCTTTGAAGACGTGCTGCGCCAGGCGCCCGCTTCACCTGAAGCCGAGGAGGCGCTGTTCTACATCGCCGAAAGCTGGCGTAGGCGCGGCGACTGGATTCGCGCCGGGGTGCATTACCGCCGCCTGCTGGATGGCTTTCCATCCACCGCCCGCCGCGAAGAAGCCCTGCGCCGCTGGGGCGAAAGCCTCGTCGAACAGGGATCGTTCATCGAGGCGACGGTGCCCTTCGAGGAACTCGTCGAGCGGTATCCGCAGTCGCCGCACACGCGGGCGTCGCTGGCGCCGCTGGCGCACACATGGTTCGAGACCGGCCAGTATGCGCGTCTGGTCGAGGTGGTGGAAGCCTGGCAGAAGGACTACCGAGGCCACCCCGAACTGCCCGCCGCCATCTACTGGGAGGCCGAGGCGCTCATTGGCAGCGGCCTTGAACCAGAGGGCCGTACGCTGTTACAGCGACTGGCCACCGAGCACCGCGACCATGATGCCGGCTGGCGGGCTGTGCGCCGCCTGGCGCGCATCATCGAAGAGAGCGAAGACATCGAGGCCGCAGCCGCTTACCTGAGCGCACAGGTGTGGTTGCCGGGGCGTCCGGGGCAACCCGCCGACCAACTGCCGAGGCAACTCGCCGAAGAACTCGTGCGCCTGCTGCTGCGTTATGACCGTCTGCTCGAACGCTGGAACGACATGCACACCGACGCCGATTATCTGTTTACCACGTTCAGTCGCTCTGACAACTACGAACGCTATTACATCGCCGTAATGCAAAGCCTGCTGGGCCTAGGCAACCACGACGCCATCATCGGCTTCGAGCAAAGCCACCCACATGAATTCCGTGACGAAGCGCTTGCCCGCCACCGCGACCTGCTCATGGCCCGCGCTATGCTGTCCGCCGGGCAAGTTGAAACAGCGCTCGAGCGCGGCGAATTGCTGACGCGAACCGCCAGGGCAGATTCGCTGCGGGCGCAGGCGATGTGGCTGGTGGCCGACGCCAACGAAGAAGCCGGGCGCAAGCGCGACGCATTGACGGCCTACCGCCAGTTGGTGAGCCGCTATCCGTCGTGGGTGGATGCCACGAGCCTGCACATGCACATCGGCGATCTCTACGCCGAGGCCTTCTCGCGTCCCGACATGGCGCTGCCATACTACCGCCAGGCAGTGGGCGGAGCCACCGACAACGACCTGCTGGCCAGTGCGCACCTGGCGCTGGCCGCATCCTTCGAGCGACTGGGACGCTATGACGACGCCAGGCTCGAACTGGACCAGGTACCGCTGCACACGCTCGATGACAGCGAACTGGCGCAGCGTATCAAACACCAACGATACTGCTTGCACCGCTTTTATGGCGGGCAACCAGACGATGCCATCGCCTATCTGGCGACCAGCGTGGCGGCCTATGCCGAGCACGGCTCGCAGCAGCAGCTTCGTGACGAGCTTTCCGTGCTGCTCTCGCGCCACAGCCGCCGTTTCGAGGAGGCACTGGCCCTTGCGCCCAACGATGCCTCACCTGCTTCCGATTCCCGCCGAGCGCTGCTGTTCATCGACCTGATGGAGAAGACGCGCTACGAGGATCGCCTCGACGACGCTCGTGGCTATCAGGAGCAGCTTGCAGTTATCCGCGCTCGCTATCCCGACGACCACGCCACCGCCCGCGAGATTGACCTGAACCTGCTGTTGCGCCTGGAAACTGACTATGCCGTGCACGCTGGGCTTTCAGGGCGCATCGAGGCGCTGCTGGCCGCCGCACCCGATGTTGCCACAGCCGAACTGCTGCACCTTGCCGCCGCCGATGGCTGGCTGCTGGCGCGTGACAGCGCTCGCGCCCTGCCACACTTGCGGGCTTTGGCGCCCGGTGCACTGGTTCCGCCCTCCGAGTACCGTCGCGGCAAGCTGCTGCTGGGCGATATTCTCTTTCATCGCGGCGAGCTGACCGCCGCCCGAAACGCCTACGCCCTGGCGCAAGTTGACCTGTTCTCGAGCGGCGCCGAGGCTGTTTATCGCTACGCTCGCTCGCTCGAAGCCGCAGGGGAGACTGAGGCGGCGCTGGAAACCATGAGCTTCCTGCTCGACAACGGCGAGCCGTTCCCTGCACAGCCACAGGCAATAGCTTTTGCCGTCGAATCCTGGCGCAACCGCGGCCGCTATGACCGCGCCCTGCACTACCTGCGTCTCATGTCGCCCCAGTCCCGCGATACCGCCTACTGGACGTCACTGGCCGACATCCATGTGGCGCTCGACCAGCCAGAGCAGGCCCGCACCGCGCTTCAATCCATCGAGGAGAAAAGCACAGCCACGCTGTACAAGCTGGCCGAACTTCAGATGCAAACCGGCGACTGGGAAGCAGCCGTTCAGAGCTTCACCGGTCTCGAAGGCCGCGACGCCGCCAATCTCACGCTCTACCGGATTCGCCACGCTCAGGCGCTCTTCGCCCTCGAAGACTACCAGGCCGCGCTCGCTGTGTTCGAGCAGGTGGTGCCCAAGCTGACCTCCGACCCGGCGCGCTACGTGGGCTTTGACCTGCACGAGGCTGTGCAGCAGACGATTATTTCTGCCTACCAGGCAGGCAACCGCCCCAGAGCCGGGCAACTGCGCAAGCAGTTCAAGGATTTGCTCGAGGAGGACACGGCGGCGCAGGCTCGCCTCAACCTGCACGAGGGCATCTATTACACCCGCATGGACGCAGGCAAGGCCGCCAAACAATTAGGCAAGCTGGCCGCAGACGAGCAGGCTCCGCAGGATATTCGCCGCCAGGCCGCCTTCTGGCAGGGCGTGGCCTACATCAACGCCGGTAAGCCCGACAAGGCCGCCGCGTCCTTCCAGCCGCTGGCTGCGCAGTCCACCGACCCGCGTTTGCAGGCGCAGGCACAGCTCAAGCTGGGTACGCTGGCCTTCAGCGGCGAGGAATATGAGCGCGCGCTCGAATACTATGCCTGGGTCATCGAGCACGAC
>JAIOQZ010000002.1 GCA_021108395.1 Candidatus Cloacimonadota bacterium
ACTACGAACAACGAGTCCACCTTATATGCTGGTCTGAAATATGGGGGTCACTACACCCTGCTTCGCTTCGCTCCGCTGTCCCCCCTTGACAGGGGGGTGAGAAAAAAGGGAGCGCCTTCCGGCGCTCCCTGTCGCATAGTCTTGCCTGCGCGGCTCAGAAACGAAACTCCACGCCAAACGCCATTGTCTTGATTGTCTCGTCGTTGCCGTTGATTTCCCCGTTACCGTCGAGGTCGATGTAGCGCTCCTGGTACTTGGCCACGAGTTCGGCGCTGCCGCCCACAGAGAACCCGGCGCGGCCTGTGATGAGCGTCGAGGGCGTCTTGAAGTCTGTGAACACGTTATCGACGCGGGTCTGGGAGTAATCGACGCGGGCGGTGGTGAGTCGCGGGATGAAGCTCTGGTCGAGCCACACGCCCGCCCACAGCGACTTGCCGTTCTCTACGTCGTCGCCGTACATATCCTCGTAAGCAATCTTCAGGAACAGCGTGTGGAACAGGTGCGCCGTAACGCTGCCATACCAGCCCTGCATCTGCTGGTTGTAAGGCAGCGTCTCGCTCTTGACGATGACGCTGTCGCCCACGACACGGGCGCGGTTCTCCTCGTAGAGGTTGTCGAAGAAGGCTGGCTCGAAGTCCTCCTGGTAGTAGCGATGTTCGAGCGTGACCTGAAAGATGAGGAAACGCATCCCGAAGCCCGGCCAGATGAACCCCATGTTGTGGTCAACAATCTGCGCCGCTTCGCCATAGTGGGTGAGGGTGAAGTGGTCGGTCATTATCAGTGGCAGCTCGTAGTCGATGCCCATGACGCTGACTTCGGACTCGCCGAAGTCGTCGAAATCTTTATTTCTCAAGCTATCGATAAATGTCGAGTTGGCAAACCAATCTTCAAAACCATCATAGCTTCCAGTGATGTCTTTATAAGCTTCGCGCCGCTCGTCAATCTCATAGTCAACTTCGTCGTGCCAGTTATCGTCGTACGGGTAGTCGTCAAAGTAATCGGGGTAGTTGTCGTTGTCGCTGTCGAGCAGGCCGTTGTACTGGTTGAGGTCTGTGGCGTAAGTGCCACCGAGACGCAGGCTGCTCAACAGCGGCAGTTCCATTGCCTGTAGTGGCTGGAAGCTGGCGCGGCCTGCCAGGATGTCGTTCTCGACCAGGTTCGAGGTGTACGCCTCGACCTGCAAGCCTGACACGGGGATGTTGCCGCCCAGTTGCAGCCCAATCTGGCGATGCTCGGGATAGCGCAGCATGTTGCTGTAGTTCTGCATTACCAGTCCGTGACCCAGGGTGTAGCCGGGGAAGCCACCGATGCGGGCGAAGAAGGGGTCGCCGCGGCGGGCATAGCGGATGTAGTAAATCTTGGCCAGGTAGTCCTCGAACTCGTCCCAGTCTTCCTCGCGCACGTTGCCTTGTTCATCTATGAGGATATCGACGTCGAGGCCGATGCCGATTTTGCCGAAGACCAGCTCCGGCATGAGGCGAATCTGGGTGTAGGTGTTGTCGCCCATCATAATGGTTCCAAAGCCGCCACCCATCGAGAAGCCTTCGGTGGAGGTTGTATCCGGCGCCTGCGCCGTAAGCAGTATGGGCGCCGCCAGCAGGCAGAGCAGAAGCGTGAATCGCGTAGTATTGATCATAGTGCACCTCGTGTTTCATTTTTTATTGAGTGAAGTCAGTAGTGGGTCGTTGTCAAGTGGATTTTCCAGAATCGGCGTGGAGCCGCGTCGGAGCGGAAAACATTTCCGCCATGCAGTTCATTTTCACTCCTTCATGTAGCTTGTCGTGTCGCTGCACCCAAAAGGTGGGGAACATAGGAGATACATGTTCAACTGGCTGCCCGTTTCGCTCTGGTTTCCTTTGGCACGAAAGTTTCATATAACAGCCTTGAATGAACAGGCGAAAGAACGCCACCGGTGCGGCGCGACAGACGGCTGTTTCGCGCGCGACCGCGTTCATTAAGCGCAGGCTTTGAATAGACCACTGTCTGCAAGCGCCGGATTTTCATACAAGAGCGAAGCTGGTTTCAGGGACGAAACGGCCATAGACGCGAAAGCGTCTTGTGTGAGTCACAGGGAAGTGCGAATCTTCGAATCTCTTGTGGCCCCGTCGATTCGCATGAGCCGACGGGGTTTTCGCTTTAACGGGAGGTGAACATGCAACATGCGGACGACAGCCAGGCGCGCACACGGCGCTATGACCAGTTCCTGAAGGAAGGGATGAAGCACTTCCGGCAGAACGACATCGAGACGGCCATCAATCTGTGGGAGAAGGCCAGCGAGCAGCAGAGCGGCGAGCCGGAGATTCACTCGATTCTGGGCAACGCCTACAAGCTGCTGTCCGACTTCGAGCAATCGAGCCGCTGTCTGCACCAGGCGGTCGAGCTCGAACCGGACAATTTCAAATATCTCTACAACTACGGCCTCATCCTTCAGGAGCAGCAGCGCTATGACAAAGCGGCTGTCGTGTTTCGTCACGCCCTCGACCTGCACCCGGACAATCATGAATTGCTGAATGACCTGGGCGTGGTGCATTTCTATCTGCGACAGTTCAAAACAGCCCTGCGTTATATCGAAGAAGCCATCGAGATCGAGCCCGGATACGTAGTCGGCCGCATCAACCTCGCCTGGGTATGCCTTCACACCGGCGAAACAGAGCGAGCCGGCGACATCGTCGATTATCTGATGCGGGAACACAGCGGCAACGCCGAAGTGCAAGAGTTGCAGCGTCAGCTCGAGGTGCAGTCCACCGACCCTGCCAGCGAAATCGACAGTGACGCCATGCGACTCGAGATGTCAGGCAAAACATATCGGATTACGCCTCTCGAAATGCTGCGCGACTTCGATGTCGGTGCGCTCGATGAGCACATCGAGCTGTCGATTGTGGTGCCTATTCTGAACGAACGCGAGAACCTACCCATTCTGCACGGTAAGCTTGTCGAGGTGCTCAGTAACCTGCACCAGAACTACGAAATCATTTTTGTGGATGATGGCTCGGTAGATGGCAGCCTGGAGGTGATGAAGCAGTTGGCCGAAATTGACCCGCATGTGAAGGTGATTATATTCCGCAGGAACTACGGTCAGACCGCGGCGCTCTCCGCCGGATTCCGCTATGCGCACGGCAATGTCATCATCACCATGGATGGTGATTTGCAGAACGACCCCGCCGACATCCCCCGTCTGCTCGAAAAGATGGCCGAGGGCTATGATCTGGTCAACGGCTGGCGTAAGAACCGGCAGGACAAAGCGCTCACCCGCAAGCTGCCGTCACGCCTCGCCAATATGCTCATCAACAAGCTCATCGCGGGTACCGGCATCTCTCTGCACGATTTCGGCTGCACCCTCAAGGCCTACAAACGCGGTATCGTCAAGAACATCCACCTCTATGGCGAGATGCACCGCTTCATTCCGGTGTTCGCCGCCTGGCTGGGCGTACGTGTGGCCGAGATTCCGGTGAAGCATCACCCGCGTCGTTACGGCGTGGCCAAGTACAACCTCAGCCGCGTGTCGCGTGTTATTCTCGACCTCCTGGTGGTGCGCTTCTTCGCCGACAGCCTTACCCGTCCCATCCAGTTCTTTGGCAAGCTGGCGCGCTGGCTGTTCGTTTGGGGCAGCGGCATCCTGGCAACGGCCGGGCTGCTGAAGTTCGTGGTGGCAGTTCCCTGGTCGGTTGACACGCTTGTTCTGTTGTTCGGGATGCTGACCATGATCAGCGTACTGGTGGTCATCATGGGCTTGCTGGGCGAGATCATGATGCGCATCTACTTCGAGACGCAGAAGAAAGATTACTTCATCGTCGAGCGCGTCATCAGTTCTGGTCACGGCGCTGGGCCCGCGCAACAGTCATTCGACGCGCCGGCAGGGAAAGTATAGCGCATGTGCGGCATTACCGGCGTGGTTGCAGCCAGTCCCGTTGACGCGGAACTGGTGCGCGCCATGACCGACCGGCTGGCGCATCGCGGCCCTGACGACGCAGGCGTGTGGACAGGCCGAAGCAGAGACCGCTTTTGCAGCCTGGGCCACCGGCGGCTGTCCATCATCGACCTCAGCGAGGCCGGGCATCAGCCCATGACCACAGGCGATGGGCGCATCGCCGTCACCTACAACGGCGAAATCTACAACTGGCGCGAGCTTCGCGCCGAGCTGGAACAAGCAGGCCATGTGTTCACCTCGCAAACCGACACAGAGGTACTGCTGCACGGCTACCGAGAGTGGGGCGAGGCTTTGCTGTCACGGCTCAACGGCATGTTTGCCCTGGGCATATGGGACGGCGAGCGTGGCCGTCTGCTGCTGGCCCGTGACCGCTTTGGCCAGAAGCCGCTGCACTGGTGGCGGGATGGCGACATGCTCGCTTTCGCCTCCGAGCCCAAGGCTTTGTTGGCGCACCCCGGCATCTCCGCCGGCTTCAATCCTCGCGCTCTGTCGCTGTACCTCGCCTGGGAATACGTGCCCTGCCCGTGGTCGGTGTATGAGGGCGTGCGTAAGCTGCCGGCAGGCCACATGCTGCTGTGGGAAGGCGGGGAACCGAAAGTGCAGCCGTGGTGGAATATTCGCTTTGAAGCAAGTGGGGAAGAGCTGCCACAGCGGGAGCTGGAAGCCAAACTGGTGAGCCTGTTGCAGGCTTCCATCCAGCGGCGACTGATGAGCGATGTGCCGCTGGGCGTGTTTCTCAGCGGCGGCATCGACAGCTCGAGCGTGGTGGCGCTGCTGGCCGAGATGATGCCGGCGAGTCAGATAAAAACATTCGCCGTCGGCTTTGCCGAGCAGAGTTTCGATGAAAGCTCCTATGCGCGGCGGGTGGCGCGGTTGTTTGGCACCGATCACCACGAGCGGCGGCTTTCCCCAGACGATATGTTGGACATCCAGCCCGAGATTTTCGCCCAGCTCGACGAACCCTTCGCCGATTCCTCGATTATTCCCACCTATCTGCTGTCGCGCTTTACGAGGCAGCATGTGACGGTGGCCCTGGGCGGCGACGGCGGCGACGAGCTGTTCGCCGGTTACGACCCGTTTCTGGCTCACATGTGGGCGCGCTGGTATGAGATGCTGCCCCGCGCCGTACACGACGGGCTGGTTCGCCCGCTGGCCAACCGCCTGCCCACGAGTACCGCCAACATGAGCTTCGACTTCAAGCTGAAGCATTTTCTCAAGGGCGTATATCGTCCCGCGCCGGTGCGCAACCAGATGTGGCTGGGCGCGTTTTCGCCGGACGAGCAACTGACGCTGCTCACGCCGGACGCCCTGAACTCGCTGGACGGCTTTGACCCCTACGGGTCGATGCAAGAAACCCCCCAGCCGCGCTTTCGGGACGCTCAGGACGAGATTGCCTGGCTCTACCAGCGTTGGTATCTGGCCGACGACATCCTCTTCAAGGTGGACCGCGCCAGCATGATGGTGTCGCTCGAAACGCGCACCCCCTTTCTCGATGTCGAGCTGGCCGAGTTCGCCAATTCATTGCCTTCGAATCAAAAACTGCGTGGTACCACACGCAAGCATATTCTGAAGCGCGCCATGAAGGGCCGGTTGCCACATGACATCCTTCACCGCAAGAAAAAGGGATTCGGCGTACCGCTGGCGGCATGGTTCAAGGGCCCGTTGCAGCGGGAGCTGCGTCGCACACTGCGCCCAGAGCGCTTGCGCCGCGAGGGCTGGCTGCGTCCCGAAACGGTGCTGCGGCTCATCGACGAGCACGCCGCCGGTGTCCGCGACAACCGCAAGAAATTGTGGACACTCTATGTGTGGCACAAATGGCGCGAACACTATCTCGAAGATACTGCGTGAAAAGCAGTGATAAGGAGAGTATTGTGAATCGATACTGCACATGTTTTCTGTTTGTCGGGCGTTTGACGCTTCAGACGCGGCTGGACACGATTTTGCGCACTCTGGCGCATGTTGACGGCGATTGGCGACTGGATGTGCTGGGTGACGGGCCCCAGCGTCATGGGCTCGAATCACTGGCGGGCAGCCTTGATCTTTCCGAGCGGGCGCTCTTTCATGGTTGGGTGAGCGGTGAAGAAGTGATTGCCGCGATGCAGGCCGCCGACTGGCTGTTGCTGCCTTCGACCGTGGAGGGGCTTTCGATGGCTTGCCTGCAAGCCGGCAGCCTGGGATTGCCCGTTCTGAGCGCCGATACGCCGCGATTGCGCCGTTTCATCGAGCCTGGCGTTACCGGCCTTCTGGTGGGCGAGGGCGTTGCGAGCTGGCTCGACGCGCTGAACGATGTAATTGCTCACCCCGGCCAATCTGCGGCGATGCGCCAACACAGCCACGAAACGCTTCACGCCAATGATGGGCTGCCGACATCGCTCGAAATGCACCTCGAAGTGTTTCAGGCTCTGGCAAAGAAGTACAGCCAGTCGGCTTCCTGAGCGATGCAAGCGACGAATTTTGAGACAGGCGCTCAAATATGAAGATTCTCATTGTGAACTACGAATTCCCGCCACTGGGCGGAGGCGCTGCGGCGCAGACGCGGCTGCTGGCACGGGAGTTTGCCGCCAGGGGGCATAGGACGCTGGTGATAACGGCGCATTATCGGGGTATGCCGCTCTATCAGATGTGCGACGGCTGCGGGGTACTGCGAATCCCCTGTTTCCGTCGGCGCAAAGAGAGTAGCTGTCCCGTGCAGATGGCGCTGTTCCTTATTATGGCGGCGCTTCCATATAGCCTGGTTGTCTGGCGTTACCGGCCAGACATCGTGCTGTCGTTCTTCCTGCTGCCGACCGCGTTGCTGGGCCTGCTGAGTAAGCTGATTTTTCGCATTCCGTATATAGTGTCGCTACGAGGCGGTGATGTTCATTCATTCCTCGTCGATGAACTTGCCGGTTGGTTTCGCCACTTGAAGCCTCTGGCGCGGTTGACGGGGCGCAATGCTTCTCAACTTGTGGCCGTGAGCCACGACCTGGCGGCGATGACCCGCGAGGTGTTCCCTGAGTTCAGCCCGCTTGTTGTGCAGAACGCTGTGCCGTTGCCGCGTTTGACGGAAGCGCCGACGGCGGAGAGCACAACGCTGTTGTTCGTGGGCAGGCTGTCATTCGAGAAGAACCTGCCGCTGGCGCTGGAGGCATTGGCGCAAACACCGCCGCAGCGCCGACTCGAAATCATCGGCGACGGCCCCCTGCGCTCGCAGCTCGAGGAGATGACGCAGCGGTTGAACCTGTCTGACCGCGTTCGCTTTCATGGCTGGCAATCGCGGGAGTATGTTCATGCCTGGATGCAGCGGGCCGACTTTCTGCTGCTGCTGTCAAAGGTGGAGGGGATGTCGATGGCTGGACTCGAAGCTTATTCGTATGGACTGCCCATCATCGGCTCGCTGTCGCCGGGTATGCGCGACTTCGTGATTCCGGGCAAGACCGGCTATCAGGTGAACACCGATACTGTTGACGAACTGGTGGCATTGCTGAACGAGCTGCCGGATTGCCCCGAAGAAACCGCACGGCTTCGCGAGTCCTGCCGCTTGCACATCCGCGAGCATCACAGCATCGACGTAGCGGCAGAGCGCTATCTGGCGCTCATGGCAGAGGTAATTGAAGGGGAGAAGGACAGATGAAACAGGGCATGATACGTCGCCAGGCAGCAGGCTTGCAGACCGCACTCGCCGCCCTCGATCCTGAAACGCTGGAAGCGTCCGACTATTTCAAGGGCTATTTGCGCTCATACCAGGACGATCTCGAAGCCATCGTGCAGCGCTATGTCCGAATCTTGACGCGCAGTACTCGCAGGCATTCAACGACAGCCTTCTCGTTTCTCGACTACGGGGGCGGAACAGGCATCCTCTCGTTGTTGGCCAAGCAGTGCGGAATCGAAACCGTTGTCTATCTCGATATCTCCGCAGAGGCGACCGCCGGCGCCAGGGCGCTTGCAGGGGCATTGAATATCGCCGTGGATGACTTTGTCACCGGCACTACCCCTGGGTTGGAACAGAAAATACCCACGCGCTTCGATGTGATTGCCAACTATGACGTGCTGGAGCACGTTTACGACCCCTTCGAGACATTCGTTGAACTGAGCAGACTGCTAAACCCAGGCGGCTCGATTTACATGGCGTCAGGCGCCAACACCTATCATCCGGTCATCAACCTGCTGATGCGCAAGAAGCACACAATCTCCGAACGCGAAGGCACGGTTCACGGCAAGGAAATGGACGCGAAAGCCCCCCTCTGCACGATTCGCGGCAAGATGATTCGGGACGCCTCGCCCGATCTGTCAGTTACGACAGTGCGAGCACTGGCCGGCCGCACCCGCGGCTTGACCAAACCCGACATCCTCTGCGCCGTGCATGCCTACAGCGACTATGGCATCTTGCCGGAGCCGCCCGACAGCACCAACACCTGCGATCCCATCACCGGCAACTGGGACGAACACCTGATTCCCTACTTCGCCCTGGCTCGCCGTCTTCGCGCCAGATTTGAGCAGGTCAAGCTGTTCCCCGGTTTCTACCCTGAGGTTGCGCCACGATTCATCGTTTCGCCAGGCATCAAGGACGACAACATCATCAAGCGGCTGTATCCGTATCTCAGCTACTTCAGCAAGCTGGCGGCGCCGCTGTTGAACAGGCTCATCCGCCATCTTCCGGGCAGGATTCCGTTCTGCCTCGCGCCCTACTACATAATCGAGGCCAGAGCGCCGGTGACCGCGCAACCGCAGTTTACCAGTGATGTGGCGCGCATCTACGACGATTGGGACGCCTGGCGCGAAACCGTGAAGCCCATCGACACCGAGGTGCCCTATACGCCCAGCGTCTCGGCGAAATATGTGGCGGACTTTCTGGCCGTGCACCACGAAATTGACACGATCTTAGACGCCGGTTGCGGCAACGGCAACACGGTTCTGGCTCTGAACCAGATGGGACGCCACGTCGACGGCTGCGACATCTCGAAACAGGCGGAAGGCGTCATCGACTCTTTCCAAAAGGCCAGCGTCACCGAGCTGCCATATGCCGACAACAGCTACGACTTCATATATTCACTTTCTGTACTGCACCACCTCGAAGACATGGAAGAAGGTATCCGCGAGATTCGCCGAACGCTGAAACCAGGCGGCTGTTTCATCGCCACTTTTCACACGCGGTTGTCGCCGTATTATCTAGAATCCATGCTGAAGCAGCGACTGAACCCCCGCAGGTATCGGCATTACGAATATATCACGTTCTCCAGCGTGGGTGAGATAATCGCGCTGTTTCGCAAACAGGGGTTTCACCTGGTCTCATACGATGGCATCCACCCGTTCTGGGGCCTTACGCAAGTGATATACCTGCTGGAATACCTGCGGCGCAGGACGGGCTGGAAAACCAACCCCGCCCGGCGGTTGGAAGCAGCGCTCAGTCGGCTGCTGCCTCGGCGGCTGCGGGCAGAAATCGGCTATCATTCGGTATTTACTTTCAGGTTGCGCAAATGAAAAACTATCTGATAACCGGCGTCTCGCTGCGCAGCAAAGGCGGCTCTGCCATGGTGCAGGCAGCCTGTCGCCTCATCGGCGTCGAGCGCCGCTACAGCATCCTCAGCTTCTATCCGCAGATGGACCGCGACGCCCTGCGCAATTCTGGCCTGAAGATCGACATCCAGCCGTGCCGCCTGCTCAGTCGGCGCGGGCTTGCCTTCAAGCTCGAAATCTTTCTGATGACGTTAGATTATTTCGTCTCCGTCCGTCTGCCGCGACGCCCACTCCGACTCAGCAGTTACGCCCGTGTTCTGCGGGATATGGACGGCGTCCTCGAGATTCACGGCATCGCTTTTTCCGATCACTATGGCTTCAACGATGCCTTCACCTCGTTCTTGAAGATGAAGCTGGCCAGGCGGTTCGGCGTGCCCTTCTTCTGCCTGCCGCAGTCATATGGGCCAACGACGTCGCGCCTCAACCTCTTTCTGGCGAAGCAAGCGCTGGAATCGACCCGCCTGGCGCTGCCGCGCGGCATGATTTCGGTGAAATTTCTCCAACGCCTGCGCCTCAAAACCCCTCGCGTTGAATTCATGCCCGACCTGGCCTTCGCCTTCGAGAACCCGTCCCGCGAGCTGATTGACGCGATTGCCGCCCGTTACAAGCCGCAAACCGGAACCCGCTATGTCGCCATCATTCCCAACATTCTTTTTCTGCGCTGGGGGCGCCCGGAAACGGTCGATTACTATGTAGAGCTGATGCGACGCCTGCAAGCCGACTACGGCTTCGAGTTCATCTTGATTCCGCACCAGTACAATGATCGCGGAACCGATGACCGCGACTTTAACAACGCCATCGCCGCACGGTTTGGCGCCGAGCTACTGATGAAAATAGACGGCCTGCTTACAGCCAACGAGATCAAGGCTTTGCTTTCCTTTTGCGACATCACGATCTGCTCGCGGTTTCACGGGATGGTTTCTTCCCTGAAGATGGGAGTGGAGCCTTTTGTCATCGGCTGGGCGGATAAGTATCAGGAGATTATGGACTTATACGAACTGGGCGATAACGTCTGCGACTACCGGTCGTTTGATGTGGAGCGGATGTATTCCCGCATACGGCAGAGGCTTGGCCAGCCGACAGACGCTATCCGCGCCCGCACCGAAGAACTGGCCACGATGTTAGAATCGCTGTCTGCAAAACTGGAGAGCGGCAATGAGTAACTGGCTGTCAACGCAAATCGCCAGGCTGCGGTTCCGCGCCTCGATCATTCGCCCCTGGGAAGACACGGAATTCACCCGCGTTTTGCGCGAAGGGCGAAACCGACTCGATCCGCAGCGCAACTTCGTGCTGCAACAGTTCCTGCGTTACGCCCTGCCGCTGACGGGGGACGTGGCCGAATTCGGCGTTTACAAGGGCGGCACCGCCTGGTTACTGGCGCAGTCGATGACAGATTCCGGCAAGGGTCTTCATCTGTATGATACGTTCGCTGGTTCCCCGGCCGGCACAAAGCACGATTTCGCTGACCGCAAGGTTTTCTATCGCGACGCCAACCTGGATTCAATTCGGGAGCGGTTCAAGCCGTATCCGTTTACAGTGTTCCATCCAGGACTGCTGCCGGGCACCCTGTCATCGGCCCAGTTTGACCGCCTCTGCTTTGCCCATTTTCACCTCAACCTGTACCAGAGCACCCGGCAAACTCTCGCGGCCATCCATGCGCGCATGACTTCCGGCGGCGTGATCTTGATCGAGGACTACGGAATCAAACAATGCGCCGGTGTCCGCCGCGCTGTGGACGAATTCTGTGAGGGTCAAGACCTGAAGCTCGTTTATCTGCCAACCTGCCAGGGAGTAATCATCGTATGAAGAACATCAGATTCGTCGCTCCTTCGGCGCTCTGCACCGGCTGCGGCGCCTGTGCCGGGGTTTGCCCCACAGGTGCGATATCCATGACCTGGGACGACTATGGCGACCGCGTCGCCTGTGTCGATGAGAGCAAATGCACAGAGTGCGGTCTCTGCCTGCGCATATGCCCCGGCCACGAGTTGGATTATCAGCAGATCAACGAGGTCAGCCCAAGACAGGAGAACAGCCAGCTCCTGGTGGGCATCGGCAGCCACCAGCGCTGCGAAATCATCTATGCCACCGACGGAGAATCGTTTCGTCAGGCGACATCCGGCGGAATCGTGCGCACCCTTGTCGCCGACCTGCTGGAGCGGGGCGAAATCGACGGCGCGCTGATGATAACCGGTAACGAAGAACTATCATTTCCCTTTTTCGCGCCGGCGAAGATATTCACCGATCCCGATGAAATCCGCACCCATGAAATTCACTCGCGCTACTGTCCGGCCCCCCTGCTGGAGAACCTGAATCAGCTCGAAGCGGGCAAACGCTATGCGGTGGTGACGCTTCCCTGCCACACTCACGCTATTCGCAAACTCCAGCGACACGACCCCGCGTGGAAAGAGCGAATCCCCTACCTGTTCGGTCTCATTTGCAGCGGTACGCCCACAGCCTCCGCAAACGCCTACCTGTTCGCCGACAACGGGGTTGACCCCGATACGCTCGTCTGGCTCGACTACCGCTATGGCGAGTGGCCCAAGGGCGTTTTTGGACGCGACCGTCAGGGGAAACTGCACAATGTGCGCAAGATGGGCGGGCTGAAGGAACAGAACCGGCTCTTTCAGATGATCGGGGTCGTCTATATGAGTCCCTACTTCTGGCGGCGACGCTGCCTGTTCTGCGCCGACTTCTTCAACCAGTACGCCGACATTGCCTGCGGCGACCCCTGGGTGAAGCGCTACTGGAAAGGGTCCATCAAGGACGGCATCAAGGGCGGGACGCTGTGCATCGTGCGTACGCCGGAAATCGCCGAGCAGATAGAACGCCTCAAAGCCGAAGGGAAGATTGCCACACGGATGGAGCTCACCGCGCAGGACATAGACGGCTCTATGGGTCTGTTCCAGCACAAACGGATCAAATACTTCGCCGGTTACAGTCGCGCCGTGTCGCGCTTCGGGCTGAAGTTCCCCGTGCACCGCAACTTCGTGAATCCATATGGGAAGGCGCTTACCCTGACGGCGCGCATCAACCTGCTCAAGAGCAACCTCAGCAAGAAACGCAAACGCTGGCCGGTGTTCAAGTACATCCAGTTCGTCGAAGAAGGATTTGCCTTTCTGCGAAGGAAACTGCTGTGATTCGGGCAGCATTGCCGGAGCAGGGCGCCGCCAGGGCGCGGTATGTGCTCAGCGTGTTGCTGGAGGACTGGGGCGGGCTCGAAGTCGCCTACATGCAGCGCCAGAAGCCGGAAATCCGCTTGCAGGCAGGTGGGCGACCGTTGATTTTTCACTCGCCGTTCCTGCAAGCGCCACAGTCGCTGAAGATGACAGATGTTAAGCTCACGGATTTCGAGTATGAAGGCCTCGATTCCACCGTTCTGTGGCCAGTTCCGGCAGACCAGGCTATCATCGATACCGCCGACGGGATTCACATCCACGCCGACATTCTGGGCAGCGCGTTTTTTCTGCTCACGGGCTATGAAACCGCTCTGCATCAGCCGCTGGACAGGCAGGGGCGCTTCAGCGCTCGTGATTCATTGTTGCGGGAGGTGTTGCAGCGGCCACTGGTGAACGAGTATTATGAGATTTTGCGGGCGATGTTGCAGAAAACAATGGGCAATGATTGCTTCAAGCCGCGCCAGTTTCGGGTTGTCGCCACCCACGATGTCGATCATCCCACGCGGACGCGGAGCCTTCCTCTGCCGCATCTGCTCAAGAACCTGGCCGGAGACGTGATGCAGAGAAAGCAAACCTGCCTGCCTCGGCTGCGCGACTACCTCTCATCCCGCCGACCGGATGCCTATGACACCTTCGATTACCTGCTGGAGCGGGAGCGCGGCATCGAGTCCATCTGGTATCTGTTCGCCGGCGGGTTTGGCTGGAACAACCCGTCTTACCGACTGGACGCGGTGACGCCGCTGCTGCATAAGCTCGCCGACAGCGGAACGACAATCGGCGTTCACTTCGGTTTGGGCAGCTATCTCGATTCCACCCGCATGAGGCGAGAAAAGCGCAACCTCGAACGCTATTTCCCGGCCATCGAGCACTCGCGGCAGCACTGGCTGTCGTTGTCGGCGCCCGCCACATTCCGTGCCCTGGCCGCAGCCGGAGTCGGCACAGACTCCACGTTTTCCTACCGCGACGCCCCCGGGTTTCGTGCCGGCTGCTGCCGCAGCTATCAGCTCTTCGACTACGAAACTGACACGCCGTTGCCAGTACGCGAGTTGCCCCTGATTTTGATGGAATCGACGGTTGTTGACCAGCCTGAACTGTCGCAGCTTGAAAAAATGGAAACGATTGCCGACCTGAAGGACACGGTGCGGCGGCATAAAGGCGATTTCGTTTTCCTGTGGCACAACCACCGTCTCGTCACACCCGAAGAACGCCTGCTGTACGAAGTGACTTTGCAGGCCTGAGGAGGATAGCCGATGCAGTTCAACTTTGGCGAGAACTGGAAAGAGTTTTCCGAGAAGGCTCTGACTCCTGCGATGCTCGATGCCGCAGGCAGAGACTTCGACGAGCTGACTGCGGGGCTGCCCCTGGACGGCAGCAGTTTCCTCGACATCGGGTTCGGCCAGGGCATGAGCTTGATATTGGCTCACCGTCGCGGCGCAAAGTGTGTGGGCAACGACATCAACCCGCTCTCCAGGGAAATCCTTGCCTACAACCTGTCTCAAAGCGGTTTGCCCGATGTGAGCATCTCCACAGTCACCGGCTCGATTCTGGAGCGTGGGACACGTGAGCGGATTCGAGAAATCCGCCGCGAGTTCGACATCGTCCACTCCTGGGGCGTTTTGCATCACACCGGCGATATGTGGGGCGCTATCAAGCTCGCCGGCGAGTTTGTCGCCCCCAAGGGCCATCTGATTCTCGCTCTGTATAACCTTCACTGGTCTTGCCCAGCCTGGCACGGCATCAAGCTTGTCTATAACAAATCGCCCCGCTGGATTCAGCGGCTGATGATTCGCCTGCTCTATCCGGTCATCTTTGTCGCCAAATGGGTCGTGACCCGTCAAGACCCCCGCAGCAAAGAACGAGGCATGGATTTCTATTATGACGTAATCGACTGGGTGGGCGGCTATCCATACGAATATGCCTCCGAATCTCAGGTGGTTCACTACATGAAGCGCCTCGGCTTCGAGTGCACACGAATCATTCCCGCCGATGTGCCCACCGGATGCAACAATTTTGTTTTCCGCAAGATGGACGCGCCATGCGAATCATGATGCTGGGCCTGTTCGACGCATCCATCAGCGACGCCGCCACCATCCATTTTTGCGAAGTTGCGAACGCCTATGCGAGCATTGGCCACCGCGTAACGGTGATTTGTCCGGCGTTGCCGGCGGGGAAATCGCTGTTCGCGCCCAGAGTTCGCGTGTGCGCCCTGCCATTTCGCTACAAAGAGAACCTCTGGTGCGCCAGCTGGCAAAACATTCTGCTGCTGCTGAAGTACCTCGCCCTCGCCGGCCCCTGCTATGACGTTGTTCACATTCGCTGGCGGCTGCTGCCCTCGATTTTGCTGCGCATCATTCACCGCCTCAAGAGCGCCGGCACATGCGTTCTCACCGAGCACAACGGCTGGCTGGGACTGGAAATCATGCTCCAGAGGCGTTCACGGGTGATGGCCGCGATAGGGAAGTGGCTACAGGCTTTTGACGCCCGCCATGCAGACAAAGTGCTGGCGGTGACTCCGGGGATTCGCCAACTGTTGATGGAAAGCGGAGTTCGAGGAAAGAAGATATTCGTCGTTGGCAACGGCGCCAACACAAGCCATTTCCGTCCGCTGGCAGACCGCGAGCAGATTAAGCGTCGCGAGCTGGGCATCGAGGGGAGAGTGCTGGGGTTCATCGGCAATATCTCGAAGTGGCAGGGGATCGACCAGCTGGTCGATGGGTTCGTTGCGCTCTACGACCGGTATCCAGACCTCTATCTGCTCATCGCCGGAAGCGGGATGTATGCCGCGGAACTCAAGCGCCGCGTCAGCGCGCTGCCGCAGTCTGACCGAATTCTGCTGAAGCCGAATATTCCCTATGAGGACGTGAATCGCTGGATGAATCTCATAGACATCGCAGTAGCGCCCAAATCCAAGAAACTGAACGCGGTGGGGTACAGTCCGTTGAAAATCCGCGACTACGCTGCCGCCGGCAGGCCGGTGATTTCCACAAATGTCAACGGCATAAAGGAATTCGAGCCATTCGGCTGGCTGGCCACCTACGACCCCGACACGCCTGGGGCTTTCACCGATTTGGTAGATGACGTGCTGTCCCGACGCGATCTGGAAGAAATGGGGCGGCTTGCCCGCAGCTATGCCATCGAGCATTTTGATTGGGACACCATTGCACGGCAGATTGTCGATATGACAGGACTGTCACAAAGGAGATGAAGCATGCCGAATTTGCTGATCCAAAGAACAATCAAGCCTGTTGAGCTGACAGACGACAAGACACATCAGTCACTCAACCATTTCAACTACCAGCACAGCGTGTTGGTTCAAAAGGGCTTGCGCATCGACATGTTTTGCCACCAGCACGATGCCGAGCCGCGAGCGCTGGAAACCGCCGAGACCGTCATTTACTACCAGGGTTCCATCTTTTTCTACCGCGAATCCGGTGACACTTTGAGGCAGCTCGAACGCCTGTACCTGGCGGGAGACAGCATCCCGGCCGCTATCGAGTCCGGTCGCTTCCTCATCCTCATCTACGACAAGGCACAGGATAAGCTGCTGCTGATAAATGACCGCTTTGGGGGAATGCCTCTGTTCTGCTATCGTGATGAAGAAAGTGTGATTATCTGCACAGAGTTAAAGGGGATTCTCGGTTCTGAGTTGTTAACGAGCCAGCTTACCTTGAATTACGCTGCAATTGCCAACGACATCTTCTACGACTATCCGTTGGGAACCAAAACATATCTGGAGGAAGTGAACCGGCAGGCCCCCGCCACGCAGCTTACTGTGGAAAACGGGAAGTGTGCCGAAACCGCCTACTGGGCCTGGGATTCCAGCTTCAATAAACCGCTGACCGCTGACCTTCTGCACGAGATGCTCGATACCTTCAGGGATGGCATCGGCAAGCAGCGCAGAAAATATGGCGGGCTCTATCTCAGCGATATTTCCAGCGGCTATGATACGCGACTGATCTACATCAACGACCCCGATGTCCACCACTGCCTCACCTACGGCGACCCCGATAACTTCGAGTACAAAGAGGTATTGAATACCCTGGCGCTCAAGCCGGCCACTTTGATCAATGCGCGAACCCGTCTCAGTGTCGATAAGCTGATGCGGCTGTTTGCCCTGCACGACAACACGGGCAGCATGTATTCCACTCAATCGATAGATATGTTCGACACCCTGGCTGCGAGGCCGGAACGTTTCGAGTGGGTGCATGACGGGCTGCTTGGCGAGACCATTCTGGGCGGCAAATATCTCGACGAGAGCAAGGAATTCATGGCTGAGTTCGGCATTGGGCGTTCATATACAAGGGCTGACATGCGCATCCTGTTTTTCAACAAGGCGTTGCTGACGCCGGAATTCCGACAAACGCTGGAGGCTCACGACGATGTCGAGGCCGTTCGAGACCGCTTTCTGGTCGAGCGTGACGGGAGCATTGACTACAAGCGCTCACTGGTGAAGTTCAAGTTCTATAACGAGGGCATCAACTTCAATATCCTGTCCGGCACGAACATCCGCAATAAATGGACAAATCGGCATACGCCGATCCTGTATTATCCGTTCTGGGATATTTACAATCGGATTCGCTTCGAGGATATTCGCATCAAAAAGAGCTATACGCGGCTATATAATATCCTGCCGCGCCAATATCGCCGACTGCGGGACGATTTCTTCAAAGCGCCGTTCAACTGGCCATACAAAGTCCGCTTTCTATCCGCTGCGGCGCAGCAGGCTTTGATACGCATGAACATCTATCAGCATAAGGGCTATATCACCTTCGGCGAAGATTTGGCCGGCGATGCGGAATTGCAGGATTTCTTCCGGGAAAAGCTGACGTGCTCTGGCGTTTCGCACCTGTTCAGCAGAGCCTACATCGAGGGGATTCTCTCTCGCCCAGATTTCATGCGAAAGCAGTACGCATATCTTAACCGTGTTCTGGGGTTGGTTCTTTTCATAGAGAAATACGGAGCGAAAATCTGTAATCCGCTGTAGTTTCAGAAATCAGGCTATTTCCTCACCTCAGCAAGGTTTTGCTGATACTGCCTATTATCGGGACTAAGAGCGACAGCGGCGCCGATGTGCGTTTTCGCTTTGTCCATCGCCCCCGATTGCCAGTAGCACACCCCCAGATTGTTGTTCAGTCGGGCATTCGCGGGGCTGCCTGGCACAAGGGCGAGAAAATGTTCGAGGGCGTTCGCATATTGCTGGTTGCCAAAGAGTTCCTCTCCGCTTGCCAGCTTCTCTTCCAAAGACACCGAGGTTTCGTCTAACAGGTGGGCAAAACGGGTGTTAATCAAGAGATTGTAGATTTCGGTATAGTTTTCCAGAAGGTCAGGCAGGTTCACCGGATTGGTTTTTCGGTAGGGGGTGGTCAGTTGGGGGCCACCCAATGGAAGCCCGAGGAATTGCAGAATACTATCCTGTATCTCGGGAACGATGTTCTGGGCTTCTCCTCTGTTGGCGGGGAAGAACTTCTCGTAATGTAGCTCCAGATATGGAAAATGACGCTGCATAAAGCTGCTGAAGAACTTGATTTTGCTCTCGCGAAGCGCCAGCTCCTTCAGCAGTTTTTGCCCACCAGAAAGAGTTATCTTCGCCGGCTTCACCTTTACAGTCCCATGTGACTTTCGGTTCAGTTCCTGCTTCAACTGATTGAATTTCAGAGAAATGAACGTTTTCAGGAAATTCTCGCGTATCAGGTGAATTATGCGGACATCCTGTTTTTTCAGCACGGCCTCCATATTGGCGATTGTGTAGAACTGGTTATATTTTATATCAAAACCAACAGCCTTTTTCTGATGTGACCTGAAGTAGTTCGTGCAATATTGACCAAGCAGCTTTGACGAGAATTTGGGCGTGAGGTTTCGGGGGTCGATATAGACCATCTCAGCCCATTTTCTGATAAATGAACCTTCGTTATCGTAGAGCAGCAGCTCGCCTGTGCAGTGGATGTCTGGATGACTGTTCAGGATGGTTTCCAGAAAGACAGTGCCAGATCTTTGCGTAGCCAGAACGATGAATTTTACCACAGTGTCTCCTCAATTCAGGCTCAACGCCGCTTCGACTATCTTTTCGGCAGCGTCACCGGTTTCTTTGTTTGCAAACAGTTGAGCGCTATATTTGTTTCTCAGCTCCGATTTGGCGTCGGGATTGGCAAAGCATTCTGCCACAGCCTCTTTCATTTCCGTCAGGTTTGATACCTCGATGCCAATATCTCTCCAACTGAAATCAATGTCTGCGGGATTGAAGCCTTTATACTGGCGCCAGTCGGGGCTGTTGAACAGGATAACCGGCTTGTCCAGCGCGGCAAACTCCATCATCGCCGAGGATACATCGGTGATGATGATGTCACACAGGGCCAGGAACGGGGTGATGTCTTCTTCCTCGGCCAGAATGACCCGCCGGTCTTTTGTCACCAGCTCCCTGAACATCTCGACGTGATGTCTTGCCGTGGAGTTGTGACACTTGACGATCAACAAGGTGCCGCTGTCGGGGATAACATCGTTGATGTGCGCTCCAACGAAGGGTATGGCGGAAAGCTCGTCGTTGAAGGTGGGCGCGAAGAGAATATACTTTGCCGCCGCCGGCAGTTGATACTTCTCGATTACCGATTGCCTGTCGATTTTGCCGCTGAAAAGATCATCCAGCTTTGCCATGCCTGTGGCGATCACCGGTTTCGAGATGATTTTCCGCATAACGTCTCTGTGATAGCTGCCCGGAACGCAGACCAGGTCTGCCGCTTCTTCTCGGCGGGCAACTGGCGTATCGGTATAGTATTGCCCTTTCGACAGCGCCCCGTGGCCGATGTTGACGATCTTGCCGCAGTCCTGCACCAGCGGGTACACCGAGTCGGCGATGAAGGTGATGTCTGGACTGAACACCTGTGGTGACTCGTAGAGCGTTTCACCTGTCATCGAGATATTGCGTTTCTCTTTCTCTGTGAATCCCGCTCGAATTTCCGGCGCGTATTTCATCAGCGAGAAACCGATCTCGATTTCCGGGTGTTTTTCTTTGAGTTCTCGATAGACCGGCATGAGAACAGGGATGTGCACGTTCTTGAAGAAATAGAACAGCGCTCGTTTCGCTGCTTGCGGCCGGCTGCTGCTCAAGCGTTGCGTAATCTCGACATCTTTGGAGAGTATGCGCTTGAATTCGGGAATGGAGCCGACGATGTCGAGCAAGCGTTCTTTGTACTTCGCGTCATGGAACCGAAAGAGAACGCTCAATTGAGCGCTGCGAACAAGCTCGCGGAAATCACCTTCGGATTCATGCAGAGCGGAAGTGAGAAGCTGGGCTATGTCAGGGTAGAGATAGCTGTCCAGGATGTTTTTCAAGATTGCAACACGGTCGCCGAGCGGAATGCGGCCAAGCTGCTTCACGGTGTTCTTTATCGTGGTGAAGTCGTTTACTGGCAGAGCGCTGTAGAACAGCGACCTGGCGATATAGATGTCGCGGCTGATGCTCAGGAACAGTTGGTTGTCGGCGTTGACGCCCCGCAGCAGCTTGCTGTCGATGGCCCACAGCAAAGGCAGGATGATCTGGTCTGACTTAACACATTGGGTTCCCTGATATTTGTTGATAAAGAAATATGCATACGCGGAAAGCTGAACATCTTTTTGCAGCGGGATGTACTGGCGAGCATCCTGTGGAGAGTTCTCAATCAGGGTGAGGCCGGTGAGAGCTTTGATTTCGGGGTGATGACTAAACGACTTGTAGATGAAATAGTCATAATTCTTATAAATCTCGGCAGCTTCGTCAACATAGATCACGATGCGGCCGGTGGGGTTCTTCAACAGCTTCACCAGCTTGTCGGGCGCGTTTGCATCGACATCTCTGACAACAATATTGCTGAACGAGTTAAACTGAAGCAGATAGTCGATGTATTCAGCTATTGCCGGAGTGCGGGACTCTACTCCCAGAAGAAGCTCCATCGGCATAACCGAATAGAACTGCAAGAAATGAATAGTCTGTCGCACCGCAAACAGGTTGTCTTCCGATAGAATCTGTACTACAGATAATTGGGGAATCCCTGATGATATGTCGGCGTCTGTCAGGGTTTTTGTGGCCTGCCAGATGTTGTGGGCGGCATTGCCGGTACGGTCGGCAAAGAGCTGCTGTGCATACCGCTGCCTGATGGCGGAGCGGTCGTCCCCGTTCAGCAGCGAGGGCAGCGCCGCTTTCAGTTCGTCGAATGAGTCAACCTCGGTGGCAAGGTCTCGCCACAGATATTCGATGTTATCGGGGTTATAGCCGTGGTAGTTTTTTCGCTCAGGGTTGTTGTAGAGGATAACCGGTTTATCTAACGCCATGAACTCCATTGACGCTGACGAGACATCGGAGATCATCAGGTCGCAGCCGCCGATGTAGGGAGCGATATTGTTGTCCTCGATGTAGATGAAGTTGGGATACTGCTGCGCCAGGTCGCGATATTGCTGGATCAACCTGGGCATGGATGAGCCGTGCAGTTTGAACAGAACATAGTAGCTCTGCGAGTGAAGCTCAGACATTCTGTCCGCGAAATTGTACAGACTGCTG
This sequence comes from Candidatus Cloacimonadota bacterium, assembly GCA_021108395.1. Taxonomy (GTDB): domain Bacteria; phylum Cloacimonadota; class Cloacimonadia; order Cloacimonadales; family JAIOQZ01; genus JAIOQZ01. Next base: position 21,128 of record JAIOQZ010000002.1, read on the forward strand.
AGAAACAGATTGAACGTCGGAGCATAGAGAATCAGCTTTTTCCGCTCGTCCAGACCGAGCTGCCGACACAGTTGTTCTCTACTGTATTCTCCCCGAAACACCGGGTCCAGCTTTGCCATTCCGGTGGCCACCACTTTGGTTTTCAAAATCGGTTTCAACTTGTCTTCGGCATATTGCCCGGGAACGCAGAGCAAATCGACCCAGTTCTCCCGTTCAGTCCACACGGAGTTGGTGAAGTAATATCCCTTCGAGATGGTTCCATGCCCCACGTTGACGATTTTGCCACAGCCCTTCACCTTGCCGGCAACGGTATCGGCAATGAAAGTGACGTCCACATCCCTGCGGGGCAAGGCGGTAACTGTCGCCCCCAAAGAGAAGATATGGTCGATGAGGTCATAGTTGGAGGCTGATATCAGGTTCTCGATATGGGGAAGACAGAAGATGATTTCTTCAACCTCGTCTTTCGACTTGAGATAGTTATAAAGCTCTTCAAACATAGGAAAATGCACGTTCTTGAACACATAGAACTGAACCTTGCAGGTTTTTGCAGGTGTGCCGATTGCGGGAACATCGCTCTGCCGCCCCATGTATTCATTGAAGTAAAAGAGGGCGTCTTCATCAAGCGATCTCACGGGTTTTATGTTTCTGCTGAACTTTTCGATCAATGACGGGTCTGCGATGATGGTTTCGACCTGCTTTCCCAGTTCTTCGGCGCTGCCCACCTCAAAGAGCAGCCCGTTGTGCCCGTGCTCGATCACTTCAGGGAAGCCACCGACATCGCTGGCGATAACCGGGACTTTGCACAAGAACGCTTCTTGCACAACCAACGGATAGTTTTCCCAGATTGAGGGGACAATCAACACATCGATGTTCGCCATAATCTTCGGCAAGTCTTCGGGGGTGTAGGCGCCCAAATACTGCACGTTTGGCAAATCGTTGACCCTTTTCTGGATATTCGCAAAGAAATTCTCATGGTAGGATTTACCATAGATGAGGAGTTTCGCATCGTCTTTATGCTTCATGCTCTCGAACACGTCCAGCAGTGTGTCTGTGCCTTTTCTTGGCGATATCTGGCCGATAATGCCAAATTTCACAGCTTGCTCTCTTCGTTTCGGCAGTATCTCGATGGGCTTCATACCCAGGTTTTGCACAGTGATGCCCGTGAAGCCGTATTCGGCGAACTTGTCGGCGAGAAAGTGGCTGGGAGCGAATATCCTGTCCACCTCATGGAACACCTTCTGGAAGTACTCGAAACGGTAAGCGATGAATTCGCTCACTGCCTGATAGTTTTTCTTGTTTTCGGGCAGCTTCGTGTAATTGTTCAACACGCATTCTGTGCATTTCTCGATGGAATCTGGCCCACTGCATATTTTCTGTTCTTTGGTGGTCATCAGAAACCAGAAGAAACAGAGAAACCAGTGCTCGTGCAGCGTCATTATCGTGCGCAGATTATGTTTCTGGGCGATTTCTATCGGCACGGGGGTGAGCTGGCCGAATCCGTGAAAGTGAATGGCGTCATATTGGCGCATTTGCAGGAATTTGTCGAAAATCTCGGCGACTGCGGGATGCCTCACGGCCAGATCGAAGCCTCTGGAAAAGTCTTTGGCCAACTGAAAGACTTTCAGTCCTTCAAATTCTGTCTCGATTATGCCATACTGCTTGATTTCGCCTCTGAACAACGGATACAGTATCTCGACATCGGCAAAGCCACTATCTTTGATTTTCTTCGCCAGATTCAAGGCATACAATTGCGCCCCGCCGTATTTGTGAGGCGGGAAGTTGTGGCAGACAAACAGAATTCTCGGCTTTTTCTTCGAGGTGACAGCGATGGGTTGTCGCTCTGCGTTTTTATCACCCTTTGTTATTTGCATTTCTGTCGGGATCAGGCCGATTTTCTGTTTCAGAAGCTGGTCGCTGTCTGGCGTATCCTGCTTGTATATCCGGGGGTGATTGCCGATTATCTGAGCCTTTGCCAGAGCGTCATATTCGCCCCTGTTTTCCAGCATCGAATTGTTTTTGCGACGATAGAGGAACAGCGGCTGATGGATATTGCCGCCGTTGAATCCGTTTTCGATGGCGGTCAGCCAGAAATCCCAGTCCTCGTAGCCGTATTTCATGTTTGTTTTGTAGCCGTTGCACTTTTGCCAGACCTCTTTGCGGAAAAGAGTCGTGCAAGTCATCATGTTGCGTGTTTTCAGATACTTGTCATCAAAGTCCCTGAATGCCCAGATTTCGTTCTTAGCGCCAAAGAAGAGCGCTTCGGTATAGACGAAATCGACGTCGGGGCGTTGATCGAGATAGGCGACAGTCTGCTTCAGGAAATCCGCCGCCAGCAAATCATCCGAATCGAGTGGCAGGATGTATCTCCCGCGGGCCTTCGAGATGCCATAGTTGCGCGTGGCCGCCAGGCCCTCGTTGGACTTGAAATAGTAGTCGATAGACAGCTCGGGCGCTTCCGCCGAGAACTTTTGCAGGGCTTTCTCAACCTCGCGGCTGTCTCCATCATTCACGATGATGATCTCGAAATTCTGATAGCTCTGGTTGCGAATCGAGGCGAGCGTTTCTATAATCGTGTCCGGTTGCTTGTAGTAGGGAATCACAATCGAGACCAGCGAGGTGGAGCCTGACCACCTGGGCTGTGGCCTCAGCAGTTCGCGCATCAACTTCTGCGTGATGTCGGCATCGCCTTTATGCTGCTTCAACGCAGCGGCGAGCCGACTGATCTCGCCATCGTTCGAGCCGCACGGCAGTGGCGTGTCGTCCGCCAGGCCGGAAATGAACTCGTGCAGCGCTTTCATCTTGACCCCCCAGTCAAGCTTCTGCTCTGCATAGTCCCTGATCTGCCACTTCAATTCAGGATTGCCGAGGTAGTTCTCTGCCAGCTTCACCAGCTCGGCGATGTCCAGTGGCTCGTCATTGAGCGGATACTGGTGAACAAACGGGAGGCTGCGCGGGAAGTCGGGGTCATTGCCGGCAAAGACAAAGGGAATGCCGCGAGCGCAGTATTCGCGCAGCTTGAGGGCAGCCACTTCTTTTTGCCCTTTTCTGTGGATAGCCAGCGCTCCGATTCCTACGGAGCATCGATTGATTACCCCGGTAATCTCATCTTTGTGCAAAACACCATAGAAACGGAAGTTACGGGCAACATCCCGTTGCTTGATCTGCTGAAAATACTCATCATCTACGTTGCCAATGACGTGAATCATCACCTTGTCTTTATCTTTGTAGTTAGCTATTCCATCAATTATTCTGTCGAACCCCTGCCAGAGTTGAGTGAACATAGAGAGATAGATCACATGTATTGTCTCATTATCTCCAGTTGGCTCTATGAGTGGGTAAGAGGCAACGTCAATGCCGTTTGGGAAGACGAAGCCAGGGAGAGCGGTTTGAAACAGCTCGCTTTCGTAAGTCAGAATATCCCTGGTGCCGCCAGCAATCGCTTTTATGTTTGCGTAGAACTCTTTGCCGTGAGCGATTTCCTGTTTATAGAGGAAAGCGTTGGATTTGAATTCCTCAATCTGGTTTGATTGATACTCGACAATGATGTTCTTGTGCCGTTTGACAAAATCGACAGTGTGCCGGTTGGCAAGCGGATAGCGCAGGTAAATGTAGTCTGGCTGCCATCTGTTGATGTGCATCGAGGCCAGCCTGGTGGACAACTCCATTGTCTCCAGAAAGTTGGGTTTGGGCAGCAGTGTTCGGACATCAAGATATTGATACGGCTTATCAGCAGTAGGATGTTTGTCATCGCCCTTGCCGATGAGCAGAAGCTCGGTTTGAGGATGGATTTTTTTCATCGCTCTGTACTGTTCAAATATCTTGTGAAGGATTTGCGGGTATGTGGCGTTGACAAATCCCAGGAAGAGAAGCTTGAAATCGCGCTTGTGCGCCGGTGGGTTGCTCGGTTCTGGCACGATTCTCAGGGGGCCGGGGGTGAAGCGTGGGGCAGAGGCGGCCTTGTCTTTGTTGCCAGCCTGGTCGATGTAGATGTGAAACAGCTTGCGCCCCTCAAAGTCGCCGATTTCCTTGTATGCCGTCAAACAGGAATTATCAATTATGAACTGAGCGAATTCGGTGGGGCTGTAATTCCGGTAAGCGGTTTTCATCTGATTTTCGTCTTGTTTGTGCGCTTGCAGGAACATCTCTTTCATTTTCAACTGGCCAAGCATCTTGCACAGTTTCTGGTGGAGTTCTTCCGTTTTTATGAAGTGATGAAAGATTGCGAGCGCCAGAACCGTATCGAATTGCCTATTCTGTTCGACATAATCGAAGATGTCTGCAAAGATTGTGTGGTAGCGCTGTCCGTTGGCCTTTCTAATCCTTTCGAGATAATAGAAGGTGCCTTTGCCGTTTTCGATTGCGAAACATTCTCTTCCGCATTCCCGCTCAAGCTGACTGCACATGTAACCCCAATGCGTGCCGATGTCCAGAACGGTTCTGCCGGCCGGGTTGAGGCGTCGCTTTATGCTCTCGAAACGACCGCTGTGCATGGACGGGATGTCTTTGAGATCAGGGTGGATCAGCGGCGCATAGACAACGCCATCGTGCTTTTTCGCGTAGCCGATGATTTTATCGCGGAACTGCTTCCACTCAGAGTGTTCAACCGTTATCTTCACCGGTATCGTGGGGATATTCAGCAGCCTGGCGAAAACCAGGCGATGCCTGCCGTTATTGAATATCATCTCGCCATTTCGCCCGATGTTTATCGCAACATAATCCTTTGCAGGGTCTTGCCTGTAGCCGTTTCCCTTTATATCGACAAAGATCCTGGTCAGTTTGTTACACCTGCCAATCAGTTCCTGCTCCGTTGTGCAGCCCCACTTCACCTGTCCGCTGTTAATCTCGGACAGAACACGTTGATAATAGGGAGTCTCGTTCCAGGTCGCCTTCCCTTCATAGATCGATTTGAAAGAGCTGTAAAAATCTATTCTATCTTCAAATGGCATGACTTTTGTGTCCCAGTTCCCATCGATTGCCTCGCCTGAGAAGTCGGCGATATTGAACTCGTCTATCATCGCAACTTTTATCGCCTGGGGTGATATCTGTAGGATTCTGTCTTCTGTTTGATTCACTGATTACTCCTGGCTATGCCCCAACTGCCGCTACGCAGTTCAGGTTTTCTTTTGCTTCGGCAAAATCCGGCTTCAGCGCCAAAGCCGTCTTGAAGCACGAGATTGATTCGTTGTACTTTTTTTGCTGGTTGAAATAAACACCCAGATTGTTGTATGCTTCCGCCGACAGCGGATTTATCTTCAATGCCTGCTCGAAGCAGCTTTTGGCAGCGCTCAAATCACCCATGAGAAAGGCCACTTCGCCCAGGGCGAGGTAGTTGCGGAAATCATCGGCAGGGCTCGCGCTCAGCAGTTTCAGGGTCTCCTCGAACTGGCCGGCGCGATAGAAAAGCCTGCCGAGCATGTTGCGGGCAACAGTTGCCTCGCTGTCGCTATCAGTCGAACCAAGAAGCTCTTGCAAGTGGAGAATTTGCCGCTCGCTGTCCATACCAGCGGTTGCACGCACGATATTCAATTCACAATCGTCGGCATCCACGTTCGTCAGCTTCATCAGTGTCCGTTTGCGGGTCGCTTCGTCGGTGTCGTGGTTTTCGATCTGGGCGTGAAGGATTTGCTTGTAAACATCATCGATTCGCTCATAGAGCGGGAAATTGTGCGATTTGCCATCTGAGAACGTGAAGTTCTTCTTGAGGCGATACGGAGCGCCGATGAGGCTCTGAATCTTGTCGATGCTCCAGCGCTTTTTCAATTTGTAGTCAAATATCTGGATATATTCGGGGGCTGTTTTGTTCTTCACTGCCCGAGCGAGGATGTCTGACCGCAGCAGGGTGTTGTTGGGGAACAGGAACGGATATACCGGCATATAGGCTTCTCTGTCCGCATAGAGCAGGATGTTCGAGTAATTGCCCCAGACCAGCAATTTGTCGCGTTCCTGAGAGTTTTCCTGGATATAGCGCCCAATCCGCTTGCACAGGGTGAAAAGCCCCTGAATATTCTCGTTGAAGTCGTTCAGTTGAGAACGCCTGCTCGTGCTGAGGTTCCCCCGAAATCTGGCGCTCAGAGCAATGATATAGACAGCGGCAAAAACCAGTATGAAGAAGTTGCCCATCAGGTTCTGAGAGACGATGCTCACCGCGTAACCAACCGAGATTGAGACCGGCAGCCACATCGTGTTGATTTTGGGACGGTAGTAGTTTTTTTGCACGATAACCAACGCGATATTGGTGACGAAGAGCATCAGCATGAGCAGGATATAGCGGTTGAAATCGATAAACAGGTGCGCCCAGGAAGCGATTGCCATGACGAACAGGAAATCAAACGCTGCCCAGTATGGCCTTATCAGAGCGGTCAGTTTCTCGAATTCCTTCTGCAATGTATTGCTGGCTTCCCACTTGGCTTTGGTGTACACCCCCTGCTCAGTGACGAGATTGTCTGCCGTTGTTCCCTCTTTTATTCTGATTAACTTCATTCTTTGCATTATCAATAGAGCGGTATAGAGAAACGGGATGAAGGTGTTTTTCAGATAGTATCCAATCACAAGCCTTTTCTTTTGTGATGACGACAGGCTGATGAGCAAAACCGGCAGGAAAGTCAACAGCAGGATTGCCGCCCAGTAAACCGTTAGTTGAAGCAGCCAGGCCTGACTGAGGAAAACGAGGGGAATAATCAGCGCGAAGGCGATGGAGGTGAGTTTCATTTGAAAAGCCCAGCCGCAAAAAACGCCGGCGAGAGCGAACATCAACAGCGAATCCTGCCCTGTTTTGAGCGAGACGATCGCCAGGCAGAGGGGGAGGATCAAGTACCACTCGGCGTAGGTGACATCCGAATAAGTCACTTGCCCCAGGAATGTGGCCAGAGCAAAGACCATGCCTGCCGTGACGCCCACAATGAGGCTGTCGAACAGGAAAAAGCCCGTGAAGAAAAGCGCCGCCGAATTAAGCGAGTAGTAAACGATCTTGAACCACTGCAGATATGTCGGCAGCGGCCAGCTGTGGTAGTGAAACTTCCCTGCCAGCCAGTCCAGCGTGAAATACCCGTAGGGGCGAAGCAGGTCGAAAATGTCGTCCTCGATGGTATCGTTGTAATGATACAGCTTTCTGCCGTACTTTGCAAAGGCGGCGCTGTAAAACCAGTTCCCATCATCGGTGTACAGCGGTTTATGCCGCTTACTCAAATTGAGTATCAGTGTCAGAAGAAAAACGCAGGCTCCGATAATTATCGCTGATTCCATAGCAAACAAACTCCAGCACACAGTTGTTTCTTTATACAGTATATAAGAAATTTCTGTGCCACTCGGTGATGAACGCGAAACAGTTTGCTCCGCCAGCGGTTTGCGGACGGAACGCGCTGCATCTCTGGAGGTTATGGCGGCCAGGTAGCGCCAGGCAAGTGAGAGGACGTTTTGCGCAATGTGAGGGTGCGGAAGAAATTTCCGGCTATTCTGGGGAAATATGAGCCGCGCCATAGTATCCACGAACAGCCCAAACAGCCTGTTGTGGCAGTCTGAACAGCCGGTGGCTGCCTGTGGCAGTCTCCGGCGGTTAGTGCAGCTTGGTCAGTTCGCCTGTTTCGCGGTCGATGAGAATGAGCGCCACCCCAGCTTCCAGCATGAGTTCACGCGCCAGCTCGTCGTCGTAGCTCTCGGCGATGAACACGGTCTTTATCTGCGCGTTGATGATGAGCTTGGCGCAGATGACGCAGGGCTGAGTGGTGCAGTACATCTCCGAACCGTCGATGGCCGCGCCGTAAACGGCGGCCTGCACGATGGCGTTCTGCTCGGCGTGAACGCCGCGGCACAGCTCGTGGCGCTCGCCGGACGGCACGTTCAGTCGCTCTCGCAGGCAGCCGACCTGGGCGCAGTGGGTCACCATCTTGGGTGCGCCGTTGTAGCCCGTCGAGATTATCTGGTTGTTCTTGACGATGATGGCGCCCACCTTGCGCCGCAGGCACGTGGAGCGTGTTGACGCCAGAAAGGCCATCTCGATGAAGTAGGTCTGCCAGGTAGGTCGGGTGTCAATTTGCATGTCACATCCTGTATTATCAGTTAGCTTTGTTAATCGTCAGTTCGATCAGGTTCCGCTTCACTTCCGACCACAGCGGTTTGTCTCGCAAGCTGTTAAGGCTCTCCAGATACTCCACTTGCGCTCTGGTGTAGTTGACAAAGGCTACGACATTGTAAAACATCTGCTCTCGGTGTTCTGCAACGCGAATATGACTGTAAGTTGTATCCGCGGTTGAATAAAGATAGAAGTAAACCTCTTCGTTCTCGCTGAACAGAACGATGTAGCCGTCAACTGTAATCGGTTCTCCGCTTTCGTTTGTGGTCACGGCGTCCCACGAAACATCTGCGTCAGGATAGTTTATCACGATTTGAATATTCCCCGGCGCGGCGGGCGGACTGTATGAAACCGTTATCAGGTTGTGTTGCACAAGCGAATCCACCAGCGTGCCGTTGCTTATCCGCAGTTTTACGCTGTATGTGCCCACAGTGTTGTAGATATGCGTGGGGTGCTGCTCTGTTGAATCAAAGACGCCGTCGTTCTCGAAGTCCCACTCCCAGGTGGTGGGATTGCCAATTGACAAATCTGTGAAATCAACCTGCACTGTAAGATAACCGAACACAGGATTTGCCGAAAAGTCTGCAAGCCAGCCGCTTTCCAGCTTGGCAACAAAAACATCCCCGCCACCGGAATTGCTAAGAGTTGTAGATCCGAATGTTACTGCTTCATCCCAATAATATCCTGTAACGTATGTATTACCGGCGTAATCGATTGCAATTGAATAACTGCTTTCATCGCCAGTTCCAACCGCACTGGTTACCCACATCCAATTCCCAATAGAATCCAATTTGGCAATGAAGACATCACAATCACCAGTACTGGTTATAGAGTAGGTACCAAACGTTGCAGTACCCCAAAATTCTCCTGTAACATAAGTGTTCCCATCGTTGTCAATTGTGATTGATAGACCTATGTCAGAATAACTCCCCCCAGCATTGGTGGCCCACAACCAATTTCCATTCCCATCCATCTTTGCAACGAAAATATCCTGTTGTCCAGTACTGGTAATGGAACATGACCCCAATGTTATTGTTCCGTTTAAGTATCCTGTAATGTAACTATTATTTTCATCATCTATTGTGATTGATTTCCCATGACTGGCTGAGCCTGTACTTCCTACGGAATCAGATGCCCATACCCAATCTCCATCGGTGTCAAGTTTAGCAACAAAAACTTGGGTAGAAGTGTTGCTTGTAATGGAATGAGAGCCAAAAGTTGCTGTCCCGTAAAAAGATCCAGTAACGCAAGTGTTCCCGTTAACGTCTAATGAAATTGAATAACCTATATCATGACTACTACCACCAGCACTGGTTGCCCACAGCCAGTTTCCATCTTCATCAAGTTTAGCAACGAAAACGTCCTCTTGACCACTACTGCCAATTGAATGAGAGCCAAATGTTGCACTGTAGCGTAATTTACCCGTAACGTATGTATTGCCAACATTATCCACTGCAATAGAATATCCAATAACGAAATCTCCTACGCTTTGACTTGCCCATAGGCATTCACCATTTGTATCAAATTTAGCAACAAAAACACCAACACCAGCACTGGTAAGAGTATAAGAGCCAAATGTTGCAGTGTAGCAAAAGAATCCCGTAACATAAATGTTGCCAACACTATCTACCGTTATTGAATAACCAAAATCATTTGAATTTCCACCGGAACCAAGCGCCCACAGCCAATTCCCATTAACATCCAACTTAGCAATAAAAATATCATGATTACCATTACTGGTAAGAACCGCTGTACCGATTGTTGCTGTTCCTTCAAAATCTCCCGTAATGTAAGTGTTTCCGGCATCGTCAATTGTGATTGAATTACCAATAACACTACCACTTCCCCCGGCCCCAGTTGCCCACTGCCATTCGGGGGCCTGGGAAAAAACGCAAGTGGGGAAGAGGAACAGGGCGGCCAGTGCAGCAAATGCGAGCATGCTTTTCATTTTGTCTCCTGTGTCGGTGAAGGTTCAACATAAGACAGGCCGACACACGAGCCGTGTCAAGAAAAAACCCGCCTCTTGTGAAGACGGGTCTCAGTCAGTCAACGCTTCTCGTCAACCTGCGTATCATGCTCAATCGAGCCTTGCAGAGATCGAAGGGCCGCGTCCGTTCCCTGGATCTGATACTGAAACAACCGGAAGTGTTTGTTCGCTGTAATAGGTGAGGGAGAAGCAGGGCGTGCTAGCGCGTGGTCAGCTTCCCCCTCGGTTACTCGTTCAGCAGAACGAACATCCGAAGCTATAGCCGTATCGACGGCCTCCGGGGGCAAATCTGCTACAATTGACCCGGAACCGCCGGGCTTTCGCCCCGGGGGTGTCTCCATTCCGGTAGGTTCAGTAATTCTGACGTCCTTGTCCGCAGCCTTTCGTTTTCCCCGCTGAGCAGTCTTGGGCAGACGCGCGGCAGGATGTCCGAGGAAGCTGAGTTCTCTGGGGATGGTCATGCCATCCTCCTTTCCGTCAGAATTACCTCACGCTTTTCAATGATCTCGCTACACTATCGACCCGCCATGCACGATACTTGAGGTTTTTTTTGACAAACTCGCGCGTTTATGTGTTATGGCGTACGCAAAGGGGGAATGATGAAACAACTGGCGTTGCTGGTTCTGCTGTGCATCTTGCTGGGAACGGCATTCCTGCACGCCGACAAGAACACGCCCCCCCGCGACAAGAACGGCCACTATCCCGGCCTGGTGAGCTATCTCGACAGCCTGCGCAGTCAGCCGGACAGCGAAGACAGATATATCCTGCTGGCCGAATACTGGCTGCAGCGACCAGACTTTGAGCGCTATGACGCCACCGTGGCCGAGGGGCTGCTGCGCTATCCGGCCAGCCTTGCGCTTCTGCGCCATCAGGCACAGATACATACCCGCAACGCGAACTACGACGAGGCGACAGCCATCTATGCGCGACTGTGCACCGGCGCGCCTTCGAGCGAGCTCGAGCTGGACTATGCGCACAACGAGAAGCTCGCCGGCCGCATCGACACCGCAAGGCGGCTCTATGCCTCCGTTTACGCCCGACACCCGCAGCAGCGTGAGGTGTTCGACGCCTATCATCGCTTTCTGATTGCCTACATTGCCGAGAAGGATGCCCAGCGGTTGATGTTGGGCCACCTGCGGCGCTATGGCGGCTCCGCCGATCTGTGGTTGCAGGCCGGGGATGTGTGGATTGATCGCAACAAGCCATATCGCGCCCTGCACGCATTCGAGCAGGCCAACCCCGACTCGAACATTGTCGCCGGCATCATGCAGATGCGACTGAAGCAGTTCCTGCGTCCCAGCCTGTATGGCCGCTTCGAGTTTATCGAGGAAGACCTGCCCGTCAGCAATACCCGCTACAAGCGTCTTTACGCCTCGATAAATCATCGCCCCACCGACTGGCTTACAGTGTCTGCCGAGGTGTATCTGGATCACGTGGCGCGTCGTTACCATGATGTGAGCTTTTCCGATAACCGAGAAGAACGCGACATCTCGGCGCTGACGGGTACGATGCACCTGATGCCCGTGCCTTCGCTGTATGTTGGCGTCAATGGGCAATACTACATTCGTCATGAACACTGGGGCGACTTCGGCTTCTCCTGCGAGCAAAACCTCGAGTGGGAACAATGGGCGTTTTGGTGGCGGGTTATCCTGGCGGAGAACGTTGTCGAGCACTGGGAGTTCATGCGCCAGCGTGAATACACGGCGCAGGTTGAGCTTTCCTGGCAGTCATTGTCGTTGTGGAACGGCTATAGCCACTACTACACGCCTGATGACGAAGTATTCCAGGCGCCCGAATACCCCTGGATGTATGACGACATTGTTGTCCGTGACAACTACGGCTATCGTAACCACACCACGTTGGAATACACCGTGCTCGAACAGCCGTCTCTAAGCCTGGGGTTCTATGGGCTTGCACAGGGCTATGACTATGAAAGCCGCTTCTATTCAACCCCGTCCGAGCAACTATACTATGGCATTCTGGCCGACTATGGCACAATGCTTGCCGACCTCGAACTGGACGTGTCGGGGCAGCTTGGCCTCAACGAAGACCAGCGCTCGCACTGGACGCTTTCCATCGACGCCGGTTACGAAGCCGGCCCGTTTCGCGTTACCCTGGGGCTTTCGCTGGACGACGACGAATACTCCAGCTCGCGCACATTGTCGTTCACTGTGTCGGACCTTTCGCTGTGAGCGGTTTCTTCGCCCGCCTCGAACGGCGGATGCTGTCCACGCCGCTGTCCGCATTCTTCTTCACCTTCGCCTGCATCGTCACCTTGCGCAACGTGCTCGAAATCTACGCCGACGGCTCGACCATGGACCCCCGCCAGTTCGTCGATTTCTCGCTGTTCTACCTGGCGTTGGGGTTGAGCCTGCTTCTGTTGCTGCGCCTGCTGGCGGGCGTTCGCCCCGAACTCGCCCTGCGCGCCGTGCTGCTGGGCATGTGCATTGTGGTCATGCCACCGCTGGTGGACATGCTGGCCACCGCCGGTCGCGGCTTCAATATCGGCTATGTGAATCCGCGCTCGTGGAGCGACGCCCTGTGGAAGCTGCTCACTTTCTGGGAAGGGCTGCGCTTCGACCGCGCCACCCTGGGCATCAAGATCGAGGTGGCGCTGGCGTCGCTCGCCACAGCTCTGTGGGTGCGTCACCACACCGGCAAATGGCGGCGGGGCCTGCTGGCCGGGTTGCTGGTCTATCTGCTCATCTTCACATACTCAATCCTGCCCTGGCTGGCCATACAAGCATGGTCGCTGCTGGGCGCCGCGCCGCGCCGGATGCTCATCCATCAGCGAACGCTCATGTTCACGATTTTGACCCTGACGCAGCTCGTACCGGTATTGGCCTGGACAGGGGGGCGGGGCTTCACGGCTATGTGCCGCAACCTGCGCCTGACGCGAATGGCGCACTTCCTGGTGATGCCTTTGCTGGGGATGGCGCTGGCCGGTGGCGCAAGGTTCAACCACTGGCGCGGGGTTGACTGCCTGTGGTTCTATCTGGCGATGACTGCCGCCATGATCTATCTGACCATTCAGAACGACATCGCCGACAGCGTAATTGACCGCGTGGCCAATCCGGAAAGACCACTGTCCGCCGGGGCGATACCGCTGCCGCTGTATCGTCGCATGGGGCATGTGTTCCTGGGTGCGGCGTTGCTGCTGGGCTTGCTCGCCGGATTCCGCCTGTTGCTCTACACGGCGGCGTTCATTGCCATCTACACGCTATACAGCGCTCCGCCCCTGCGACTGAAGCGCGTGCCGGTGTTCTCGAAGCTGCTCATCGCCGCCAATACGCTGCTGATGGTTCTGGCCGGTTACGACTTCGCCGGTGGGAACCTGCGCCAGTTTTCAGCCGGTTACATCTTCCTTTTTCTAATCATCTACGGTGTGCTGATCAACTTCATCGACCTCAAAGATGCCGCCGGTGACCGCGCCGCCGGCATCCCCACACTGCCGGTCATTCTCGGTTTGCGCACGGCGCAGTGGACGATGGCCGCGCTGTTTACGCTGTTCTATCCGCTGGTGGCACTTGCTGTGGGCGACCTGCGCCTACTGTGGGCTTGTGTTCCGGCGGGGTTGCTCAGCGCTGCCGTGTCGCTGTCACGGAGCTACGGCAGCCGCCATGATCGTGCCATCATCCTCATCTCGCTGGGGGTGATTGTCGTCGCCTTCCTGCTGGGTCTGCCACATCTCGCGTAGTCCCACCGCCTGTCATCTTTCTGATACATGTCGCAATCACTTGACAAGTCTGCTCTCCTTGTGACATACTGTCAACAGGAGGTGACATGCCACAGCGAATTCTTATCGTGGACGATGAGGTCGAATCGCTCGACATCTGCCAGCGTGTTCTGCAAAAGCAATATGACGTGTGCACAGCGCAACGCGTGAGTGACGCGCTCGGCATCCTCGAGGCGGGGCCGATTGACTGCTGCCTCACAGACCTGGTGATGCCCGATGTGGAAGGGCTCGAGTTTGTGCAGAACCTGGCCGCCAGTTACCCCGATATGCCCCTGTTGGTGATGAGCGGCAAAGCGACGGTGAAAATGGGCGTGCAGGCCATGATGGCCGGCGCTGTTGACTTCATTGAGAAGCCAATCCTCAATCTCGATATCCTGTCGGTGATGGTGAAGAAGGCCCTCACCTCGCACGACATGCTCATCGAGAACCGCCGCCTGCGCGAGGAGCTGTCCAATCTCAAACGGCGCAACTTTGTGGGCAACAGCCCCCAGATTCAGGCAGTGCTGGGCATCGTGCACAAGGTGGCGCCCCTCAACTCGACTATCCTGGTCGAGGGCGAGACCGGCACCGGCAAGGAGCTGATTGCGCGGATGATTCACGATAACAGCCCCCGCTCAAATAAACCGTTCGTAGCCGTCAACTGTGGCGCCATTCCCGAGAACCTGCTCGAGAGCCTGTTGTTTGGCCACATGAAGGGCGCCTTCACCGGCGCGACCAGTGAGGCCGAGGGTTACTTTCGCCAGGCTGATGGCGGCACACTGTTTCTCGACGAGATTGGCGAGACGCCGCTACCCTTCCAGGTGAAACTGCTGCGCGCTTTGCAGGAAAAAACCATTCGCCGCGTGGGCGAAGACCGCGACATCGACATCGATGTTCGCATTATCGCCGCCACCAACCGCAGTTTGGCCGATGAGATGAAGCAGGGCAACTTTCGCAAAGACCTCTATTTTCGCCTGCATGTTATCAAAATACTCATCCCGCCGTTGCGCGAGCGCCCCGACGACATCCCGTTGCTGGCCGCTCACTTCCTGAAGCTATTCATCAAGGAGAACAACATCGAGAAGCTGCGCATATCGAAGGAAGCGATGGCTGTGTTGAAGAAATCCCGTTTGGAGGGCAATGTGCGCGAGGTGCAGAACGTTATCGAACATTCCGCCGCATTGTGCCGCAGCGATATTATCTGGGTGGAGGATATGCCCGACTACATCCGAGGTATCGATACAGGCGAGGACAGCCTGTCATTCTCCGGCGACTATGACAGCGCCAAGGGGGCGTTCGAGCGGCTGTATTTCACCAAGCTGCTGCAAAGCACCGGATCGGTCATCACGCGTGCCGCCGAGGTGTCAGGGCTCACCCGCCAGCACATCTATCTCAAGCTGAAAAAGCTCAACATCGACCCGGGCAGCATGCGCCAGTAAAAGAAATCATATCTCGAATCGACATTAGAAGTGCGGGCGTATAAACTTGTCGGGTGAGCGATCACCTTTTCATCTGCACGGCAATGCTGAGCGCCGTCGCCAGCTTCACCACATACTCGTCCGTCGTTTCCAGTCGGCGCGCCATTGACTGGCTGATGTTGCGCATCATGTGATAGCCGATGGCTGTGTCGTGCTCCACAAGTCTTTCGAATGCCTCACGCTCCAGCTTATACATAACGCAATCGGTTTTGGCGATTACGTTGGCGCTGCGCTTACCGGCGCACACAAGGCCGTTCTCGCCGAAGGCAGGCAGGTTTTTGTCGCTCAGGCTGGCCAGCATCTTTTCTTCGGCCTCCAGTCCCTCTATCTCCAGCGTGAGTTTGCGGGTAACGTTTACCCTGCCCCGATAGAGGATATAGAGCGCACTGCCCTGAGTATTTTCATAGATGATATAGTCGCCCTGGTCGATGACGATAACCTGTAGGGCGGCGGCCACCTGTTTGAGCTGGGAGTCGTTGAGCCCGGCGAAAGTATGAACGCTTGTAAGCGAGGCGAGATCAATCTGCAAATCCGAGGCGGTTGGCGCGCTTGGGGTCGTTTTTCCCATCGTTACCTCGCTGTTAGCTTAACACCAGGGCCGAGTCGTTCGGCTGCAGGCGGTAGTCTTTGTTTGGTTTGATCTGGATGGACCAGCGTTGGTCGGGCAGCTTGCCGCTGCTCTGCTCCAGTGCGCTGCGGATGAAATCGTCGATGGTGGATGAATCGTCTGAGAAGATGTCGGTGAGTTCGAGGCGCGGACGCTCTGAGAGGATGCCCATGACAATTTTCCCGCGCTCCTCGTAGAACCATTGCACCAGGTCTCCGAACGTCTGCTCCGCCAGAGTCGCCGGGATTTTCACGGTTTCGATGCCGTGGTCGCGGCTTTGCAGCAGGCTTTCTACAACTGCGAGATAGTGCTGGTTGAGCACATTGTTGGCCAGCAGGTTGCCCCCCAGTTCACCGAAGATAACGATGTTGTCAACTGCGCAGTTGTCGAGGTGAGTGCGAGAGTCGCGGTGGACAAGCTGCACAGTGAGCGGCACGGTCTTGGAAAGGAAGCGCACCGCGCTGGCCACGATGATCGAGCGGTCGTCGGCGCCCTGCTGCGGGAGGTTTTCATCGGCCAGCACAAACACCTGGTTGGCGACCGACACCCCCGCACGTTGCAGGATTTCCTTCAGGGCGTAGTCGCCCCGCACGAAACGCAGCTTGAGGCCGGGGAATTTCGCTTCGAGGTCGCCGAAGAACTCGGTTGGGTGATTGCCCACCAGCACGATTGTTTCGTCAATCTCCTTGTCGGCAAATGTTTGCAGCATGATCAGGGCGGTATCGTTCCAACCGCACACGACCGCGTGCCCCCTGTCTTTGATAGGTTTCAAACCGCGTGCTCCTTTTAGTTTTTCCTCCACCATCATCGAGGCGATAAGGCCGGTTAACGACGAGAACGAGATGAAGCCCACCAGGATGAGCCCGACGCCGACGATTCGCCCGATGGGGGTGACGGGAACCTCGTCGCCATACCCCACAGTAGTGATGGTGACGATGGACCACCAGATGCCATCGGCCAGCGATGTGATGAGGTTCTCATCGGGGGAGCGCACCGCCTCGAGATACCAGATAACCGCGGAGCTGGTGGCGATGAGCATTATGATGAACACTCCGATGATGATGAAGCGTCTGTTCGCTGTGCCCGGGCGCAGTGTGCGTGCAATTCGACGCAACAGATTCCGTCTCTTTTTTTGTGCCATGTCTTTTTTTTCTGGATAAATTGCCTCATTGTCAAGGGTTTTAATTATATCTTTGGAAATCGATGAAAAATCCGTTGACAAAGGTTAAGGTAAAAATTAGATTACATTTGGAGGTAATTATGTTAACACTTGAACAAGTACTCGAGAAAACAGGCATTTCCCGTGCAACGCTTTACAACTGGAAAGACTACGGTTTGCTGCCGGAAAAACTGTTCTTCGTCGAGCGGCTCGGCAAGCGCTGGAAGCTTTCCATCAGTGAAGAAGCCGTGGAAATGATTGATCAGATCCACAAAATGAAAAAAGAGGGCAAGAAGTTTGACGCCATGCTGGCCATATTCAGGCCCATCACCCTCATCGAGCTCGAACCGATCACATCGCCGGCAGGATACTCGAAGCTCACATTTCTGCTGTCTCGCAAAATGTTCGACCGCTTCGTCATAATCAACTCTGCACGCTCGGCAGACTTGTTCACCGAAGAGAGCATCGAGAAGTTCCGCAAGAATCGGGTGAAGCTTTCACGCCAGAGCATCAGGGTTCGCCCTCAGGAAGACGGCAACATCGAGCACACGATATTCGAATGCGGCCTCTTCGAGCAAGAGATTCTGGATGACATCGTCATCAGCGCGTTCGTGTCGGCCGAGGATGTGCACAACACCGTCGATGTTTTCATACCCGTTGGCCACGAGGTAAAATTCCGCGAGAAGTACAGCTTCCTACAGGAACGTTACGCCAAGATGGCGAACAAACTACGGAAGAGACAGAACAGAGCCTAAACAATATCGGGCATGTGCACGATTAGGGTTGCAGCGACTTTGAATCACTGTCAGCCGCCGTGCACAGAGCAGATTGGGGCGCGAAGCAGGTTGAGCACGACTAAGATCGAGCGCAACGAAGCTGGGTATCGAGGTTTGACAACAAGCAATCCTGTGACTGCTGACACCTTTTGTCGCGTCCCTCCAAACTGCTCACTCACATTTCCTTACTCAATCACTCTTTTTCAGTTGACTGTCCGTACAGTGAGTTATGTTTGACGCTATCAAGACATAGTCAACGGAGGTTTCAATGACCGAAGCTGTGAATGTAATTCCATTTTTGTGGTACATCGCACCAGCCGGAGCAGTACTGGCCCTTATTTTCGCCTGGGTTTTGTTTCGCGGTGTGAAGAAAGAGGACGAAGGCACCCCCGAAATGCGCAAAATAGCCAAGCATGTGCGCGATGGCGCCTTTGCCTACCTCAAACAGCAATACAAAGGCGTAACGTTTTTCTTTATTGCCGCCTTCATCGTGTTCAACATTATGGCATGGTGGCTGAAGGTGCTGCATCCGCTCATCCCCTGGGCGTTTCTCACAGGCGGCTTCTTTAGCGGCATGGCGGGCTGGATTGGCATGAATACCGCTACTTTGGCCTCCAACCGCACCGCTCAGGGCGCCTCGAAGAGCCTCAACAAGGGCCTCAAGGTCGCCTTCCGCGCCGGTGGCGTCATGGGGCTGGTCGTGGTGGGCCTGGCGCTCATCGACATCAGCGCCTGGTTCTATGTTCTCAACTATCTCAAGATGGACTTGCACACCATCACCGTCGTCATGCTCAGCTTTGGCATGGGCGCCAGCACACAGGCGCTTTTCGCGCGTCTTGGCGGCGGTATCTTCACCAAAGCCGCCGACGTGGGCGCTGACCTCGTGGGCAAGGTAGAAGCCGGCATTCCCGAAGACGACCCGCGCAATCCCGCCACCATCGCCGACAACGTGGGCGACAACGTGGGCGACGTGGCTGGCATGGGCGCCGACCTCTACGAGAGCTACGCCGGTTCCATCCTCGCCACAGCCGCGCTTGGCATGGCCGCTATCACCCAGCTTTGCAGGGTTAACGACTATGTGCTGTCCGACTGGGCCATCAAGTTCGTCACAGCGCCGATGGTGCTGGCCGGCGTGGGCGCGTTCCTGTCCATCCTGGGCATCTATATGGCCTCGACCAAAGAAGACGCCGACACCAAAGACCTCATGTTCGCGCTGAACAAGGGTGTCTATGGCAGCTCGGCGCTCATCGCTGTCGCCGCCTTCTTCGTGACCAAATACATGTTGCCCGCCGAGGTTTATCTGGGCGTGTTCTTCGCCAGCATCATCGGATTGGCGGCCGGCATTCTCATCGGCTGGTTCACCGAGCGCAGCACCTCATACAGCTATAAGCCTACTCGCGGCATTGCCGCACAGTCAGAATACGGCCCCGCCACCGTCATTATCGACGGACTGGCGGTGGGCATGTTCTCCACCGCAGCGCCGGTCATCGTCATCGGCATCGCCATCCTGGCCGCCTTCAGCGTCGCCGGTGGATTCAAAATCCCTGAGCTTGGCCTCTACGGCATCGGCTTTGGCGCTGTGGGCATGCTGGCCACGCTTGGCGTGACCTTGGCCATGGACGCCTTCGGTCCCATCGCCGACAACGCCGGCGGCAACGCCGAGATGAGCAAGCTGCCAAAGGAAGTGCGCAATCGCACCGACGCGCTGGACTCGGTGGGCAACACCACCGCCGCCACTGGCAAAGGCTTCGCTATTGGCTCCGCCGCCCTCACCGCCATGGCTCTCATGGCCGCCTATCTCGAAGAAATCCGCAACGGCGCCATGATTCTGGCCAGGAACAGCGGCCTGGTTGACAACCCCGAAGAACTGATGCTGATGGTTAACGACAAATGGATTGGCATCAAAGAGATTACCGCCAGCCAGTTCATGGACTATTATCACGTCAACCTGATGAACCCCAAGTTTCTCATCGGCATCTTCATCGGTGCGATGGTGTCGTTCGTGTTCGCCGCGCTCACCATGAAGGCCGTTGGCCGCGCCGCCGGCGCAATGGTGGCCGAAGTGCGCCGCCAGTTCCGCGAGATTCCCGGTATTCTCGAGGGTAAGGCCGAACCCGAATACGCCCGATGCGTACACATCAGCACCATAGGCGCGCAGAAAGAAATGATAGCGCCTGCTATACTGGGCATTTCCACCCCCATCGTGCTGGGGCTTCTGTTGGGTGTGCCCGGCGTGCTGGGACTGCTGGCCGGTGGCCTCTCCACTGGTTTTGTGCTGGCGGTGATGATGAACAACTCAGGCGGCGCCTGGGACAACGCCAAGAAGTATGTCGAGTCTGGCGCTATGGGCGGCAAGGGTTCCGAAGCCCACAAGGCCACAGTCGTCGGTGACACCGTCGGCGATCCCTTCAAGGACACTGCCGGCCCCTCCATCAACATCCTCATCAAGCTTATGAGCATGGTCAGCATTGTCTTCGCCGGCCTCATCATCGCCTACTCACCCGCCATCGAAAGCCTCTATAGCGGTGAGCAGAAAACGATACTCGAAGCCTACGAAGAAGACTACCTGCCGTTGCAAATCGAGGTCGAGCCGGTTGTCGAGCCTGCCGCCGCCACAATGGAAGCCGATGACCCCGGCGCCACCGACAGCGCCGAGACACCCGCCATCGTCGAGGAAGCGGAAACACCGCCTCCCGCCGCGGTCAACGAATAACCAAATTCAAGCAGAGCGGAGCCACGTGTTCCGCTCTTTTTTGCCTATGAAACTAATCATCACCGTGCTTGTTCTCGCCCTGCTGCTGGGGCTAACGTTTTTTCTCGTCAAGCGCCCTGAAGCTGACGGTGGACTGGTCATTACCTCGCCGGAGATGGCCGAGATTGTGGCGCTGGTGGCGGGTGTGGAGCCAATCGCCGCTGTGGTGGCGGAATGCGACTGGCCGCCTGCCATGCGCGAGCTGCCGCGTGTGGGCAGCTTTGGCAACGTCGAGCTGCAAGCCGTGGCCGCTTTGCGCCCCTCGCTGGTGTTCACGGCCTCACCATCGCAAGACGCCCTCACCGCCCGCCTCAACACGTTGGGCATAGCAGCCCAAAGCCTGCCGTTGCGCAGCGTGAACGACCTGCTGTCCGCTATGCGTCATGTGGGGGAGCTTACCGGCAATCCCGCCCGCGCCACCATCGTGGCAGACAGCCTGGCCGAAGCCTTCGCGGCTGTTCGTGCCGACACGCTGTACGCCATGCGCGTCTATGTGGAGGTGAGCCCAGGATTCTGGACGACTTCCGGCGGCTCGCTGCTGGGCGAGGCAGTGCGTCTTGCCGGTGGCGCGGGCCTGTTCGAGAACGCCGACTGGGATTACGCCCAGGTGGCTCAGGCCGATGTCGTTATCGCCGACCCGGACGTAATCCTGGCGTTGTACCCAGGGGTTTCCGTCGCCGACATTGCGGCGCGCAAGGGGTGGTCGCGGGTGAGCGCAGTGCAAACTGGCCGCGTCTTCACAACGGATGACATTGACCCCGACCTGTTGGTGCGATGCGGGCCTCGCCTGCCTCTGGGCGTGGCATGTTTGAAAGCCTTGCTGCGTGGTGGGGAAGAGGCTGCACATGAAAGGCCTTAGGCTGGCCCTGCTGATTTTGCTGGCGCTGGCGGCCTGTGCTCTATACCTGTTTATCGGCGCTCCTTCCGGCTACATCGTGGCGCAGTTTCTGGTGCCGCGTCTGCTGCTGGCGGTGATGGCGGGATTCGTGCTTGCGGGCACGGGCACTGTGTTTCAGGCGATGCTGGGCAATCCCCTCGCCGATCCATACATTCTGGGCACGAGTTCGGGGGCGGCCCTGGGCGCAACTGTGGCCGTCGTTCTGGGTCTGTGGTGGGCAATGCCGCTGCTGGGGTTCATCGGGGCGCTGCTGAGTATGGCGCTCGTATGGCGGCTGGCGCAGTTTGGCGGATTTCAAACCACCCGCTTGCTGCTGGCGGGCATCATCGTCGGCATGTTTTTCTCGGCGGCCATATCGCTGCTGATGTACCTGAATCCCGACAAGCTCAACAGCATCGTCAACATCTTGCTGGGGCGTCTCGACCCTGTCTTTACGGGCGCTTCATGGTCGCTGTTCCTGGTGGTGTTCGCTCTGTCGGGGGCGCTCATGGTCGTGCTGTTCGGGTTGAGCGAGCACCTGGCTGCGCTCACCGCCGGCGACCTCGTGGCCACAAATCTGGGCATCCGCGTACAGCGGCTGCGACTGTGGCTGTTTGTGCTCTGCTCGTTGCTGGTTGGGGTGACAGTGGCCTATGCGGGCGTCATCGGGTTCGTGGGACTGGTGGTGCCGCACATGGCGCGTATGCTTTTCGGTTCACATCCACGCCGCAGTTTGCCTGCCGCCGCCATACTGGGGGCTGCGCTTCTCGTTCTCTGCGACTTCCTCGCCAGGCACGTGGCCGGCTGGATCGTTCCCGGCAGCGCGATGCAGATTCCTGTGGGGGTCATCACGGCGTTCCTCGGCTCACCTTTTTTCCTTTACATCATGGCTCGCTCCCGCCGATAGTGCAGCCATGAAGATAACACTTCCTGAAAGACTGACGGAATTCAAGCGTCACTGGAAGAGCTACGTGGTGCAAAGCTCTATGGCGTTCGCCACGCTTTTCGTCGTGCTCATTCTGTTGGGAGAGGGCCGCCTGGCCAACGTCGCCTCGCTGGGGGCGTCGGCGTTCATCGTGTTTGCCATGCCCACCGAGATTACCGGCCAGACGCGCAACCTCGTGGGCGGACAGTTCATCGGGATGTTCATCGGTGCGCTCATTGGCCTGGCGCCCATCGAGAGCCATGCTCTGGGCGTGGTGATGACAGCGCTGGCGGTGGGACTGACCATGTTTGTGATGGTGGTGGTGGACATGGAGCATCCACCGGCTTGCGGCACGGCTCTGGGAATGGCGGTGTATGGTTGGGAATGGCGCGCTCTGGGCACAATCGCTGCCGCGGTGGTGCTGCTGGCGGTCATCCACCGAGTGTTCAAGCCCTACCTGCGCGACCTGGTGTAGCCACCTACATATTGATTTCTATCGACTTGACAGCCTCGAACTTCTCGAGGTGCTCACGAATCTCCTCGGCAATATTGTCTCGATACTGGTCGAACTTGGGTACGCCCAAGTCGATAATTACCTCACCGTTCTCGAAGCCCACGTACTTGACCATCTTCAGAGTGACAATATCCTCGCCCACTTGGGGATAGATAACCTTGCGCAGCTCATCCAGAATCGCTTCCTTGTCAAAGCCGCTGCGCTTTGCCTGGCCGTGCCGTTCTTTATAGTTGCGGATGGCGGCATGCAGCGTATCGACCGCCAGCACCGAGCAGTGCATCTTTTGCGGCGGCAGGCCGTCAAGCTCGGCGGCGGCGTCCTTCCAGTGGATTTCGCTCGCCTCGTCCAACGTTTTGCCCAGCGCCATGTCGGTGATGATGGAGCCGGTGGCGATGTTGGAGGCGCAACCGTAGCTCTGGAACTTGATGTCCTCTATTATCAGCGTCTCAGGGTTTACCCGAAGATGCAGCGTTACCTGGTCGCCGCAGGCGGGGCTGCCTTCGGTCGCCTCACCATCAGGATTCTCGATCTTGCCCACGTTGTGCGGCTTCATGAAATGATCGAGCACTTTCTGCGAATACTGCATTTGCACCTCTCAGCGTCGTGTTATTCATTTTCAGGATTGTAGAGCGGACTGCGCCGCCGCAACTCTGCCACAATGCCCGCCAGCTTCTCCACTGTCAAATCGATTTCTTCGCGGGTGTTGTAACGGGACAGCGTGAACTTCATCGAGCCGTGCGACTGCTCGTGAGTGCGCCCCATCGCAATCATCACGTAGTTGGTCTTCAGTCCCTGCGAAGCGCAGGCGCTGCCGGTGGCCACCACGATGTCTTGCAGGCTCAACATCATCATCATCGCCTCGCCCTCGATGTAGTCGAAGCTGACGTTGATGTTGTGGCTGATGCGCTCCTCGCCACGCGGGCCGTTCAGCATCGTGTGTGGGATGGCGCTCTCGATGCGATCCAGCAGGTAGTCGGACAGAGCGCGGATGTGGGCGATGGCGCCCGGCAGGTCGTCAAAGGCCAGCTCGACGGCGCGGGCGAACCCGGCCATCCCCGCGATGCTGACGCCGCCGGTTTCGAGGCTGTCCACGCGGTTGATGCCGTGCATCATCTGGGCGAGGTGAACCCCTTTGCGCACATACAGCGCGCCCACGCCCTGCGGACCGTGTATCTTGTGCGCGGAGACGGTCAGCATGTCGATGGCGGGGTCGTTGACGTCGATGGGCATGCGGGCGTAGGCCTGCCCGGCGTCCACCAGCAGCTTTGCCTGGCTGCCGGCGGCGTCGAGGATGCCACGCATGGCGCGCACGTCCTGGATCGTACCGACGGTGTGGTTGGCTAACGTGGTCATCACCAGGATGGTGTCCTCGCGCAGGCTGTCGCGCAGCTCGTCGAGGTTGACGCGGCCGTCGCGGTCGCAGCTAATGTAGCTCACCTCAAAGCCGCTCTGCTCGAAGAAGGCGGCGTTGGTGAGGATGTCGGGGTAATCGACCACCGAGCAGATGATGTGGCTGCCGTTGGCGGCGTTGGCGGTGACGAACCCCTTGATGGCGAGGTTGTTGGCGCTGGTGCCGCCCCGCGTGAAGTGAATCTCGCCCGGGCGCGCGCCCAGGCTGTCGGCCACAGTGCGCCGCCAGTTGTCGATGTCGGCGGCGATGACCGAGCCGTGCCGCACATAGTTGGCCGGGAACCAGAACTTCTCGCGCATGTATGGCAGCATGGCCTCGATGACTTCCGGGGCCGGCTGCGAGGTGACGCAGTTGTCGAAATATATCAGAGCCATTGTTGTCTCCTTGTTCTTCTGCACAAAAAGTATGATACTCACACTTGAACGCAAGTTATTTTTTGTGCGATTTTAATTTTGACGGTGTCAAATAAAATGAGCGCTGTTCGGTGGCGGCGCTCAGGGGTGGACATTCAGGGAATGGCTTGACAGCGTGGGGGAGAGATGGTTGGTTTGCGGCACTATCTGCTGGAGGAAACTATATGCGACTGTCGCTGCTCGTGTTGCTCGTTTGCCTGGCCGCTTGCGCCTGGTGCCAGGATGCCACTGATACGCCCGAGGTGCCTGCGCCTGTGGACAGCACAGCCACTACGCAGGACAGCGAAGACGCGAAGCTGCAAGCACAGATTGAAAGCCTCCGAACAGAGCTGAACAACCTCAGTGAAGCGGAGCTGGTGCGGGTGGCCACAAAGCAGTTTGATAACGCACAAATTGTATTGGGGCACAATATTGATTTACTTGGATTGATGATTGTTGTACTTGGGGTGATGATAGCGTTAACTGCAGTAATACTGACAGCGCTAAGTTATTTCAAGTCTATGGAAACAAAATCACAACTGAAGCAGTTAGCCGAGGCTGAAGAAACATTAAAAGACCTTCAAACAAATGTGCAAGCTTTGAAAAAGGAGAGTGAAGGTTTAGCAGAGCAAATGAAAAATGACAGGCTGAAAGACCGTGAGGTGAAATCGGATGAATCAGACTTGAATAAACAGGTTTCTGAGAAATTCTTGCGTAACGAAGAACTGCTACATCTATTCGGCCAGAAACAGGACAGTGCAAATGACTTGCTTAACAGGGGCAATGCGCTTGCCAACCTCGGCAAGTATGAAGAAGCACTAGTCGCTTATGAAGAGGCAACCAAACGAGAGTCGGATTATGCGGATGCTTGGTACAACAAAGGCGTTGTGTTTGACAACCTCGACAGACATGAAGAAGCCCTTGCTGCCTGTAATGAAGCTATCCGCCTGAAACCGGATCATGCATCAGCTTGGAGCAACAAGGGCTCTGTACTTGGCAATTCCGGCATATATGAAGAAGCCCTTGCCGCCTTTGATGAGGCTATCCGACTGAAGCCGAACCAAAACGATGTCTGGAACAATAAGGGCAATGCGCTTAGTAAGCTCGGCCGTCACGAAGAAGCCCTTGCCGCCTTTGAAGAGGCCATCTGCCTGAAGCCAGAATTCGCGAAAGCCTGGTACAACAAAGCCTGTGCACTTTCGCTGATGAACCAGAAAAACAACATGCTGGCCAGTCTGCATCGCGCAATAGAGCTGGATGAAGAAAACAAGAGCATGGCCCGCGAGGACGACGACTTCAAGGCCTACTGGGACGACGCGGACTTCATAGCGCTAACGGAGGAGTAACGGCACCTCGCCCTGCGTTCTTGCACCCCCCTGTCAAGGGGGGACGCTGAGCTTGGTGAACCGTACGCGAAGCGCGGTTCCACCTCTTCTCGAAGCGAAGCTGGGGGGTATTGTCTTCTCTGCCAGTGTATCAACTGATTTTCTATACCCCCCTGACCCGCCGACGGGTCTTCCCCCCTTGACAGGGGGGTGCGAAGAAGAGTCACTTCGCTCAGTCGTATTCATTGACAACCCCGCCACCGCACTTCTTTATTGCATCATGATTGAACTGGAAGGCGTGAAGGCAGGTTATGGCGCGCTGCCGGTGCTTCAGGGCATCAACCTGACACTGCGGCGCGGGGAGTTCTGCGCCGTGCTGGGTCCCAACGGCGCGGGCAAATCGACGCTGCTGAAGGCCATCATCGGCTGGCTGGGACTGCAAGACGGCAGCATCCGCGTTGATGGCCAGCCGCTCGAGGCATGGTCGCGGCGCGAACTGGCCAAGCGTGTGGCGCTCATCCCGCAGGAGCTCGCCCTGCCGTTCGACCACACCGTGCATGACCTCGTGCTCATGGGCCGCTTCCCTTACCTGCGCATGTGGCAGAGCTATTCCCCGGACGACCTCGAAGCCGTGCAGCGCGTGCTCGAACGGCTCGAGCTGGACGACAAACGCGACCGCCCGTACTCGCAGCTCAGTGGCGGCGAGCAGCGCCGTGTGAGCATCGCCCGCGCCCTGGCGCAGGACGCCGACGCCATCCTGCTGGACGAAAGCCTGGCCAACCTCGACCTCAACCACCAGCTCGATCTCGTGCGTCTGCTGCGTCACATACAGTCAGTCGGTGAGCGGCTGGTGGTGCTGGTGTCGCACAATCTCAACCTCGCTGCCGCCTGCGCCGACCGCCTGGTGCTGCTGCACGAGGGCCGCGTTCTGGCCGACGGCCCCCCCCGCGAGGCGCTCACCCAGGACAACCTGCGCACTGTCTATGGCGTCGATGTGCCGGTGACGGTGGATGACGCCGGCGTGCCCGCCTTCGCCTACCCGCCACTGTCTTCGCGTCCCCGTCACTGAGATGAAACTGCTGCTCCTGCTGCTGTTGCCCGCGCTGCTGGGCGGGGTTACCGTTGTGGACGAGTCAGGCGCTCCATTGCGTGGCGTGGCCATCAGCGACGGCGCCCGCGTTGTCTTCACCGACTCGACAGGCACGGCGACGCTGCTCGGCGAGCCGACGGCGCTCGTGTTCACGCGACTGGGCTACCACCCATGCGAAATCCTCGTCGCCAGTCTGCCGGAACCCGTCGTGCTGCGGCGGCGTCCCGAGCCAGTGCCAGGCTTTCGGGTGACAGCCAGAACGCCTTCGCGGGTTATAGAGGTGCCCAGCGGTCAGCCGGGTTCCGTTGCCGTCCTGCTGCGGCGGCACCCCGACATTTTTGCCGGCGAATCCGCGCTGCCCGGTCACCCGCAAGTGATGTCTTTGCAGGGCGGACTGGCCAGGCATGTGCAAATCGAGCTGGACGGCGTCGTGCTCAACCGCGCCGGACAGGCGTTCGACCTGGCGAGCATCCCCGCCGCCGCCATCGAGCGTATCGAGGTGGTTACCGGCCCTGTGCCGGGCTCCGGCGGTATGGACGGCGTAGTGCGGCTGTGGTCGCGCCGCGTGGGCCAGCACAATCTCTGGCGCGTTGGGGCGACTACAGGCGCGTTTGGCTTGCGGCGATTGCAGCACGAACTCGAGCTGGGCGACGAGACGCTCTCGTTTGCCATGCTGGGCCGCCGCGAGGTCGCCACAGGCGACTTTTCATACGACGACCCGCTCACCGGCGAGCCCTCACACCGCCATAACAGCGACTCCCGCGCAGACGACGTGCGCCTGAGACTGGACATGCACAGCATGTTTACAGTGCGTAGCATGTTCACCACGCACACTGCGATTCCCCTTGGATGCGAGCTGCAGCGGCGTGTCTTCGAGCGTGGGCTGCCCGGCCCGGCGCATCAGCAGTCATTGCATGACGCGGCGCGGTTGAGTGGCGATGTCTCGCGCCTGCGGCTGGAACTCGGCGGACGCTCGCTGCAACTGCGGTTGCTGCGCGAGGACGAACGCATCCACTATCGCAATATCGGCTCGACCAACCCTGCTTTTCGTTCGAGCGGCATAACGCGCTCGGAGCTGCGGCAGGGTAGCATCGAGTCAAGCCGCGCATGGGGGAGATGGCGCGGCGAGGTCGGCCTCGACCTGCGCCGTGAGACCTTCGCCTATGACGACAGGCTCAACCCTACCGGCTCCATCGATCGCCGCAACCTGGACAACCTGGGGCTGCAAAGCATGATAGAACGGCAAGGTGGATGCGGGCGGCTCATATGGTCGGCGGCGGGTACGCTGCGCGGCGACTGGATAGACAACGACCTGCGCGAATCGCCGGAAGCATCGGGGCGGTTCGACATGGCGCTCGACTGGAACGCGAGCCTGCCCGTGCGCTTCGAACTGGGGCTTGGTCGATCGTTCACGCTGCCATCGTTTTACGACCTCTACTGGCGGGGTGACTCGCAGGCGATGGGCAACCCCGATTTGCGCCCAGAGAGCAGCTATGGCGGGCAGGCGAGGTTCGAGTTGGCCGCCGCCGCCTGGAAGCTGTCTGCCGGTGGCTCCTGGCGCTGGTATGACGATCTCATCTACTGGCATCGCGCCGAGATGGGCTGGAAGCCTGACAACATCGACGGCGCGGAAAAGCGCGTGGTCGAGCTGGCGGCTTCGTTGCGGCCCGTGCACTTTCTCGAACTGACCGCCGACTGGCGGCGCATCTTCGCCTGGGATCGCTCACTCGACGCTGATGACACTCACGGCGACCACTGGGGCTGCAACCTCACCCACACGCCCTCGTCACAGACGCGGCTGGCTGCGGCGCTCACGCCCGGGCTGTGGCGACTCGAGGCCGACTGGACTCGCACCGGGCGGCGCTGGCCCACCCGTGACAATCTCTGGGGCAGCCTTGCGCCCTATGAACTGCTGCACGCGACGGTAAGCTGGTCACCGCGCTGGGGCGGCCTGGCGTGGCATCTCGCGGCGGAGGGCGAAAATCTGCTGGACAGACGCTACGAGGTTTTCAGTTCCGAGCCGATGCCCGGCCGCCACTGGCAGATTTCGCTTTCGGCGGAATGCAGGCTGTAAGCGGTCTCGGTGCGGGAATGATAAAAAGGTCTGTGCTGACAATAGAAAATTCTTGACAATCCTTCAAATTTTAGTCACCCTCTTGGTTGTTGGACGGAGATGGAAGTTTGTCATCAGTGGGTTCACTGTTACGGACATAGAAGGTCATCAACCGAAATTCAACGTCGCTATCAAGTTCACATACGACTCAAACACCTACAACAAGGAGATATTCATGCGCAGGGCAATTGTACTTCTCGTTCTTTGTTTCGCTTTCATGTCGCTTTTCGCTCAGTGGGATCCACTGAACGATTACAAGATGACAGTGGTACAGCCGCCGAACCCCATGGGCTGGGACGTCAACTTCACGGCTCCGCTTACCCTCGGTGCCGACTGGCAATGCAGCCGTACGGGGGCAGTCAGCGACATCTGCATCTGGCACTCCTGGGAGGCTGATAATATAGGCACTTTCCAGTCAATTAGCGTCTCCATATACGATGACGTGCCAATGCCAAATCCATGGGGATACAGCCATCCCGGCAACCTGCTGTGGAATGAGCTCTTTTTGCCGCCAAATTACGGCATCACGGGGCCTGACATGGGAGACCAGGGCTGGCATGACCCATTTGCCCCCTGGACAAATCGCCCTGATCACATGATGTATTTCGGCCTGATTCTGACTCCGACCGCTCCGTTCATTCAGACAGTGAACAACATCTACTGGCTGGTTGTAACCGTTACCGTTGACGGTCCGGAACTGGCCGGCTGGAAGACGACCTTTGAAGTGTTCAACGACTTAGGTGTGTGGTGGGATCCGAACATTCCACCGACGGGCTTCTGGAATCCGGTGATAATTCCTCCCCCCTGGGACGAACCAGTTGACTTCGCCTTCAGCATCAGCGATTACACCGATCTGCTGCCGGTCGAGCTTTCCAGCTTCACGGCCAGCGTAACTACCGCCAACTTCGTCTCGCTCGACTGGATTACGCAGACCGAGAGTGACATGCTGGGTTACAACGTCCTGCGCGCCGAGACACCAGAGTCATCTCAGGCATTGCTCGCCAGCACCCTGATTCCCGCGCAGAACCAGTCCACCGAGACTGCCTACAACTTCATCGACATCGATGTAGAGCAGGAGCACACCTACTGGTACTGGCTCGAGGCCATCGAACTTACGGGCGAGTCCACCCTGCACGGCCCGGTGAGCGTGATGCTGACCGGCGGCGAGCCAGAGGACGAGGAAACACCCGATGTGGTGTGGGTCACTGCTCTCGAGGCGAACTTCCCCAACCCGTTCAATCCCAGCACGAGTATTGTTTATACTCTCGCCGAGGCGAGCGCGGTTGACCTGGCCGTCTATAACAGCCGCGGCGCGCTTGTGCGCCTGCTGCATGACGTCAAGCCCCAGGGCCGCCACAGCATCGTGTGGGACGGCATGGACACCTCCGGCGCCACCTGCGCCAGCGGCGTGTATTACTTCCACCTTCAGGCCGGCGGCGTCACCGACGTGAGCAAGGGCATCCTGATCAAGTAACCAAAACCAACGTTAGACAGCGGGGCTGTTTCGGCGGCCCCTTTTTCTGTCACCCCCCTGTCAAGGGGGGGAAGACCCGTATTCGGGTCAGGGGGGGGTATGAAAAGCAAGCGAGATTCAAGAACAAGAAAGAGAAGAGAAGTCAATACCCCCCTGCCGCTTCGCGGCCGCCCCCCTTTATTTCTTGACGCGATTCCACGCACTGACAATCTGCCATCAGACGGACACGGTTCACCTATAAGTCAAATAATGCCGCATGGTTTACGAGTAGCGCTAAACCAATTGCATTATTTGTTGACGGTGCAAAGATGGAATCCCGTGAAAACCGGGAGCAACCCCCGTTACTGTGAAAGGCGACGAAAGCCCAGCGCCACTGCTCGAACGAGCGGGAAGGCGGGTGAGTAGGCTGGAGCCTTGAGCCAGGAAACATGCCGTGTCTGCGAGTTTACCGCTTTCGGAGGGAAGGATGGGTAGATTGCGGCCACGCCGCGCATTTCCGGCGGATTCTCCGTCGCCCACATCCCTTCTTGCGGACAAAGCAAGGAGGACTCATGCGAACATTCACCGTTACCATCGTCATGCTGACGTTGCTCGCCACGCTTCACGCTCATCTCTTCGTGCTCAACTCGGAGAGCCAGACACTGTCCCGTCTCGACATCGACGACTGGAGCATCGACAACGCCTTTGCCACCATCGGGCAATACCCCTATGCCGCCCCAAACCGCATCGCGGTGCACGACGAGACGGCCTGGATTACCGTCACCTACGAGAACAGCATCCAGGGCATCCCGCTCGACGACGGCGGAGCGGGCGCCGTTATCTATCTCGAAGACAGCGCCGCGCCCTATGACATCATCACGCACGAGGGTATGGCTTACGTCACCGGCGGCACCAGCAACAAGGTCTATCGCGTTGACCTTGACGCGCTTGCGGTGACCGGCAGCCTCGACGTTGGCCGCTCGCCGCAGGGAATGGTAGTTCACGACGGCCTGCTGTATGTGTGCAACACCGGCTTCCGCCTCGACACCTGGACATACGACCCCGGCACCGTCACCGTCATTGAGATGGACGGCTTCACGGCCATTGACACGCTGGATTGCGCCACCAACCCACAAGTGGCAGCCGTGGTTGGCGACGAACTCCACGTCGTCTGCACGGGTGACTATGCCACCGAGTTCGGACGCATCGACATCTTCGGCCTCACCGGCCATGAGTTTCTGGAGTCGCTCGACACCGGCGGCTCGCCCGGGCGCGTTTCTGTATGCGGCGACAGCGTTTTTCTGGGCAACGTCTGGCCGGCGGGAGTGTTCGTTTATTCCGCCAGCGAGCGCGAACTGATCTACACTCCCGACACATCTCCCTACACCGGCGGCACCGACGTGTATGCGCAGGATGGGCGGTTGACGGTGCTCGACGCCGGCGATTTCGTGCAGAACTCGCATGTGCGCGTTTACAGCCTCGCCGACAACTCGCTGCTGGCCGATGCCACCGCCGGCGTGGGCGCAGTGGATGTGAAAGCCTGGAGCGCTCCTGTGAGCGTGAACGACGACACATACACGCCTGGCGAGACGTTGTTGCAGGTGTGGCCCAACCCTGTGCGAGAGAGTTGCCGCATCGCTTTTTCACCCGCGTCTGGAAGCGGGGCAGAGGCGGCGGTGTTCAACGTTCGCGGGCAGATGGTGCGTCAGTTGCAACTCGATGATGGCCGTGGCCGGTGGGACGGACGAGATTCATTGGGACGGCTATGCCCCAGCGGGGTGTATCTTGTGCGGGTGAAAACGGGAGAAAGCAGCGCGGCTAAGCGACTGACACTGCTGCGGTAGTTAGTCGATGTGGTCGGCGGGGGCCTCGAATGGTTCGAGGTGCACAATCACGTCCACGAGATCGTCCACAGTGTCCAGCAGGTGCGCTTTCACCTGTTCCGAGATGTCGTGCCCTTCGCGTACGCTAAGTTGCGGATTTACCATGATATGCAGGTCAACGAAGATGCTATGGCCGAGTATCCGGGTGCGGATTGCATGGGCCGAGAGCACACCGTTGAGGGCTGCCGCTTTCCGGTGAATATCCTTGCGCAGGCGGCTGTCCGCTCCGTGATCGGTGAGACCGTGAAGGCTGCCGACGAGAAGCTTGCCCGCCGACCATAGAATAAACAGCGACACCAGCACGGCGCCCAGATGGTCGAGGAACGCCAGGCGCGGGTTGATGGCAGAGGCCAGCACAGCCACCAGTACCGGCACCGATGAGATGGCGTCGGTGCGATGATGCCAGGCGTTGGCCACCAGCGCGCTTGATTTGAGCCGCCTGCCGGTGGCCGCTGTCCAGTGGTAGAGCCATTCCTTCACCACGATAGACACTGCCGCGCCCCAGAGCGCAATCAATCGCGGCCCTTCCAGGCGTGGCTCGAAGAAACCATGCAATGCCTGCCAGCCGATGCCCACCGCCACGACACACATCAGCAGGGCGATGCCGGCGGTAATGATGGTTTCAAACTTGGCGTGGCCGTAGGGGTGTTCCTCGTCGGCGGGGGCAGTCCAGTACCGCACCCCGAAGATGATGGCCAGGTCTGTGCTGACATCCGAGAGAGAGTGAACGGCGTCGGCCACCAGCGCCTGGCTGTTGCCCAGCAGTCCCAGCAGCAGCTTGACAGCCGCCAGCAGCAGGTTCATGGCCAGTCCCACCCAGGTGACGCGCCGGATAATGCGCACGTCAGATTGCCTTCGTACAACCGATGCGCCGCGGCTCATCTAAGCGTCCTCAGCCAGAAAGACAGGATTGGTGACGACGTGGCCGCCGCGCTCAGTGTGAAGCTCCATCCGTACATAGCCACCAGGGGGCAGCAGCAGTTTCATTCCATCCAGCGCCTGCGTGTGCAGTGTCTCACGGTGGCTGCGCACATCACCGATGAACAGCTCGATGTCGCGCACTGCCCCAAACTGCGGCGTGGTGGCGTACTCGAAATGCAGGACGCAGTGGCGCTCGCGCATCTCCTGCCCGATGCGATACTCAGCGTCTTGCCCCTGCAAGCGAAACATTAGAAACGGCCCGTTGGACACGATAATTTCGCGCCCCTCCAGTCCGGCCACCGGTTCATTGGCTGTGTGGCGAAAGGCAGTGAACCAGTCGCCGAAAATCTGCTCCCGCGAGCGGAACAAACGCAGCATCGGCTGCGCAATCTGGCGCATGCAGCCAAAGTTGCCGTGGGCGTCGTTGCCGGCGACAATGAGCCGGCGCCGTCCTGCGAGCAATGTCTCGCGCCAGGCGTCCAAATTGCGGCGTACGCTGTCCGTTCCACCACCGTTTATGGCCTGTAGCCATTGCGTTTCGACGGACTGGAAGTCGTCGTCGGCCCACTGGCCGCGCCGCAGCGTCAGGCGTTGCAGGGGCGGCACAGGGTCGAAGGGATGCGCCGGAATGAGCAGCGAACCCTCGTGGCGGGCGATGTCGCTCAAGTGCAGCTCGGGGCGGTTGCGAAACCAGCGCTCGGCGCTGTCGCCGCTGCCGAGGTGGAAGCGCGGGTCGTTTATGGCCAGCAGATGCACGTTCTGTCCGCGGCTGTTGCCCACTGAGATTTCCTCGCCCCACAGCACGCGCACGTCCGGCGTGTCGGCGGCGCGGCAGGCAGCCATCATCGCGCCCCACTTGGGATGCGCCGGGTCTTGCCGCAGCGGGTTGCCCGGCGCATCGTCGAGATCGTATGAGTGGTCGGTGACGAAGAACCAGCGCAGCCCCAGCGCCCGCGCCATGACGCTCGCGGTGGCGGGGTCGGCGCCGAACTCGACCTGATCGTCGGTGAAATGGCTGTGATAGTGCGCGTCGCCGGCATACCAGTCGGTTGGCAGCGGCAGCCCCTCAGCGGCGTACCAGCAATCGAACGGCTCCCAGAGGAGTCCGCGATAGTTGTCGTTATAGAACACGCGGCGACGCCCTCGCAGCTCTACCTCGATGCGCACATTCACCCGTAGCGCCTGGTCAGGCGCTATGTCCTCGAGTGGTACATACACGACCGACGAATGATAGCGTTCGCGCACCTCGTGGCCATGCAGGTCAACTTGATGGCTGTGCACGCCATGGTCGCTGTGCACATGCACGGTGAGACTTAGCAGGCGTAGCGGCCAGCGGTTGGCGTCTTTCACTATCAGCGCGACGGGAAGTCCGCTCAGGCTGCCGCGAATGTAGCGGTGGGGGAGGTCGGCGACGATTTCCGGCATGCGGCGGTAATAGAGGCCACGCAACGGCCCCAGCGCGTAGTGTACCTCGGCGTACGAAAAAATGATGGGTATCATCAGAAAAAAAGCACCTTCGAAATTGCCGAAGGTGCTGCAAAACATGTTGTTGATTACGGCAGCCAGTTTTTCTGGATGATGTCTTCGTCGCTCTCATTTTCGTAGAGAACGGAGTATGGGCCGTCTGGCTGGTGATAGACCACTTTGATGCCTTCTCTGCCAAAGGCGGGCTTGGTCTCGGCCACGATGACGGATTCGTCGTTGGGGTCAAAGAAGTAGCTGAAGTAGGTGGTGTCGGGGTGAACGCCGAAGTACTCGTTGCCCGGCAGGATGTTCAGCATTGAGATGTCGAAGGCGTAATCGCCGTCGCCGAGATTGGGGTCGATCTTGAAATCTTCGTTGAGCCGGTGGATGACGGTGATGTTTTCCACGGCGATCATCGTGCGCGCTTTGTATTGCTTCATCTGCTGTAGGGGAATCACGAAGGTGATGATGATGCCCACCAGCATGATAATCATGAGCAGCTCGATAAGTGAGAACTTGCTCTTGCGGGTGATGCCGATGTCGGCCTGTGATGCCGTGTCGGTCAAATCAGGTTGCAGTCCGCCTTGGGCCTCGGCGTTTTCCATGTTGTCGCTCATGGTGCCTCCAACAGATATTTCTACACTAAAAGCCGCATATCACCTGATTTTGTCAAAGGAAATTTTCGGAAAGCGGGCATGAGGGCTGCTTGAGGTGAACTGGTGGAGAAAATCCTTTACAGCGAGACGACCGCGCATCTTTATGGTGAAAAGGAAAACATGCTGGTCATGCGACCGGTCGGCAGGATCGACTATGAAAATACACGCTTTGCTGGTTTGGCTTTTTATTCTCATTACAGTAGCGGCAGTTGCTGAGGCCAATGAAGGCCTGAATTCCTCGAACAGCGCTGAACTTACGGAATTGCCAACCTCCATTTCATCTCCTGACGTGGCAAACAGAACACACTGTGGAGGGTGTGGAACAGCAGACATCCCGCAAGCGCCCGATCCCATCAACCTCAACGAGGCGACGCTCGACGACTTGCGCGGCTTGCCCATCAGCGAACAGCAGGCGCACGACATCTGGCAATATCGCACCTACATCGCCTGGTTCGAGAGCGTCTATGACCTGCGCGAGATCCCCTCGATTGACCAGCAGACGCTGCTGCGTCTCAAGCCGCTGGTCACCGTGACGCATGACTATGGCCGCGATGAAACCGACCGGCGCCGCGACGAGATATTCTTTCTCATCGAGCGGCTTGGTTCGAGCGAAGGCCAGCAGGAGGGCATCGCCGATGTTTGGGAAGACTACCTGCTCACGCCGCGCAACGTCAACCGGCTCACAATGGCCGAGATTCACAACATGCCGCAGGTGTCGCCCATCGACGCCACGGCCGTGGCCCGCCGGCTGGCGCAGGAGGACTCCATCGCCGACTGGCGCGACCTGCGCAACACATCCGGCATCGCCTACTATGGCGCTCGCAACCTGCGCAACTACATCTATTGTCACGAAAGAACGCCCACCCAGCGCCTGTTCGTCGATTACCAGCTAAAGTACTACGACGGCCTGCGCGACGACGAGATTGACGGCGTCATTGTGCAGCCGCGCAATGACCGCGCCCCGACGGTGATGAACAAGCTACGCATGCGCCTGGGCAACCGCTGGAAAGCCGGCCTGATGCACAACGCCCGCAAGGGCGAGCGCAACCTGTTCGAGCAGTCACTGGCCGACCTGCCCGCCGACCTGAAATTTTATCTGGGCTATGAGAACTACCTGCCCTTTGACGGCGAGGGCTATCTGAAGGTGTATGGCGGCAACTACCGCGCCACATTCGGCGAAGGCCTGGTGATGGAGAACACCGATTTCTTCAGTGCCCGCAAAACCGGCATGGGCTTCTCGAAGCGCATCACCGGCATCATCGGCGATGTGAGCCGCACCCAGGAGTATTCCCTGCGTGGCGCCGCCGCCGAGTGGCGCAGCGACCGCTTCAACCTCGCCCTGTTCGGCTCGGTGGACGACAAAGACGCCGTGCTCTATGACACTGACGGCGATGGCGTCTTCGGCAGCGAGGGCGACGAGGTATTCAGTTACATCACGATGGGTGAGCGCGTCGAGGAAGAGGAAGTGCTGTCGGTGGCGGGCGAGAAGCTGGCCCCGGTGCGCGACGCTCTGCGCGAAACCCTCGTGGGCGCGCACTTCGAGTATTCGCCCATACTGGGTACGCATGTGGGCGTCACCGCCTACAACGCCGCCTACGACCGCGACTTCTACATCCCCGACACCATCGAGGGCATCACGCCGTTTGTGGTGCGCAAGTCCAGCGACTATGACAAGATTAAGCTGAACGACGGCGAGATTGCCGCTCTGGCCTCCTGCGGCGACAACCGCCGCGTCTATGGCTTCGACTGGCGCACTGTGGTGTCCAACGTGAGCTGGCAGGGCGAGTATGCCGAGATGGCCGACGGCGGCAACATGGCCAAGCTGGGCGACGACCCCAGCGCCATCCTCACCAGCGCATTCGTGCAATACGAAAACTTCCACTTCATGGCCATGTTCCGCGACTACGACCTCGACTTCGACAACCCCTACAGCCGCGCCTTCTCCGAGGCGAGCAAGCTCGAGGACACCATCCTCGAAAAGGACTACTATCTCACCAATCCCGCGCTGATAGACCTCTATAACAACGGGGCGCAGGCTCAGGCCGAGCGCGGATTCTACTTCGAGACGCGCTATCAGTTTCACCGCCAGTTCACGCTCACCCACGCCTACATCGACATGTGGGAGCGCAAGAGCGATGGCCGCAGGAGCCTGCGCTTTCAGGGCGAGCTCGAATATCGCCCCATCTTCCCCTTGCGCCTGCGCCTGAAGCACAAGCACCAGGTGAAGCGCACCGAAGACTGGGCCGACCGCGGGAAATCCACCACCGACGAGAGCACGTTCCTGGTGCGGATGTTCCTCTCGCGGCGCGACCAGCTCGAACTCGAATACCGCTACTCGCAGGTGAAGATGCCGCCATACACCAATCTTTCCGACGACGCCGACCCCATCGAGGAATGGGAGTTCAACAGCTTTGTCGGGGCGCAGAGCCTCATTCACGGCGACTTCCTGGCAGTCAACTACACCCACAACTTTCACCCCGGACTGCGCGTGCGCGGTGGAATTCTGTATTGGAACGGCCACGGCGTGAGCCACTGGGACTGGGAGGACATGGAGATAGACTTCATGGGCGACGAGGGCATCAAGTTCTGGTTCACCGTCCACGACCGCATCTCGTCCAACCTCTACCTGACGCTGAAGTACCGCGTCAAACGCTACCGCACCCGCGAGATAGACATCCGCGACTACAACGTTGACGAGACCGAGCCTGTCTTCGCCAACCGCGTAGAGAACACCGAGCAGGCCATCCGCCTGCAACTCGACTGGAAATTTTAATACACACTATAGAGGACCTTATGAGAACCACACTTTCAATACTCTGCCTGCTGCTGGCGGCCAACATCGCCGCCTACTCGCTGTGGGAAGCCGACGGCCTGGGCAACTTCAGCCTGTCGCCAGACGCCCGCACCGCCGCTATGGGCGACGCCGGAACCGCCGGCGGCCAGGGGCTGTTCAGCCTGCTGCTGAACCCGGCCAATCTGGGTGCGCAACCCGCCGGCCTGCATGTTCAGCTTGGCGGCGCCCTGCTGATGGACGCCGACAAGCGCAGCATCCCGCTGTTCGACTCGTTCGACTCGGTGGTGGACGAAGCCACCTACGCCGACAACACCAACACCTGGAGCGAGTTCTCGCTGGCGGCGGCCTGGGGGCGCAGCTTTGGCCTGCACACGGTTCAACTGGGGCTGCACCACGCGCCGGTGGTTAACTTCGACGCCCGCTATGAGGAAGAGGTGCGCACCGACGACAACTCCGACTACAACAGCTACCCGCCGCTCATCGCCTGGAACGAGATTGACAGCGAAGGCGCCATCACCGCCACCGGCGGCACGTTGTCGCTGCAAAGCCGCAGCCTGCTGGACTGGTTCAGCGTGGGCGTGAGCGTGGAGATGCTGTCCGGCGAGCGCACCTGGGAACGCCGCGTGGTATGGACGGAAGCCGCCCGCGACAGCGTACAGACGTTCATCCTGCCCGACCAGGCCCGCAAAACCGACACCGAGTGGGACGGCATGCGCTTTCGCGGCGGTTTGCAGTGCCAACTGAACGACCGTGTGGCGCTGGCGCTGGCCTACACCGCCAAAGCGGAGCTCGACCAGACGCTCAAGACCCGCACATTGGTGCAGCCACTGTATTCCGAGGGCTACGGCAACGTGGTCGAGACCGACGGCGAGTACATCCTGCCCGGCTCTGTGCGCTTAGGGGTGCACTATCAACCGCGCAATTTCTGGCGCACGCACGTCAACTTCGACGTGGAACTGGTGCAGTGGAGCGGTGTGGACGCCGGCTTCGACGACGCCTGGCGCTGGTATGTCGGCATCGAGCACAGCGTGTGGCAAACCACCCCGTTGCGGCTGGGCTTCCGTTGGGAGACCTCGCCCGTTGACGACAGCGTGGCCATGCCCACCATCACCGGTGGCGCCGGATTCCCGCTGATGGCCGGCGTCAACGTCGATGTCGCCCTGCACTATACACAGCGCAGCTACCACGCCACCGACCTGTTCCCCGACGGCTACTACAACGATGTGACGCACAACACTGCCGATCCTGCCTACGAAAGCCGGCTGTGGAACTACACGGTTCCCGCCGACCGTGACGAACTGGACAGAGTGGACGAATCGTTGCTGGGGCTGCAGGTTTCCCTCAGCTATCACTTTTAGGACAACCGCATGAGATGCTTTCTCGCTTTCTCGCTGCTGCTAACGCTGACCTGCGGTCTTGCCGCCGAAGACCTCATCCTCGACATCCTGTGGTCAAACGACATCCACGGCGGCATCGACCCCTACCCAGCCACGTTCATGAACCCGCAGTTTCCGCCAATGCTTGGCGGCGGCGGCTCGGCAGGCACCTACATCAGGAGCGCACGCGCCCTGAGCGAGAATGACCCTGGTCGTGCCAACCTGCTGCTGGACATCGGCGATTTCTTTCAGGGACATCCCATCGGCACCGTCACCGAAGGCCGCGCCGTGATAAAGTATATGAACATGGTTGGTTACGACCTGACGGCTATCGGCAACCACGAGTATGACATCGGCGAGGAAAAGCTGATCGAAACCTACAAGCTGGCCGAATTTCCGGTGCTGTCGTGCAATGTCTATCGTCGCGGCACTGACGACCTGGTCGAGTATGCCATACCCTACCTCATCTTCGAGAAGCTCGGCCTGCGCATCGCCGTCATCGGATTGACAACCACCGACACCGCGCAGATGAGCATCCCCGAGCACATCGAGAACGTCGAATTTCGCAACGCCAAAGAAGCGCTGGAGCGATACATCCCCCTCGTTCAGGAACAGGAGCGCGCCGATATCGTCATCGTCGCCGGGCACATGGGCTTGCCCTACGAACCCGAACCCGCCTATCAGCGTCGCTACGTTGACCGCCCCGAAACCACCGAACCGCGCCGCTGGGGCTACGACGCCCAGGAGCTGGCTCACGAGGTGCAGGGCATCGATCTGTTCGTGGGCGGCCACATGCACAAGGGCTTCCAGCAACCCTGGGTGGACCCGGTAACGCACACGCTGGTGGTGCAGGGCTATGCCTACGGCAGCAACGTGGGACATCTCATACTGCGCATCGACCCGGAAACAAAGAGCGTCACCGGCTGGGACAGCCCCGCCGAAGGCGAGATTCTCGTGACCATGATGCAGGACACGTTCATTCCGGAGCCAACCATTCACGACAGCATCCTGGCCATGCAAGCTCGCGCCGAGAGTGGTATGGACGAGGTAATCGGTGAGGCCACCGTGCATCTCACCCGCATAGGCGACGCCCAGAGTCGCATGGGCAATCTCGTGGTTGACGCCATGCTCGTCGAGACCGGTGCAGATTTCGCCTTCCTCAATCTGGGCGGCGTTCGCGCCGACATCGCCGCAGGCCCCGTTACCTATCGCAACGTGTTCGACGTGCTGCCGTTCGACAGCCAGCTCGTTGTCTTCGAGGCCGATGGCGCGTTTCTCAAGCAGATTATCGAGAAGCGCATCGAGGGCAGCAGGCACGGACTGCGCGTTGCCGGCGTGAGGGTGGTGAACAACCGTGAGCGCCCCGACTTCGACCGCGTAGTGACGCTCGAAGTGGGTGGGGAGCCGCTCGATTACGACAGAACATATCGCATCGCCACCAGCGATTTTCTCATGCAGGGCAATGCCGGGCTTACCATGCTGCCCAAGGTGCCCGAAGAGCAAATCACCCGCTATGAGACTATCCTGCGGGACGTGGTGGTGGAGTATATCCGCAAGTACAGTCCCGTTACCGCCGAGATAGACGACCGCTGGCGACGGGACGACTCGATGCCCAAGGCAGACTACCTGCGGTAATCTCACAAAAAGATTTGACGCGCTTCCGATTACGGTTACACTATCTCTGATTGCATCAGTGCGTAAATTCCATTGACGAAACTCGCATAGCATGTAAAGTGGGTTCATAAATTCACAATAGGCCGTTTCGCAGCACGATTTCATTTCGCAGAAAACGGCTTACATTAATGCAATGCAGCGCCCAAGCTTGGTGCATATTGTGACGAGTGCACCCAGGCTTGGTGTGTACGGTTCAGATGAAACATTTTCATTCAAATAAACGTTATCAGACAGTAGCGGCTATCAGGAGCAGAACCACATGCTGAAAAAAATAGGACGACTCGATATTACAGCCCAGCGCGAAATCGACGAGAAGGTTGTAGAGATTTTCGCGCTGTTAGACAAAAAAACCGACAAGGCCAGAGAGAAGGCGCACGAGAAGCTGTTCGACATGGCCAAAACGCCTAACTATTTCATCCGCGAATATCTGGGCAAGAAGCTAACGGAGTACCACGACCAGCGAGTGTTCTATCACCTTGCCCGCAAGATGCTGCAACACAAGCTATACGGCATCCGCGCCACAGCGTTGTTCTACTTCTACAACCGCTACTTCGATGATCCCGACAAGGTGCTGGGGTACCTCGAAGAATGCCACGACACCGTGCCCTGGGAGGTCGAGAGTGTCATCAATGACATCTGGCGTCGGTTCCCCAAAGAAATGAAAAAGAAGATGCTGCTGTGGCTCGACTCGAACGATGAAAAACGCCGTGCGCTGTCGTTTCACGGCATGGAGAACATCGCAAGCCGCGACCCGCTGTACATCATGAACTTCCTCGACAAGGCCATCGACGACAAGAGCGTCGAGGTGCAGAAGAAAATCACGCACATCCTCACGCAGGTGGCGCGCAGCCGCCCCGCAGATTGCTATCCCTACATCTATGAATGGTTGCTGGACGCAGATGACACCCGCATGAAGACCATCTGGGTGTCGATGAAGAAACTGGCCAATATCGTGGTGCAGAAGAGCAAACGAGACAAGAGCCAGGAGTTCATCATGCTCACGCACCGCACCATACAGGACTGGAAAAACGACGAGAACAAGAACGTCTCGCAGATGGGGCAGAAGCTGGCGGGCATTCTCAAGAACAAGCCGCACAGTAACTGAGAGATAACCCGCGCCGAGGCTGTTATCGAAGAAGGCTTAACGGTGACTGGAAGACACGAGAGTGGCGGCGTTGAGATAAGGAAACTTCAGGGGATAGACGCGGCTCGCACATGTGCTCGGTTTATGGCCGATTCTGAGCCGTGGATTACTCTGCGCCGGACTTTCGATGATGCGCTGAGGATATTGCGCGATCCATCCAGAGAAGTATATCAGGCAGAGATAGAGGGAAAAATCGTTGGTTTCCTCATCCTGCAAATGAGCGGAGCGTTCGTAGGTTACATTCAGACTGTGGGTGTTTTGCCCGGGTGGAAGAATCGCGGGATAGGAACCCTGCTGCTCAAGTTTGCCGAGAAAAGAGTATTCAGCGAGCGCCCGAATGTGTTTATCTGTGTATCGTCCTTCAACCCACGAGCGCAGAAGCTTTATGAAAGGCTCGGCTATATAAATGTGGGTGAATTGAAGGATTACATTGTCGCCGGCCATTCAGAGATACTGATGAGAAAGACAATTGCCCCGTTGACGGAGTTCAAACCCCATCAGTAATCCCGCGCACCGGTGAACTCATACACAAGAAACGGCCACCGCAAGGGTGGCTCTTTACACTCAGGCTGCTGACAAACCTTGTTTCAGGACGGGATAAACGTTCCCTGTATTTTTTTGTCGCATCCTAAAACACCCCATCCCCTGCCCTTCCCCTGCATAGGGGAAGGGGGTAACAGCCTGTAAGACAGTGCCTTCTCTTACCCTCTCCTATGCAGGAGAGGGTCGGCGGTACTCCGGCGGGGTGAGGTGTCCTCGGGTGGACGCGGAGCGGCCGGGTGGGGTTCAGGAGCAGGTCGCTATTGTTTGCTGACTTTGTCAACAATCTGAAGAAACGGCCACCGCAAGGGTGGCCGTTTCCAATTTGAACGGATCGCTTACTTGTCGCTTCCCGCAGCCTCGACCTCGACGGCCTCGACTTCCACTTCCTCACCTGCCTCGCCTTCGACGGCGGGGGCGGCTTCTGCGTCTTCGACAGTCTCGACAGCGGTGTCGATCTGCTCTACTTCCTCGATCTCTTCGACCTCGGCCTTCTCGGCACAGGCGACGAATACGAGCATCAGGGAAAGCGCCAACGCGATTAACATGATCTTCTTCATAGGATCCTCCTTTGTTGTAGTTCAGTCACCATCGGACTGCTGTCTGATTCGCTCTGCGCCCTGCTCGACACTGCTCTGCACTTTTTGAGCGGCATCGCGCAATTGCTGCACTTCTTCGCTATCAGCCAGTTCGTCCATAGTTTCTTTCACTTCATCCATTTGCTTTTTTGCTTCGTCAGTTACGTCTTCAAAAGTTTCCTGGGCTTCTTCAGCGGCTTCTTCCAGTTTCTCCTCGACCCGATCGACCTCTTCTTTTGCTTTGCCAATCTCCTCTTTCACCTTGTCGCAGGAGACAACTGTTGCCACAATAGCTATTGCGGCGAGAATCATCAGTATCTTCTTCATGTTTACCTCGCTATCTATGTGTTATCTTTAATTATAGTGACGATGGAGGCGGTGTCGAGACCGCAATGATGATAAACATCGCCTGCCGGGCCGGAAATGGCGTAATCACTCACTCCAACACGAACGAGACGGCAATGCAAGCCCAGCTCGACAAGGCGCTCGGCCACCAGGCTGCCCAGGCCGGTGAACTTGCTGTGGTCTTCCACGGTGACGATGACGCCGGTGGCGGCGGCGGCTCGCAAGGCTGCTTCATCGATGCGCAGCGGGCTGGCGATGTTCCACACCTGCACTGCCACGCCCTCGTCGAACAGCTTGTCGGCGGCGGCCACGGCGTTGCCTGCCGGTGTGCCCATCACCAGGATGGCGGCTTTGTCGCCGTCTCGCAGGCGGTTGGCCTGGCCGTATGAAAAGCGGTAATCCGCGTCGTAGAACAGGCTGCCGTCGCGGTGACGCAGTGGCTGAAGCTTGCTGCGGCCCATAGCGACAAGCCAGTTGCCCGGCTGCGCAGCCAGCCAGCGGATGGCGCGGTCGGTCTGGTTGGGGTCGGCGGGCACAATGACGCCGAAACCGAAAAGATTGCGCACCAGGCCGAGATAATCGACGCATTGGTGGGTCTTGCCGTCTTCACCAACGTCGAGGCCCACATGCGTGGTGACGATTTTCAGATTGGCGCGGTTGATGTCGTTGAGACGGTGCTGATTGTAGGTTTCGTCGATGCCAAACACCCCGAAAGCGGCGAAGAACACCTGAAATCCCTGGGTGGACAGCGCGCCGCTGCACACCGCCGCATGATGCTCCATGATGCCTGTCTCG
The DNA here is from genome assembly GCA_021108395.1 of Candidatus Cloacimonadota bacterium. GTDB lineage: Bacteria > Cloacimonadota > Cloacimonadia > Cloacimonadales > JAIOQZ01 > JAIOQZ01. Next base: position 65,940 of record JAIOQZ010000002.1, read on the forward strand.
AAAAAGTGGGTGGGATGCTGCTCGGCAAAGCCGTTTACCTTCACAGAGCCGATCAGATCGCAGTCGAACACCGCGAACAGTTCTGGGCTTGCCGCGGCGAGATCGTTCAGCGCATTGCCCCAGGCAGAGCGGTTATCGGTCTTTTGCTCATACACGCGGGGCTTGCCGTGAGGAACGTCGAAGCTGGGCGCGGGACGGTGCAGAGCGGGGAAGTTGTGCGTTTGGCGCAGCTTGCGATAGCGGTCGAGGTCGTTCTGGCCGTCCAGTTCTGCCAGAGCCTCGCCAAGTTTGTCTTCGGGCAACGTCGAGCCATGATACTTCGCCTGGTTCTCCATGAACGACACGCCCTTGCCCATGACGGTATGCGCCAGAATCATGACAGGGCGCTCGACATCGGATGCCTTATGCAAAGCCTGGTGTATCTCTTCGATGTCGTGGCCGTCGATTTCGAGGACATTCCAGCCATCCGCCACCCAGTCGGCGGCGATGTTGTGCGGCATCACCTCGTCGATGGCGCCGCCAATCTGTAGGCGATTATAGTCGATGATCGCGGTGATATTGCAGAGGCCGAACTTGACGGCAAAGCGCCGCGCCTCGGAGATTTGTCCCTTCTGCTGCTCGCCGTCACCCATGAAACAGAACACGTTTTTCCGTTGGTTCTTCAGCCCTGCGCCCAGAGCGAAGCCGCAGGCAGCGGAAAGCCCCTGCCCCAGAATGCCGCTGGCCCACTCGACACCGGGCACGTCCGGTTCGATGTGTCCCTCGAAGGCGCTACCGGCACGGCGGTAGCCAGAGATGGCCTCGTCGAGCGGAAAGAAGCCGGTGAGGGCGAGAGCGGAATATACGCAGGGAGAAACATGGCCGTTGCTGACCACCACCATATCGCGGTCGTCACGCAGGGGGTCGGCTGGATATACATTTATCATGCGGTAGAGAGTGAGCATGAGGTCGATGGTGGACATCGAGCCACCCGGGTGGCCGGAGCTGGCCAGGGTGGTCATCTTGAGGATGGCCTGTCGTGCCAGGCGGGCGTCGTGGACGATACTTGCAATATCCTGCCGGTTGAGCTGCTTCATAAAAAAACCTTCACGGTAATAGTGTAACGAATAAGGCTAACTCTTTGACGCGGCAATTGCGTTTATGCGATCGGCCAGGCGCGAGAACGGCAGGCTTTGCAGCCACACTTTGCCGGGGCCGCTCAAAGTGGCGAGGAACAAGCCCTCGCCGCCGAACAGCTTGTTCTTGATGCCGCCAACGGTCTGGATGTTGTAGGTGACGGTGGGGGTGAAGCCGACCAGGCAGCCGGTATCGACGAAGAGTTTCTCGCCTGGTTCGAGCTCGCGTTCGATGAGCGTGCCACCGGCATGCACGAACGCCAGTCCGTCGCCGGTGAGCTGTTGCAGGATGAAGCCCTCGCCGCCAAACAAGCCGGCGCCAAACTTCTTGGTGAACGAAACCTCGATTTCGATGCCTTGCGCCGCACAGAGAAAGGAGTCTTTCTGGCAGATGAAGCGGCCACCGATGGCGCCCAGGTCGATGGGCAGAATCTTGCCCGGATAGGGAGCGGCAAAGGCGATGCGGCGGCGTGACTGCGCCTGGTTCATGTAGGTGGTGATGAAGAAACTCTCGCCGGCCAGCAATCGCTTGAAGCCTTTCATAAGGCCGCCGCCGGTGCCGGTGTCCATGGCGATGCCGTCATCCATGTATGTCATAGCGCCCACTTCGGCGCGCACCGCTTCACCCGGATCGAGAGTGACTTCGACGAGCTGAAGCTCTGAACCCAGCAACTTATAATCAATTACATCAGCCATTTCTTCATCCTTCGTAGTTAATACGACGTACTACATCTTTCCACGCCGATTTAGTCAAGTGATAAAAAAAAGCTGTTGACAACACAACTTCTCTGCACTAACTTGTTAGTGGTTGCCATACCGCACTTGCCACAGCACTGAGTGCAGGTTGCCACACACTTCATTCGATGCCCCTACGGCTCACAGTATTGTTGTGTACTTTTTTGAGTGCACATCGATATGCGTGAGTAACAGCAGAGGGATGCCATTGCCGCAAGTACCCAAAATCGGGAGGACGGTATGGCATTCACCTATAGCGCTGGTGGCATCGCTTCACTCGTTTCCACCAATCTCAACGTAAGTTACACCATGCTCAGCGAGTCGCTGCGGCGGTTGTCGTCGGGGCTGCGCGTGCAGACAGCCGCCGATGACGGCGCGGCAATGGCTATGAGCCAGCTCATGCGCGCCGACATCGCCACATTCAATCAGGCGACGCGCAACGCACAGGACGCGGTTTCGCTGTTGCAAACAGCCGAAGCGTCACTCGACGAGATCGATGAGCAGCTCCAGAGCATGAAAGAGCTGGCCGAGCAGGCTGCCACCGGAACATACACCGATGCGCAACGGCTCATCATGCACTCGGAGTTCCAGCTCATGGCAGCCGAGATCGACCGCTTGGCCGCCACCACCAGCTACAACGGCATCAAGCTGCTCGACGGCTCGCTGTCCAGCAGCGCTGTGTGGTCCAGCGCAGGCGGCTGGACAGAACCCAACGGCGGACTGCGGGTGCAGGTGGACAACGGCAACGTGCGCGCCGAGGACTACTATTACATCACCATCGCCGACGTGAGCACGACTGCGCTGTTCAGTACAACAGACATTGCCGTGAGCACACAGGCGGCGGCGGCGGCGGCGCTTTCGGTCATCAACACGGCCATCATCGGCAAAGACAACGCCCGCAGTTGGGTGGGCGCGTTGCAGAACCGTCTCGAAGGCACCATCGACAGCCTCGAAGCCCGCGTGGACGCTCTGACGGCTTCCGAGTCGAACATCACCGACGCCGACATCGCCACCGAGATGACAAACTACCTCGAAGCGCTCATCCTCGCCCAGGCCGCTATCGCTATGCACGCCCAGGCCAACCTGTTGCCGCAGCTCGCGCTCAAGCTGCTCGACGTCGGATAGGGGGTGGCATGGTAATCCGCTTCGACGAACTGGCTCGGCGGTTGGCGAGCAAGACAGCGCGGCTCATCGTGCAGCGGCCGCAACAGGCCGCCCAGGTACATCAGGCGTCCAGCTTTCGGCAGGCGTTGAACGACGCAGCGGTGCGGCAACAGCAGCCCGCACCGGACGGGAAGCTTCAGCGAGGTTGACAGAATCGCGCCGGCGGCGTCTTCTGTCAGAGAAGATGCCCGTCTCGATGGATGCGTGGATTGTCCGCAACAGCGAGCGGAAAATTGATTGACACAGCCGCGACGATGTGTTTGCTGGCGGTATGAAGAGACTTCTCTGCCTCGCATTGCTTCTGTTGACGCTCGCTGCCTGCGCCCCGCGTCTGGATTCGCCCGCCAAACTCGCTGAGTCGTTGCATAAGGCGCTGAGAACCGACAGACACAAGGCGTTCGCCGCCTGCTGTTTGCGGGAAGCAGATATAACCTTTCTGGACAATAAAATCCGCGTGAGCCGCTCTGACAACCCCGATGATTACGCGCCACTGTCAGACCTTTCACCCGACCTGCCCGACATGTTCAGCCTGATGTTCGGGGCCATTCGCGCCGAGGTCGGCAGCATCAACTGGAAAAACGTCGAGCTGATGGGATTTGACGAGGGGGAGGAGGTGCTGTCGGCGTGGGTGCCGCCAGGCGTTCGTCTGCTCGACTCGCTCACCCTGAATCTGTCCGATGGCCAACAGAACATCAGCCTGCGCTTTTATGACGTCGTCAGGACACAGCGCGGCTGGCTGGTGTCCAACACGCTCTACCGGCTACAGGTGGAGTCACCATGAGGCAAGCGGGCCGCGTGGTGATGCTGGCGCTGGGACTGTGGCTGCTGCTGCAAACGGCGCTCGTTCCGGTGTTCAATGTACCCCATGCCGCCGAGCTTCGGTTGCGGTCGCAGCGGGAGGGCGTTCCCGCAAAGCTGCCGGTGATGCAAAGCGCACTGCTGCTGCTCGACCTCGACCGCCGTAGTCACGACCACTGGCAGGTTTTCGCCACGCTCGCTCTGTCGGGGCTGGCGTTATTGAGCCTGCTAACGTGTGGCGCCATGAGCTTCGGCGCCGCTGTGCAGTGGCTGCGCTTCCCCTTCGACCCATACGCTCACGCACGGCATTTCGGGCTGACCATCAGCGGTGCAGGCGTGGTGGCGTTTCTGTTGCTGACGCAACTGATGGCCTACAGCGCCGCCGCCGATTTCCGTTACCTCAGCCTGTCAGTCTGGGGGTGGATCGCCCTGGCCGCAGGCGGAATCAACCTTGTCATCCATCACAAACTGGAACGAAACGAATGAAGCTATCCACGATTTTGTTGCTGCTGTTTGCCCTCGCGCTTCTGGCCTGTGTGCCCAAAACCGAGCAAGAAGAGCAGCCCGCCACCACTGACCCTGAACCCGCCGCGCCTGCCGCACCCGCCGATGCGCTGATGAACGCCATATTCGAGTCGGCGCGCCTGCTGGGGGTGCCCGAGCAGCATATTCGCGTTACGGAAAGCGGCAGCGAGACGCTCGCGCGTCTGCCGCACTCCGGCGACGAGATGGAACTCACCCTGGCCGGAAGCGTGTTGCAGGGGCAGATCGAACTCGCCGGGGGCAAGATCGTCAGCAGCAAGCTTACCGGCAATAGCTGGGTCGTTGTGGCCAGATACCCCGACGGCAAGCGGCGACTGCGCGTGACGCTGGGCGGCGGCACACCGCTGGCCGTCATCGTCGATGATTTTGGCGTGATAAGCGGGGCGCAGTTGCAAGACTTCTGCCGATGCGTCGATCCGGCGGTCACCTTCGCCATCCTCCCTGGTACGCCACATGCGCAGGAAGCGATGCGACTGGGCCACGACACCGGTCACGAACTGATGATTCACATGCCGATGCAGGCGATGGGCGAGAACCCTTCGGCCAGCGACAACCAGCTCACGGTTGGCATGCCTGCCACCGAGATACGCAGTCGCGTACAGGGCTGGGTGGACGAGCTGCCACTGTGCGTGGGCGCCAACAACCACCAGGGCAGCGCGTTCACGTCCTCCGCGCCCGACATGGTGCCGGTGATGGAGGTGCTGCGCGACAACGGCCTCTACTTCATCGACAGCCGCACCTACAAAGACTCGCAGGCCTACGCCATCGCCATGCGACTGGGCGTACCAGCCGCCGAGCGCCGCTGCTTCCTTGACGTGCCCGGCATCACCGCCGCCGACCTCGATGCCAAGCTCGAAGAGCTGCGTAAGCTGCGGCGGGGCGGCCACAGCATCGTCGCCATTTCGCACTGCTTCCCGGCGGCCAAGCTCGACTTCCTGCTGCGCTTCCTCGAACGCGCCCAGGCTGAGGGCTTTGAGCTGGCGCCGGCCTCGCAGGTGGTCGCCACGCCGCTGCCGTAGTTGCTTTGCTTGACAGCCGCTCTGCGTCGCGCACGATGCCTGTGCTTCCTCTCTTCAGATGTGATAGGAGGCGAATATGAAGACCCGGATACTAAGTTTGTCATTCCTGCTGTTGTCTTCCGCGCTTCTTGGCGGCACGATTGTTGATACCCTCTTTATTGTAGAGGAAATCTCGGTTTCCTTCCAATTCGATCAAAACCATAACCTTTATAACATTTTTACTCCACCGATGAACTTTCTTGTCGGAGACGGGTGGGACTGGTTTGAATTTTACTATTTCGCGTCCTATGTTTATCTGACGTTCGAATGCCCCGACATCCCTGTTGGTTACATGATCGATGATGCCCAGCTTCATCTGAAATGCTTCGCAATGAATGGGAATGATGAGTTCACGTATCCGGTATTTGATCCTGATAACGGTGAGTCATACAATCCCTATCTGATGTTGGATCACTTGGATTACGGGTATACTCTGGACTTATCTGATTTGGATATCCCCCCAAACCAGCTTGATCCACCGTGCTACATACTGAACGATATGCAGATCGGGTGGCTTGTCATCGACGTCACAGATTTTCTGGTCTCCGATATAGCAGAGAACCGGTTCTTGAGTCAGTATCGCCTGCGATTGCAGAACGACTCCGACTGGGATCCGTATTACGATTACATCCATTTTTACAGCCAATCGCCCGGCAACAGGCCATACATTCGTTGTCAATTCAGTGACGGTTCGTCCACCGATGACGGAACTGTATCAGATATACCAGAAGATTTCGGTCTCACAGCCACGCCCAATCCATTCAATCCCACAACCGAAATATCGTTCTCGCTTCCGAATTCCGGGGATGTAAGACTCACGGTTTTCAATCTCAAGGGGCAGGCGGTGACTATTCTCTACAACGAGTACTTGGATAGTGGTCGGCACTATGTTACATGGGACGGGAAAGACAGGTTCGGCAGGCCGGTGGCGTCCGGTGTCTATCTCTATCGTCTAAGAACAAATGATGGGATTGTCACGAAAAAGATGATGCTACTGCAATAGAAATCCTGAAATGAACTTCAATTTGCACAGGGAGGCAGCTATGCGATTCATAGTGACTTCATTACTTGTCATTCTCGGTTCCGCTTGTTTTGGGCAGCATATCACAGAACCGGACACCCTTTACAGTCTTATATCACTTAGCGGCAACATCGCATTTGATCAACCGGGCTGGGTATCTTACGTATATAACGACACACTGCATAAAACCGGGGACGAATACAATCCGAACTACGAGACCTTTTTGGCAGAATACACCTATTTGTCTGTTTCCACCCCAATCCTGCCCGATGGACAGATTATTAATAATGCGGAACTTCATTTCAAGATATTAGCCTGTGTCGGGAATAGCATCTTTCACACTTATCCGATCTTTGATTATGCCGATAGTACATCACATCCTCCGCTCATGCTGGATCATATCGATTACGGTTCCGAACTGGATCAGTCTGATGTTCAAATCCCTCCGAATCAACTCACGCCCCCGATCTTTGTCTTAGATAGCCTTTTCACCGGTTGGGTGAGCGTGGATATCACAGACTGGTTGCGGGACGATATCACGACTTCCAGACCCTACAGCCAGTATCGACTGCGTTTGGAAGGCGATTCCGACTGGGACGAGGCGAGTGATTTTATCGCGATCTATGGCGAGTTCATCGACGAATATTGTCCCTATCTCAGCTACCAGTGCTCTGTCAGCGTATCGGTGGATGAAGAAGTCCTGCCCTGTCCTGGCTACGCTCTGCATGCCTATCCCAATCCCTTCAACCCCGAGACAACCGTTCGCTTCAACCTGGCGGAGCCTGGTCACAGCACACTATGTGTGTACAATGTGCGTGGCCGGCATGTGGCCACGCTGCTGGATGAGTCATTACCCGCCGGTTCTCACTCCGTCACCTGGACAGCCGATGGTTGCGCCTCCGGCATTTACTTCGCAAGACTGAACACACCCGCCGGTGTGAGCACAACAGTGTTGTGCCTGCTGAAATAAGCCTGCCATCAGCTTTTGGAACACATGATGCACGAATAAAAAAGCGGAGCACAACATCATGGAGGTCGCTATGAAGAAGTTACTGTTCAGCGCTTTATTCTGTCTGCTGCTGGCGGGCAGTCTGCAAGCCTACTTCCCACTCAATTTCTACGGCCCCGAAACGCAGGCGCCGTTAACGAAGTTCGAGGAGATCATCGTTTTCACGTTCGGCACCTACCACGCCGAGATGAAATATCACTACGAGGCGACACGCCTCAACTCCTTCTCCGCCAACTTCCAGCCGACGACGCAGAAGGAATACCGTAGTCAGGATGGCGACAACTGGCTATTCAACGACGGGGTCGCCTGCGACTACGACCAGGACGGGCGCATAACCACCTTCACGGAGATCGACGAGGACGGTACACCCATTGACATACGGCGGGAAATCGCTTACGGCTACAACGAGGACATCGGCGTAATCACCTTTGAATGGGATGACGAAGGCGACCCTGTTCTTTTCTACCAATACGGTTACGACTACCCCAATGGTCAAGTTCAATCCGTTTACATCTACCACACCGATTACGGAGATTCGCTTGTTCACTACCACATGCTGAACTTCTACTCGACCAACGAGCAGGGGCTGTTCACCGGTTGGGTAGGGCGCTGCTATAGCGTGCATGACGACATCTTCTCCACCGGCACGTTCACCTGGGACGACGACCCGCGACTGGCCACATATCGCTTCGAGTCACCGGCCACGCTCAGGCGCGAGCATGTCGTCATCCGCGGCGTACTGAACTGGGGCGACGACCGCCTGCTGTCGATTACTCACCTTGACGAGTACACCGACGACGTCATCGGTACCAGCACCTGCGTTTACGGCGAGGACGGACTGATCGAGGAAGCGTTCACTGAGTACATATATTACGACAACCCCGTCACAATGTTTACCTTCGACTACGACGAGCACGGCCGTCTGCTCATGGACACTGAGTATAACTACAACGCCGATGGCACACTGAACAACGTGCGCAGGCGCTGCCACGAGTACAACGAGTGGGTTGGCGTCGATGAGGGCGACACGCCGCCGCCTGCAAGCGCTCTCACCGCCTATCCCAATCCCTTCAACCCAAGCGCTACGATAGCGTTCAGCCTGTCAGAGCCTGCTCACAGCACGCTGTGTGTGTTTAACGTTCGCGGTCAGCGCGTGGCCACGCTGCTGGACGAGACACGCCCCGCCGGAGAGCACGCCGTCACCTGGGAAGCCGATGGCCTCACGTCCGGCATCTACTTCGCAAGGCTGGAAACGCCTGAGGGCACCAGCACAACCAAGTTGCTGTTGCTGAAATAAACGCTAAAGCAATGCTCGTGTTTTGCCGATATGAGCTTATGTGAGTGAAAGCTCACAATGGTATGTGTAGGGGGCTCCGTTATACGGGGCCTTTTTTTGGCGCCTTCTGTATGACAGCGCTTGATTTACCGTCCTGAGTTTGCAAATAAACTGCTTGACACTTCTGAAATTATACCATGTCTTCGTAATATGCATCCCATTTCAATAAAAACTGCTGGAGGTAGTTATGCGCCTTGTATCCAAGAAATTGGATTGTTTTGTTATCTGTCTTGTACTCTTTATTTTCGCAGCCGTCCCACTCTTCGCACAGGATGATTCAAAAGCCGCAACCCAACATACTTGGCATGTGAGCGGTATGTTCAGCAGTTTCTACCACTTTGCAGACGACGACGACGATGATGGGTCTCTCATGCTCAATTTCAATCCGGGAGCATTATGGTTTGTGATTGATGGACTCGGTATCGGCGCCGATGCTGATTTATACCATTTCAACAGTTACTTCAATCATACCAACCTGAGTATTGGCCCCCGAGTCGCCTGGTACTTCAGACAACATGAGCTGTTAGACCGGCTTATACCCTACGCAGGATGTTCTTTTCACTATGTTAACAACGATGCAGACTTCGGCTCAACCGAAACCGGCTGGCGTACGAAGCTCGGGATTGGAATATCTCCGCTTCTTGGCGATATTATCACAGTACCGGTCGAGTTTGGCTTCATGATAGACAAATTGACCCAGGACTTTGACAAAGAGGACAGCTATACAGCCACGAACAAGCGAATATACCTCGTAGTAGGGTTCGGCGCTTTCCTGTGAGGGGAGTAACAAACTATGAAAACGATTATTTACATACTGCCTGTTGTTCTGTTGTTGCTGTTCGGCTGTGGGCAGGACACTACCACCAACCTGGAATCCGGTGAAGGGAGTCGTAGCAATGACGACTATGGAAAACCCTACAAAGTCCACGTAGAATCTGTGCCTGATGACGAAAACATATTGCGTTCGGGATTCTTGCCGACTCGCATTGTGACGCTTCGTATGCAGGCTGGGTTCCCTTCAAGGACCACGATTATCGCGATACAGACAAAATATTGCACAATCGCAATACGGAACAGTGTATCAGGGTCGATGCGGCAAACGCCCACTGTCTGGGTATCATTCACCTGGGAGATCTTGTTGACGCCAACAACACACAGAATCTGATTGCATTCAGACAGATTTGGGAGAGATCATATCCTGGCCACGATGGCGGCTCTCTCGCTGGAGTACCAGATGACAACTACAGTTGTTATAGTCAGGGATATAGAATCAACAAGCCGGTCTTCCCAATTGTGGGCAACCATGATATCCCGACTTACAAAAATGATGACAGAAACTGGAATCAAGTTGAATCATATATCCAGGCACGTGTCAAGAACGCGAATGGGATAGTAAGTTATTATGGCCGTGGCGCCTATGCCTGGCGCTGGGGGCAATACTTCTTCGTAACGCTTGGCACATGGGCAGGTTCTGGAAAAACCGAGGGTTCTTATGATTCAGGAAAGCTCGTTTGGCTCGACGTCCTTCTTGAACAATATGTGGGTGACAGCAACATGGGTGTGCTGATTTTTCAGCATTATGGCTGGGACAGCATTAGTTTGGATGGCAGATGGTGGAGTCAGGACGATAGAGATGAAGAGCTGAATATCCTCTGCCGCCGGGAAAACACAAGCGATCCTGCGAATCCATACAACGTTCTCGGCATTTTTACCGGCCATGTCCATAAACAGGGACACCACAGCATCTCAGTCGGACACAATGCCGACGGTGATGCTGTCCATTTTGATAACTATCAAATGATGAGCGCTGGTTCACTGACTGATAATCAATACGGATTTTCAATCGTAATACTCTCGGCGACTGAACTGAAAATGAATACCAAGAATGTGCATAAGAGCCAATGGACAGTTTACACAAAGCCAATAAGTGTCGGCAGGTAGTATAACCAGCGTATTGCCATACAAACCGTGTTTTTTTGCATGCCCCGTCCAGCACGGGGCCTTTTTTTTTCTTTGACAATCCCCTGCCGCTTGTGTTGCCTGTACGCAGAGGTAACGCTATGAAATGCCCCGTATGTGGCACACCGGTTGAGGATACCGCACGGTACTGCGCTCAGTGCGGCCGCCCCGTGCAAAGCGAGCAACAGCCTGATTCCCCCGAAACCGTCCCCGCCGCCAGCTTCGATGAGCTGCGGGTTGTCGTCACAGATGACCAGACTCCCACCGCGCCGCTACCGGTCGCCTCGGCCTGGTCGAGGTGGTGGCCGCACACACAACGCATCTTCGCTATTCTGGCCGTGCTGGCTGCGCTATTGGGCTTGTTTTTGCCCTTCTATCATGTGCCCGGCGTGGAGGATGCCCTGTCTGCTCCTGGAATGGTAACCGCTTTACTGGCAAGCCTCGATCTGGCCACCACCACAGAAGACGCTTCCGCAGTTCTTGCCGCTGGGCAGTCATTGGAGTCCATCACCGGCGCTGCCGAGCAAACCATGACACGGGTTGC
>JAIOQZ010000014.1 GCA_021108395.1 Candidatus Cloacimonadota bacterium
CGTCCGAGATGGGCCGCATCGAAGAACACATTGACGCTCTCGCCATGATAGTGCGTCTGTACGAACGCATGCGCGACTACAAAGAGACTCTCAAGGTCGGCCTCGAAGCAATGCGAATATCAGAAGCGTCACACCGCAATCGCGACTTCAGCTTCTTTGCCAATGCCGTGGGTACCGCCTATCTCTACCTGGGCGACTACAGCGAGGCGTTGAACCTCTACCAGGAAGTATTGCAGGTCAACCGTCAGATCAACGACAAACATTCAATTTCCGTTGCCATCAACAATATCGGCAATGTCTATCTGCGGCTGGGCAACAATGAAAAGGCTCTCGACCATTACCTACAGTCATTGCGACTGAAGGAAGAGACGGGGGAGAGCCAGGTCAATATCATCAACAGCATCGGCAACGTTTACCTGGTGATGCACGACTATGACCGTGCGCTCGAATGTCACCAGCAGGCTCTGTCGCTCTATCGTGAGAACGGCGACAACATCCGTGCCATCCAGGTGATGAACAACATCGGCCTGTCACTCAAAAATCTCAAGCATTACGGCAAATCGGTGGCGATATTCCAGCAGGCTCTGGATGAAGCCGCAGAACTGCCTTATGCCAACATGACTGCGCGCACCATCAACAATCTTGGCTTATTGCAGCGGGAGATGGGTGAATTCGATAAGTCCCTCGTCTCGTTCAGGCTGTCGCTCGAGATGAAACGCGAGATGGATGACCCTGCCGGTCTGGCGGCATCGCTGCTCAACATCGGCCACACATTGAAATTGCGAGAGGACTTTGAAGAGGCCGAAGAGGCGTTGCAGGAAGGGCTTGAGATAGCCCGTTCACTGAACTCACGTGAGATGATGCGCGAGGGCATGGAGTTACTGGCGTCGCTGCATCTGCGCGAGGCGGAGCTTGCCGATGACAGTGGCTGCAGGTCTTGGTACCGCGCCGCCTGTGCAAACCTCGAGGAAGCGCTCGGCCTGGCCGACGACATCTGGCAGAGCAAAAGCAGCCGCTATCTGGTTGACATGCAGGTTCGCTTTGAAATCGAGGAACACGAGCGCGAAACAGAGCTTTATCGTCAGAAAACCGCCGCCCTTGCCGAAGCCAACGCCATGCTCGAGAAGGCCAACGAGAAGCTCGAACTGCTCGCTCTCACCGATGAGCTTACCCGACTGGCGAACCGACGTGACATGATCCTCAATCTTGAACGCGAACTGATCCGCTCGCAGCGCAGCAAGAAGCCCTTTTCGGTCATCATCTGCGACATCGACCATTTCAAGCTGTTCAACGACACCCACGGCCACGATTGCGGCGACTACGTTCTCCAGGCTGTTTCCCAAACTCTGCGCGACACAATTCGACGCCAGGACTACATCAGCCGATGGGGTGGCGAGGAATTCATGTTTATGCTGCCCGAAACCCTGATCAAGGGCAGCAGCATCCTGGCCAACAAGCTGCGAAGAAAAATCGACGACACGGTTTACACATGGCAGGATGAAAGCCTGCACATATCGCTGACTTTCGGGGTGGCGGAGTATCCTGGGACCGGCGAGATCGACGAAGTTATCAAGCGGGCGGATGAGGCGTTGTATGCCGGCAAGCACGACGGCCGCAACTGTGTGTTTTCATATCCAAACGATTGTGCTCAACCTCAGCGGCACAACCCAAGCTGAACGATACGCTTCTGCAATCAATCTTCCTGAACTAATTCCTCCAGCGTCTTTTGGGCGTATTCATTGCCCCTCAAAGCCGCTCTTTCAAACCACTTGACGAGCCCTTCACGATCATCCCGCAGCCAGCAGGCGAATCCTGCATTGAGACATGCAGACTCGATAGTTTCGTCCAGAGCGAAAGCGCGGCGGCAATGTTCGAGAGCAAGCTCTGGCTGGCTGGTTTTTACATAGGCGGCGCCGAGATTGGCGTGAGCCTCGGCCAGCGCCGGGTTCAGCTCGATGGCCTTCTTGAAGTGCTCTATCGCAGCGACAAAATCCTGGTTGCGAGTGCAGATTTCTCCCATCAGGTTATGTGGCTCGGGCAGGTTTGGCTTCAGGCGCAAGGCAAGCTGGCAGTAATCTTGGCCGGTTTCGTCTTGTTGCTGCCCGATGTATGCTTCAGCCATTACGCAATAGGCTATGGCAAGTTTGGGGTTGAGGCTGAGGGCGTGCTTGTAGTTGCCATGCTTGATGGAGGCGAATCCGGTGTCGTTGTAATGCTGGGCCATCGGTGCGAGCATATTTATCCTTGTTCTTCGTTCACTTTCTTCCATAGTTTACTCGATGGAAGAGGCGGCGGCAAATCGAAAACAGCAAACGCTTTTACAAAAAGTGGGTGAGGTTCAGAGGGGGAACCCCTGCTCTTCTCATTTCAGCCAGCCACTGGCGTAGCGACTTCACCTCATCGGCCAGGCCGTCCGGCGTCATGGGGTTGCGCAGGACGCGGTCGGCGCGGCGGATGCGCTCGTCTTCGTCGAGCTGCGCTTGCAGACGCGCCTTTGCCTGGTGACGGTCAAGACCATCGCGGCGCATGAGCGCGGACAATCGCTTGTCCCTGTCCGCCTCGACGGTGATGGTGACGTCAAAGCGGTTGGCCAGGCCGCTCTCGAACAGCAGCGGTATCTCGATGAGCAGCACTTTGTCCTTGCTTGCGGCCACAATCTCGTCAAGCCGCCGTAGCACATGCGGATGGACGATTGCGTTGAGGTCGTGGCGGGCGGTTCCGTCCTCGAAGACGATGTCGCCGAGGCGTTTGCGGTCAACCACGCCGTCGCGCAGGATGCCGCTGCCAAAGCGCCGGGCCAGTTCGAGGCAAACATCCTCCCGCCGTAGCGCCTCATGCGCGACAGAGTCGGCTTGCACTACGCGCAGGCCCTCTTGTTGCAGCAGAGAGGCGACGGTGGTTTTGCCTGCGGCGATACCGCCCGTCAGTCCGATGAGAAGCGGACGGTCAGCGGGTGGCATCGGCGATAATCTGGGCGAGTTCTTCGGTGGAGAGGTCTGTGAAGATGCTGCCGTTCTGCGCCGCCGAGATGCGGCCTGTTTCTTCGGACACCACCACCGCCAGACAGTCGGTTTCTTCGGTGACGCCGATAGCCGCCAGGTGGCGGGTGCCGAACTTCTGCACATACTCGACATTGCGCGACAGCCGCAGTAGCGCTTTCACGGCAAAGATGCGATTGCCCCGGAGCACCGCGGCGCCGTCATGCAGGATAGTGCGCCGGTTGAAGATGGTGAGCAGCAGCTTGCTTGTCAGCAGGGCGTCGATGGTTTCGCCGGTGGCGATGTATTCGTCGAGGTTCTGGCGGTTTTCGATGAGGATGAGCGCGCCGGTTTTGCGGAACGACATCGAGGTGACAGCCTCGAGCAGGGGTGAGTAGATATATTTCTTACGCGGCGAGAACATCGATTTGAGGCCGCTGTGGCGCCCCATGCGGTTGATCATGTTGCGCAGCTCCGGCTGAAACAGCACCACGAAGGCGAGCAGCCAGTAGTTTCGCACCAGTTGGAACAGCGAAGTCATCAGTTTGAGGTCGAGCAGGGCGGAGACGAAGTATAGAAGCAGGATGAGCGCAAGCCCGATGAGCACCTGCACGCCGCCACGACGCTGCACGGTGGCGAGCACGCGGAAGAGGATGGCCGCCACCAGCAGAATATCGACGATGTCCTTGATACCTGGGATAAGAAAGCTCATCGCACCTCCAGAATAGCCAGCGCAGTTTGCAGCGACTGTTGGTTGGCGGACACGTCATGCACTCGCAGGATGTCGGCGGCGCCCTGTGCGGCCAGAGCGGTAACGGCCAGCGTCCCCGGCAGGCGGTCGCCTGTATCACTCCCGTCGATGCGTCCCAGAAAGCTCTTGCGGCTGGCGCCCAGCGCCACTGGCAGACCGAACGTGCGCAGTTCACGCAGCTTTTTCAGCAGGATGAGGTTGTCCTCGTGCCGCTTGCCAAAGCCGATGCCGGGGTCGAGCAGTAGACGCTCCCGCGAGATACCGCCCTCGACACACGCCTCGATACGGCGGGCGAAGAAGCCCAGCACTTCATGCACGGTGTCGTCATAATGGGGATGGAGCTGCATATTGCCCGGCTCGCCCTGCATGTGCATGAGGATGACGGGAACATCCGCCTGTTCGCGCAGCAGTGGTAGCATGTCGGGGTCGTGGCGCAAAGCGCTGATGTCGTTGACAATGTGTGCGCCGGCTTCGAGCGCGGCGGAGGCCACAGCGGCCTTGCGCGTGTCGATGCAGAGCGGCGCGTCCACTGACTGCGCCAGCGCCCGGATTACCGGCGTCACCCGTGCAATTTCCTCGTCGGCAGAAACAACCGTAGCGCCGGGGCGGGTGCTCTCGCCACCAATGTCGAGCAGGGCGGCGCCCTCGCTCACCATGCGGCGGCCATGTTCGATGGCTTTGTCGGGGTCGAGCCAGTGCCCGCCATCGGAGAAGCTGTCTGGCGTGACGTTGAGAACGCCCATGAGAACCGGACGGCAGAGGTCGAGCTTGCGTCCGCGGCAGTTCAGTATGCGCTTGCGCCGGTCGTCTGTCACAGTGCGCAGCCAGTCGGCGATGCCCGGCAGGCCAAAGATGGTTTGATGTTCAAGTTTGCGGATAAGTTTGCCCAGTTTGGCGGGGTTGCCCAGCAGAATCACGTCGCTCACGGCAACGCGGCCCTCGACCACGCCCCGGGCAACGGCGGCGTCGCCACCAATGCCGAGCATCTCTTGCTTGAGGATATTGGCCGCGCCCACGCGTACGTCGCAGAGCTTGACGGCAAACCCCAGCGCCTTGGGCGCCATCACCTCGACGCCCTGGCCAGACACGCCGATTTTGCGCAGTTCGGCGCGAGCGTCGTCAAGGCTGTGTATCACGAGAACCCGGTGCATAATACCCCCGATAATGTGGCTCACACCAAGCTATTCACCGACGGCAATTCTGTCAATAAGAAGGGGCTTTAAGAAGGGGCGCTGCCCCTATCCCCGCTCACTTTTTGCAAAAAGTGAGATCAAAAATTCTTGCGGAAACTGCGTTTCCTATGCACAAAACATATAGTAAATAATTTCTTGCACATAGGATGCGTCAGCATCCGTTAGAAGTTTTTGATCCAAACTTTTTACAAAAAGTTTGGTGGGGTTAGTCGCGTAGCGAAGCGAAGTGAGCCTTCAAAGGGGGGCGCTGCCCCATCTTAATATGTGAAGACGATGCCGCTGTTGGGCAGAACCCACTCATCGGGGTCTGTGCTTACGGTGTGGCAGCCGGGGGTTGACTTGATATGCGGAAAACGGGTGCGGCCGGCGAACACCGGCACCACCTGGACCTGCGAAATGCTTTCCGGCGGACAGTGGAAGCTTACGTCCACGCCCTGGGTCGGCTCGGTGATGAACACGCTCAGTTGGTGCGAGCGCCGGGGATAGTATGTTCGCGTGTCGATGCGGAAGGAAACTTCCTCGCCCACCAGGCTTTCCATTGATGGATGGCTACAGCCTATCTCGATGCAGCCGTTCACGAGCCGGCTCTCGATATCGAGTTCGAGGTCGTTCACCTGCACACCCGTCACCTCGAACCAGCGGCTGTCGAGGGTGAGCTTGTCGTCCAGCAGCCAGCGGTATTCGCAGTCGCGCCGAGTGAAGTAGCGCTCCAACATGGCCGGGTTTGTGGCGCAGGCGACGACAAAGCGCCCAGCCTGCAAGCGCTTGTGGAACTCCAGTTTGGTGCGGGTGAGCCAATGGTCGGGCTGGGAGGGGTCGTCGGAGAAGGTGAGCGTGTGGCGGAAGTCGCGGCGATAGTGGATGTCGCGGTCGTGGTCGGCAAAGAAATACTTGAGCAGCTTGTCGTACAACAGCGCGGCAATCTCCTTGCTTTGCAGCCGCTGGCTGATTGATGCCTCGATGACGCGGTCGAGGCCGTCGTCGCTGAAGTCGGGCGCGTGGAACTCGCGGCGAGCCAGTGGGGTCGAGGCCACCACGCGGCCATCCTGCCGGTAGTAGCGGCGCGCTCTTCTGCCAAGCTGGCACAACAGTTCATAGGGGTTGCCGCCGTAACGCGCTGCCAGTTTCTCGGCTCGCAATTCCTCGTGGCCGGCGCCCAACACTGTCGCTTCATCACCGGGCTTCACCGACATATCGTCGTCCAGCCCGATAGTGGTCATGTCCATGCTCACCTTGCCCAGCACGGGGCAGAGGCGGTCATGCAGCAACACCACACCCTTGCCGGAGAGCAGGAAGTCATAGCCGTCGGCGTAGCCAACAGGCAGAATAGCATATGAGTGGTCACGGGTGGCGGTGTAGGTGCGGTTATAGCCGATTGAAGCGCCCCTGCTCACGCGGCGCACCATGCTCACGGTTGTCTTGAAGGTCATCACGGGTCGCAGGTTGATGCGTTGTCGCAGGCTGTCATCGGGGTAGATGCCATAGGAAAGCAGGCCCAGGCGCACCAGGTTGGTGAGGTGGTCTGGCTGGGTGACAGCCGCCGGGCTGTTTGCGATGTGAACCCAGCGTGGCCGCTGGGGCAAGCTGCGGACAAGGCGCTCGAACCTGGCCAACTGCTGCCGCGAGAAATCGTCGTCGCATTCGGAGGCGCTGTAGTGGCTGAACACGCCATCCACCACCAGCCCCGGCAACTCGTGCAGTATGTTCAGGAAATCGTGGGCGTTTTCGGGCGCTACACCGCTGCGGCCCATGCCGGTGTCGAGATTGACGTGCGCCACGCCGGGGTTGTCGCCGCAGGCGCTCGACCATGCTCTGGCGAAGTCGAGGTCGCTGAGTGTGGGCACGAGGTTGTAATCGCGCAGCAGGCCGATCTCATCGATGAGTGAGGGCGACAGCACGAGAATGGGCAGTTCGATACCGCGATAGCGCAGAACGGCGCCTTCTTCGGCGTTGGCCACGCCAAGCCAGGCCACGCCTTCCTGCTCGGCCCGGCGGGAGATTTCCCAGGCGCCGTGGCCATAGGCGTCTGCCTTGACAATCTGCATCAGGGCCTGGTTGGAGTGGAGGAAAGCGCGCAGCTCGGACAGGTTGAGGGCGTAGGCGTCCAAATCGATCTCGGTCCAACTGCGGCTTGCCATAATGTTAGAGGACATCCTCGATATTGCCCATGAGGCGGAAGTCGGTGTTCAGCTCGACGATGGTGTCGTCCATCTCCTTGAGCGGCAGGGTCGAGTCATCGCGGCACAGTGTATGGTCGGCGGTGATGAGAACCTTGATCAGCGGGTTGAGCAGGTCGTCGGCATAGAAACCGGCGATGATGGCGGTGCGGCCGCTGGCCAGCTTGATGACGCTGCCGATGGGGTAGATGCCGATGATTTTGATGAAATGAAACACGAGGCGGCGGTCGAACTTGATATTGGATGTGGAATTGACAATACTGATTGCCTCGGGCGGCGTAATCTTTTTCTTGTAACTGCGCACGGTTGTGAGGGCGTCATAGAAATCCGCGATCGAGACGATGGCGGCAAACTTGCTGATCTGGGTGTGGTCGATGCCCTCAGGATAGCCGCTGCCGTTGTAGGCCTCGTGGTGGTGGCGCACGATGTCGAGGATGAGCGAGTCGTCGAAGTGTTCGCTGAGGCAGATGTCAACGCCATAGTCGGGGTGATGCTGGACGGTCTCGAATTCTTCCTGAGTGAGGCTGCCGGCCTTGTTGATGATGTGCATCGGTATCCTGGCTTTGCCAACATCGTGCATGAGTCCGCCGATGCCGATGATTTCTATTAGGTGCGGCTCGAAGGAAAGGTGATTGGCGAGAGCCACCGAGATTGCGGCGACATTGACCGAATGGCGGAAGGTGTAGTCATCCAGGCGTTTCAGGTTGGCAATACTGAGCAGGGCGTGCGGGTTGCGCAAAACGCTCTTTACCAGATCCCGCGCCGTTGACTTAACCGCCTCGTTGTTGATGTGCTTTCCCATGCGCACATCCGACATCACATTCTCGATCACGCGACTGGCGGACTTGTATACCTCACGGGCCACCACCAGTTCTTTTTTCATCTCCGAGACGAATTCCTGTGGCGATTTGCGTATGGGCGCCGGTTCGCTTCTCGTACCGGTTTTCCGGTTGGGCGTCTGCTGTGGCGCGGCGTTGTCCCCTGTGTCAATGAGAAGCCGCTGCACGCCTTGACCAATCAGTCGCTCGAGCTGACTACTCGACTTGATGACCGTGCCGGCGTCGAGCATTTTAACGCCGTTGCGATTGTAGGCAGGACTACCCAGCTTCATGCCTGGAGTGGCATCGATTATGGGAACAATCAGTAGTCCGTCCTTCTGGGTTGTCATAGCGATTAGAAGTACTTGGCGGCTATCTCCGCCAATTGGGAGCGCTCGCCTTTTATCAGGGTCATATGGCCGACGATGGCCTCGTGTTTCAGTTTCTCGACGGCCATCGAAAGGCCGTTGGACTCGCTGTCGAGATAGGGGATGTCGATCTGGTATGGGTCGCCGGTGAGCACAATCTTGGTGCCTTCGCCGGCGCGGGTAATAATCGTTTTCATCTCGTGCGGAGTGAGGTTTTGCGCCTCGTCGATGATGATGAACTGATTGGGCAGGCTGCGTCCGCGGATGTAGGTGAGCGGTTCGAGTTCGATGAACCCGTATTCGAGGTATTCGTCGAGGCTGGCGCGTTTCTTGCCGAAGATGCGGCCATTGTTGTTGTTCTCCGACTCGTTGTGCCCCATGAGAAGGATTTCCATATTGTCGTAGATGGGCTGCATCCACGGGTTGAACTTCTCGGCCTTGGAACCCGGCAGGAACCCCAGGTCTTTGCCCAACGGCGAGATGGGACGCGAGATGACCAGCCTGGTGTAGTTGTTATCTTCGACCACTTGGTTTAGCCCGGCCGCCATGGCCAGCAGCGTCTTGCCCGTACCGGCGATGCCTGCGAGACTCACCAGGCGTACATCGTTGTCTAACAACAGATCGAATGCCATGCGTTGCTCTTCGTTGCGCGGCTGGATGCCGAACACCGGCTGGCCGGTGTAATGCGTCAGCGGGTAGAAGGCTTTGTTCTCGTGTGAGTAGCGAGCCAGCACGTTGTCGCCTTTGCGTCGCTTGTTCACCAGGCGCACGAACTCATTGGGGTAAAGATTCTGTTTGCCTGCCGCGAGAAAGCCTTCCTGCCCGAACGCCTGATAGTTCTTCTCAGTCACCTCAATCTCGCTGATGCCGGTGAAAAGCTCCTCGAAGTTGACTTTGTCGCTCTCGTAGTTCTCGGCGGTGAGGCCAACGGCATCCGCTTTGATGCGGACGTTGGCGTCCTTGGAGACGAGCACGACCTCGTCGCCGGGATTGCACTGCTTTTCATACAGCGCCGTGCCGATGATGAGGTTGTCGTTGGTGTCGGTGATGAGGACATCGCTGGCGGCGGAAACCTTGCGGGACAGCGCTACCTTGATGACGCCGCCCTTTTCGGTGGGTACGCCGTCGCGGAGGCTGCCCTGTTTGCGCAGATTGTCCAGATACCGCCCTATCTGCCGGGCATTGCGGCCTTTTTCGTCCAGGCCTTTCTTGAACTGGTCAACCTCTTCGATGACGGTGATGGGTACTACCACGACGTTGTCGTCGAACGAGAAGAGAGCCTTGGGATTGTGAATGAGCACGTTTGTGTCGAGCACGAATATCTTGGTCATATACACTCCGAGGGTGATGTCACCTTGAACGCAATTTTCTAAAATCTACTATCAGGGGAATGAATGTCAACGAAAACCTGTGCTTTCTTTCACTTGTCGGGTTCGTCACCCTCGCGTAATATAGTGGGTATGTCGGCGGGCGTGTTCCAGTTGTGCAGCGTCGCAGGGTCGTTCACGGGCACCCTGCGCACATTTGCGCAGGCCAGTAGTTCATCGCGAAGATTGCTGGTTGCCGGTCTCTGTCGCAGCCGATGCGCGAAGTCCGCCGACAACAGCACAGGGTGGCCGCCGCGTTCGCCCAGCGCCGGCGCTGCGGCGTCGTCGCCGGGCTGTAGGGCAGCCAGCAGGCAGCGATACACTTCAGGGCGCACCAGTGGTTGGTCGGCTGGCTGCACGAACACAAGCGCGCCACGCGGCACGATGGCCAGCCCTGTCTGAACGCTGCTGAACATCCCGCGCTGCGGCTGCGGGTTCACCGCCAGTCGAACACGATGCGCCTGCGGATGCGCCGCCACCACCGGCGCCACGGCGTCGTAGTTGGCGCCCAGCGCCAGCGCCACGTTCTCGCAAACGCTGAGCGCTGTATCCAGTAGCAGGAGGATGGCCGCTTTGCCATCGATGGGCAGCAACAGCTTGTCGCTGCCCATGCGACTGCTGCGCCCCGCGCCGAGGATGATTGCCCAGGGGTTAGGGGTCGTTTTCATGTGTAACTCAGAAGTAGCCAGTGGCTACTTTATCAGCTTGCTGAGGGCACGGAAGGCGGGGTGATCGGCGTTGTCGAGCAGCTCGAACAGCGCCATCTCGGTGGTGGAGACGACAACGCCGGCATGGGCGAGGCGGTCGAGGGCGCGGTCGCGGTTGGCTGTGGTGCGGCTGCCGACGGCGTCGGCAACAACCTGTACGCGCCAGCCACGCTGGATGGCTTCGAGGGCCGACTGCAACACGCACACATGCGTCTCGATGCCATACAGCACGAGCCAGTCGCGCTCCTGGCGAACCAGCCAGTCGTGAATGGGCGGCTCGAAGATGGAGAAGCGCTTTTTCTCGAAGCGGGTTGCAGCGGCGGGCACGAAGATTTCGTCACAGGTGCGGCCCAGGCCTTCGGGGTATTGCTCGGTGACCAGCAGCGGCATCTCCAGCCGCTCGGCTACGCGGTTGAGAATGCCTGCGTTGCGGGCTACGGTGTCGATGGCGTCGATGGCGGGCCGAAAGCGTTCCTGGATGTCAATCATGACGAAAAGCGTGTTGTCGGGTGCAATCTTCATGTCACCTCCCTATTGTTGTTCAGGAAAATCGTTGACACGAATCAATGTCTCGGCCAATATTCATTTCTGGCAATAAAAAAACATAACGGAGCGTCGCATGGCCGAGCAGAAAAGCCTGAACTCCAACCCGCAGCTCAATCGCTTGCTCAACGATATCGTCGAGTCGGTGAACCATTACGCCGAGGTGCAGCTGGCTCATATCCGCAGTCTGACGCAGATTGGGATCGCTCTGTCCAGCGAATCCGACATCAACAAGATTTTCGACCTCATCCTCGAAGAAGCGTTGACGTACACCAATGCCGATGGCGCCACCATCTATTCTGTGTCCGATGACAAGCGTTTCCTCGATTTTCAGATTGTGTACAATCGCACGATGAAGCTGCGTATGGGCGGCGCCTACGGCCCCATCAGTTGGCCCAGTATTCCGCTCTACCAGGAAGACGGCAGCAAGCAGATGCGCAATCTGGCCACCTATGTGGCCCACACCGGCACTCTGCAGATTATCGAAGACGTGTATGATCAGACGATATTCGACAACAGCGGTACCCGCAAGGTGGACCAGCAGAACAAGTATCGCAGCAAGTCGATGATTGCCATTCCGCTGAAGGACCACGAGGACGAGGTGCTGGGCGTGGTGCAGCTCATCAACGCCATGAACCCCGAGGGCGAGGTGGTGGGCTTCACCAACGAGCACATGGCCATGCTGACATCGCTGGCCTCCATAGCGGCCATCATTCTCACCAACAAGAAACTGGTCGTCGGCCTCGAAACCCTGTTGCATCAGTTTATTCGCGCAAACGCCAACGCAATTGACCGCAAGAGTCCGTATTCCGGCGGACACATCACCCGAGTGGCCAGTCTCACCGAGGCCCTCGCCGAGCATATCCAGAAGTGCGAGGTCGGCGCCTTCGCCGACATCGAGTTCACCGACGATGAGATGGAAGAAATCGCGCTGTCGGGCTGGATGCACGATCTGGGCAAGATCGTCACGCCGGTGTACATTATGGACAAGGCGACAAAGCTGGAGACAATCTTTGATCGCATCGAACTGGTGCGCACTCGCTTCGAGCTGATGCAGGCGGTTATCGAGCGTGACATCCTGCGCCTTGAGCAGGGGGGCAAAGATGCAGCCCGGCAGCGAGAACTCGTGGAGCAGCTCGGCCGAGACCTCGCGTTCATCGAGGTGTCCAATATCGGCGGCGAGTTTATGAAAGACGAGGATATGGCGGCGCTCGACCGCATCGGAAAGTGTATCTACAAATCGGAGGGCAAGAGCTACTTCCTGCTTTCAGATGACGAGGTGAAGAATCTCTCGATTCGTCGAGGTACCCTGTTACCCGAAGAATTCGCCATCATGCAGGAGCACGCCACCATCACCGCCGAAATGCTCGACCAGCTCACCTTCCCCAAAAAATACCGTCATGTGCCGCTGTACGCCAGCTCGCACCACGAGAAGCTGAACGGCAAGGGCTATCCCAATCAGCTTTCGGGCGATGAGATGCCCCTACAGGCGCGCATCATTGCCATAGCAGACCTCTTTGAGGCGCTCACCGCCGCCGACAGGCCATACAAGAAGTGGAAAACCCTCACCGAGAGCTTGCGCATCATGGGTTTCTGCGCCAAGGACGGCGAGATTGACAAAGACATCTTGAATCTGTTCATCGACAGTGGGTTATACCTTAAATACGCCAATGAATACCTCAAGCCCAAGCAGATAGATGACGTCGATACCGACAAGATCAAATCGATGTACAACCCCTCCGAGTAGCCGCGCTGCATGAATGAGCTGTCCAACAGCCAACTGAAGGAACGGGCGCGTCTGGCAGGCAGAAAGTTTCGCCAACTCGAGGGTTGCGTCATCGTCGAGGGTGAACGCTGCCTGGCGCAGCTTGCCGCCGTCGGCATGAAACCGCGGGAACTCTATCTCGCCCCGAACGCACCGCCTGGCCACCTCATCACCGCTCTGGTCGATGTCGAGGCGACCTACACCGTCACCTTGCGCCAGCTCGAACGCCTGAGCCGCTCGGTAAGCCCGCCACCCATCGCCGCGCTGTTCGATACGCTCAGTCCGCCACTGCCGGAACGCGGCCTGCTGCTCTACCTCGATGGCATCCGCGACCCCGGCAACCTCGGCGCCATTCTGCGTTCTGCTGTGGCCCTGGGCGCGGCAGGCGTCGCCCTTTCGCCCGATTGCTGCGAAGTGTTCAACCCCAAGGTGGTGCAGTCGGCTCTGGGCGCGCCGTTCTACTTTGCCTGCCAAACCCGTGACCGCGACTGGGCCACAGCCTTTGCTGGCGCAGTGCTGGCCGCCGACATGCGCGGAACACCGCTGAGCGAGGCTCCATCCATCACCGGCGATGCGCTGCTGGTCATCGGCAGCGAAGCGCACGGCGTAAGCGACACGCTGTTGCAACGGGCAGACGCTCGCCTCAGCATCCCGCTGTCCGGGCGCATGGAGTCGCTCAACGCAGCCGTAGCCGCAGGGATTCTGCTGTATGCTCTTGCCAGCGCTTGCTGAACTGGTTGACGACAAGGTATGGCTGGCACCGTTGGCCGGCGTCACCGACAAAGCGTTTCGCGCAGTGTGCAAACGCATGGGCGCTGATGTGATGGTGAGCGAAATGGTGAGCGCCGACGGTCTGTTGCACAAGCCTGCCCCCAGTCTGGCAAATGCCCGTTTTGACGATTCCCAGCGCCCGTTCGGTATCCAGCTTTTCGGTTCCAGGCCCGACATCATGGCCAGGGCGTTGGACGTCGTTTTGCCCCTGCGCCCCGACTTTATCGATGTCAACATGGGCTGCCCGGTGAAGAAGGTGGTCAATCGCGGGGCCGGGTCTGCCTTGATGCGTGAGCCGCAGCGCGCCGCCGACATCGTGCGCGCCATGAAAAACGCTCTTGCCGGCGCCGGCCTGCCGTTGAGCGTCAAGTTCCGCTCCGGCTGGGACACGCACAGCGTCAACGCCGTCGAGTTTGGTCTGCGTATGCAGGAAGCAGGGGCGGACATCCTGGTGTTGCACGCTCGCACCCGCACCCAGATGTATGGCGGCAAGGCAGACTGGGCGCTCATCGCCGCTCTGGCGCTGGCTGTGGATGTGCCTGTAGTGGGCAACGGCGACATCTGGGAGCCTGAAGACGTTGACGACATGCGTCGGCAAACAGGCTGTAGCGCCGTCATGGTGGGCCGCGGCGTCATGGGCAGGCCCTGGTTGTTCGCGCAGATTGCCCGTTTTCGCTTGACAGGCCAGGCTGACGTGATATCTTGCAAACTAAAGGTGGAGTGCATTCGAGACCACTATCGCATGACTATGGCCGACAAGGGCGAAGTGACCGCCATGAAGGAAATGCGTTCTCACCTGGCCTGGTACACAAAGGGTTATGCCGGTGGCGCGGCTGTGCGCAGGCTGGTCAACCGCAGCGACGACAGGGAAGAGGCGCTGGCCGCAGTGGAGGCGTTGCTGCTCACACAGGAAACCGATGGCAGTTAATAATGGATAAACTTGAAAACATCATCTGGCAATCGAAGTTCGAGCGCAAACGGAACTGGCTGAAAGCGGTCAAAATTCTCGAGGCCGGCATTCCCGAGTTTGGCGGCGAAGCGTCGCTTTACGAAGAGATGGCTGAAATCTATGCCTCGAAGAAGCTGAATAAGAAGGCGATCGAGCTGTATCAGAAAGCGCTCGAACACAAGCCAGACGACCCCAACATCACCTTCCGGCTGGGCAACTGCTATCTCTCTATCAGCGAACTAAAGATTGCGATGTATCACTATAATCGTATCGCCGAGCCGTTCCCCGAAGCGCAATATAACAAAGCTATCACCCTGGCGCGTTTGGGGGACTCGGAAACCTGTGTGGGGCTGCTCGAAGAGATACTGGCCACGCAACCGGAGAGCGAGCTACCCTATTTCTTTCTCGTCGAGCAGTATCTGGCAAGCAAGGAATATGGCAAGGCCATCGACAGACTCATGGCTATCGAGGCCACCTTCGGCAAGCGTGGCAGAATCTATTTCCTGCGCGGGGTGTCCTATACCTATCAGAAAAACTGGCTCAAGGCTTACATGGAGTTTCAGCAGGCCGAGAAGATGAACTTCAAGTCGGTCAATTTCTATCGCGCCTACGGCATCGCCAGCGAGCGCATCGGCAAGTCGGGCCAGGCCATCGAGTACCTGCTGAAGTCGATACGCCTCGAACCGTTCAATATCTCGGCCTACCTCGACCTCATCAACCTCTACATCGCCCACGAACGTTTGGTCGAGGCGCATCAGATTGTCGAGCATGCCCGCCGCATCGGGCCGTTCACCTCGGCGCTCTCGCTCATTCACAGCAAGATACTTCATCTCATCAAGGCCAAGTATGGCAACGATGACGTGCTGAAGGAGATGCGCGACATCGATCCGCGCCATCTGCCGCCGCTGGACAAATCTTAGGGAAACCGGTTGACGGGAACGCTTTTTGCATATACCTTGTGAACAAGGTTGGCTCAACGACATTCAAGCGAACCGAACATAGATGTGAACAAACTCAAGGAGACCGCTATGAAACGCTTTCTGGCGTTGGCGATGCTGTTGCAGCTCGCCATTCTGGCGGCCACGCCTGTGAACGTGGTGGGGGAAATCTTCACCGAGGTTTGCAGTGGCTGCGGCGGTGACTATTCTGTAGCGCGGTCTGCGCTCATTCAGTTATCGCAAGAAAACGAACGACTCTATCCCGTAATCTGGCAAATGACGGACCCACAAAGTCCGGGCGCCCAGGACCGGTACGACTGGTACAATGGTAGTGTCTTTCCCCATGCCGTTTTTGGCGGCACGACGGTTGTGGCGGGCGAATATGACCCGCTGAACGACTACTATGATGCCTACATGGAAGTATTCGAGTTGGAAAGCCCGCTCGAAATCGCCATCGAGGCGCATCGTACCGCTACCGGTGACATGCAGATTCTGGCCGACGTTGCCGTGACCGGCGACGTTACCACCAACGACAACCAGGTGTTCTTTCTGGTTACGCAGAACGACCTGTCGAACTATCACGGGCTGGTTGTCGCCAGAAGCAGCAACGAGGCCATCAACCTTGCCGGTCGCACCGAGATCGAGCACACCTTCGACTGGGACGCTTCCTGGGACGAGGGCGACCTGCGCGGACTGGTGATTGTGCAGAGCTACGACACCGGCGAGGTGTTACAGTCGGCGCAGGCCAAGATTACCGTAGTCGGCGTGGACGACACGGACATCGAGCCGGCTCACGGCCAATCGATGCGCGTGTGGCCCAACCCGTTCAATCCCGAAACGACGGTGCGATTCAGTTTGGCGCAGGGCGGCGAAACCACGCTTGCCGTTTACAACGTACGCGGGCAACGCGTGCGCAGCCTGGTGAACGAACCGCTGGAAGCGGGAACGCACAGCGTTGTGTGGGACGGCAAGAATACCAGCGGCGAGCCGGTGGCTTCGGGCGTGTATTTCGTGCGGCTTACGGCTGGCGATTATGTCATAACACACAAGATGGCGCTGCTCAAATAGTGTCACGACAGGAATAACATGAAGGGAGCGCCGTACGGCGCTCCCTTTTTTTCGAGAGAAAGGGGACAAGCTCACTTTTTTGTAAAAAGTGAGATCAAAAACTTTTGGCGGATGCTAACGCATCCTTGTGTCATAAGAGTCTTCTTTGAGCGAAAGGAAACGAAGTTTCCGCAAAAGTTTTTGATCCAAACTTTTTACAAAAAGTTTGGTGGGCGCTACAGCAGCCCCCAGCGTTTGCGCAGGAAGAGTTCGAGGCCGAAGGCGATGAGGAACAGGGCGATGATGTACCACTTCTTGTAGAGCGCCAGTTCGCTGTGCCAGGCTATAGCTATCGGTTCGGCGGCAGGCCAGGCGGACAGGCTGTCGGTGTGCAGCGTGCCGCCTGAACGCTGGGCGAGCCAGGCCAGCATCGAGCGGTTTATGCCTCGATCCTGCTGCTCGCTGCCAATGCCCGCCACGGCGAAGTCGCCCTCGGCGTGCTGTCCGGTGCGTTCATCGGTGATGGAATAGCGGTAGCGTCCGGCTGGGAGGTCGTCGAGGCGCAGGGCATAGACGCCGTCATCGTCGGCATGCAGATAGCCACTGGCGCGTTCGATGCCGGTGGAGTCGAGCACAACCGCCTGTGGTTGCAGGTCGCGCTGGCGGTTCATGCGCTCGTCGAACGCATGGAGGCGCAGGCGTACCGGTTCGCCCAGGCGGTATCCGGCGCGGTCGGTGAAGGCGGCGAAGCGTTGTGCCGCCGGGTGTCCCAGCCAGTTGGCGACATCGCCCATGAACGCGAAACAGGCGTCCTGCTCACCCCAGAGTTGCCAGCGCCACCAGCCCAGGCAGGCCAGCCACAGCACACGGCCTTCTCCTCGACGCCATGTGAGCGCCAGTGGCGACTGCTCGGGATTGACGGCGGCTGCCAGCGTCTCAGCGCCGGCCGAGGCAGTCACGTAGCGGTAGTCGAGGGGCGGGATGTCGCGTTCGATGCCGTGAAGACGGCGAAAGGTCTCGTAGCGGCGCGCTTCTGGCGTGAGCAACAGGCTGCTCTCAAACCACTGCCGGATGTTCGACGAACCGCCGGGAAGCAGGTCTCGCAGCTCTGTGATGTGCGCTCCCAGCAGCAGCAGGCCGCCGCCGTTCTCGACGAATCGTTCAATGCGGGACACATCTTCGCCGGCGAACCGCAGATCGCCATGATTGAGCAATACCAGCAGGCGTGTCGAGTCGTCTAACAGTGAGGTGAGCGCAACCCGTCGTGGACCGTGCCGCCAGCGGCCACGGTCGGCCTGCCACACGGCGGCTTCCCAGCCGGGCAGTCGCCCGATGCCCTGCAACAGCAGCGCTGTGTCCCAGTCCGGGCGGTCACACAGAATGCGTGCCTGCGGGTGGTTGTTGCGCACGTGAAGCGCTACCGGCAGCGCGTTGTTGCCCGTGTCCGGCTCGTCGGGAGCGTGCTCGGAGGCTGTAAGCCGGGCTTCGAGCGTGTGCAGTCCGGGCTTGTCGAGGGCGACAGCCAGCTCGATCCGCTGATGCGCGCCGGTGGAGAAATCGATGGTGCGGGCCGCCACGCTACGGTCGTTCACATACACGGTCAGTCTGGCGTCACCGGTATAGCCCTGGGCTGTCATATCGACGGCGAGAGGCGCTTCCTCACCCACGAACACCTCGTCGGGCGCGTGCAGGCGGGTGAGCCGCAGGTCGAAGGTAGTGTCTTGCCAGGCGGGCAGCCAGGCGTCCAGTGGCACCCCCAGTTCGAGGGCGTCGTCTGGCCGCGTGTCCTTCAGCCAGCCATCACTGAACAGTACAACGCGGCTGAGATGATCGGTGCCGTGAATCTCTGCGGCCTGGGCCAGAGCATCGGCCAGTCGGGTGGACTGTATATCGAGACTGTCACCGCCGAAGGTCAGTCCCGCGGCGAATGAAAGCTCGACTGGCTCGAAGCCGCTACGACGTAACTGTGACAGGGTTTGCTCGAGCGCCGGCTCGAACAGGCCGGCCTTGTCGAGACCGGCTGCGGGTTGGCTCATGCTCAGGCTCACATCCCGCAGCAGCCACACGACTGGCTTCTGGTGCCGTTCGCCTTCGCGGCGCAGGACAGGGTTGAGCAGCAGCATTATCAGTACCCAGAGGGTGATGATGCGCAGACAGAGCAACAGCAGGCGACGAGGACGCGAAACGCCGGGCACGGTGCGGCGGTAAAACCACCAGGCCACCAGCCCGGCCAGTATCAAGCTCAGAAAGATCAATATTTGAGTCTCCAGTCTAACGCCCACCCCAGACTCATGTCTTCGCCGGAGGGGAAGATGCCGTCGGGGCAGACCGAGATGTCTATTTCGTACTTGGGGTTGCGATAGCCGAGGCTGACGTTGAGGCGGCCTTTGCGGTCGCGGTTGCCCGACCAGCCAAGCCGCAGCGGCAGTTGCTCGATGGGCAGGTATTCGGCAGCCATGCTCAGCGTTGGTTTTGCGTTGCCGATGGGTGATTCGTTGACCCTGTGCTGCCAGTCGAGAGAGTAACTGGTGTTTCGCCAGGCATATAACGCGCCCAGGTTGAGAGTGACCGGCAGCATGGAGATGAAGCCGTCGTTGTCTAACTTCACCCGTTTCTCGTTGATTACCGTATCGTCGATGTCCGCCAGCAGTATGCTGTCGGCAATGACAGTGTAGCGGCGTTTCTGCGATTTGCCCTGCCAGCTTATCAGGCCGAGGATATTGTCCAATGTCAGGCCGACGGAGAGGTTGTCGTCAATCTGGCTGGAAACGCCGGCCAATCCCTTGAACCCGTATCCGCCGAGACCGAGGCGCATGTCGATGGTCTGGTTGAGGCTGAGGCCGTCCTCAGTCGTTTCGAGGCTGCCATAGAACCGGCTGCTCTCGACAGACGCTATCCCCACCAGAATGCTGGCCGCGTAGCCAAAGCTCGTTTCGGGCAGCCAGGAGATGCCGGGCAGCCAGTCATTGACGCTGTATCCACCCACGCCGTATGTAATATCGGCAAAGGTGAACGCCTCGAACATGTTATGTGGATTATCGAATGTATAGGCGTGGTTGTACTCGTTGCCGCGGAACATCAGCTCGAGGTATTCCCGCTGAAAAGCGCTCTTGCCATAAGCATGCGTGCTTATACAGATGGCCATGTTGTCTTGCGACCAGCCGATGAACTGCGAATGGCCCTCGCCCGAAAAACACAGCAGCGCAGGTGCGTCGTTCAGCAAATCGTCCTCGTCCGCGGTTGACAATACAGTGCCCGTCATGTCGTTATACTCGCTAATCGTCAGGAAGTTGTTGTCCAGTCTATAGCCCAGATTCAGGGCGACAAAGTCGCCGTGTCGGAGGTTGCCGTTGCCGATGTTGGCGGGATTCCAGTAGAGCGCGTGCACGCCGTCGCTTCGTTGCAGAAAGCTGTTGCCATATTGCATCGAGCGTGAAGTGGGCAGAGCGGCGGAAAGCGACGTGAGCAGGAGGGCAAGGACAGCGGTGAGTGCTATGCGTGTCATGTCGGCCTCCCTACTCGTTATCGATGAACAGGATGATGCGTGTGCGGCCGATTAGCCCCATGTAATCCTGCGGCGCTATGTAGATGTCGCCCTGTGTCTGGTCGAAGGTGAATTTCATGCCCAGGTAGATAGTCGGGTTGGTGAAGAAGAGGATGTCCTCCTGCGTCAGCTCGTACTTGAGCGAATCGCTGTCCATGGCGGGGACGTAATTCGCCTCGCCGTCACGCGGGAAGTGCAGCATCGGGTGGTCGTACAGGCTGTCCTCGTCGGCGCTGGTGGAGAGATAGATATCGACCTCAGACGCCGCCGGGTACATATTCTCAACCAGGAAAATGACATGTCCCCCTCTAGCGTATTTCTCTATCTGCTCACGGTTGGTCGATGAAATATCGCTGACTTCCGGCTCGGGCAAGCGCATTGGGTGACCGGTGAGACGGAAGAGAAACGGCAACCTGCCGGTCAATGTACCCCGTGCATCGGAGCCGCTGTAGGCGAATCCGGTTTCCTGGGTGTCGAGACCCACGATGAACCAGGCATCCGTCAGTTCGATGCGGGATGGTAAGATGTTCAGCAGCCAGCCGACTGAATCGCGCATGGTCTGCATCGAGTTCACCGGCTCGTACATGGTGGTGGCGGCGTCGAAGACCATGTGGTCAGTCTCGTCGAAAAAGATAGTACGCGACTCGCCGTCATCGTTGTAGGCGGTGAAGCGGCCACGCAGCTCGACGGGGAACCCCAGATGGTTACATATCTCCACATCCATGCGTGCGCCGTCTTCAGAGATAATGATAGCGCTGTCGGCGCCGACTGGGTAGTCGAGGCTGAGTTCGATGGTGTGGTCCTCGATGGGCAGGATTTTATGGAAGGCCATCCCCTCCATCAGGTTGAGGGAGATTGAGTTTTGGAAGAGAATTTTCATCTCGGCGACTGGGGACGGTGCTCCAGCGTCGGACTGGGTCTGCACGGTGAAGGAGAGGCTGTCATAGAGCGTCGTGTTGCCCGGCAGGCCGATGGAGTAGTATTCTCCACTGTAGGCGTCGAGGCTGACCTGCGTAGTTACGTCGAACGAGGATATGTTGACACTGAGCGGCTGACCGGCGGGCGTGTAGATGTCGTCAAAAGTAACGCTTACCGTTTGCAGCGCCGGATCGACGTTCTGGAAGGCGAACTCGAGTGTCCATTCCTCGATGAGAGCGTAGGACACGGCGAGATCATCGCTCCCGACGCCCGTCTCGTCGATGCCGAGCGCCCCCGCGAACGTGGTCTCAGGCGGCAGAGGCAGCCAGACAAAGTTGTTCGGGCGCGCGTTTATTCCCATCTGCTCGCCCAGATCGGCGCTGTTGACATTGCCGTGTTGCAGGAAGAAGAGCGAGTCGTTCTCGATGATGAAATCCGTCGAATCTTCCAGCTCCCACGCATAGTAGATCTTGTTGAGCAACGGCAGATTCAGTTCCGTTTCCCATGAAGGCGCTTGCGGTGATTTTATGCAACCGGCCACTGCTAGCACACTCACCAGAATACATAACAAAGGGCATATCATGTGTTTCAAAGTCATCTCCAGTCACCAACATCAGCTTGGCGTTGATTTCACTGACAACATCGTACCAGACTTGATTTCGCTGTCAAACATAATCGGGATTTTAACGCCTGCCCGCTCGTAAATTTCCCGCAGCAGCCAGCCGCCCTCGCCTCGCAGCAGCGAGACATCGCGGCTCGAAAAGGTGAGCGAGTCGCCGCTCCCCAGAGACCCAGGCAGGCGCAGCAGAAGCAGTTGCCGTCGCACATGCTCGCCAAACGCAGGATGCCACGGACCCGCCAGCACGGCATCCGGGGCGAGGTCGCCGTGCAGGCCGATCTTGGCCACGGCGATGCCCTCTGCCTCGAAGGCCTGCACAGCCTGGACGCATTGTCGTGTGGCCTCGTCGAGGGTGAGCGGCGTGTACCGTCCCTGCCGCCACATCGTCTCCAGCGCGGTTCCGCGCAGCGTCACCAGCGGATAGAGCCGCACGAAGCTGGGACGCAGCCGCAACGTGGCATCGATAGTGTGTCGCCAGCCGGACGCGGAGCTTTCCGGCAGGCCGGGCATCAGTTGCACCCCCAGCTCGAACCCGTTGCGTAGCGCCTCGCGGCAGGCCTGCTGGGCGACTGTGGCGGTATAGCCGCGACTGGTGGCGCTCAGTTCGGCGTCCGCAAAGCTCTGTACGCCCAGCTCGATGGTGCGCACCCCGCGCCGCTTCAGCCAGTCCAGATGCACAGGCTCGATGCAGTCCGGCCTGGTGGAGAGGCGAATGCCGTCCAATTGCGGCAACCAGGGCGCTATCAGATCGAGCCAGCGTGATTGCTCATCGCGTGGCAGCGCGGTGAACGTGCCGCCATAGAAGGCAACCTGGCGGGGGCGGCTGGAGCTTGTGGTGCAGAATGCGTCGAGGCGTACGGTAAGCTCGTCGGGGCTCGGCGCCGGTTCACCGATGGCGTGTTGGTCGCAGTAGATGCACTGAAAAGGGCAACCTCGGTGCGGCAAAAAGACCGCGAGGATGTTCATTTCAGCTTGAGTTGGCGGCAGGCGTCGCGAGCGGCGCTCTGCTCGGCCAGTTTCTTGCTGCTTCCCCTGCCGCTGCCCTGCCGCTCGTCATTGATGAGCGCCTCGACCGTAAACGTCTTGCGGTGGTCGGGGCCCGACTCATGGGTGACGACGTATTCTGGCGTGTTCTGGTAACGCGACTGGGTGAACTCTTGCAGGATGCTCTTGAAGTTGATGAGCGAGACGTGTGTCACCGCTGTCTCGAAATCCTTGAGGATATGATTCTTGATGAAGCGGCGCACACGGGTCAGGTTGGAATCGAGATAGATGGCGCAGATGAGCGATTCCATGGCGTCCGAGAGGATGGAACTGCGGTTGCGACCACCGGCGCGATCCTCCTCGCCGCTCAACAGCAGGCACTGCCCGAGGTTGATGTCACTCGCCTTGAGCGCCAGAAATGTCTCGGACACAATCTTCGACTTGAGCTTGGAGAGCTTGCCTTCGGGGCTGTCGGGATAGCGCATGAACAGCTCTTCGGCCACCACCAGTCCCAGAATGGAATCGCCCAGAAACTCCATGCGCTCGAAGGCGCTGGTGCTGTGGGCGTTTTCGGCCTGGCGACGGAAGTGGGAGAGATGTGTCATGGCGGCATGCAGCAGTGAGACATTGTCGAATGTATAGCCGATACGTGCCTGGAATGCTTGTGCTGTCTCGCTCCAGGCCGGCTCGATAGCGGTGTCGGCGCCGCCGCGACTCACGAGGTATTCGATGATCGAGCGCAGAACGCGTTTCATAAGAAAATGGGGAGAGCGATTGCCCTCCCCGATGGTTTATTCGAATGCCCGCAGGCAGACGACCGCGTTGTGGCCGCCAAAGCCCAGCGAATTGCTGATGGCTGTGCGAACGGTCTTTTCGATGGCCTTGTTGGGCACATAGTTCAGGTCGCATTCGGGGTCTGGATGCTCGTAGTTGATGGTGGGATGCACCACGCCAGTCTGGATGGCCTTGATGCAGGCAATGGCCTCGATGGCCGCCGCCGCGCCCAGGGTGTGGCCTGTCATCGACTTGGTCGATGAGATGAGCACACTGTGCGCATACTCGCCGAACACCGTCTTGATGCTGGCGGTTTCGGTTTTGTCGTTCAGCGGAGTCGAGGTGCCGTGCGCGTTGATGTAGTTAACTTCCGCAGGCTCGACTCCAGCGTCCTTCAGCGCCATGTTCATGGCGCGGGCGCCGCCTTCGCCGCTTTCGACCGGGGCCGTGATGTGGTAGGCATCGGCTGTAGCGCCAAATCCGGCGACTTCGCAATAGATGCGAGCGCCACGGGCACGGGCATGTTCGAGTTCTTCAAACACCAGAACGCCGGCGCCTTCGCCCATGACGAAACCGTCACGCATGGCGTCGAATGGACGCGAGGAGCGCACCGGGTCGTCATTGTTGGTCGATAGCGCTTTCATGGCGCAGAACCCGCCCACTGCCATCGGGGTCACGGCCGCTTCGCACCCGCCGGTGAGGATGATGTCGGCGTCACCGTACTGAATGGCGCGCAACGCCGAACCAATGGCGTGATTGGCGGATGCGCAGGCCGTCACCGTGTTGAAGTTGACGCCCTTGAGGTTGTGCTCGATTGAGAGGTGGGCTGCGGCGATGTTGGTGATCATTTTGGGGATGAAAAACGGGCTGATGCGCCGGGGGCCTTTTTCGACCAGCTTGCGCACTTCGTTTTCAAAGGTCAGCATCCCGCCGATGCCAGACCCGAGGATAACGCCGAAGCGTTCGGGGTCAAACGAATCAAACGCGGCGTCTGTCATGGCCTCCCTGGCTGCGATAATGCAGAACTGGGTGTAGGGGTCTATCTTCTTGATCTGCTTTTTCTCGAAATATTCCAGCGGGTCATAGTTCTTTATTTCAGCGGCGATTTTGCTGTTGAACTCGGTTGGATCGAACCTGGTTATCAGGGCGATACCGCTTTTGCCGTTGACAAGGCTTTCCCATGTTTCGGCAACGTTGTGGCCAATGGCGTTGATGGCGCCCAGGCCGGTTACGACAATCCTTCGTTTCATATTATCCTCACTTGAGTTTCGTCACGCTTGTAGATTGAACCTGGCAGTTGTGGCTGTTGGACACAAATAAGGCGAAAGGGAGCCGCAGCTCCCTCCGCAGCGTCTCGGAAAGATCGCGTGGGGTGTAATCAGCCCAGCTTCTCTTTCAGATAATCGATGGCGGTACCAACGGTGTTAAGCTTTTCGGCGTCATCATCGGGGATATCGATTTCAAACTCTTCCTCGAACTTCATGATCAGCTCGACAGTGTCGAGAGAATCGGCGCCCAAGTCCTCGATGAACTTGGCCTGTTCCGTCACTTCGCTTTCATTGACATCGAGCTCCTGCACGATGATTTCCTTAACCTTGGCTGCAACGTCCATTGTGTCCTCCTGTTATGGGTTCGATCGGTTGGTTGGCTACATTATGAGGCCGCCGTCGCAGTGCAGTGTCTGGCCGGTGATGTAATTCGCCTCGTTCGAGGCGAGAAACACGACCAGCGACGCCACATCGGACGGCTTGCCCATGCGCCCCAGCGGGATGCCGGCGGCATAATTCTCGACAACCTTCTGTGGAAGGCTGGCGGTCATTTCTGTTTCGATGAATCCCGGCGCGATGGCGTTCACCCGCACGCCGCGACCGGCGGCTTCGCGCGCGGCAGACTTGGTGAGCGCAATGAGCCCGCCTTTGCTGGCGGCGTAGTTGGCCTGCCCCGCGTTGCCCATCACCCCGATAACCGAGGCGATATTGATGATGGCGCCGCTCCGTTGCTTCAGCATTGGGCGAAGCGTCTTTTGAGTGCACAGGAATGCGCCTTTCAGGTTCACGTCGAGCACCATGTCCCAGTCGCTTTCTTTCATTTTGAGCAAGAGGCCGTCGCGGGTGACGCCGGCGTTGTTGACTAAGATGTCGATGCGCTGGTGACGGGCAATGATGTCTTTGACGGCGGCGGCAACCATATCTGCGTCTGTAACGTTTACGGCCATGCCTTCGGCTTTCAGGCCTTCTGCGGCGAGCGTGGCCACAGCGGCATCGACGTCTTCGCGGCGGATGTCGAAGATGATGGGCAGCGCGCCTTCCTGAGCCAGACCGCGCGCAATGGCCAGTCCGATACCCCTGGCAGCGCCGGTTACAATGGCGATACTGTCGGTCAGTCGCTGCATATTTCCTCCAGCTTCTCGATCATAGCGGGAACATCGTCCAGTTTATCGACGCTCAAAATCCTGGCTTGCTTGTCGATCTTACGCATCATTCCAGCAAGCACACGTTGCGGGCCAAATTCTAAGAACACGGGGTTCCAGTTGTCAATAATAAATTTCATCGACTCGACCCAGCGGACGGACGAGGTCACCTGTTGCGCCAGATTTCGCTTGATCTGGTCGAGGTCGGTGGT
Source organism: Candidatus Cloacimonadota bacterium (assembly GCA_021108395.1). GTDB lineage: Bacteria > Cloacimonadota > Cloacimonadia > Cloacimonadales > JAIOQZ01 > JAIOQZ01. The sequence continues at coordinate 25,834 of JAIOQZ010000014.1, forward strand.
GGGACGGGCGCTCACGTTGCTCACCAGCGGGATGTCGCTCTGGGTGAAGTCGAGCTTGCCGATTTCCTCGGCCAGCCAGCCCCGCGCTTTTTCGATGAGCGGGGAATGAAACGGGCCGCCCACAGCCAGCGGCACGATGCGCTTGGCTCTGGCTTCCTGCGCAATCTCGCAGGCTCGCGCCACACCAGACGCGCTGCCGCTGATGACTGTCTGAACCGGTGTGTTATAGTTGGCCGCAATCACGATGCCCTTTTCCGAGGCCATCTCGCAGATTTCTTTCACGTGGTTGGGGCCAAGCCCCAGAATGGCTGCCATCGCAAACGGCTTGTCTTCGTTGGCTTCAATCATGAACTGGCCGCGACGGTGGACCAGATACATCGCTTCGTCGGGCGAGAGGATGCCGGCGGCAACCAGCGCCGTGAACTCGCCAAGCGAGTGGCCGGCCACAATGTCCGGCTGCACGGGCAGTTTCTGTTGCAACGCCTGCATGGCGGCGACGCTGTGAAACAGGATGGCCGGCTGGGTGAAGCGGGTTTCCTTGAGCGCCTCTTCGGGGCCCTCGTTCATAATGGAAAACAGATCGACGCCATTCTGGCTGTCGAAGCTGCGCAACACGTTCTCCAGACGCGGCTCGGCTGCAATGTAGTCCATGGCCATGCCGACGTACTGAGCGCCCTGGCCCGGAAAAATAAACGCGAGGTTGCGGCCTTTATATGGCATAAGTGTCTCCTGTGTGTGCTGTGCGATCAGAAACGAATGAGCATGGCGCCCGATGTGAGCCCGGCGCCAAAGGCGGTCATGAGCACAACGTCGCCGCGGCGGATTTTACCCGCCCGCACCGCTTCGTCCAGCGCTATCGGGATGGACGCCGCCGAAGTGTTGGCATACTTCTCGATATTGATAATCACCTTTTTCGGGTCAATCTTCAGCTTGTTGCCCAGAGATTCGATGATGCGCAGGTTCGCCTGGTGGCTGATGAGCCAGTCAATCGATTTGACGTCCCAGTTGTTGCGCTTCAACACCGTCTCGCACTGGTTGTACATCGATTTGACAGCCAGCTTGAAGATGCGGTTGCCTTCCATGTGAACGGTATGCTTGTGTTCGCGCACGGTTTCATCTGTAGCGGGCAGACGCGAGCCGCCTGCCGGCTGAATGAGCAGATTGCCATAGGTGCCGTCAGCTTCCATGTGGGTGTCGATGATGCGGCCAATGTCGGTGCTTTTGGCGCGTGATATCATCGCTGCGCCGCTGCCGTCGCCAAAAAGAACGCAGGTACCCCGGTCTTCCCAGTTGGTAAAGCGTGACAGCACCTCAACGCCAATCACCAGCGCATGCTCGACGCTGCCGTTCTCGATGAACTGCCGAGCGATGTCGGAAGCGTACAGGAAGCCCGAGCAGCCTGCCGAGACGTCGAAAGCCATGCAGCTCTTGGCGCCGAGGTTTTTCTGCACAATGCAGGCTGTGGAGGGAAAGGCGTGGTCTGAAGTAACCGAGCCAACGATGATGAGGTCGATGTCGCGCACACGGAGTTTGGCGGCTTCGAGCGCTTTGTGGGCGGCGTGTGTCGCCAGGTCGGAAGCGGCTTCGTCGTCGGCGACGAAATGACGCTCGAACATGCCGGTGCGGGTGCGAATCCACTCATCGGAGGTGTCCACCATCTTTTCGAGGTCGAAATTGTTGACGATGCGCTTGGGCGCATACATGCCGGTGCCGGCGATCTTGGCTGTATATTGCATATTCATGAGGCCTTCTCCTCTTCGTAATAAGCGCGAGCATGCTCAAGAAATCCTGATTCGGCGATGCGCGCGGCAAATTTGACAGCGTTTTTGATGGCGACATCGTTGGATGAGCCGTGCGACACTATCGGGTTGCCCCGCAGTCCCACCAGCAGCGCTCCGCCATACTCGTTATGATCCAGTTTGCGTCGCAGGTAGCCATAGGCCGGATACGAAAGCATCGCGCCCACCTTGGCAATCCAGTCGCGCCGCATTTGTTCCTTCAAAGCCTTGAAGACAAAGCGCGCCGTGCCCTCGATAGTCTTCAGGATAACATTGCCCACGAAGCCGTCACACACGATCACGTCGGCGGCGCCGTCGAAGATGCTCTTGGGCTCGACGTTACCCACGAAATTGATGTCGGTGCGTTCGGCCAGAAACTTGTGCGTCGCCTTGGACAGCTCGTTGCCCTTCATGCTCTCTTCACCGATGTTCAGCAGAGAGACTTCCGGGTTCTCGACACCATAGAAAAAGTGGGAGTAGAGACTGCCGAGCTTGGCGAACTGGATGAGATGTTCGGGAAGGCAATCTACGTTAGCGCCCATATCGAGCATGATGGCAGGTTTGCCAAGCGTTGGCAGGCTGAGCGCAATGGCCGGCCGCAACACGTTTTTGATGCGCCCCAGCGTGAACAGGTTGGCAGCCATGACAGCGCCTGTATTGCCGGCGCTCACCACTGCATCGGCCATGCCATCCTTGTGCAGTTTTATGGCGCGCACCAGCGATGAATCCTTTTTGGTGCGCACCGTGGAGGCGGCCTTGTCGTTCATGAGTATCACTTCGGAGGCGTGCACCACCTCGATGCGCTCTTTGGGGTAGGAAAACCTGCCCAGCTCGCGCTCGAGTTCATCCTTGCGGCCCACAAGATAAATCTTGCTGCAAGCATCCTCTTTAATGGCGAGTACGGCACCTTCCACCTCGGGAAGCGGTGCGTTGTCGCTCCCGAATGCGTCGAGGGCTATCTTCATAGCCTACTTCTGCTTGACCTCGATGACCTGGACGCCTTTATACTGGCCGCAATGCGGGCAAACGTGATGCATGCGAACCGCCTCGCCGCACTGGGCGCAATGGGTCCATGAAGGCATGGGCGCCTTGTAGTGCGTTCTGCGTTTATCGCGACGGGACTTTGATACCTTTTTTTTCGGTACTGCCATTATAGACTCCTTACTCCAGCCACCTCACGGTAGCGTATAACATTATATATTTCAATCTCTTAGCTTGCACCAGCGTCGGCGCAGTCTCCCAAATTATAACCTTCGGGTTCTATGTCAAGCAATTTAGTCCGCTCTGTCTTCGTGTTCAGGACTCGCTGGTGCAGGTCTCCAGCACAACGGGAACGGCCTCTGGCCGCTCTGGTGACACCCGATACGCTGCCGCGATGCGGCCCGCTGCTTCTTCTCCCGCTGCTCGCTCACTGCAATAGACCTTGCCTATCAAGTCGCTCGGGCGCAGCTCGTCGCCCAGCTTGCGCGGCAGCCAGGCGCCGGCGCCATAGTCGAGCGTATCGCCCAGCTTGCGCCGTCCCGCGCCGATGCCCACCAGCGCATAGCCCACGGCCTGGCTGTTAACGCCGGCCAGGTAGCCGCCGTTGGCAGCGAGGATGGGTATCTCGTGCGGCGCGACGGGCAGCAGGCTGGGGTCGTCAACCACACGGGGGTCGCCGCCCTGTGCGGCAATCATGCGCCCAAAGACCTCGGCCGCCTCGCTACGCAGAAGCTGCTCGAAGCGGTCATCGGTGGCCTGAGCTTGCTGTCCAGCCAGCAGTAGCATTTGACGCCACAGCTCGCGGGTGAGGTTAAACTGGTCGGCGATGCGCGATTCGCCCCGCAGGAAGGCAATCGTCTCGCGCACTTCGAGGGCGTTGCCCACCCACTCGCCCAGAGGGGCGTTCATGTCGCTGAAAACGACGTGCACGCGCTGGCCGAATGCCTCGCCGGTGCGCATGAGCAGCGCGGCCAGCTTGCGGGCTGTGTCGATGTCCTTCATAAATGCGCCGCTGCCCACCTTGAGGTCGATGACCAGTCCGCGTGCGCCCTCGGCAATCTTTTTGCTCATGATGCTGGCGGTGATGAGCGGCAGGCTTTCGACCGTGCCGGTAACGTCTCGCAGGGCATAGATGCGTTTGTCGGCGGGCACCAGGCGCTCCGATTGTGCCACGATAGCACAGCCCACCTCATCCACCAGCCGCTTGAAGTCGGCCACGCTGAAGCCGGTGCGGAAGCCTGGGATGGATTCGAGCTTGTCGAGGGTGCCGCCGGTATGGCCCAGTCCGCGACCGGAAATCATCGGTACGCGGCAGCCGCAGGCAACGGCCAGCGGGGCCAGCATGAGCGAAAGTTTGTCGCCTACGCCGCCGGTTGAATGCTTGTCAACTGTCGGCCAGTGAGCGGGGAAGGCGATGCGTTCCCCAGAGTCGATATAGACGCCGGTGAGCGTCTGCACCTCGTCGGGCGTCATTCCGGCGAAGAAAATTGCCATGAGCATGGCCGACATCTGATATTCGGGGATTTCGCTCTCGATGTAGCCGGTGACGAAGCCTTCGAGTTCGTCGTGAGAGAGTGACTTGCCGCCGCGTTTGCGGATGATGAGTTCGACCGGGTTCAACAGAGGCCTCCGTGATTACGCGTTCAGTTCGTGGCCAATGAGAATGGCCAGCCGTTCGACTCCCACCTCGATTTGTTCGACCGTGGGATAGGAGAAGTTGAGGCGCAGTGAATTGGGCTGCTCACAACCAGGCGGAAAGAACTTGCTGCCTGGCAAAAAGGCGACCTTGTGCGCCCTGGCTATCTCGAACAGCGCGTCGGCGTCGATGCCGGCGGGCAGGTTCAGCCACACGAACATGCCGCCCTGGGGGTGCGTCCAGGTGACACCGGAGGGCATGTGTTGTTCGAGGGTGTTCAGCATGGCGTGAAGGCGTGGACGATAGATGCTCTTGATGTGCTCGATCTGGCCAGGCAGCAGCCCCTCGGCGATGAACCGCCCAATCACGCGCTGGGTGATGCAATCGACGCTCACATTCACCTTTTGCAGCCACGAACTCAACTTGGCGATGAGGTTTTCTGTGCCGATGACATAGGCCAGTCGGAGGCCAGGCCCCAAGACCTTCGAGAACGACTTCACGAGCGTCACGAGGTCGTCACGCCCCATTTCCTCGCGGGCAATCTGGAACATCGGCGGCAGCGACTCGCCATCGTAGCGCAACGCGCCGTAGGGGTCGTCTTCGAGCACGAAGAAACTGTGCCGGGCGGCTACTGCCAGAATCTGTCGGCGTCGTTCGAGACTGGTGGTGATGCCGGTGGGATTCTGGAAGTCGGGGATGACATAGCAGAATTTTATGGTTTTGCCGCTTGCTTTCGCTGTGGCGATGGCGGCTTCGAGCGCCTCGATGCGCATGCCATCCTCGTCCATCTCGACCCCCACAAGCTCGGCGCCGGTGCCCTCGAAGGCCACCAGCGAGCCAAGAAAGCTGGGCGCTTCGGTGAGGATGATGTCGCCCTCGTCGATGAAGGTCTTGGCAAAGAGAAAGATGCCGTTGGTGGCGCCGCAGGTGATGAGCAACTGGTCATCGGGCAGGTCTGGCAGGTTTTCGAGCTGCTTGATTTCGTGCTTCAGTTTTGCGTCGCCTTCGCTCGAACCATATTGCAAGATGTCCGCACCGTCGGTAAGAATAACCTCGCGGTAGAGTTCGGCAAGCTTGGCAACCGGGAAAGTGAGAGGTGAGGGGAATCCGCCGGCGAGAGAGATAAGTCCGGGGATACCTTTGGTGGATGCGACCAGCTCGCGGATCATCGACGATTTCATGCGCGCAGTCATGCGCGAAAAGTGCTTGTGAATCTGACACTCCCGCTCTCGATTCTGCATTTGAGCTCCTCGTCAGCCGTTTTTGGCAAGAAACGCTCCGAACGCTGGAATGTCAAATGAAAAGCGAACAAGCTCCCACAATATAGAATTCTGTTGCCAATTATAACGCGGAACGTTTGCTTGTCGAAAAGCGGACATGAGGTTTTATGAAGACACTCTTTCGTGGTGGCAGCGTGTGGACGATGAATCCGGCGCAGCCACGCGCCGCGGCGGTGGTGGTCGAGGATGGCCGCGTTCGCTACGTCGGCGACGACCCCGGTTTCGTCCCTGGCGCCACCGTCATCGACCTCGACGGACGGCTTCTGCTACCCGCTTTCACCGACACCCATACGCATTTCATGGAGGTTGCACGTCTCAAGTTCGACATCGACCTGTCCGACTGCGCCAGCCTGAATGAGGTGCGCACCGCGCTCATCGCCTTTCGGGATCGCTGGGATGGCCGCATGTCGTGGCTGGGCGGGGTTGGCTGGAACAAGAACGTCTGGCCCTCGCTCGAAGGCTTCGACCGCACCTTCCTGGATGACATCTTCGGCGATCAGCCCGTCACCTTCAAGAGCAAAGACCTGCACACCAAGTGGTGCAACACAGCCGCCCTGCGCGCCGCCGGCATTACCCGGCACACACCAGACCCGCCGGGCGGGCGCATTGGCCGCGACGCCCGAGGCGAGCCTGACGGTTTTCTGGGCGAGCGCGCCTGGCTGCTGCTGCAACCGTTCATTCCGCCTGTTGGCCACGAGCAACTGAAGCAGGCCGCCCGTGACACTGTGCGCCAGATGTGGCCGCTGGGACTGGCCGGCGTGCACATGATGGAAGGCGAGGATGCCTGGAAGCTGTTCGAGGAGCTTGCGGACGAGGGGCAGCGCTTCCGCTATGTTTTCCACCCGCCGCTGTCCATGCTCGACGAACTCATTGAGCGGGGATTGCGCTCATACACGAGTGTAAACCAGTGGTTCGACATCGGCGGCATCAAGCTCTTCATGGACGGTTCGATTGGCTCGCAGACTGCCTGCATGTACGACCCATATCCGGACACCGGCGACAACGGTTATCTGCTGATGCAGCCCGACGAGTTTGAACGGCTGGTGAACCGCGCAGCAGATGCCGGACTGGGCAGCGCCGTTCACGCCATCGGTGACCGCACGGTTCACATCGTCGCTCAGGCGCTGGCCAGAGCGCGCCGGAAGCGCCCCGAGTTGTTGCAACGCATCGAGCACGCGCAGTGCGTTCATCCCGACGACGTCGCCGTCCTTGCCCGCGAGCAGATATACTGCGCCATGCAGCCGATACACATCGCCATGGACACGAAGATAACCCCGCATCACTGGCCGGTTGCGGCGCAATACAGCTATCCGGTGCGTACGCTGCTGAATGCCGGGGTGCCCGTAGGCTTCGGTTCCGATGCGCCTGTCGAGACCATCAATCCATTTCACGGCATCTACGCGGCCCTGCGGCGCAGGTATCGCAACGACCCCTCCGAGCCAATCTGGATGCCGCACGAGGCGGTGAGCGTGGAACAGGCCCTGGCCGCGTACACCACAGGCGCGGCGCAGGGCGCAGGCGCTCAGAACCGTCAGGGGCGCATCGCGGCGGGCATGGCGGCAGACCTGATTGTCCTCGACGACTTCACCGCGCAACCCGACGAGTTCTGGCTCGGCGCCCGTTCGCGCTTGACAATGGTCGGTGGCGAGATAGTCTGGCAAGACATTGATTGACAAGGAGGCCTTTTCGTGAAGTACCGTTCGCATCCCCGCATTGACTTTCAGCCCAGCGCATTGGGATTCGGCTGCATGCGTCTGCCCGTCATCGACCGCGACCAGTCGCGCATCGACGACGAACTGGCCATCCCGATGGTGCGCCACGCGATTGACCAGGGCGTCAACTATCTCGATACCGCCTGGCCATATCACAACGGAACCAGCGAGGCGTTTGTGTCCAGGGTGGTGAAGGACGGCTATCGCGAGAAGGTGAAGATTGCCGACAAATATCCCACCTGGGAGAAGATCGAATCGCTCGCCGACGCCGACCGCATTTTCGATGAACAACTCAAGCGCCTCGACGACGATCACATAGATTTCTACATGCTGCACGCTTTGTGCTGGCCATTCTGGCAGAAAGTGAAGCAGTTTGACCTTATCGACTGGATTGCCCGCAAGAAACAGGATGGCCTCGTCTCTCATGTGGGCTTCTCGTTTCACGACCAGTTACCGCTTTTCAAAGAGATTCTCGATGCGCACGACTGGGACTTCTGCCAGATTCAGTACAACTACATGGACATCGGCTACCAGGCTGGGCGCGAGGGACTGCGTTACGCTCATGGCAAGGGCATTCCCGTCATTGTCATGGAGCCACTGCGCGGCGGCGACCTCGTCCGCAACATCCCGTCGGACGTACAAGCCGTGTTCGACGGAGCGCCCGTGAAGCGCAGCCTTGCCGAATGGGCTTTGCGCTGGCTGTGGGATCAGGAGGAAGTGTGGATGGCGCTTTCTGGCATGTCGGCCATGAGCGAGGCGGTCGAGAATGTGTCACTGGCCGCCAGTTGCGAGACAGGTGGCATGAGCGACAAAGAGAAGTCCATCATCGCCCGCGCACGGGAGCTTTATCTGGCGCGTGGTCCCGTGGGCTGCACCGGCTGCCGCTACTGCATGCCCTGTCCGCAAGGAGTGGACATCCAAAGATTGCTGGGTTTGCTCAACGAATGGCGCATGTTTGAAAACAGGGGGAAACTACGTTTCTTTTTGGGTACAGTTAGTGGCGATGCGCGGCCCGATAAATGCAACGCCTGCGGCGAGTGCCTCGAAAAGTGCCCACAGCATCTCGACATCCCTGCGCTAATGAGGGAGCTTGTCGAGCTGTACGAACTGCTCAAGGTGCCAGAACCGCAATGAGAGTGCTCGCGCTCGAAACCACTTCGACCAGCGGCAGCGTGGCCGTGGCCGACGAAACCGGCCTGTGCGCCGCCGCCTTTCTCGACATCCGCGTGACTCACTCCGAGCGGCTGATGCCGCAGGTGGCGCAGTGCCTCGAACAGGCCGGGCTGGCCATCGCCGACATCGACTTGGTGGCGGTCTCGGCGGGGCCGGGCAGCTTCACCGGCGTCCGCATCGGGTTGGCCACGGCAAAAGGTCTGTGCGCCGCTCGTGAGATACCGCTGTGGCCGGTCAACACGCTCGACCTGCTGGCGCACAACGCATGGGGGAGTGGCTTGCCTGTGCTGGCCTGCATCGATGCCCGCATGGACGAGGTTTACGCCGCGCTCTATGACACCGAGATGAATCCGCTGCTACCGCCCTGCAACGCCCTGACAGATGAATTCATCGCCAGAGTGACAGCCCCGGCTGTTCTGGCTGTGGGCAGCGGCGCGCTGTTGTATGCCGACAAGCTGGCGGCAGCCCCATTCGACGTGCGACTGGGGTTGGCGCATATGCACTCACCGCAGGCTACGGTGCTGGCTTCGCTGGCGCTGGCGCTGCCTTCGCCGCCGGTATTTGATTGGGACGAGGTGGCTGCGCTGGAGCCGTACTATCTGCGGCGCTCGCAGGCGGAGGTTGCTCTGGAGGTGAGGGAGAGGGACGGGGGAACGTAGACAAAACGCCCTGTGGGCGACTATTTCAGCAGGGCCATCTTCCGCACTTGTTGTGCGCTGTCGGACTGCAAGCGATAGAGATACACGCCGGAGGCCACGCCGCGCCCGCTGTTGTCGGCGCCATCCCACACCACTTCGTGGTTACCGCCTGCGAACGCCGGGTAGCTCTTCACCAGCTGCCCTCGCAGGTTGAATATCTTCAACGTGGCGCTCTGTCGCTTCGCCACGCTGAACTTGATGGTCGTCGTGGGGTTGAAGGGGTTGGGGAAGGCGGGGTGCAGCGTGATTGCGGAGATTGGTTCTGGTACAGCCCCATCGTCGTCGATACCGACTGGAACGTCCGTCAAGAATGGGTAGCCGCTGTTGGTGGTTCCGTCAATATCCCAATAATCCTCGTTACCGATGTCGTCGAAGGGGTTGCCGATAAAGTCCCAGGGCGAGTCCAGCCCTGGCGTTGCCAGGCTGGTGTAGGTGGCCACATCCTGCATTTCGGCGGTTGTTTTGCCTGTGCCGTCGGCGCTTGAGGATTGCCCTGATGTTTCGGTGTCCCAGAAGCAGTTGTTGACGGATGTGCTGGTGAATCCAACCAGTCCGCCGACGTCTTCAACTCCGTTCACACTGCCGGTGCAATAGCAGTTGCTCACATAGGAATCGTCATTCCAGGCCACCAGTCCGCCGACAGTTTCAACTCCGTTCACACTGCCGGTGCTATAGCAGTTGTTCACATAGGATTCGCTATTCCAGCCCACCAGGCCGCCGACATCATATTCTCCATTTACACTTCCAGTGCTGTAGCAGTTGCTGACAGTGGAATTGTCTCCGTTGAGGCCCACCAGACCGCCGGTGTCGAAATTTCCGCTCATACTGCCAGTGCTGTAGCAGTTGGAAATGATGGAGTTTTCGCTGGCTCCTATCAGGCCTCCGGTGCAATAATACCCGGTCACATCAACGTTGGTGATTCCAAGATTCTCGATTATAGCGCCTGCCGTATTGCCCAGAAAAGCTTGATAGTAGGTCGATGGTCGGTTAATATACAGGTCGTCAATAACATGCATCTGCCCATTATAGGCGCCGGTAAAAGTTGCCATTTCGATACCTATCGGGCTGAAACCCTCTCCGTCGTTCCAGTTCTGGGTGTCGGTGGCGTCTATGTCGGCGGTCTGGACGAAGTGGCTGGTCCAGGAGCTGTCGTTTGTGCTCACCCACAGCAGGTTGTCGAGTGTGGCCACCTGGTAGGGGTCGTCCTCGGCGCCGGAGCCATCGGGCTGCACGCCGTCGGCCCAAAGGCCAGTAACGGCCAGCAGCAACGCAAACAGTAATAGCTTTCTCATATTCGTCTCCTCGATGATTGTATGTTGCCTATTTGAGAAGCACCATCTTCCGCACTTGCTGCGTGCCGGCTGACTGCAAGCGATAGAGATACACGCCCGAACCTACGCCGCGCCCGCTGTTGTCGGCGCCGTCCCAGACCACCTCATGCTCGCCTGCTGCGAATACCGCATAGCTCTTCACCAGCTGCCCCCGCAGGTTGAATATTTGTAGCGTAGCGCTCTGTCGCTTCGCCACGCTGAACCTGATGGTGGTCGTGGGGTTGAAGGGGTTGGGGAAGGCGGGGTGCAGCGTGATGGCTGATGTCGGCGCAGGGACAGCTTCTTCGTCACCGATGCCGACACCAGCGTCTGACAGAAACGGGTAGCCGCTGTTGGTGGTTCCATCAATATCCCAGTAATCCTCGTTACCGATGTCGTCGAAGGGGTTGCCCGCGAAGTCCCAGGGCGCGTCCAGGCCGGGCGTTGCCAGACTGGTGTAGGTGGCCACATCCTGCATTTCGGCGGTGGTTTTGCCAGTGCCGCCGGCGCTGGTGGCTTGCCCGGAGGTTTCGATGTTCCAGAAGGAACTGCTGACAGTGGAATCCTCATTCATCCCCACCAAGCCGCCGACATCGGTATTTCCGCTCACATTGCCAATGCTATAGCACTGGCTTATAGTGGAACATCCGTGAAATCCAAGCAGGCCGCCGACGTCGTCGTCTCCGCTCACATTTCCGGTGCAATAGCTGTTGTTGATGATGGCCACATTAGTATTCAACCCAACCAAACCGCCGACGAAAACATCTCCCTCAACATTGCCGGTGCAATAGCAGTTACTGATTATGGAAGCTATAACATGTCCTCCCGCCAGGCCGCCGACTTTGCTACCACCACTCACATTGCCTGTGGCGTAGCAGTCAATATTTGTGGACTCATAGTTGTGCCCCACCAAGCCGCCGACACTGCTGCCTCCGCTCACATTGCCCGTGCTGTAACAGTTACTGATAGAAGAATCCCAGGAATTACACCCGGCCAGGCCGCCGGTATGGCTACCCCCACTCACATTGCCGGTACTGTAGCTGTCACTGACTGTGGACTGTTCATTGCGCCCCACCAAGCCGCCGGCAGGATAATCACCGCTCACATTTCCGGTGCTATGGCAGCCATTGATGGTGGAATGAAAGCTATTTCCCACCAAGCCGCCGACGTCACCTTCTCCGCTCACACCGACGGTGCTGTGGCAGTCGGTGACAGTGGAATTTCCTCGACTTTTCCCTACCAGGCCGCCGACTTCTTCATTTCCGCTCACACTGCCGGTACTGTAGCAGGCGCTAATGAAGGAATCATCATGATTTTCCCCCACCAGACCGCCGACTTTCCCTTGGCCGATCACATTAACATTGATAACTCCAAGATTCTCAATCGTTGCGCCGTTTGTTTTGCCAAACAGACCCATATAATCAAGTGTCGGTCGGTTCATATACAAACCGTCAATCGTGTGCTCCTGCCCATTATAGGCGCCGGTAAAACGAATGTCATTGAATCCTATCGGGCTGAACCCCTCTCCGCCGTTCCAGTTCTGGGTGTCGGTTGCGTCAATGTCGGCTGTCTGAATGAAGTGGCTGGCCCAGGAACTGTCGGTTGTGCTCACCCAGAGCAAGTTATCCAACGTCTCCACTTGGTATGGGTCGGCCTCTGTGCCGGAACCGTCGGGCTGTACGCCGTCGGCCAACAAACCCGTAGTCACCAGCAATAGCGCAAATAGAAATAGCTTTTTCATGTTCATCTCCTCTGATATTGTATTTGTCAAATTAGCTGTGAGAATGCATGGGATGTCAAGCAAGAAAGCCGAAGAAGCCTGGCGCTCGCTTAATCATTGACAAGAATGCTTGCGAGGCAATAATGTCTTTTTACAGTCGATAATAGCCAAAATACCGTCCGAATTGCGCATGGATTTACAATAATTGAATTGATAACGATACACATAAATACCATCACGGGGGACAGAGGACAGATGAAACAATACGACATGGCCAACATTCGCAATGTGGCGCTGCTCGGTTCGAGCGGGTCAGGCAAAACCACTCTCGTCGAGCACATCCTGCACAACGCGGGGGAGATTAACCGCGTGGGCAAGGTGGAAGACGGCAACACCACCATGGACTTCGAGCCGGACGAGATTGAGAAGACGATGTCCATCGCGCTGGCAATGGCCCACTTCGACCACAAGGACAAGCGCGTCAACCTCATCGACACGCCCGGCTATCCCGAATTCATCGGCGAGCAGATCGTCGGCATCGAGGCCGTCGAGACCGCGCTCATCACCATCAACGCCGCCGGTTCATTCGACATCGGCCTCGAACAACCCCTCGAGATGTTGGCCCAGCACGAGATGGCCAAGGCGATAGTGGTCAACCGCATGGACAACGAGCACGCCGATTTCGCCAAGGCGCTCGAGATGATCGAGGAGAACTCCGACATCGTGCCGGCGCCGCTTTATATTCCCATTGGCCGCGAATCCAGCTTTCGCGGCATCGTAAACCTGGCCAAAGGCATTGCGCTCATCGACGGTAAACCAGCGGACATCCCCGCCGAGATGGCTGATGAAGTCGAGGAATATCGCATGAAGCTGATGGAGGCTGTGGCCGAAACCGACGACGCTCTGCTCGAGAAGTATTTCGAGGAAGGCGAGTTGACTGCCGAGGAGCTTACAAAGGGCCTGAAGAGTGGTATCCTCGCCGGCAAACTCGTGCCGGTATTCGCTTGCTCGGCCGCCCGCAATATCGGTGTGACCGCGCTTATGGACGCCATCGCCGAATACATGCCGTCTCCCGCCGACCGCCCCAAGGTGAAGGTTGTCGAGGATGGCAAAGAGATGCTGCTGGCCTGCGACCCCGACGGCGACCTGCTGGCCTTCATATTCAAGTCTTTCTCCGACCCCAATCTGGGTGACGTGGCCTATGTGCGCGTGTTCAGCGGTACGCTCAAGAGCGGCATGGACGTATTCGTGCCCGAGCGCGACAGCAAGGACAAGGTCGGCAATATGTATCACATCATGGGCAAGCGCCGCAGCGACACCAGCGAGCTGCGCCCCGGCGAGATGGGCGGCCTGGTGAAGCTCAAGGCGGCTCATGGTCTCAATACGTTGGTCAACGTGGGCGCCGACTACGCCTATCCGGCCCTCAAGCTGCCGACTCCAGTCTATTGGAAGGCCATCTACGCTGTCAACCAGCACGACGACGACAAGATTGGCACCTCGCTCAACCGCCTGCTGGACGAAGATCCCACCATTCACAGCGAGATTGACCACGAGACCAAGCAACAACTGCTCAGCGCCATGGGCGAGCAGCAGCTCTGGCTCATCATCAAACGCCTGAAGAGCCGTTTCAAGGTCGAAGCCGAGCTGAAAAGCCCGCGCATCCCTTACCGCGAGACTCTCACCGGCAGCGTTGACAACAAGTATCGCCACAAAAAGCAGACCGGCGGGCGCGGACAGTACGGCGAGGTCTATTTCAAGATTCGCCCGCAGGAGCGCGGCGCGGGCTTTGAATTCATCAACGCCATCGTTGGCGGCACGATTCCCAGCAAGTTTATCCCGGCCATCGAGAAGGGTATTCGCGAGACTATGGAGAAGGGCATTATCGCCGGTTGCCGCGTGGTGGACATCGCAGTCGAGGTTTACTACGGCAGCTACCACGACGTGGACTCTTCCGAAATGGCCTTCAAGATTGCCTCCAGCCAGTGCCTCAGGATTGGTTTCAACGAATGCGGCCCCATTCTGCTCGAACCCATCCACGACATCGACATCATCATTCCCAACGAATATATGGGCGACGTGATGGGCGACATCAGCACCCGTCGCGGCAAGATTCAGGGCATGGAGCAGAAGGGCAAGAAGCAGTACCTCAAGGCGCAGCTTCCCCTGGCCGAGTTATATGGCTATTTCCCGGCGCTCAAGTCCCTCACCCAGGGGCGTGGCCGGTTTACCCAAACGTTCAGTCACTACGAGCGCGTACCCCACGATGTGGCCCAGAAGGTCATTGCCGAGTACAACGAGCAGGACTGATAATCTGGAGGAACCATGTCCGGACACAGCAAATGGAGCACGATAAAGCATAAAAAGGGCGCCGCCGACGCCAAGCGCGGCAGGCTTTTTACTAAACTGGTGCGCGAGATCATCGTCTCGGCCCGCGAAGGCGGCGGCGATATCGATTCGAACCCGCGTCTGCGTTCAGCCATCAAGACAGCCCAGGGCGCTAACATGCCCTCGGCAAACGTCGAGCGTGCCATCAAGCGCGGCACGGGCGAGATTGAGGGCATCAAGTACGAGGAATACACCTACGAGGGCTATGGCCCCGGCGGGGTTGCGGTGCTGGTGGATGTGATGACCGACAACCGCAATCGCACCGTGAGCGAAGTGCGCCATGTGTTCTCGAAATACGATGGCAACATGGCCGAATCCGGCGCGGTGGCCTGGAACTTCGATCAGAAGGGCCTGCTGCTCGTGTCCGTCGGCGACCTCGACGAGGACGAGTTCATGATGACCGCCCTCGATGCCGGCGCCGAAGATGTCATCCACGAAGAAGACTTCTTCCATGTTTACACCTCATCCAGTGACCTGCACACCGTAGCGCGGGCTTTGGACAGCTTCGAGGTAGAAAAGGCCGAGCTCACCCGCGTACCCAAGAACTCAGTCAAGGCCGATGAGGTTGCCGGCAAGCTCTTTCGCTTGCTCGAAAAGCTCGAAGACCTTGACGATGTGCAGAAGGTTTACGCCAATTTCGAGGTGTCCGACGAAGTGATGGAAAGGTTGGCCGCCGATTGATAATTCTGGGCATTGACCCTGGCAGCCGCTTCTGTGGCTATGGTCTGTTGCAGGTGGAAAACCGCCGCATAGTGGCCGCCGGCAGCGACACCATCCGCATTCCGGCGCGCTGGCCACTCGAACGCAAACTGGTGCGGCTGCGCGAGGAAATTGCGAAGGTGATTGCCGAGCACAAACCCGACGCCGCTGCCGTCGAGACGATATACTTTGGCAAAAACGTGCGCACAGCCTTCACTCAGGGGCATGTGCGGGGCGTTATTCTGCTCGCGCTGGCCGAGGCCGGCGTAACAGTGTATGACTACACCCCCAGTGAGATAAAAAAAGCCGTGGTGGGCAACGGCAGAGCCAGCAAACAGCAGGTGCGCTATATGGTGCAACAGATACTCGGCCTCAGTACGCCCCCCGAAACCGAAGATGCCGCCGACGCCCTCGCCATCGCCCTATGCCACAACAACCACAGGCAGGCCACAGGTCTGTTCAAGTAACGGGCATAGGCTGTCACGGATTCTTACCCTCCCTTATGCAGGGGAGGGTGGTCGCGTAGCGGTCGGGTGGGGTGATTCCGACAAATCCCAATTCCTCTTTGAAAATCCTTGACACACAATCGTTCGTACTACATTATATATACATATGACAAACTACCGTTCTTCGCGCAAGGTAGGCTGAATTGTTCGCATATCTGGAAGGCATGCTGGCCGATAAGCGCCCCACAGCCGTAGTCATCGATTGCGGCGGCGTGGGCTACGATGTGGCCGTGCCCATGTCAACGTTCGATAAGCTGTCTGCCGTCGGCAAGCCCCAGAAGCTGTGGATACACCCCAGCTATGCCGATGACGGCCTGCGCCTCTTCGGGTTCGCCACCCTCGACGAACGTAACCTTTTCCGGCTGCTCATCGCTGTCAGCGGCATCGGGCCAAAGCTGGCTCTGGCGGCGCTGTCCGGCCTCAGCGTATCCGATCTCACCGGCGCCATCGCCAATGCTGACGTGACGCTCATCTCGCAGGTGCCGGGCATCGGCAAGAAGACCGCCGAGCGCCTCATCATCGATCTGCGCGACAAGCTGGCGCCGTTTGCGGCTTCCCGCGATACGACCCTGGGCGGCGTGCCGCTCACCAGTGTTCACGACGAAGCCGAGGCAGCCTTGCTCACGCTGGGCTACTCTTTGCAGTCAGTGCGCAAGGCCTGGAAGAAATTACTCGGCGACACCGAGTACGCCGACGCCCAAACATTGGTGAAAGCCACCATCAAAGCCTTCTATAAAAAACGCTGATATGGTTGACCCCCGCGAAGAAGCCTACCACGTCATAGTCAAAGTACTGAAGAAGGGCGTTTTCAGCAGCAACCTGCTGGACAAGGCAGGTCGCAAGCTCGAAAAGGCCGGCGCCGACCACAATCTTTTCTACACCCTTGTTAAAGGCGTCATAAAAATGCAGCGCAATCTCGACTGGGTAGCTGCCGCCTATGCCGCCGACCGCGACAAATATGAAGCGACCAACCTCAAGATACGCATTCTGCTGTTCATGGCGCTCTATCAGCTTCGCCACTGCGACCACATCCCCGACCACGCCGCGCTGCATGAAACTGTTGAGATGGCCAAGCGGCTGTATAATAAGGGAGTGGCCGACTGGGTGAACGGCATGGCGCGGTCGGTGCAGCGCGATCCAGACCGCGTTGCCTACCCCGATGACCCGGTGCGGCGGCTGGCGCTCGAACATTCGTTTCCCGACGACATGGTGCGTAGCTGGATGGACGAGTGGGGCGAGGACGAGACCGAGATGCTGTGCATGTATTTCAACGATGTGCCGCGACTGAATATCCGCGCCAATCTGCTGGCGACCACGCCCAGGCGTCTGTCGGCATACTTCGCTCGGCGTGAAGTGAAACTCGAGCACAGCGGCGTGAGTCCTAACATGCTGTTTACGCGGCAGCCGCGCCAGGTATTGCGCGATGTGGCTCACCAAGAGGGCTATTTCTCGATTCAAGACCCCTCGGCGGCGCTCATCGTAGAGTTGCTGCAACCTCATCCGGGGCATTCGGTTCTCGATCTTTTCGCCGGCCCTGGCGGCAAGTGCACCTACATCGCCGAGCTGATGGACAACGAGGGCGAGGTTATCGCCGTTGACAAGATACCCAACAAGGTGAAGAAGCTCAAGCAGGCGGCCCATCGGCTTCAGATAGGCATTATCCAGACGGTGACTGAGGATTGTTTCAGATATGGCCCTGTCGCCCCTGCATACGACCGTGTTCTGCTCGATGTGCCATGCAGCGGCTGGGGCGTGTTGCAAAAGAAAGCCGAGTTGCGTTGGCAGGCAGCGCAAGACATGGGCGAGCTGCAAAAGCTTCAGGAGGCGGCTATCGAGCATGGCGCTCGCTTCGTAAAGTCTGGCGGGCTGCTGGTTTACAGCACCTGCACGGTCAACCGTGCCGAGAACGAAGACCGGGTGCGCAACTTCCTGGGACGCCACAGCGAGTACTCGCTGGTTGATGCCGCCACGGTGGCGCCGAGCGAGTTCACCTCGGAAGGCTTCCTGAAAACGATTCCGCACCGTCACCACGTTGACGGCGCCTTTGCGGCGCTGCTGCTGCGAAAATGATGCCGAGACGAAAGCATTTGACACTGTGAGCCGAGCGACGGATTGTGGCTGCGACGAGTGGAGGAGAGCCAGATGAAACTGCAAGAGATGGGTGTTTGGGCTATAGCCGCGATTATCGCGCTACTGCTGTTGGGCGTGGTGTTCGCTCTGGGCTTTTTTGGCATCACTATTTACATGAAACACTTCACCGGGCACAGCAACGAGGTTGTAGTTCCCGATGTAGAAGGTTTGCTGTTCGACGTGGCTCGCAAAGAATGCCGGAGCATCAATCTCTATGTGCAGCAATTTGACAGCCAGCACAGCGACACAGTCGAGAAAGGCTATATCATCTCGCAGAACCCCAAGGCAGGTTTCTCCGCCAAGTCGGGACGCGCTATCGAGGTGGTGGTGAGCGCCGGGCCGGAAACCGTCGATGTGCCTTCGCTGTTCAATCTCACTGTCGCCGCGGCCACCGACGTTTTGCTGGCGTCCGGCCTCAAGCCCGGACAGGAGATACATCAGTTCAACGACAGAGTTAACTCAGGGCACATATTTTACAGCGAACCCACCACCGGCACCGAGGTTGGCCGGGGCTCGTTCGTGAAGCTCTACATAAGCAGTGGCGACTGGCCAAGCGGCACCCGTCCCCGGCTCGACCACCAGCGCCTGCTGGACGACGCCGGCAACTGAGAAGGGGCCTTGCCCGACCTATTTAGGCTCACTACGCTATAGAAGCGCACTCCGGCCAAAGCGGAATAACTGCGAGCGCCGAGTAATATTGAAGCTGCTCCCGATGGGCAGTTTTTTTTGCGCAAACCTGTTTCAGGACGGGACACCCCATCCCCGGCCCTTCCCCTGCGCAAGGGAAGGGAGTCCGACCGTGTGCCAGATTCGCAGCATTTCTTACCCTCTCCAATGCAGGAGAGGGTCGGCGGTACTCCGACGGGGTGAGGTGTCTTCGGGCTGCCGCAGCTTGCTGACTTCGTCAATAATCTGAAGCTGTCCATTCGGGGCGGCTTTTTTTGTTGGCAAATCAGCGTGTCGCCGTATGTTTTTTGGGAGGCTGCGCTGTTTCGCCACGGATTACGCAATAAAAAAGATCTGTTATTTCTACAATGGCAATTCTTTATGTATCAGAAAGCTGTCATTGGAAAGGCTATATTCGCGAGTTGCCTGGCTCAGGCGCTAAGAGCTTGATGGGCAAGAGAATATGGCCACGCGCCTTTTTGCTCCGGCGTGACAGTATCGGAATTATGTGCAAAACAGACCGCAAGTAGCGTTGTCACTGGAATAAAAAACACCCGCTTGCAGGAAAACAAGCTTGACAAACCTGTAGCGGATTTTATTGATAGTCACAAATACTCGGAAGTAGTGAATTAAGACTCAAACCCTAACAGGAGGAATCATGAAGAAAGCTTATCTGTTGATCATTGTAATGGCCATGTTTGTGGCCTCGTCCTGGGCAGTCACCATCACAACCACCGGCCGTGTGCTCATGGAAACGGTGTACGAAAACAACATCGATGACTGGACCGATTTTGATGAAGACAACGCAGCAACCACAAACGACAAAGACATCTTTGGCCGTGCCCGTGTCGATCTCGGCTTCAAGGCTCAGATTACCGACAACATCCTGGCCCGCATCAACACCCGCTTCGAAGGCGACCACGCCAACCAGAAGTGGATGTATTGGGGCGCCAACAACATCGAAGCCGGCGAGCAGCTTGGCGACGCCGAGCTGACACTTCAGGAAGCCTACATTCAGTATACGGGAATGATGCTTCCCATCACCTGGGAGATTGGCCGCAAGACCTACGTCTATGGCGTCTCCAACATCGTGGGCGCCGCCGACAAGCTTGACGGCTGGCACATCGTCTATAACGCCGACGCCTTCTACGTCAACTTGCACGACGTCATTCGCGCCCGTAACGAGCACAACGATGATGGCGACTACGTCGTGAACAGCAAGTTGTTTGGTATCAATGGCGGTACCGCGAACGACATGATGGACATCAACGCCTACTTCTGGATGCAGACAACGCCAGAAACCGATGATGACAAGTGGAGCAACATGGTCTTTGGCGCCCGTGGCGAGTTCGTGCTGATGGAAGGCATGGTTCAGCCGTTCGTCGAGTTTGCCATGCAGAGCGGCACCAGTGATGCCGCTGATGCCGACTTCGGCGGTATGCTCGTCGATGTCGGCTCGAAGTTCGACTTCGAGCTTGGCAGCGGCAATATGGACGCTCTCGTCCAGTTCCTGATGAGTTCCGGCCAGGATGCCGATGAAACAGACGGCACCACGTTCTGGGGCGTTGGCCTTTCCGACAACCTTCAGGGTTACAACGAGGCTAACGTGGCCGCCGGTGGTGTGCAAATGATCAAGATCGAAGCCGGTTTCACCCCGATGGCCATGCAGGCTCTGCGCATGTACTTCGATTTCTGGATGTTCAACGACAACTCCAAGAATATCGACGATGTCTCTGGTGAGAACATATACAACGAGTTTGCCGTCGGCACCGAGCTGACCCTGAATGCGAACGCCAACATCTACATGGGATTCAACTACCTGATGCCCAACGAGGACATGGTGGGTGGCGAAGACGCCGCCATGGCCTTCACCTTCGGCACACAGGTCAAGTGGTAACCAACACGGCTTAACACCGTTCAATACGCGCCTCCTTCGGGGGGCGCATTTTTTCATCCCATCCACGGCCTTTTTCTTTGTTGACAATCCGCTTGCCGCATCTTCAATTCGAGCGAGGTGACTATGGCGATGTTTCAATCACTGCGTAAGAAACTGGCGCGCACCAAGAGCCGCTTTGTGGGCCGACTGGCCGAGACAATCCGCCTGCGCGGCAAGGTTGACGAGGAACTGATGGAGAACCTCGAAGAGACGCTCATCGAGGGCGACATCGGTATCGACCTGGCGATGGATATTGTCGAGCGGCTGCGCGAGGAAGTGCGGCTGCACAAGATTACCGAAGCGGACGAGGTGCAACAGGCGCTCACAGATATTCTCTTCGGGTTTTTCCTTTCCGAGGGCGACGCTGAGCCGGAGCCGCTACGCCCCACCAGTAAGCCCTGGGTGGCGCTGTTCGTGGGCGTGAACGGCGTGGGCAAGACCACCACCATCGGCAAGCTGGCGCGTCGCCTGCGCGACGAGGGCAAGAGCGTGTCGCTGGTGGCCGCCGACACCTTTCGCGCCGCCGCCATCGAACAACTGGGCATCTGGGCCGAGCGCGCCGACGCCCACATCGTGCGCCAGCAACAGGGCGCCGACCCTTCGTCTGTGGTGTTTGACGGCCTGAAACACGCCTTGCACAACGACATCGATGTCGTGCTCATCGACACCGCAGGCCGCCAGCACACGAAGGTGAACCTGATGAACGAGCTGGCCAAGGTGAACCGCACCATCCGCAAGCTCGTCCCCGACGGTCCCCACGAGTGCATCCTGGTGATTGACGCCACCACCGGCCAGAACGCCATCCAGCAGACACGGCTGTTCAACGCGGCAGCCCCGCTCACCGGACTCGCCCTCACCAAGCTCGACGGCACCGCCAAGGGCGGCATCGTGCTGGGCATTCGCCATACCCTGGATGTGCCCGTGCGCCTCATTGGCGTG
This sequence comes from Candidatus Cloacimonadota bacterium, assembly GCA_021108395.1. Lineage (GTDB taxonomy): Bacteria > Cloacimonadota > Cloacimonadia > Cloacimonadales > JAIOQZ01 > JAIOQZ01. The sequence continues at coordinate 47,383 of JAIOQZ010000014.1, forward strand.
GGAGAGGCGGTGGAAGACCTGCGCGACTTCGAACCACGCGCCTTCGCCGAGGCGCTGTTTGGCGTCGAGGCGGGGGACGAGGCATGACGCACTCCACCGGCGTGAACTGACCATCATGCTGCGTCATTTCGTCCCGCTATGCGACAACCTTTTTTCCGCTCTGTGGCGTCTGCGGCCTGACGACAAGACGCTTATCGTCACCCCGAACACGAGCGCCGCGCATGCCGCCGCCCGTCAGTGGCAGCGGGTTTGCACAGGAACTCACCCCACCTTTCTCAGCCTGGTGCAGCTAAAGGAGCGCCTGCTGACTCCAGACAGTCCGCTGCTGCCGCCGTTTTTGCGCGTTCATGTGCTCGACGGCCTGCTCGATGACACTCTGCGCAGCCGGTTTCACATCTACGGAGAATCTGGGCTGCAACGCTTTGCCGACCGCTTTTTCTGGCTGTTCGAGAGCTTTCGTGAGCAGCGCGTCTCGCCGCGCATCGACTGGGGCATGCTGGCGCATGCGGTGGTCGAAACGGTGGATTGGAAGCGCGAGACGTGGGAGGCTTTGCTTGGCCTGCGGCGCAGCTACGCGCAGGAGCTTGAACGCCTGCGGCTCACCGACCTCTGCCTGCTGCCGGACACCCCCGACTTTGCCGGCATTTCATGGTCGCGCTGCCTGCTGGTGAACCTCGTGGCCGCCACCCCGCTCGAACGCGAACTGCTGCGCCGACTCGAAGATGTCTGCACGCTCGAAGCGGTCTATCAGATGCCGGTACAGTGGCTTGACGGCGACAGCCTGCGCGTGGAGCCGCTGGCGCATCCGCCCAGAGCCCGCACGAAGCGTCTCGAAGTGGTGCGCGTGCCAGACGAAACCACGCTCGTTACCGCGCTGTTGCAGCGGCTCGACACGGAGATGCAGGTCACGGTGATCGATGATAGCTTCGACCAGCGACCCTGGTCAGGCTGTCTTAACCCTGCGCTGCTTTCGCCGTTACGTGGGGCTTCATTGCGCCACACGCCGGTTTACCGCCTACTGTCCGACCTTGCGGCCCTGGCCGCTGGACGCGAGCAGGTCGAGGGCGAGTGGCTGCTGCCGGCAATGCTGGTGGAACAGGCGCTGGGCGGCCCTGTGGGCAAGGCGTGGCTGGGTGACGATGCCGTGCCTGCCTGGCGCAGGGTGAACAAACTGCGCGAGCGGCGGTTCTACCTGCGAGACAGCCTGCCCGATGTTGCCGGTGCCTCGAAGCTGGCGGCGTTTGTGCGCAAGTTGGCAAGAGACATGAGCTGGCGCGACCTGCGTAACTGGCTGTGGGAGCTGCCCGTGCCGCCCGAGTCGCAGACCGGCAGGGAATGGGAGCAATACTTTTCTACGCTGGCTTCGTTCGAGGCGGCAACCGAGCGGATGGGCAGGCTGGCTCCGGCGCTTGTGCTACTGCAACGCCTGGTGTCGCTGCTGGGCGCTGTGCGTCCTGGCTCGGCGCAAGACCCCGCCGCGCCCTGGCAGTTGCTACGTCTCGCCGACGGCCTGGCAGCGCCTGCTGCTTCCACTGTTACCCTGCTCGATCTGGTTGAAGGCCGCATCCCCGCGCAAGCGCCGCCTCGTTTGTTGTTCAGTCAGCAGGAGGCGCTACGCCTGGGCTTCGATGACATCGAGGTGACGCGGCAATGGCAGCGCTACGCCTTCTGGCGCATGATTTGCCAGAGCGAAAGAGCCGTGCTGGTTGTGCGCGAGAACATCGACGAGAACGTGATGCCCTCCGGCTTGGTCGAAGAGGCGATCCTGTGGGCGCGTCAGCAGGGCATCGAACTTTCCGACGAGTCGGTTTCGCCGCAGGGCCTGTCGCTGCGCGGATTGGGCAAGGTATTGCATGGCAGGGAAGCGCCCTTTGCAGGCCGCCGATCAGACGAGCTGCACCTGCCTTTTGAGCCGACGCGAGACGGGGGTGCAGAGGCGCGGCGGCTTTCGCCCAGCGCGTTGGCCGCCACCAGCGCCAATCCGGCGTCGTTCTTTCTGCGCACCTGCATTGGGCTGCGGCGTCGCGAGCCGCTCACCTCGCTGGATGCGCGCCTTTCGGGTACCATCATTCACACCGTCATCGAACGGCTCATCCGCGACACCGCGCCTGAGCGCATACTGTCTTTGCTTTCCGACGAGGCCGCCCTGCTGCGGGCGCTGCAAGCAACAGCGGAGTTCATCTGGCGTCCGGGCGAGAAGGATTCCTATCACCTGGTGGCGCCTGCCGGTTTCGAGCGCGTCTTTTTTGACAGCGTACTGCTGCCGTTCGCTCTTGCGGGCGCGGCGGCGCTGTTGGCTCAGTTGGCCGCCGACTGGCTTGCCGAAGGGGCGCCACGCCTTCAGGCAGAGCAGGCGGCGGAATTGATGTTGAGCGAGGGGCTGCCGTTTCCGCTGCTGCTGCACGGGCGAGTGGATTTGCTGGTGCAAACGGCGGCGGGACGCTGGCTGGTGGATGTGAAGACCGGCAAGGCCACTGATCCGCCGTTTGCGCAATTGCGCTGCTACGAAGCGCTGTTTGCCGGCGATGAGGCTGTCACCAGTCGCTTTGCCTATGTGCTGTGGCGGCAGTTGCTCCGCCCCGACAACCGCGATCACCCCCTCGAAGAAATACTGCGCGAGCTGTTTGCAGCCGTGAGCGAGGAAGGCGCGTGGTCGCCTCCGAAGACGGCGAGAACCTACGACGAGTTTGCTCCGCTCTATCGCCTTGACCTGCGCCAAAGGGACGAGGAGAGCGGCAAATGAACACCACCGCACGCATTTTGACCGCCAGCGCCGGTACCGGCAAGACCTTCCGTCTGTCACTCGAATACGTGCGCCTGGCGCTGGAGATTGGCCGCCACACCGGCTGGGCCGACCCTGCCGAGTGCGCCGCCATTCTGGTGGTTACGTTCACGCGCAAGGCCACCGCCGAAATCCGCCAGGGCATTCTGGCGCATCTCTCTACGCTTGTGGCAGGCGGCGAGAAAGGCGCGCAACTGGAGCGGACGCTACGCGCTATCGGTACACCTGCATTGACACAGCGAGACCGTGACTGGCTGCTGGCAGTGCATCGCGGCCTCTTGCGCAGCAGCCAGAACTTCCGCGTCAGCACCATCGACGGCTTTGTCGGCTCGCTGTTCGCCGAGTTAATCGCTCCCTGGTATGGCCTGCTGGACTGGACACTCGAAACCCAAACCCCCGAAGAGGTCTATCGCGATACATTGCGGGTCATTCTGGGCGCTCCGGCGGCGAGGAAGCGGTTCGGGCGCGTGTTCGAGCGTTATGTGCGTCACGGTCGCAGTCTCGACAGCTACATTGCCCTGGTGCAGGCGATTGTGCAGCAACGCTGGCTGCTGCGCCTCATGCGGCCACCCAGCGCTATCTCGCTGCCCGCAGGCGAGTCTCGCCATCTCGGCGCATACCGTGACAAGTTCGTGGGCCTGTTGCGCACCCTGAGTGATGCCGGCAAGAAACCACTGGGCGCAATCAGCAATGCGCGCAACGCCACCGCCCAGGCCATGCGTGAGCTTGTTCAAACCCACATCATCGGCACGGACGGCTTCGACGCCCTGGCAGCCGCCCTGAGCGACGACTTTCTGCGTACACATCGCATCAAGCTCGAAAAGGTGGTGCTGAACAGCTCGATAGAATATGTTGTCGGCAGCGGTTTCTATACCGATAAAGTTTTCGCCTCGATGCTCACCAGCGCCGTCGCCGCCGTTGCCGATGAACAGCCCCTGCTGCTCGAAGTGGCCGATGTCGTGCTCGACGCCTACGATTCGGTGCGGCTGGGCAGCGGCAGGCTGTCGCATGAGGATGTGACGCAATATACCTGGGAGGCTCTGCACCTCGCCCCCCATAGCCTGGCGCCGCTGTTCTACGAGAGCATCACGCGGCAAACGCGGTTCCTGCTCATCGACGAGTTCCAGGACACCAGCGTGGCGCAGTTTCAGATCATGCGCCCCATCATCGACGAGGTGGTGAGTGGCCGGGGCGCGCGGGACTGGGGCGGCTTTGTCATCGTGGGTGACGAGAAGCAGTCCATCTACGGCTGGCGTGGGGGGGAGAGTGAACTGCTCACGCGCCTGCCCGCAATGTATGCCGACCGCGTACCCAGGCTGGAGACCGTTCCGCTGGACGCCAACTGGCGCAGCGCTCGTGTGGTGAACGAGTTTGTGAACCTGTTGTTTGGCGGGCTGTCGGAAAGATTGCGGTACCGGGGCGTCGAGTGGAACTACCAGCCGGTGAAAACGGCGCGAACCGAGCTCGATGGCTACGTCGAGGTGCGCTTCGCAGATCCGCGCACAGGCGGCAAAGACGGCCCTGGCGCGTTTGTGCGGGATATGGTGCAACCGGCCTGGGAGAGCGGCGCTCTCTGGGGCGAGGTGGCCATCCTGGCCTCGCGCAACAATGAACTGAGCGCCATCTCCGCCGCGCTGAACGAAGCCGGCATTCCTCACAGCCACAACGACCGGCGCATGTTGCTCGACCACCCGCTCATCAAACCGCTGAAAGCGCTTTTGCTGTGGATCGAGCGTCGCGACGTGCTCGACCTGCTCGCCTTTCTGCGCTCCGACTGGGTGGGGCTGGACAGCCTCGCCTTCAAAGAGCTGCTGTTTGCCCTGCGCGATCGCCCCGAAGACCTCGACCTGCGCGACGCCAACGTTCTGGCGCGGTTGGCCACCACCCCCGACCTGCGCGCCCTGGGTGAACGCATGGCCGCCTGGTGCGAGCATACAGAGCCGGCGCTCCTGCTGGACGCAGCGCTGCATGACCTCGGCATGAGCGCGATTTGCTCCCGTGAGGATGACCTGCGTACGGTGGAAACCTTTCTGCACGAGGCGCGGCGATTCGAGCGCGAGAGTGGCGCACAGTCAATCGCGGCGTTCATGGATTGGCTCGATGAGCAGGAAGCCCAGAACGCTTTGCCGTTGCCCGCCCGCCAGGACAGCCGCGGCCCTGTGCTCATGAGCATCCATCAGTCCAAGGGGCTGGGGTTCGACCATGTGTTGGTGTATGAGTCTTTTCAACACATCGGGGCGCGGGTGAACGACCTGCAGGCTGTGGCCTGCAAGCGCTTTGATGAGCGCTATGAGAGCCTGGATGAGTGGCTGCTGTACGCTGGAGTGCACGAGTCGGCCATCAACCGGGTTGTGAAGGCGCACCTGCCCGAATGCAAACAGCTTACCGAACTGAAAACCTATGCCGACACGCGCAATCTGATAGATAAATTCAACGCCATATATGTGGCGCTCACCCGCGCCGTGCACGGGCTGTATCTCTTCAACTGGATACCGTATCAAGCCAAAAGCTGGTCGGCCTACACGCTACAGAATCATGGCCATCGCGTGGCCTACCCTTGGATGTGGAAAATACTTAATCCGATAGAAGGCCCCTGCGATGGGCAGTTGGGCGTCTGGGAGCCGCTGGAGAGCGTCTGGCGTTGCGGTTCGCCGCCTGCCGCCCCGGAGGTGGAGAAATCTGCCGTCACGCCACCTGATGTCTCGTCGCCGCACATACCGGATTGGCAACGCTTGTTCGTAGCCACATGCCCCTCGCTGGATGCGCCATCAACAGACGACGCTCTGCGCCGCATGAGGACGTCGTTCCGGCGGCAGGCGCCGGAGCTTGGCGAGCTTGTGCACGACTGGCTGGCAATGGTGTCTCGCGGCGAGGCCGACGAAATGTCCCATGCCGACAGAGCCGTCATTGCCCGTTGGGGGGCGCGCTTTGATGTGGCCTACATTGGCAGAGTGTGTGAGTGGTTGAAACAAAAGGTTGCGAACAGCGAACTGTTTGCCGAGCGCTGGACGCAGGTTCTCACCGAGCACGCGGTGTTCGACGAAGCAGGCAGGCTCTACCGCATCGACCGTATTCTGGTGGACGAAACAGCGGGCGAAGTATTGGTGATTGACTTCAAGACCGGCGATGTGGGCGACCGGTGGCAGGAAGCACGCTACACTCAGCTTGTGAAGGCCTTGCCCTGGGCGCTGCCCCAGTGGCGCGTCAGCTTCCGCTACATCACCTTCGACGTCAACGAAGTGGCGCAGTGAGCGTCGTAGCGCAGTCAGCGCAGCAGCAGCAGCTTGCGGGCAATGTCGCCACGTTGTGTCCGCAGGCGAACGAGATAGACACCTGAACCCACTGTGTGTCCCTGGTCGTCTCGCAAGTCCCAGCGCAGGGCGTGGTCGCCGGCCGCAAACTCCTCATGCACCAACCCGCGCACACGCTGCCCGCGCACATTGAAAACGCTCAGTTCACAGGCTGCGGCGGCAGGCAGACTGAAATGCAACGCCACGTTTGTGCCGTAGCGCACAGGGTTGGGCCATATGGCCAGTCCGTTGCCGCCGGCAAGCTCTTCATCCTCCACAGATACCAGGCCGTCCACCGTCCAGGCGAAGTCATCCAGAAAGACGCCGATGTCGGGCATGCTGCCATATTCGTTGAAGTCCTCGATTAAGTTTCCCATGTTGAAACGCAGAATGAAGCCCACCATCTCACCGGCAAGCGGCGGTGTTGTCATGGACTCGTCCAACACCACTTCATATGGCGCCCAGCCGCTTTCGATGTACACCAGCGGGTCACGGTCTCCGGGCGGCAGCGCGCCACCGGCGCCCAGAAACAGCAGGGTGTCTTGCGTACCGCTGTGCTCGGCCAGCAGATAGACCCCATCCATGCCGTACATGGGCATGCGGTAGCGGTAAGCAAACGCTATTGCCGCGCCGGGCACATAGGGGAACAAGGACGTGGCCAGCTCGTATGTGCCGGTGACGTCGGGACGGCACGACAGGCTGCGCTCGCCGCTGAAGGCGTGAGTTGTCACCCGCTGCCAGGAGTCGCTGCCTTCCCAGCCGGGGTCTGTCTCGAAGTCGGCGAGATAACTTGCAGGCGTCAATGGCAGGTAAAAGTCTGGGGTGAAGGCATAGCTTTGGGCGCCATGCGAGGCTGTCAGGCTCAACTCCAATATGGCGATGTGCTCTGGCGGCGCGGTGGCGGCTACACTCACTGTGCGCTGCACCTGCGCATATTGCCCTGGTTGCAGCGGCGTGGAGATTTCAAAAGGCAGCGGCGGGGTGATGTGAGGCGAGGCGCTGTTGAAGCAGCCCTGCACCTCTGTGGCCGTGCGGCTGCCGCGGTTCACCAACACGCAGGCAAGCTGGATGTCGCCGTTGTCCGTGTATCTGGGATTGACCGCGTGAAGATCGATCTGCGGGGCTGCCGTGTGCAGCGTTATCGGCGTGCTGCACAGCAGGCTGTCGGCGGCGTTGCGAACCCGCAACCACACCACCGCTGGTTGGCCGTCGGGCTGCTGGCCCACTTCGGCAATGGAACGCATCAGCACGGACACCGGCAGCAGGCCGACGGATTCCCCAGCCGGAACCGAGCCGCTCTGGGGCAAGGTTTGCACCAGCGTCAGCGAGTCGGCGGCCACAGCCTCGAAGGTGTAGCTCAGTGGCTGAGTGGTGGGGTTGTGCAGCCGAGCGAACACCTCTGCGGTCTCGCCCTGGGCGCAGGCCGCGTCAACTGGCTGGGTGGCGATGTTTCCCAGGAACGGCAGCATGTAGTGCCCGGGGTCGAAGTCGTCCTGCCAGTGAGTGATGTATCCAGGCGCATAGACGCTGAGCGGGCCGCTCAGGGCAGCGGCGTTCGGTAGCAGGGCAAAGCCGTTGGCGTCGGTGCGCTGCTGCACATCGCCGCAGGTCACTACCGCATCGACCACTGCCAGGCCGCCGCTGTGCGTGTGCACCACCAGTGTGTCGCCGTGCACGGCCAGGCTAACCTCAAGAGGCAGCGGCTCGTGCGTGAACAGCCTTGCGGCGACATCGCCGAGGGCGTTGAGCTGGTATGCGCACCACTTATAGACCGAAGTGCCGGAGTAATATGGCACGAAGGGCAGCTTCTGCTGCACATTCAGCGCCCCAATCTCGAAAACGTCGTCTTGCAGCAGCAGGCGGAAGCACTCCTTTTGATAAAACTCGCTGAAACCGAACCCGGCCGCGCCGGGGGCGCCCCAGCCATAGCGGCTGTTGCCGATGTAACCCAGCAGGCCGCCGGAATCCGGCGTCACGCCTGTCTCGCCAACGCTTGTATAGTCCAACGCCGCCGACCAGCAGCCAATCGAGTACATCATGCCGGCCCAGTCGCAGGGGAGCGCGTTCATATCGCTCACGGTCAGGTAACCCTCGGTGAGCGACAGCACCGTGTAGTGGGCGTGGCCGGTGTGTTGAATCAGGTTGGGATTTGCGCAGAAAGCCTGCACCGCGTTGTCGTGGGTGTTTTCTTCGCCCCAGAGGAAATCGATGTCCCAGTCATCGAAATACATGTCATAGATGTGCTGTTGAGCGACATAGCTGTGCGCTCCGGGCCACAGTTCCATCGAGAAACCCAGGGCGCGTGTGTAGTCGGTGTGCAGGCCTTGTTCGTAGTCCCGCAGCCGCTGGATGTAGGCAGACAGTTGACTGCTGTCCGTTGCGGGGATGCGCCCCACGTTTAGCTCGGGCAGCCAGTCTGGTTCGTCCTCATCCTCGCCATACACACCGTCGCCGTCGGCGTCCCAGTCGCCGTCCAGAGCGGCATAGTAGATGTCGGCTGGGAGGTCGTTCTCATCCTCGTGCGCGCCGAATTCGCAGTCGAAGGCGAACAGTTTGCGATCCGGCACAAAGACGACGTCGGCGGCCAGCGTCACCAGGCTCACCTCGTGCAGCAGATAGTACTCAGTGATGCAGGCACGGATGCGCTCCTGAAGGTCGATGCCGGGATAGGCGGTTTCGATGGACTCGACACTGCGAAAGAACGTGCTCATGCCCTGGCGTCGCCGCCAATCCAGCAAAGGCTGGCAGTCGCCTTCCCACACCTGCGGCGCAATGACGAGATAGCTGGGTTCTGTGCGCACCTGGCCGGGCGAGAGGTTCAGCGCGGTCATCATCGAAGCGGTGGCGGCGGTTTCGGGGCGCGGCGTCCAGCCGTCATCGGGAGCGGTAATCCATTCGAGCCGGAAGGCTGAAGGCGCCAGCAGCGTGTTGGCGTCGGCATCCCAGCGGGCGGAATACAGCGCCGCCCAGGCCACGTTGTGCTCACCCAGGCGTCCCCAGCCGCTGCCGTGCAGGTGCACTGCGGGCAAGACGCCGGCGTAGTTGGCATGAGAGAACGCGGCGTCTGCCAGCATAGACAGCGGAGCGGGCTTTTGCAGCGGTATCGGCGGTGATGGCAGCGGCATCGGCTTCTCGTCCAGCGGAATGACGTTCATGCCCACCAGACGTGTGCCTCTGGGTAACTGGACCCAGGCGGACAGCAGCGGGATGGCCGGTTGACCGGGGGCGCCGTCCATCACGGCGGGCGTACCGTCGGCGAAGGCGAGCTCGGTGTATTCGCCGTTGCGGGCGGTGGACAGGGCGGGCACCTCGATGGAGGTGGTGACCGCTGACAGCGTGAGGGCAATCAGCAGGGCTGGCAGAAGCATCTTGAGGCGCATCACAGTGACTCCATTATCAGTTGTTTCTCTTCACAAGTATTTTGGTTACCGGCTCATTGTGTCGGAACCGTTATCGTAGTCGTTTTCCCAGTTGTAGTGCAGCGAATAATTGTCCCAGCTGGTAATCTCGACATGGACGGTGTATTCGGTGGAAGGTACATAGTAGGTGAAAGTCAGGCTGCCATCCGAGTATTCCTGGGAGCGAACAGGGTAGCGTTCGCCATCGTCGAGGTCAACGATTGACATGACGCTGAACATGTCGCCGTGCCCATCGATGACGTACTCGGTGTTGGATCCATCGGAAATCCACGTCCCGGCAAGGTCGTCGCAGGCAGTATCCCCCGAACGCAGCCGCTCGATGCCATGACCGTATTCGTTATCCCATGTGCACACCAGGATGCCGTTCAGCAGGGCGTTCGCCCAGTAGGTGATGTGCGCCTCCGTTTCCTCGATATATATCTCCCAGCGAAGTACGCCGTCTTCGCTCCAATAGCTTTCCATCACTTCGATCTCGCTCTCGATGTCGTTATCGAACGCCTTGCTCACAGTGGGCCGACTCCGAACTGATTCGACGGTGAACGTGATGTCGATGTCGGTGTCTGTCCATTCACCGATGATGGAGGAAGCGGAAACCAGCGGGTTGTCAATTTTGATTACATCGTCCTCACCCGATGAGCCGGTGTCGTTCCACCAGTCGGTGTGCAGGCTCGTCCCGTCGAGGCCGGTTGTGCGGTATGTCAATACCGTTGCGGGTAGATCGATGGTCCACTCGAGTACGCCGTCGATCCAACTCTGCTCGGTCACTTCATATTCGAGCATCTCGTCGGTGTCATAAACAAAGGTGACGGCCGGTTCGCCGGCTGTGATGTAGATGTAGAACAGCACGTCGATGCTGGGGTCTGACCACACGCCCACGAGGTCAGCCGCGTTGACGGGCTCGCCTCCCCCTTCTCTTTCTCCTCCTCCTTCGCCCTCGAGATGCAGGGCGTCCTCACCGCTGTTACCCATGTCGTTTTCCCAGGTGACCTCGAGCGTGTTGCCGTCGCGGCGACTGGCCGAGTAGGTCAGGTTCACATCGGTGCTGGAAATATTGAACGTCCAGGTGAGTACGCCGTCTTCATAGCTTTGGCTCCCAATCTCGTAGTCAATGCCGTCGTCACGGTCTTCCACCCTTGTGACGATGTAACCATCCGAGGTTTGCTCGATGGTGTTATAGACGTTGATGTCGGTGTCTGCCCAGACACCGGAGAAGCCATAGCGATAGAGGGTTTCGGCGCCATCGCTCCAGTTATTCTGCCAGGTTGTATTCATCCTGTCGCCCTGCATCGACAGCCCGCTGTAGGACAGCGTAACCTCGGTGTCGGCGATGTAGATGGTCCAGGACAGCTGGCCGTCTTCCCACTGTGAGCGCACGACATCGTTGGTTGTGTTGTCGTCCAGGTCGAGGGAAGAGATGACCGTGGGGGTTTCCCCTCGCAACTCGACGGTGAAGACTGTCTGCGTGTCCTCGTCAATCCACTGGCCGACCCAGTCCTCGGTGGCGGCGGTCAGGCCTGTTGCAAACGTAAGCAAGAGTAAAATAGCGGTGATTTGTCTCATAGCGCATATCCTTTGTTTTCAGTCCGTGCGGCAGGTTGCCGCCGCGATGGAGCCACATGTTGCAGGTTACAGAACTTTTTTCAAATTTATCTGGCGTCACCAGGATTGCGGAGATGTGCGCTCACTGGAAACGCATCAATATTTCATCGCCTTTGTCAAACTCCGTTTCCCAGTTGACGTTCAATTTGTCGCCGTCGAGACGCACTGTCGAGTAGTTGATCCACACGTCTGTGGACGGGATGTAGATTGTCCAGTCGAGGACGCCGTTGAAGAAGCTCTGGTCGATGATATCGAAGGCTTCGTAGTCGTCCATATCGACAGCCGAGACCACCTCGAGGCGATTGCCGCGCCGCTTCACCGTCATGTGCACGTTAATTTCTGTGTCCACCCACACGCCTTCATAGTCGGACAGCGAGCCGGAAAGGACAGATTGCTTGCGTTGCAATATCTCTTCGCCGTTATTCCATTCGTTTTGCCAGGTGGTGTACATGCTGTCGCCGGAAAGACGGGCGCTGGTGTAGGTGAGGGTGACTTCGGACGAGCGGATGTAGATGGTCCAGGATACATTGATGCCGTCCCAGTTGGAGCGCAGAATCTGATACACCTCGCCGGTGTCATAGTTGAACGCGGTAATCACGCTCAGGTCATCGCCGCGCTTCTCGATGCGGAAGTGGGCGTCTGTTTCGGTGTCCACCCAAACCCCTGCCCAGTCTGCCAGTTCCACGGCACCGAGTGTTGTAGTTAGAAAGATAATAAGCAGAATTACGGATTGTCTCATATCACTCCTTTGAATCCACCCGTTGCAGGATGTCTTCGCCCGACGTGAAACCGTTTGTCCAGCGAACGGACATCGAGTTATGCGTGACGCTGGACACCTCGTAGGTAACGCTGTAGCCGGTTGAGGGGACATCGATTGTCCAGGTGAAGGTGTCGTTTCTCCATCCAGAAGAGCGGACTGGATAGTCCTCGCTGTCCTGGCGACAGAAAGCCTCCACCACTCTCAGTTCGTTATTCTCCAGTCGCAGCGTGTATATGGTGTCGTCCCCGGCTTCCCACCAGCGGCCTTCCCAAGCGGTGGTTCTGCCGGTGGCGCACGCTGCCACCACGAGGGCGAGCAGGCACGAAATCGCCAGAACGAAGCGCAAACCAGTCAGTCGCATTTCTCTCCTCACAAGCATGGTTCATGCATAAAACGATGTACAATTATAGAAGGTTGCACCCGGCAAGCATGTATTGTCAACAAAAAAACACAGCGCTCGGCAGTGACGAAGATCGTGCGGCTTATCAGCGCAGGCGGTAGCAGTACAGTGCGCCGTCCAGCCCGCCAATGAGAAGCGCGTTCGCGGTGATGACCGGCGAAGCTTCGAGGCCACCCTCGAACGGGATGCGCCATACCGGCTCGCCGTCGGCTGTGCGCAGGGCATACAAAAAGCCGTCTTTGCCGCCAAAGCATACCGTGCCGCCGCTGATTACGGGATCGCTGAACACAGAGCCACCGGTCTGGAACTGCCAGCGCACCTCGCCATCGAGCGTGTCCAGCGCCAGCAGCGAAGCGCCATCGTAGCTGCCGCAGAAGACGAGGCCGTCGCTCACAGCCGGATTGGCGCTGAAGAAGTCTGCCTCGCTGCGCCAGAGTTCTTCGCCGGTAGTGGCGTTGATGGCATACAGCTGCCCGGCGCCTTTGCAATATACCGCCTCATCGACGATTGCGGGCGTTCCGGTGACGGGCGCGCCGGTGTCGTGCGACCACACAATTTCCTGCTCGAAGCGGTCATAGGCGTAAATGTGGCCATCAACGCTTCCAAAGACGAGCAGATGCGCCAGGGCGGGATAATCGGCGGCGCAGGCGGGCGAGGCCGTGATGGCGTCCCCTGCGGCAAAGCGCCACAGCTCGGCGCCGGTGGCGGCATTGAGGGCGTAGAGATTGCCGTCGTCGCTGCCGGAGTATATGACGCCATCGAGCAGCAGAGGCGAGCTGTCCACGAGGAAGTCGGTGCGGAATCGCCAGATTTGCTCGCCGGTGGCGGCGTCGAGCGCGTAGATGAAGCCGTTCCAGGAGCCGAAAAACACCATGTCGCTTCCCACCGCCGGGGTGGTGGTGATTTCATCGAGGGTGTAGAAGTTCCACAGAAGTTCGCCCGTTGCCTCGTCGAGGCAATAGAAAAAGCCGTCGGATGAGCCGAGGAAAACGCGGCCGTCTGCGATAGCGGGCGCGGCAAAGATTGCGTCGTCTGTCTGAAAGCGCCACAGCGGTTGCGGCAGGCTGGTGATGTCGGCCTCGCCAAGATAGCCGCTGCGGGCCGGGCCACCCCTGTATGACTGACGCGGCACGACAGAACAAGAGGTCACCAACAGGACGAGAACAAGAAATGGCAGTATTCGTTTCACAGTTCCTCCTAAGCTTGCATCAGCAGAGCCAGCAACCAGTCGATGGCTCCCAGCAGTTTGAGACTCGCCAGCGCCGCCGCCACCACCAGCGCCAGCTTCACAATGCGTTCACCGCTTTTTATCGCCGAGTGTACGCCCAGCCACGCCCCGATGATGTTGCCCGCCGCCAGGATTAGCCCGTAGCGCCAGACAATTTTGCCGGAGATGGTGAAGATGAGCACGGACAGCGCCGTGTAGCAAAACACGATAGTCACCTTGAACGCGTTGGCGCGAACGAGGTCGTAGTTTTCGATCAGATTCAGCACAGCCAGAATGATGAGTCCGACACCAACCTGAACAAAGCCGCCATACAGTCCGATGCCGAAGAAAACGACAACCTCGACCACAGGGTGAACGCGGCGGTTTTGTCGCCGGCGGCGGGGCACAAGTATCATCGTTATCACCAGCAGCAGGATGATGGCGAGCAGAATTTCCATGAGGCGGTCACTAACCCGCACAGCGAACAGAGTGCCAATGGCGCTGCCAATGACAACCGCTATGAGTGGCCAGGTTTTGCCGCGCAGATCTATCTTGCCGGCGCGCTGGAAGTGATACACCCCCGAGCCGCTCTGCATCAGAATGGCCACGCGGTTGGTGGCGTTGGCCACTGTTGCCGGGATGCCACCCAGTGTTATGAGAATGGGCAGCACCAGCACAGAGCCGCCTCCGGCCAGGGTATTGACGAACCCGGCGGCGAGGCCGGTCAGGAACAGGACAATGTAGGTCAATCGTACCTCGCTGAAGTTTTGGGAAGGCTACGGAGCTGGGCTGCTGCTGTCAACCCGGAAATCTCAGCGACGGTGTTTGCGGCTGGGGTTTGGCTGTTGCAGCAGGCGGGGGATGAGGTCTTCGCGCCCTGCCTGTTGCAGAGCCTGGCGCACCTTTGTCCGGTTTTCGGGCAGGAACCACTGCACCAGCGCCTTCATCAGGCTCAGTTCGCGGCCACGCGGCACATGCAGCGGCGCTCCTGTGTCAAAGTCGCGGCCAGTGACGTACATGCAGGTGCTCAGGCTCATGGGCGTGGGGGTGAACTGCTGCACCTGGCGCACCCTGATGCCGTGGCCATGCAGCCAAAGCGCCAGTTCGATTGTGTCAGTCAGCGTTTCGCCCGGGTGACCAATCATAATGTAGGGCAGCACATACTGTTGCTTTCCGGCTTTTTCGCTCGCCTGCTTGAAGCGGGCGCAGAACTGCTCGTAGAGACCGGCGCCGGGCTTGCCCATTGCCGACAGCACACGCGGCGCGATATGTTCCGGCGCCAGCTTCAGATGCCCGCCGGTGAACCTTGTGGCAATGTCGTCGATGTAGGCCGGCTCGCGCAGGGCGAGGTCGAAGCGGATGCCCGAAGCCACGAACAGGTGCTGCACCGCAGGATGGCCGGCGGCCTGGCGCAGCAGATGGCGCAGGGACTTGTGGCTGGCGTCGAGGTGCGGGCAGATGTCGGGTTGCAGGCAGCTGGGGCGCGGACAGGTGGTGGCGATGTCGCGCTTGCAGCGCATGCCATACATGTTCGCCGTAGGGCCGCCGATGTCGCTGATGGTGCCGCGAAAGGCAGGCGCTGTGGCCAGGCGGTTCACTTCGGCGAGGATGGATGCCTCGCTGCGGGAGCGGATGTGCTTGCCCTGGTGATAGCCCAGCGCGCAGAACCGGCAGCCGCCAAAACAGCCTCGGTGTGAGGTGATCGAGTCGCGGATGCGGGTGAAGGCGGGGATGTCCTGGCCTGCGTAGTCAGGATGGGGCGCTCGGGCGAACGGCAACGCATAAACGGCGTCCAGCTCATGCGTCTCTAGCGGCGCGGCTGGTGGATTGTGCCGCAGCCAGCGGCCTGCGAACGGCATATATAGCGTGCGGGTGAGATGATGCCGCTCGAAGACAAGATGCAGAGCGCGCAGGTCGTCGCGAGCATCGTCGGGGCCGGGCAGAACCACAGGTTCCGGCTCATTTGGTTGAACAACGCTGCACACCGTGCCCGGTATATCGTTGAGTGGCTCGCTGTGCTGCAAACGCTCGGCGATTTCGAGGACGGCTCGCTCGCCCATGCCATAGACGATTGCATCGGCCCGGCTGTCGAAGAGCACGCTGTTGCGAACCTTCTGCTGCTGAAAATCGTAGTGAGGCAGACGTCGCAGGCTGGCCTCGATGCCGCCCAGCACAATGGGTGTACGGGGGAAGAGGCGGCGCAACGACTGGGCATAGACAATGGTGGCGCGGTCTGGCCTGGCGCCGGCGCGGTTCCCCGGCGAGTAGGCGTCGTCGGTGCGTGGTTTGCCGGTGGGTGTGTAGTTGGCCACCACCGAGTCGATGTTGCCGGCGGTTACGCCAAAGAACAGGCGGGGCTTGCCCAGATGGGTGAAGTCGGCGTCGGAGCGCCAGTCGGGCTGGGCGATGACGCCCACGCGCAGGCCGTGCGATTCGAGCCAGCGGCCAACTATCGCCGCGCCAAAGGCGGGGTGGTCGATGTAGGCGTCGCCGGTGACGAGGATGACATCGAACGGCGTGTTGCCAGAGAGCTTCGTAGGGAGAAAAGTCACGCTGCCTGCCTGAATACGGCCGCTGTCACGAACATGGCCGAACAGGCCTCGCTCGTGACGCGGACATGCTTCTTGCGGTGGCCGACGCTATTGCACGTCGAGGCGGATGACGTTGATCGCCTGGTTGCCCTTTTCGGTTTCCATGAGGTCGAACTGAACCCGTTCGTCCTGTTCGAGCACTCTCAGATCGTTCGGGCTTTTGGTTACAATCGACTTCCAGTGTACGAAGTACTCCGTGCCGTCTTCGGCGAGGATAAAGCCATAACCCTTGTTGGAATTAAACCACTTAACGGTACCTGTCATAATAGCCTTCTTGTATGTGATATTCTCGCTTAGATGCACTTTTCATTCCAGTTGCCAGTTCACTCAGATAAAGTACGCGATTCGCAAAACAAAACCAACCGAAAAGCGATGCGTTACAAAAAAAACAGGGGCGCTGAGAACCAACGAGATTCAACATGCAAGATCATATCGAAAAAAAAGGGGAGCCGAAGCCCCCCTCTTCTGAAATGTTGTTACTTGCGTTGTTCCACAGCCGCCTGCGCCGCGGCCAGTCGCGCGATGGGTACGCGGTAGGGCGAACAGCTCACGTAGTTCATACCGACCTTGTGGCAGAACTTGACGCTGGTTGGTTCGCCGCCGTGTTCGCCACAGATGCCCACCTTGAGGTCGGGACGGGCTACGCGGCCCTTGCGGGTGGCCATCTCGACGAGCTGGCCAACGCCCTGCTGGTCGAGCACTTGGAAGGGATCGTGCTTCAGCAGGCCCTTGTCGAGGTAGATGGGCAGGAACTTGCCGATGTCGTCGCGGCTGAAGCCGAACGTCATCTGGGTGAGGTCGTTGGTGCCGAAGCTGAAGAACTCGGCCTCCTCGGCGACGAGGTCGGCCACCAGCGCCGCCCGCGGAATCTCGATCATCGTGCCGACGAGATAGTCAACCGTGCCGCCGCGTTCCTCGAAGACCTTCGCGGCTGTAGCGCGGATAATCTTTTCCTGCATCTTGTATTCTTCCGGCGTTCCGATGAGCGGTACCATGATTTCCGGCTGGACGTCGATGCCGCGCTTCTTCACGTTCAATGCCGCCTCGATGATGGCGCGCGCCTGCATCTCGGTAATTTCGGGGTATGTGTTGCCCAGGCGGCAGCCGCGATGCCCAAGCATCGGGTTGACCTCGTCCAGCGAGTCCACCAGTTCTTTCACCTGCGCCGGTTCGATGCCCATCTCACGGGCCATCTCCGCCTGGTTTTCCGGCTCGTGCGGCACGAACTCATGCAGCGGCGGGTCGAGCAAGCGGATGGTGACGGGCAGGCCGTCCATCGCCTCGAAGATGCCCTCGAAGTCGGTGCGCTGCATGGGCAGGAGCTTGTCCAGCGCCTTGCGGCGGTCGGCTTCGCTCTCGGCCAATATCATCTCGCGCACCGCCTTGATGCGCTCACCCTCGAAGAACATGTGCTCGGTGCGGCACAGCCCGATACCCTGCGCTCCAAAGTTGCGCGCCACCAGGCTGTCGTTGGGCGTGTCTGCGTTGGTGCGCACACGCATCTCGCTGAAACGGTCGCACAGATCCATGAGGCGGCCAAAGTCGCCGGAGAGTTCGGGGTCGCGGGTTGGCACCTGGCCATCGAGCACCTCACCGGTCGAGCCGTTGAGACTGAGCCAGTCGCCTTCTTTGTAGGTGACGCCGTCGATGACCATCAGACGGGCGCGGTAGTCGATTTTGATCTTGCCCGCGCCGGAAATGCAGCACTTGCCCATGCCGCGCGCCACCACGGCAGCGTGACTCGTCATGCCGCCGCGAGCGGTGAGGATGCCGCGCGCCGCATGCATGCCGGCGAGGTCTTCGGGCGAGGTTTCGATGCGCACCAGGATGACGCGCTCGTCGCTGTTGGCGGCCACCATCGTCTCGGCCTCGTCGGCAAAGAAGACGATCTTGCCGGTGGCTGCGCCGGGCGAGGCCGGCAGGCCCTTGGCCAACACTTTGGCCTGCGCCAGGCCGGCGGGGTCGAACACCGGATGCAGCAGTTCGTCCAGCTTGGCTGGCTCGCAGCGCATCAGCGCGGTTTCTTTATCGATGAAGTTCTCGGAAAGCATGTCCATGGCAATCTTGATCATGGCGGCGCCGGTGCGTTTGCCAGTGCGCGTTTGCAGCAGCCACAGCTTGCCGTCCTGGATGGTGAACTCAATGTCCTGCATGTCTTTGTAGTGGTTCTCCAGCTTATGCTGAGTCGCGTCGAGCTCGCGGTATATCTCGGGCATCAGCTCTTCGAGCGAAGGGAAGCTTACCTTGCGCTCTTCCTCATCGATTTCCGCCAGCCTGGCCCAGCGGCGTGCGCCCTCGAGCGTGATCTGCTGCGGCGTGCGGGTGCCTGCCACCACGTCTTCGCCCTGGGCGTTGACCAGGAACTCGCCGTTGAAGATGTTCTCGCCGGTGCCGGCGTCGCGGGTGAAGGCCACGCCGGTGGCGCAGTTGTCGCCCATATTGCCATACACCATTGCCTGCACGTTCACAGCCGTGCCCCAGGCGCCGGGGATGCCGTTGAGGCGACGATAGACATTGGCGCGTGGGTTGTTCCAACTGTCGAACACAGCGTAAACTGCGCCCCAGAGCTGTTCCCAGGGGTCCGTGGGGAATGAATGACCGGTTTTTTCTTTCACCGCCGCCTTGAAGCGTTTCACCAGCTCTTCGAGGTCTTTGGCGGTAAGGTCGAGATCATCCTCGACGTTCTTCTCTTCCTTCACCTGCTCGATGATTGCCTCGAACGGGTCGATGTCTTCCTTGTTCTCCGGCTTGAGTTCCAGGACAACGCTGCCGTACATCTGCACGAAGCGGCGGTAGGAATCCCACACGAAGCGGGGGTTGCCGGTTTTCTCTATCATGCCCATAACAACGTCGTCGTTGAGGCCGAGATTGAGCACGGTGTCCATCATGCCGGGCATGGAGACGCGAGCGCCGGAGCGCACCGAGACGAGCAGCGGGTTCTTACGGTCGCCAAACCGCGAACCCATGATGTTTTCGGTGTGTGTTATTGCGTCCTTCACTTCGTTGCGAAGCAGGGCGGTGAGCTTGTCTTTGCCCAACTCGGTATATTCGATACTGGTTTCGGTGGTGATGGTGAAGCCTGCTGGTACGGGAACGCCGATGCGGTTCATCTCCGCCAGGTTGGCGCCTTTGCCACCCAGCAGGTTTTTCATGTCGGCTTTGCCCTCTGCCTGGCCGTTGCCAAACAGGTAAACTCGTTTCACGTCGTGGGTCATTGCTCCTCCTAACTTATTGTAAACATACTACATAGAGTATTGATTGCAGTTACATATTTTCGCTTGAGCTTGAATCCTGTCAACACATTCCTGACATAATGCAGGCATATCCGCGTTTTTTTCTCTTTCGTAATTTTCTCAATGTTCTGAATCATGATTTTCAGGATTTGGAACATTTGCAGGATTTAGAGCTAAAAGGCGTTCACTTTCTTTCCTAACTCTTATCCTGAAAATATCTTGAATCCTGCGAATCCTGATTTCGACAAACCCTTAATCCCGATTCCCAACATGATATTTTACCGCTAATAATAGTATAGCACGAAATGCGCCACTCGCAAGCTGTCGCTTCATGCAAATCACGCTTGACAAAAAGTCATGGCGGTCAAGAATGTCGTGCAATTGAACACGCCGGTTTGGCGCCACACACAAGTACCTCGGGGGACTGATGAACAAAATTGAAAAGAGGGGCTACACCTTTGATGACCTGCTGCTGCTGCCGCAGCGCTCCGAAGTGCTTCCCTCCACAGTAAATCTCTCGACGCGGTTCAGTCGCAACGTACGGCTCAACCTGCCCATCGTGAGCGCGGCTATGGACACAGTCACCGAGAGCGGGATGGCCATCGGGATGGCGCGAGAGGGCGGCATCGGCGTCATCCACAAGAACCTGAGCATTGAGCAGCAGGCGGCCGAGGTGCGCCGCGTGAAGCGCTATGAGAGCGGCGTCATTACCAGCCCCGTCACTCTGTCCCCCCGCGACACCATTCGCCGTGCAGTGCAACTGCGAGACCAGCACGACATTGGCGGGTTTCCCATCATCGAAGGCAAGCGTCTGGTGGGCATCCTCACCAAGCGTGACCTGCGGTTCGAGAGCAACCTCGACAAGAAGGTCTCCGAGCTGATGACACCCGCCGAACGGCTCATCACTGCGCCTGCGGGCATCAGCCTCGAAGAGGCCAAGACGGTGCTGCATACCCACCGCATCGAGAAACTGCCCATCGTGAACGATGCAGGCGAGCTAATGGGCATGATTACAGTCATGGACATCGAAAAGCATATCATTTTCCCCAACGCCGCCAAAGACGAGCATGGGCGGTTGGTGTGCGGCGCGGCGGTGGGCGTTACGGGCGATTTTCTCGAACGAGCGCAGGAGCTGGTTGCGCACAAGGCAGACGTCATCGTCATCGACACTGCGCACGGGCACCACATAAACACCCCCAGGGCAATCGAAGTCTTGCGCCGTCATCTCGACGTTGACCTGGTTGCCGGCAACATCGCCACTGCCGATGCAGCGCGTTCTCTCCTCGACGCCGGTATCGACGCCATCAAGGTCGGCATCGGGCCGGGCAGTATCTGCACCACCCGCGTTGTCGCCGGCATCGGCGTTCCGCAAATCACTGCCATCATGGACTGCGCCGAACAGGCTGCAAAGGAAGGCGTACCCGTCATCGCCGACGGCGGCATCAAACTTTCGGGCGACATCGTGAAGGCGCTGGCCGCCGGCGCCGAGACCGTCATGCTTGGCTCGCTGCTGGCCGGTACCGACAACAGCCCTGGCGAGTTCGTCATCTACAATGGCCGCCGATTCAAGTCTTACCGCGGCATGGGTTCTATCGGCGCTATGCGCAGCGGCAGCCGCGACCGCTACTTCCAGGAATCCACCGAAGACCGCAAGCTGGTGGCCGAGGGCATCGAGGGCATGGTGCCATACAAAGGCCAGCTCAAGGACTTTCTCTTTCAGCTTGCCGGCGGATTGCGCGCCGGTATGGGCTATGTGGGAGCGCCCGACATCGACACGCTGCGTTCCGGCGCACGATTCATCGAGATCAGCGCCGCCGGCCTGAAAGAGAGCCACCCCCACGACGTGATGGTGACCAAGGAAGCTCCCAACTACCAGCTTCGCAAAGAGTAGGCATGTCCACTGGCGATTCTGCGGTGACCGGTCGCGTGCTACTGCCCAAGAACCGCGCCTGGCTCAACGGTTTTTGTTACTACATTCAGGTTGAGAAGGGCTTGGCCGAGCACACCCAGGTGGCCTATCTCGCCGACGTTGAACACTTTCTGGCCGAGCTCACACAACCTGCAACCGATGCCCCCACTGATTATCTTCTGGGCTACCTGGCCGACTTGCGCGAGGTGGGGCTGTCGGTGCGCTCGGTGGCGCGCAAGCAGAGCGCTCTGCGTTCCTTTTTTATTTTTCTTGTCCTCGAAGGCAAGACCCCGGCAGTGCAAGTGGATCTGCTGCCTTCGGCCAAACTGCCGCGTCGGGTTCCTCGCGTGCTCTCATCGCAAGAGATGGTGGCCTTCCTCGATGGATTGCCCACCGAGGATGAACGGCCATCGTTCGCTGCCTTGCTGCTGCGCAACAAGGCGATGTTGGAGCTGCTGTACGCCAGCGGGATGCGCGTGAGCGAACTGCTTGGACTACAGGTGCATGACATCATGTGGGATGAGCGCGTTATCCGCGTATCGGGTAAGGGCGGCAAACAGCGGTTCGTGCCGGTGGCCGGTCAGTCGCTGGACTGGTTGAAACTCTACCTGCGTCTGCACCGCGACCGGCTGAAGAAGCACTCTCGCACCGACGCCGTATTCCTCAATCGTTCAGGGAATGCGTTGAGCCGCATGGGCGTCTGGAAGATTATCCGTAACGCGGCGCTGGCGCAGGGCGTGAGCTGGGCGGCCGATATACATCCCCACATGTTTCGTCACAGCTTCGCCACCCATCTCATCGAGGGCGGGGCGAACCTGCGCACGGTGCAGACGCTGCTGGGACACGCCAGCATCAACACCACGCAGGTATATACCGACCTCGACCTGGCGCACCTGGTGGAAGAGCACAGCCGCTGCCATCCCAGAGCGCGTTAAAAGCGCTCTTTTCCTGTGGGGCATGGTATGAAGCGCTCCATGTGCGCATCGCTGTCACAATTTACATGCTGCGCGTTAGCAATGTAGGAACATATATTGCATAAACTGTATGGCAAGGCGTGGCCGACAGCGAAAGATGGTTGACATGCTGGCCGCTCTGCGCCAACTTGCGTCACTGGTTACAACAATAGAATCGGAGGTATATTATGCGTTTCACGATTACACTGTTTCTTATGCTCGCTCTTGCAGGGGCGCTTCTGGCGCAGGGCGCCAAACCACCCGAGCGCCTGGGCGCCGAGGCCGAGGCCGCCGGCGACGAACTGTTCAACGCCAACGACAAAGCCGGGGCAGCCGTCAAGTACGATGAAGCCATCTCGCATTTTCAGCAGGCACAAGCCAGCGGCATTCCCATGGATACCGAAATGGAGAGGGTCAATGAGAAGCTTTTCAAGGCATACTATTTCAGCAAACAATATATGAAGGCTATCGAGGCGCTCGAAGCGAAAATGGCGGCCAATCCCCGTGACTACAAAACCGTCAAAACCATCGCCCAGCTTTATGATCAGAAGCTGGGCCAGACAGACCGGGCCATCGACCGCCTCGTGGTTTTCGATGCGGCCAATCCAAGCTTTTCGGCCCGCAAGCGCATCGCCGGCTACTACTATGAGCAGGAGCAGATGCGTGAAGCGCTCGAGTGGTATCAGAAAGCCACCGAGCTCAAGACCGACGCCAATACCATTCAGAAGATAGCGGCCATCTACCGCGAACTGGGCGACAACGCCAGCGCAGTGAAAGCCTACGAAGATTTCCTGACCACTGACCCTACCGAAAGCCAGAAGGTGCAGACCTACACCAACATGGGCGCACTCTACGAAGGTATGCAGAACTTCCCAAAGGCAATCGCGAGCTACGAGAGCGTACTGGGCCTCAAGTATGACAGCAAAGTTGCCACCAAGCTCATGGTGCTCTACTTCGACCAGGGTGACTGGGACAAATCGATGGCCAAAGTGAACCTGATTCTTTCCAACAGCGCCGGTGATGAAACAGCCATTTACTATCGCGCCCAAATCAAAGTGAAACTGGGTGACAAGCCCGGCGCTATCGCGGACTTCAAGCTGTTGCAAAACTCGGCCAAGTTTGGCGCCGACGCCAAGGCCAACATCAAAGCTCTACAAGGATAGCCCCATGCGCACAGCAATACTCGCCTGCCTCGTCGTGCTGCTCAGTCTCGTTCTGCTCGCCTGTGACGATCGCGCTAACGAGAAACCCGCAATGACTTTCACGTCCGACACTACAGAGCTTACCAACACCGCTCCCGATATGAATTTCTGCAATCTCACGGTTGTTCTCGATGGCGAAGACGCCGTCACCATCGACGAGAAGATCAATTTCACCTACGACCACACCAGGGGAAATCTTATCGGCCAGGGCAGCAACGAATACGCTCGTACAGACACCAACGGCGTGGCACATGCTGAATTCACCGTTACCGATTCAACCTGGGGCAGCGTACTGATTGACGCGAGCATGGACAAGTTCCCCTCGGTACATCAGAGCATCACGCTCACCGTCACCGATTGCCCCAGAATCACCGTTAGCGCCGACCCAGAATCGGCCCTCGCCGACGGCGTATCGCAGATAACCATCACCGCGCAGCTCGAAAGCAACTCTGACAACATCGCAGACCAGACTGTAACCTTCACGTCCGACCTTGCGCTCGAAGCCGATTCGCTGACCACCGATGCCGACGGCACATGCGTGAACCACGTTACCGCAGGCGATACACCCGGTAATTACAGTGTCTTCGCTTCTGTGACAGGGTTCCCCGGCACGGCAATTGTAATCTTCACACTACTCGCGCCGTAAGAGGCAGGGGCGCTGCCCCTGAACCCCACCAAACTTTTTGCAAAAAGTTTGGATCAAAAACTTTTGGCGGATACTGCGTATCTTTTGTGTCACAAGAATCTGTTTTGTGCATAGGATGCGTAGCATCCGCTAAAGCTTTTTGGTCTTACCTTTTTCTCAAAAAAGGTAAGCTTGTCATGTAGCGAAGCGGAGTGAGCCTTTTAATGGTTCAGGGGCAGCGCCCCATCTTAACAAAAAACTTGCCGTCTGACCTTCGCTGGGATAATTGTATCTCAAAATCAACTGAGGAGAGCATAATGAAACGATTGGTCATTGCGGGCAACTGGAAAATGCACAAGAGTTTTGAGGAGACGGATGATTTTATCGAGGCGCTGTCCGAGTTCATCGACGGAATCCGTGACCGGCTTGACAAGGTGGATGTGATTGTCTGTCCTTCATTTGTCTATCTGGAGATGGCCACTGACTTCGCCGACGAACGCGAATTCTTCGTTGGCGCACAGGATGTGAGCCGTCACGAAAAGGGTGCCTACACCGGCGAGATTTCGGCGGCCATGCTCGAATCGCTCGAGGTGGATTTCTGTATCGTGGGGCATTCGGAACGCCGCAAATTTCATGCCGAGACCGACGAAGCTGTCAACGCCAGGATCAAGGTGTTGCAGGAACGCAAGATTATCCCGATAGTGTGCATCGGCGAAACCGAAGACCAGCGCACCGACGGACAGACCATCGATGTGCTGCGCGCTCAGCTCGAGGGCTGCTTCGCGGGCATCGACGCCGAGCAGGGCTTCCTGGTCGCCTACGAGCCTGTATGGGCCATTGGCACTGGCAAGACAGCCACTCCCGCTCAGGCGCAGGAGGCGCACGCGTTCATCCGAGGCTGGCTGACCGAGCGCTACGACGCCAACATCGCCGCGTCTGTGCCCATCCTCTACGGCGGCAGCGTCAATCCCGGCAACATCGACGAACTGATGAGCCAGGCCGACATCGGCGGCGCTCTCATCGGCGGCGCTTCACTCGACATCGGCAAGTTCAAGACGATGATCGAGGCGGCCATCAAGCTGACAAAGTAATTCTCGAAGGAGACCTGATATACAATGCTTGACCTGAAATTCATTCGCGAACACGCGGACGTGGTTCGCAAAGCTGTGGCCGACAAAGGCGAGAATGCTGACATCGACCGCGTACTGGGGCTGGATGAAGCAAAACGCCACAAACAGCACGATTTCGATACATTGCGCGCTGACCAGAACCGCGTCTCGAAAGGGATTGGCCTTTGCAAGAAGAATGGGCAGGATGCAAGTAACCTACTGGCAAGTATGAAAAAAATTGCTGGCACTGTGCGCCAGCTGGGCTCGCAGCTGGCAGTGCTGGACACCGAATTGCAACGCCTGCTGCTCACCATCCCCAACATTCCCCGCAAGGACGTTCCCGTCGGCGGCGAGGCGGACAACGCCCTCGTCAGCGAGTGGGGAACGCCGCGCGAGTTCGACTTCACCCCGCAGGATCACCTCGCCCTCTGCGAGGCGCACCGACTGGTCGATTTCGCCCGCGGGGCCAAGCTGTCCGGCACTGGCTTTCCGGTCTATACAGGGAACGGGGCACTGCTGGAGCGCGCTCTGGTGCAGTTCATGCTCGACACGCACATCACGCGGCACGGCTACACCGAGATCATCCCGCCATTGCTGGTGAACACCGCCGCCATGACAGGCACGGGGCAACTGCCCAAGATGGCCGACGATATGTATCACATTGCCAGCGACGACCTGTACCTTATTCCCACGTCCGAGGTACCGTTGACCAACTTTCACTCTGGCGAGATTCTGCCGCTGGACGACCTGCCGCGCAAGTATGTAGCGTTCACGCCCAATTTCCGTCGCGAGGCCGGCAGCTACGGCAAGATGACCAAGGGGCTGCTGCGCCTGCACCAGTTCAACAAGGTCGAGATGGTGCGACTGACAGAGCCGCAGGATTCTTCGCAGGCACTCGAGGAGATGATCGAGGAGGCGGCGTTCATCACGCGCCAACTGGGGCTGGCCTACCGCATTCTCAGGCTTGCCACCGGCGATCTCAGTTTCGCCTCACACGTCACCTATGACATCGAGGTGTGGTCACCGGGCGCCGGACGCTGGCTCGAAGTCAGCTCGCTGAGTGACTTCCGCGACTTCCAGGCGCGCCGCATGGGCATCCGCTATCGCAATAGCGAGGGGAAGGTAGCGTTTGTTCACACGCTCAACGGTTCGGGACTGGCCACTTCGCGCATTTTTCCGGCCATTGTCGAGACGTATCAACGTGATGATGGAACGATTGAGGTTCCCGAAGTATTGCGTCCCTACATGCGCGGCCTGACGACTCTGTAGTCGTCACGGGCAGCGAGAGATAGAGCGTTGCGCCGAATCGCGTTCAGTATCGATGAAGAAAAATGCACGTGGTTCCCC
>JAIOQZ010000024.1 GCA_021108395.1 Candidatus Cloacimonadota bacterium
CATTTTTCAGTCTTTGCTCAATAATGTTCTGCGAAAACCAGTTGTTTGCCATAGTAAGCTCCTTATGTTTAAGGGACTTGTATCGCAATTCAGTATTTCTGTCCAGTGCTAATTAGGATTTCTTGCAACTTTATTGCTCTTTATGCAAAGGTCTTATATATTGATCACAAAAGAGAGTATCCAGTTCATCAAATGGGAAAGAATAAGGGTTGAACAATGAGAAGGGAAATGTGCATCCTGGCGATAACAGCAATTTGCTGCAGCAGTCTCTCCTCTGTCTCATTTGATATAGCCAACGATTATCTCAATCTGGAATGGACAGTTTATGAACCTAATGTCATGAACAATTACACAACGTCTGGAGACCCACATCAAGGATACACCCAATCGCACCCATGCGACTGGGTCGATAGTATTGGCGTTACAATAACGGGTATGCCCTATCATTATGGAGGAAAAGACGCAATCGAGCAATGGAACGATGATTACGAAAACGGGGGCAAAGGTCCCGGAGCTCATAGTATTCATTATGCGCCGGATCCACCCAGTTCATTATCCTGGGCCGCCGGTATCGACTGTTCCGGGTTTGTGGGACGATGCTGGGAACTGCCTGAAACAGCTATGCCGAATTGCGGATGCAGTTATCTGACCTCGATATCGAGCGAAGTAACCGGTCAACAAGTGCAACCGGGAGACGTTTTCATTGCGAGCGTTCATGCACGACTGTGCTATGCGAGAATAGAGGATGACAGGTATAACCAGTATGTTGAAGCAGCAGAGGCAGTTGCTGTTGTTAACCTTGAAGTAATTAGTATAAAAAACTCTTGACATACAGGGATGCATACTCTATAATCCAAGTGAAAAAGTGTTCCTGAGTTATAGGACATTGTTACTAAATTCTAATGGAGGAACCATGAAGTCCGTATTTGCCTTTGCTCTCTTGCTGATATGCAGCCTCATTGCGGCGGAAACCTGGATATACGAAAAGACCGTGGTCGAGCTTCCGATGGGTGAAGCGGAGAACCAACTCGGTCTGATACTGGCGCCGGATGGATACGAAGCGCTTGATTCAGGGCCAACAAGCTTCACGATCGACGAGGACGAGAACGTATATGTACGGACGCGAAGGAAGAACATCATAAAGAAATTCGATAGAGATGGAAACTATCTCTGTTCATCGAAGTACGAAGGCGGCGTGGGAGACGTCATCCGCTTTCTCGGATACCACGATGGCATGATCTACACTATGAGCGGGGATTTACGTGTGCCATGCATAAGAAGATACACGAGGGAACTCGAGCTCGTTGATTATCACCGAATCAGGACAAGAAATTCAAGATATTACGGGTTGAGCTTCATTGAAAATACAAATGGCGACTATGGATTTTTAAGCAACAATAACCCGCAACGCGTAAACTTCTGTAGGTTTCAACTGTTCGACAATGAGTATAGCATCGCTGGAGCCGACTTATTCGATTTCGATTTCAAGAAAGTAGATCTAAGCAAAATATGGCCCACTGGAATTGGTTATCGTTTTCTGGATTATGATAATGATTTCCACTTCTATATTGAAAACCTGAAAGGCCCTTTAATGATTTCTGAACTTGGAATTAGTACCAGAGAAGGCGCTTTTTTCCACACAAATGTAGAGTTTGATTTCAGCTTCAACCATGGAGTAAATCTGATTGATAGAATCAATCCGGTAATATCGAGAGATGGCTGTATTTATCATATATTGATCACAGAAGAGAGTATCCAGTTCATCAAATGGGAAAGAATGAGGGTAGAGCAATGAGAAGGGGAATGTGCATCCTGGCGATAACAGCGATTTGTTGCAGCAGCCTCGCCTCTGTCTCATTTGATATTGCCAACGATTATCTCAATCTGGAATGGACAGTTTATGAACCTAATGTCATGAACAATTACACAACGTCTGGAGACCCACATCAAGGATACACCCAATCGCACCCATGCGACTGGGTCGATAGTATTGGCGTTACAATAACGGGTATGCCCTATCATTATGGAGGAAAAGACGCAATCGAGCAATGGAACGATGATTACGAAAACGGGGGCAAAGGTCCCGGAGCTCATAGTATTCATTATGCGCCGGATCCACCCAGTTCATTATCCTGGGCCGCCGGTATCGACTGTTCCGGGTTTGTGGGACGATGCTGGGAACTGCCTGAAACAGCTATGCCGAATTGCGGATGCAGTTATCTGACCTCGATATCGAGCGAAGTAACCGGTCAACAAGTGCAACCGGGAGACGTTTTCATTGCGAGCGTTCATGCACGACTGTGCTATGCGAGAATAGAGGATGACAGGTATAACCAGTATGTTGAAGCAGCAGAGGCAGTTGCTGTTGTTAACCTTGAAGTAATTAGTATAAAAAACTCTTGACATACAGGGATGCATACTCTATAATCCAAGTGAAAAAGTGTTCCTGAGTTATAGGACATTGTTACTAAATTCTAATGGAGGAACCATGAAGTCCGTATTTGCCTTTGCTCTCTTGCTGATATGCAGCCTCATTGCGGCGGAAACCTGGATATACGAAAAGACCGTGGTCGAGCTTCCGATGGGTGAGGCGGATAACCAATTGAGTCTGCGGCTTGCTCCGGAATGCTGCGAAGGAATGGACGAAGGAATGGACGAAGGTCCGACAAGTTTCACGATCGATGAGGACGAGAACATTTATGTAATAACTCGAAGGAAAGATATCATCAAAAAATTCGATAGATACGGGAATTACATCTGTTCATCGGAATACGAAAGAAACGCAGGGGGGCCCATCCGTTTTCTCGGATACCATGACGGTATGATCTACACGATGAGTGGTGATTCACGTGCGCCATATATAAGACGATACACCAGGGAGCTTGAGCTCGTTGATTGTCATAAGGTGAGAAAACAGGAAGGAAGCTTTACTGGACTGAGTTTCATTGAAAACAATTCAGGGAACTTCGGGTTACTCAGAAATAGTGACCCGAGAGCAATAGGAGCCACCGAATTGGTATTGAACAATAATCAATACAGCTTACAACGAATGGATTTATTCGATTTTCAATATCGGCCAGTTGATCTGAAAGAAAAGTGGGCTACAAATATAGGTTATCGATTCATCAATCATGATAGAGACAATAATCTGTACATCGAGAACTTAATTGCCCCACTGACCGCGACCGCGCTCGGTATAATAACTGAAAACGGTGACTTCATATACACGGATGTAGTGTTCGACTCACATATTGTGCATGGCATTCATTTCTATGACAGGATTTATCCTGTTGTTTCAAAGAGCGGAATTGTTTACAACCTGTTAGTTACCGAAGATAATATTGAACTCATTCGATGGCAGAAGACGGGAGTTGAACAATGAGAAGAACAACATATACAATCCTTTTTGTAATGGGATTTGCAGTGGTTTCTGCTCTGTCGCTGGAACTGGCGGAAGACTATCTCAATTTTGAATGGACGGTTTATGAAGCTAATGTCATGAACAATTACACATCGTCTGGAGACCCACATCAAGGATACACCCAATCGCACCCATGCGACTGGGTCGATAGTATTGGCGTTACAATAACGGGTATGCCCTATCATTATGGAGGAAAAGACGCAATCGAGCAATGGAACGATGATTACGAAAACGGGGGCAAAGGTCCCGGAGCTCATAGTATTCATTATGCGCCGGATCCACCCAGTTCATTATCCTGGGCCGCCGGTATCGACTGTTCCGGGTTTGTGGGACGATGCTGGGAACTGCCTGAAACAGCTATGCCGAATTGCGGATGCAGTTATCTGACCTCGATATCGAGCGAAGTAACCGGTCAACAAGTGCAACCGGGAGACGTTTTCATTGCGAGCGTTCATGCACGACTGTGCTATGCGAGAATAGAGGATGACAGGTATAACCAGTATGTTGAAGCAGCAGAGGCAGTTGCTGTTGTTAACCTTGAAGTAATTAGTATAAAAAACTCTTGACATACAGGGATGCATACTCTATAATCCAAGTGAAAAAGTGTTCCTGAGTTATAGGACATTGTTACTAAATTCTAATGGAGGAACCATGAAGTCCGTATTTGCCTTTGCTCTCTTGCTGATATGCAGCCTCATTGCGGCGGAAACCTGGATATACGAAAAGACCGTGGTCGAGCTTCCGATGGGTGAGGCGGATAACCAATTGAGTCTGCGGCTTGCTCCGGAATGCTGCGAAGGAATGGACGAAGGAATGGACGAAGGTCCGACAAGTTTCACGATCGATGAGGACGAGAACATTTATGTAATAACTCGAAGGAAAGATATCATCAAAAAATTCGATAGATACGGGAATTACATCTGTTCATCGGAATACGAAAGAAACGCAGGGGGGGCCATCCGTTTTCTCGGATACCATGACGGTATGATCTACACTATGAGTTGGGGATCGAGTAATCCTTATATTCGGAGATACACGAGGGATCTTGAATTCATCGATTGTCA
The DNA here is from genome assembly GCA_021108395.1 of Candidatus Cloacimonadota bacterium. Lineage (GTDB taxonomy): Bacteria > Cloacimonadota > Cloacimonadia > Cloacimonadales > JAIOQZ01 > JAIOQZ01. The sequence continues at coordinate 4,486 of JAIOQZ010000024.1, forward strand.
TAAAGTCAAGCCAGGAGACGAAAACCTTAGTGGATTGGCTTTTTTGGTAAATCCGAAAGGAGAATTAGGCTTAATTACAAACAATAATCCTCAAAATGTTAGACTTAGCTTGATGGAGCTTGTAAATGGCCAATACGCTCTTAGGAACACAAACCTGTTCGATTTCGAATATGCGAAAATTGACTTGGAAAATGCATGGCCCACTGGACTTGGATATAGATTTCTGAATTTCGATGATAACTGTGTTTTTTATATAGAGAACCTGAAAGGTCGTTTGATGACTTCTGAACTTGGTATCGCAACCAAAGAAGGCGCTTTTATCCATACAAATGTCGAGTTTGATTTCAGCTTCAACCATGGAGTAAATTTCTATGACAGAATCCATCCATTAATTTCAAGAGATGGCTGTATTTATCACATATTGATCACAGAAAAGAGTATCCAGTTCATCAAATGGGAAAGAATAAGGGTTGAACAATGAGAAGGGAAATGTGCATCCTGGCGATAATTTTCTTGACATTTATGAAACAGAATTTATAATCTATGTGAAAAAGAATTCATGAAATACTGAATGATATAACCTCAAATTCTCTGGAGGAACCATGAAGTCCGTATTTGCCTTTGCTCTCTTGCTGATATGCAGCCTCATTGCGGCGGAAACCTGGATATACGAAAAGACCGTGGTTGAGCTTCCGATGGGCGAAGCGGAGAACCAACTCGGTCTGATACTGGCGCCGGATGGATACGAAGAACTTGATTCAGGGCCAACAAGCTTCACGATCGACGAGGACGAGAACGTATACGTACTGACGCGAAGAAAGAACATCATCAAAAAATTCGATAAAGATGGAAACTATCTCTGTTCATCGAAGTACGAAGGCGGCGTAGGAGACGCCATCCGCTTTCTCGGATACCACGATGGCATGATCTACACTATGAGCGGGGATTTACGTGTGCCATGCATAAGAAGATACACGAGGGAACTCGAGCTCGTTGATTATCACCGAATCAGGACAAGAAATTCAAGATATTACGGGTTGAGCTTCATTGAAAATACAAATGGCGACTATGGATTTTTAAGCAACAATAACCCGCAACGCGTAAACTTCTGTAGGTTTCAACTGTTCGACAATGAGTATAGCATCGCTGGAGCCGACTTATTCGATTTCGATTTCAAGAAAGTAGATCTAAGCAAAATATGGCCCACTGGAATTGGTTATCGTTTTCTGGGTTATGATAATAATTTCCACTTCTATATTGAAAACCTGAAAGGTCCTTTAATGGCTACAGAACTTGGGATTACAACCAGAGAAGGCGCTTTTATCCACACAAACGTAGAGTTTGATTACCACTTCACCCATGGAATACATCTGATTGATATAATCAATCTGGTAATTTCAAGAGATGGCTGTATTTATCATATATTGATCACAGAAGAAAGTATCCAGTTCATCAAATGGGAAAGAATAAGGGTTGAACAATGAGAAGGGGAATGTGCATCCTGGCGATAACAGCGATTTGCTGCAGCAGTCTTTCCTCTGTCTCATTTGATATAGCCAACGATTATCTCAATCTGGAATGGACGGTTTATGAAGCTAATGTCATGAACAATTACACAACGTCTGGAGACCCACATCAAGGATACACCCAATCGCACCCATGCGACTGGGTCGATAGTATTGGCGTTACAATAACGGGTATGCCCTATCATTATGGAGGAAAAGACGCAATCGAGCAATGGAACGATGATTACGAAAACGGGGGCAAAGGTCCCGGAGCTCATAGTATTCATTATGCGCCGGATCCACCCAGTTCATTATCCTGGGCCGCCGGTATCGACTGTTCCGGGTTTGTGGGACGATGCTGGGAACTGCCTGAAACAGCTATGCCGAATTGCGGATGCGGTTATCTGACCTCGATATCGAACGAAATAACCGGTCAACAAGTGCAACCGGGAGACGCTTTCATTGCGAGCGCTCATGCACGACTGTGCTATGCGAGAATAGAAGACGATCCGGATAATCAGTATGTTGAAGTAGCAGAGGCAGTTGCTGTTACTGACGGTGTAGTAATTAATAAAACTGTCGTGAGGATGTACGAAATTTACCAATTGCAACTGGATGGCTACTCCTGCCGTTCTTACTCTGATTCCACAAATATCGCAGCGGGTTCCGTCTCGGGAACCTGGACATTGGACAACGGCCCCTACATGATCCATGGAGACATCGAGGTGGATTCCACCTCGACCCTCACCATCGAAGCGGGGGTCAACGTGATTTTCACCGGGCATTACAGCTTCACCGTATATGGCAAACTGCTCGCTTCGGGCACGGAAAACATGAATGTATTCTTTACTGCGGAAGACAGTACAACCGGCTGGGGTGGTTTGCGGTTCATCAACAACAATGCCAGCGGACTGGGACGTTCATGCCTGGTCAACTGCAAAATAGAACGAGGAAGGGCGAATGGCGCCTGGCCGGATTGCGTGGGCGGAGGTATCTTCTGTCAGTATTCCAATGTTCTGGTCGATACCTGTGTTATCACCAACAACCACGCTGGTGGAGGGGGAGGTATTTACCTCAACAATTCCCACGCTGAGATCAATTACTCGTTGATTTCCCATAACACAGCACAGGACTTCGGTGGCGGGGTCATGATGTATCAGAGCTGTTATCCCTCGTTGTGCAACAACACCATTGTCGATAATATTGTCGAAGACACGAGCTATGGCGGCGGCGGTGGCATCTTCGGCGATATAACCTGCAACCCCACCATCGGAAACACGATCGTATGGGGCAATACGTCAACTCAGGTCTTTCTGGAATATAGTAGATACACGATCATGTACTGCGATGTTGAAGACTTCCTTTTTCCCGGAGACGGCAATATATCGAGCAATCCGATGTTCGCCGGCGCTGATCCCGAATACTATCAATTAACGGAAAACTCCCCCTGTATCGACACTGGTTATCCGGGAGCGACCGACCCGGACGGAACAAGACTCGATATGGGTGCCTATCCATTCTACCAAGCGCCAGAGCCGCCTGAAGTGAGCATATCCATCGAAGATGACCATGTGAACGTTGAATGCGGTGGATCGGAGCGCAATACGTATGTGGTCTATTCGTCAGACAGTCCTGAAGGCCCCTTCACCATTGATGAGACGGGCTCGTTCACTGACAATGTGTGGACAGCGCCGGTTACATCGGATTCCAGATATTACTATGTCACAACCGTTTCAGGGGATCGTAGTAATAATCAAGAAATAATCCTAATGAGTGAACTGATAGGAAACTACAAGCGCCTTTCTATAAAACGCTGATTCGCACCCTCCCTATAACAGCTCGCATGGCAGGCCGTCGCGCCGGAAGACGCCGACGACACCGATGCCTGAGGTAACAAGCTGCACAGAAGCGCTATAACTGCCTTTATCCTTTCATCTGCTTTTTTTTGCGCAATAAAACACTTTCACGATGCACTGAGACTCTTTCTGTAACTTCGTGCTGAATAATCTGCTTGACACCGTTCAATCTGTAATCAATAATTGATTATCCAGTGTAGATGTTTTTATCATTCGAGACTATATTGACAAACCAACGCTAATCGTAAACAGGAGGATCGTGATGCGGGTAACGATCGACGGGGCAGTCTTAGATGTCCCAAAAGGTCAAACAATCCTGCAAGCGGCTCGAACCGCAGGGATTTATATCCCCACACTCTGTTATCACGAGAAAGTAGGCGCCGCAGGCAACTGCCGCATCTGCATCGTGGAAGTAGAGGGGCAGCAGGTTCTGAAGACCGCGTGCAACACCGAAGTCGCCGAGAACATGACAGTCCGCACCGACACACCGATCGTGCGGGAGACCCAACGGATAATTGCCAACCTGATTCTCGCCTCAGGCCGTCACGACTGCCTCGCCTGCGAGCAGAACGGCATGTGCGAGCTCCAGGATGTGTGCTACTTCCTGGGCATCGAACGCCCATCCGTACAATTTGACATCCCCGACGAGGAAGTCGATGTCAGTAGCGAGTTCATTTGCGTGGACCGCTCGAAGTGCATCAGTTGCGGCCGTTGCGTGGCCGGCTGCAACGAAACCGTTGTCAACGAAGTGATCTCGACGTCGGCGCGTGGATTCGATACCCGTATCGCGTTCGACTTCGACCTTCCAATGGGCGAATCGACATGCGTGCAATGCGGCGAATGTCTTCAGCTTTGCCCGGTAGGCGCTATCATCGACAAACGCGCTGTTGGCCAGGGTCGCCCGTGGGAACTGGACACCGTAGAGACCATATGCCCCTACTGTGGCGTCGGTTGTCGTCTGAACCTGCACATCAACCGCAAGACAAACCGTATCGTTCGCGTCACGGGTGTCGAGGATGCCGAGACAAACCGCGGCATGACCTGCCTCAAGGGCCGGTTCGGATTCGACTTCGTGCACGATCCCAAACGCCTGACGACCCCTCTCATCCGCAAGGATGGAAAGCTCGAACCTGCCACTTGGGACGAAGCCATCGCGCTGGTGGCCAGTGAGTTCAAGAAGGTGAAAACCGAGCATGGCCCCGGCGCTTTTGTAGCCATGGCCTCGGCAAAGGTGACCAACGAAGAGAACTATATGTTCCAGAAGTTTGTGCGCAGGGAGGTTGGGACGAATAACGTCGATCACTGTGCGAGGCTTTGTCACAGCTCAACGGTGGCCGGTCTGGCTGCCTCGTTTGGAAGTGGTGCAATGACCAACAACATTGCTGGCATCAAGGAAGCGAACGTCATACTCGTTATCGGTTCCGACACCACTGCCGCGCACCCCGTTCTCGCCGCTTACATGAAGCAGGGGATACGGGAAGGGCGCACAAAGCTCATTGTCATCGATCCCAAAAAGATCGATCTCGCCGACCTCGCCGAAATCTATGTGGCGCAACGCCCGGGTAGTGACGTGGCCGTTCTCAACGGCATCATGCAGGTCATTATCAAGAACGGCTGGGAAGACAAGGAATTCATCGCCGAGCGCTGCGAGAACTTCGAGGAGTTCAAGGCCGAAGTGATGAAGGACGACTACTCGCCCGAAAACGTCGAACGCATATCCGGCGTTCCGGCGGACACGCTGGTGCAAATCGCCGAACTGTATGGCAAAGCTGAGACGGCTGGGCTTTACTACGCGATGGGCATCACCCAGCACACCACAGGCCGCGACAACGTAATGTCAACGGCTAACATACAGATGCTCTGCGGCAACATGGGCAAACCCGGTGGCGGCGTGAATCCGCTGCGTGGCCAGTCCAACGTGCAGGGCGCCTGCGATATGGGCGGACTGCCCAACGTGTATCCCGCCTACCAAAAGGTGGCGGACCCGGCCGCCAAGGCCAAGTTTGAAGCAGCCTGGGGCGTCGAGTTGTCGGACAAAGTCGGCATCACCATCACGGAGATGATCGACGGCGCCTATGACGGCTCGGTCAAAGCGATGTACATCATGGGCGAAAACCCGATGCTGTCCGATCCTGACCAGACGCATGTCATCAAGGCCTTCGAGAACTGCCCGTTCGTGGTGGTGCAGGATATGTTCCTCACCGAAACGGCGCAATACGCCACTGTCGTGCTTCCTGCCGCCTCCTTCGCAGAGAAGACTGGGCACTTCACCAATACCGAGCGTCGCATTCAACGGGTCAACCAGGCAATCGAGCCGCTCCCCGGCATCCGACAGGACTGGGAGATCATCCGCGACATCGCCTGCGCTATGGGTTCCGAGTGGAACTACACCTGTGTGCAGGACATCACGAAGGAGATCAACGAGCTGGCGCCGTCATACGGCGGCATCACCTGGGAGCGCGTGGGACGCCAGGGGCTTCAGTGGCCCTGCCCCACCACCGAACATCCGGGCACACCCATACTGCACGTTGGCAAGTTCGCACGCGGCAAGGGCTTCATGCGTCCGATACCGTTCATCGAGCCGAATGAGCTGCCCGATGACGAATATCCGCTCATCCTGACCACAGGCCGCGTGTTGCAGCATTTCCACACCGGCACGATGTCGCGCTGCACCGAAGGCCTGAACAACCTCGCCGGGCCGATGGTGATGATCTCGGTGCATGACGCCGAGGCGCTTGGCATCGGCAACAGCGAAAAGGTGATCGTGAAGTCTCGGCGTGGCGAGATCGAGGTACCGGCGTTTGTCACCAAGCGTATCAGCAAAGGCGTAGTCTATGTGCCTTTCCATTACGCAGAGGCTCCGGCAAACCGCCTGACGAACCCCGCCATCGACCCCATGGCCAAGATACCGGAATACAAAGTCTGCGCAGCAAAGGTGATGAAAATCACATAGTAAACGCAGGCATAACTGACGAATATGACAGCGGGAGGCAAAAGCCTCCCGCTGTTTTCTGTGAACAAGGGATGAAAGCCCAAGAACCCCGGTCTGCCGCCCCTGTCTTATGTCAGGCTACTTCAGCAGCAGCATCTTACGCACGTCGGAGACGCCACCGGCGCGCAGACGCGAGAAATACACCCCCGAGGCCACCGGACGGCCATTGTCGTCGTCGCCTTGCCAAACCACCGAATGGCTGCCCTCTGCGCGGTATCCGTTCACGAGCGTACGCACAAGCTGGCCGCGAATGTTATACACGCACAGTGTGCTGTGAGAGGGCTTGGCCAGGCTGAACGCGATAGTTGTCGTCGGATTGAACGGGTTGGGGTGGTTGCCGGTCAGTTCGGTGCGCAGTGGCGCCAGCTCATCGTCACCGGCGGGATTGGTGTTCATGTCGGTGTAGCAGGCTGTGCGACGCAGGTTGCCGCGAAAGGTCGTCCAGGGCATATCTTCGCCCAGAGGCAGCTTGCAGTCGATGATGAGCGCCCCGCTGGAAACGCCGCAAACGATCTCGGCATCGCCATCGCCGTCCATGTCGGCTATGCTGGCGGGCGTGTTGCCCACGAGGTTCACCGGTACTGGCGAGAAAGCCACCTCGCTGGCGTCGGCGTTGAAAACGTAGAGGTTCGACAGGCCGGTAAACTGGATTAACTCCACCTCGCCGTCACCGTCGATGTCGGCGGCCAGCGGCGGATAGAGGATAGTGCCACCGATGTTGACCGGCCATCCGGGTAGCGGGCTGCCGTATTGGTTACAGATGTAGAGTCGGCCATTCTGGGTGGCGAAAGCGATCTCGGCGCCGTGGCCGGGAACGAAGTCGGCGGCGATGGCGCTGCCGGCGATGCGGCCTTCGAGAGCAAGGGCGCTCAGCAGTTCTCCCTCGTAGCTCACAATCTGTAGGGAGTTATCCTGCGTGCCCAGCACGATGCGGCCATTGCCCAGCGAAATGGGGCCTGCACCCACCCCGGCGTCGAATGAAAGCGGGAAGTTGTCGAAGCTCGAGCCGTCGCCGCGAATGGCGTGGAGGTTGCCGTCAAGGTCGCCCAGAAGAATCTCGGCAGCGCCATCGTCATCGAGATCTGAGGCGCAGATGTCGCTGGCCACCGTGCCAATCTGCACGGGGAAACCAGCCTGCAGGTCGCCTTCGTGAGAAAGGACATAGAGCTGGCCGTCGAGCCCGATGCTTATCACTTCAAAAAAGCCGTCACCGTCAACGTCCGCCACAACCGGCGTGATGAGCAGGTCGGTGCAGTCGTCATAGCGGAACAGCTCGGTGCCGTCGAGAGACCAGGCGCCCATCGCACCCATGCGGCTCGCCCAGACGACCTCGGGCACATCGTCGCCGTTCAGGTCGGCAAAGGCGGCGCTGCGCCAGAGGTTTTCCTCGTGGTTTATCGGATAGCCGGAGAACGGCTGTGCTGCAATGTCGAGGCCGGTGAGAGTGCCGTTGATGCTCACCGCGAGCACATCGAGGTTGCTGTCGCCGTCAAGATCGTGCAGGATGGGAGCGGCTCGGAACTGCTGGCCGCTCGCCCAGGGCCAACCCGATTGAAACAGTCCGACATCGAATGAGAGGTCGTAGGTTTTGATGAAAGTGGCGGTGCTTGACTGCGCTGTAATCGTTGCCTGATAGGCGTAGCTGTCATAGTTGCAATCCTCTGGCACGATGATGACGAACGGCGTAGCGTTGGTGGCCGTGCCGCCCTCTGGAATAGCGCCGTAATTGGCGGTGGCGGTGACAATCTGAATCGTCGAATCGTCGCAGGAGATTGTCGCCTCGACCAGCGGGGCGTTTGCCCAACCATCGAGATTGTGGAGTTGCAGGTAAATGTCAACGGTCTCGCCCGGGTTCAGAATGCCGTCGCCGTCACCCTGGGTGTCATCGTAGGTCACGCCGGCGGTAACGATGTAGGGATAATCGCCAGTGGCGTCTTTCACCGTCGCTGTCGGGTCGCCCATAACCATCAGTTCATAATACACCCAGCGCATAACGCCGCTACTGAGCGCCTGATTGACAAGCATCTCTTTGGAGAAGTTGTTGGCGTCACCCAGGCGGCGGATATCGTAGTCGAACAATGCCTCGAAGAACGTATGATCGTAATACTGTGAGGCGCCGTTGGTGCTTCCTGGCGCATACCATCCGTAGCGGGTGTTGCCTACGAAGGCATAGAGTCCGTGCGCCGAGTTGGTGAGGTTCTCCGCCACGCATTCGCCAACCTGGCTGGTGCGCTCGTCGAAGGCTGCCGGAAGGCAACCCTGTGAGTAGGCGAATCCGTACTCTGTGTTGATGAGAGCAGAGACGCTGGAGTTGGTGAGCCCGAAAACAATGCCGGAGTTGGAGTGGCCCATGTGGTTGATGATGGCCATGCCGCCGTTGATGGCGTCCTTCACCGCCTGCCCGCTGAAGGTATCCTCGCGTTCATAGCGCGTGTAAACATGAAAATCATCGGGAATGTAAGGAATAATCTCGTCTTTGTAGTCGCCACCCCAGGTGAGAGGGTTGTTATTGAGATTCTCGCCCAGCATAAAGGCAATATCGTTGGCATATGATGGCTCGTCGGCGTAATGATAATTCTTGTCGAACACATTCTGAAATTCGCTTTGTGTTTCGGCGCTGATGCGGCCAATGGCGACCTCGGGCAGCATGTCGGGGTTGTCGGACGGCTCGCCGTAGATTCCGTTGCCGTTGCCGTTCCAGTCGCCGTCGAGGTTACTGTAATACATATCGCAGGGGATTCGGTTGTCGATGTTGTTGCCGACCTGGCCAAAACAGCCGCGCTCCGGCACGATTTCGTCATCGCCGCCCAGCAGCACGTATTCCAGCGGGGTACCGGTGCCTGCGTAGCATGTGTAGGCATCGATGATGAAGTTTCGCACGGCGTCGGCGTTGTCGTCGCCGGCATATTCGCCATAGATCCACTCGGTGGTGAACACGCCGGCGCTGATGCCCCTGGCCAGCTTCCAGTCCACGAACTCGTCGAACCAGGAAACGCGGGCGGCATCGGTGATGATGATCATCGTGTAGGGACCGTCGGGGTCTCTGCCACCCGACATCGAGGTGAGGTTGCGATAGGTGTCCAGCATGGACGGATTGTCAATCAATTGGCGTACGCCACGCAGGGCTTTTTCGTCCGTACGAATCATGCGGCGCTGCTCATCCAGCAAAGCGCGGCTTGAAGTGGTGCGAACCTCGATGGTGAAGCTCGATGACCACACGAGTTCCTCGCGAACCGGATTCCAGCGGTAGGGGAACACATTCAGCAGCACCATGTCGTAGCCCTGCTTGCGCTGGGCGCCAAGCTCACGGAACAACGGCGAGGGCCAGAAGGCGTCCACGCCGTAGATGGCAGGGTCGGGCTGCGTGTTGTCGGGGCGGGGCATCGAGATGGGCTGCGGGGCGCGGCTGTAGTCGATGCGAACGCCGGTAATCGTCTCGGCGTCGCTCAGGCTGACCGAGACGCCGGTGAGTTGTTCGCCGGCGGGCAGCAGCAGTCTCACAGGCACAAACGGCAATGCAGGCTGGCCTGCTTCGAGCACGACGGGCAGGTTCACCTCGAGCCGCCGGCCGCGCACATCAGGCGACTGCACATCGTAAGTTTGAGCGAAGTCGGCCACCAGCAGCAGCGGCAACAACAAGGCAATAATGGTGATAACGCGTTTCATTTCTCCTCCGTTCGTTCGTCTATGTTTTCTTGAGTTTTTTTAGTGTTCAAAAACACGACGTCGCATCGTGCCAGACTATGAGCGCCAATTCATTTATCTCATGCAATAAACATTCCGTTTTCACAATATATCAACATGACGCCAGGTTCGCAAGCTGTCAATCGCTTTCTTCCCGGCAACTGTGTCTTGCAACATACCACGCCGCGGCCATGTTGCCCGTGAAGAAGCTTGACAATCAAGCATTCATCTCGGCAAGCTGGAGCGGGGGTATTGTATGAAACTAACGCTCATTGCACTGATACTGCTGGCTTGCGCCATTCTGGGCGCGCAGGCCGCCGACAAAACCGGCGCCGGCACGACCCACAGCCCAGCAGACAGTACCGCCGTCAGCGTTGCAGACAGCGTCGGCTACCGCCCCGGCGACCGCGAGCTGTTACTCTGGCCCACCGCCACTACACTGCCAAAGGGTCATTTCAGTTATACAAACTACTATATCTTCATGCATGACTTGACACTGTCTCCGATGAACAAGCTTGAGGTGGGCGTTGTGTTTATTCCCTCAGGAATGAATATTTGGACAGGACAAATTTATTACCATCCACCTTCAGTCCATGTGAAATGGCATTTCTACTCACGAAAGAAAATTGACATAGCCGCTTACACAATGTGGTCGTCTGGCTTAAAATCACTGTTGATTAGCTCCATTTTCAGCTACGACGCTGAATCGCTCAGGCTATATTTTTCCCCCGCTCTCGCATACACCGGATTTGATGGAAAGGCCTTGAATATACTATATCATGGAGGCGTGTCCTATCGTCCCTGGAAGCACTTCTCCTTTATGGTTGAGTATTTGTCTGCAAATGCTTGGGATGAAGTAGATCTCGCTGGAGGCTTAATGTACGGATGGCGATGGAATGGGAAATACGCTCAAATTGATCTCGGCGCAATTCAACGAAACGCTACTGACTTCGGGGATTTGTCCCCCATTCTCAAGTTTTCATGGACGTTAAAACCTTAGCGCGTCAGCATCATCTCACGCTTGCGCTCGGCCACCACCATCACGCGCTGGGGCACGCACACCACCGGCGCAACGCTCTGCCAGCCCTGCTTCACGCATATCTGGCGCTCACACGGCGAAGCCGCCATGCGATAGCGCCCAGCGGCAATCTCAATCACCACGCCCGGCCTGGGTTCCAGCGTAACGGTCTGCGTCAGCGGCCAGCGACCATACAGCGTGTCGTCCACATACACGGCCACCTGAGTGTCGCCGTCGCCGCCACGCGCCAGCAATGCCCAGCTCGTCCCCGCCAGCAGCAGCAGCACAACGATGAGCGCCACATCACTGCGAGTCAGCAAACGCCTCACGCCCATACGCCTTCCACCAGACGACCACAAGCACCGCACATACCGCCCATGATGCCCACCACCGCCGTTTCATAGCCATCGCGCCGCACCAGCAAACTGCCGCATTGCGGGCAGTGCGTGTCGCTCTCGTCGGCGGTGCGCATGTTGCCCAGATAGACGAAGTTCAGTTTCCGCTTCGCCCTCGTGTAGATGTCCCGCAGGGCGCTCTCCGGCGTGGCAGGGGCGGTTAGCTTGTACTGCGGAAAGTAGCGGCTGAAATGCACGGGGACGCTGGCGTCGAGGCTGGCGATGAAGTCGATGAGACGTTCGGTTTGCTCGGCGCTGTCGTTCTCGCCGGTAATGACCAGGTTGGTCAGCTCGAGGTGACAGCGGCCATGCACGCGGCGGATGGTTTCGAGCACGGGATCGAGGCGCGCCCCGCACAGCTTGCCGTAGAAGCCGTCGCTCATCGCTTTCAGGTCAATGTTCCAGGCGTCGATGTGCGGGATGATCTGATCGAGCGGCTCCGGCGAGATGAAGCCGTTACTGACCATGATGGTGCGGACGCCGTGCTCGTGCAGCAGCTTGCTTGCGTCCAGCACGTATTCATACCAGGTAATTGGCTCGGTGTAGGTGAAGGCCAGCGCAGGACTGTGCTTCTGACGGCAGATGCCCGGCAGGCTCTCCAGCGGCAGCTCGTGATGAGGGCTGTCTAACTGGCTGATGGAATAGTTCTGGCAGAAACTGCAACGCAGGTTACAGCCGTTGTGCCCGATGGACACCACCGGCTTCCCGGGCAGAAAGTGATAGAGCGGCTTCTTCTCGACTGGGTCCACCGACAGCGACACGGTTTGGCCATAGGAGGTGGCCAGCAAGGTACCGCCTTCGTTGCGGCGCACGCGACAGATGCCTGCCTCGCCCGGCGCGATGACGCAGCGATGCGGGCAAAGCTCACATTGCACCGCGCCGTCGTCAAGCCTGCGATACCACAGGGCTTCTCTGCGTTGTGCGCTCACGCTGCATCTCCTCTCAGGGTTGCAGTATGTCGATGCGGCGACAGCAGCGGGTGCATGTAAGGTGGTCGCCGCGAAAATATGGGGAAAGCTGTAACTGGTTGCCGCAGGAACACTTGAACGCTTCCCAGCCGCCTTCGGGTGAACGGCGGTGTTGCAGCGGCGGCATGTCACGGCCTGCTTCGCTGGGTTCATCGGCGGTTGTGGCGGCAGCTTGCCCGGCAGCGGCTTTCTTTTTGGCCGAGTCCAGCGCGGTGAGCACGCCGGCGGCGGTGGCCAGCGCGGCGACGGGCACAGTGTGCTCGCGGTGACATCGCGGGCAGTTCAGCGTCTTCTCTTTGTACTCCGGCGGCACCTTGATGCGCAATCCGCAGGCGCAGGCGATGAAGGCGTATTGTCCCACAGCGTAGGCAAGGTCTCCGGCGGCGCGTGCCGCCCCGATGCCGACCGGGGTCTTGTCACTGGATGCCTGCCGCACCGATACGGCCTCGATCGACTTGAGCGCGCTGGCAGGCAACAGTCTTCCTTTGCCCTTCACAGCGTTAAAGGCTTGTTGGTATGCTTTGTAGTGGCAACCTGTTCCCAGGCTGCGAAGGATTTTGATGCGCTCGGCGGTGGCCGGGTGCGTGGACGACATCGCATGCAGGTTCATCGTCCCGCGCCTGGCGGGGTTGACGATGTACAACGGCGCCAGCACCTTGTTATCCTTGGCCATAGGCGCGGCGTCACCACCGATTTTCTCCAGCGCCGAGGCCAGGCCTTCGGGGTAGCGCGTGAGCCGTGCGGCTGTGGCGTCGGCGAGGTATTCCCTGCGGCGGGAGACGGCGAAGTACATCAGTCGCACCATGATGGGCGCGAGGATGGCTGCCAGTAAAGCGATGATGAGAAACGCAGGATGCCCGCCCCCACCGCGACGCGAACCCCTGCCTCGCACCGAGCCAACGCCCAGGAACGTGCCGCGCAGAAACACCTGGCTGATGATGACCACGCTGCCCACGAACACGCTGGCCAGCGTCATAAAGAGGAGGTCGCGGTTGAGGATGTGCGACAACTCGTGGGCGATGACGCCCTGTAGTTCATCGCGGTTGAGGCGCTCGACAAGCCCCGCGGTGACCACCACGGCGCAACGTTCGGGACGGATGCCGGTGGCATAGGCGTTCATGGCGCGGGTGGGGATGATATAGACTTCGGGCATGGCAGGCAAACCGGCGGAGATTTTCATTTCCTCGACCACGTTCCACAGCCTGGGATTAACCGAGCGATCGACCTTTTGCGCCCCGCTCATGGTGATGAGGATGCGGTCGCCGCCATAAAAGCTCACCACCGCCATGATCGCCCATATCATCATGGCCATGGCAATGCCGGCCATTCCGGCCTCGCTGCCCATCCAGGCTACCGCAATGACGTAACCCAGGCCCACCAGCACAATGCCCATGATGAGCACCAGAAACACCGATTTGCGCTTGTTGGCGCGGATCAGTTCCCACATTCACTCATCTCCACGTTAGCTGAAACTGACGCGGGGCACCTCGCGCTCGCTGTTGTCCTCGATCTCGAAGAAGTCAGACTTCTTGAAGCTGAACATGCCGGCAATGATGTTCGAGGGGAACATCTCGATCTTGTTGTTGAAGAACAACACCTGATCGTTGTACCCCTGGCGGGCAAAGGCAATCTTGTTCTCGGTCGAGGTGAGCTCCTCCTGCAAGGCCAGGAAGTTCTGGTTGGCTTTGAGGTCGGGGTAGTTCTCGACCACGAGATAGAACTGGCTCATGGCGTTGTTCAGCCCGGCTTCGGCCTGGCTTTTTTCGCGCACGGTACCAGCCCCCAGCGCTTTGCTGCGCGCCTCGACCACGCCTTGCAGCGTTTCTTTCTCGTGCTTCATATAGCCCTTGGCCGTCTCCATGAGGTTGGGAATGAGGTCGTGCCGCCGCTTGAGCTGCACATCGATCTGCGACCAGGCGTTCTTCACCTGGTTGCGCAGCCGCACCAGGCCGTTGTACATAGCGATGACGCCAACCACAAACGCCACCACGATCACCAGAAAAAAGATCAGTACGATGTCCATTTGTTATCCCTCCTGGAACATATTTTCGAGAAAAGTTGCGACGCGGTGTTGCGGGTCGAGGCTGCCGTGTCGGATGATGTCGGCCAGCTCGCCGCGGTCAAACCAGATACCGTGACCGTGCGGACAGCGGTCGATGGTGATTCCACCCGCGCTGACGGGCTTCATGCGCTTGCCGCATACCGGGCAACGCAGCTTGCGCGAGGCCTTGTGCGCTGGTTGCAGCGAGTCCAGCAGGTCACGACCTGCTTCTTCGTTACCCAGCAGCAGGGCCAGCTCGCCCGCGTCCAGCCAGATACCGCCGCAGCTTGTGCAGTAGTCAATCTCCACGCCCTCCAGCTCGAGCACGAGCATGGGCGTTTTCTTCACGGGGCATTGCATATATGCACTCCTGCGTCCTGCTTACCACACTGGGGAAGCGCTGTCCAATACATTTTGCAGCATGGCCAGGTTTTTCTCGACGCTCTGTGCGTTTGAGCGTACTATCTCGCGTCCGGCGGCGCCCAGCTCGGCGCGTTCGTCGGGCGAGGAAGCCAAACGCGCAAGGGCATCGGCGAGGCCTTCTGCGGCCACGACGAGCAGTCCGCCACCTTCGCGCAGGATGCGAACGCTGTCGCGGCAGGACTCGTGATGCGGCCCCATAATTGTGGGAATGCCAAAGTATGTCGGCTCAATGGGATTGTGCCCGCCAAAGCCCGGATAGAAGCTGCCGCCCACCAGCGCCAGGTCGCACAGGGCGTATGCCTGCGCCAGTGCGCCCATCTCATCGACCACGAGCGCCTCGGCGGCGCGGCCTTCGCTACGAAGCGAGAAATCGGCGCCCTCGAGCGCGGCGGTGACATCATCCAATCGGCGCAGATGGCGCGGCACAAGAATCACGCGCAGCCTGCCGGGGGCAGCCTCCCGCAGTCGGGGCAGCGCCTGCCGTAGCAGGGCCTCCTCGCCCGGGCGGCTGCTGCCGAACACCACGACGAAATCGCCGTCGGCCAGACCCCACTCGCGACGCAGGGCGGTGCGGTCATAGTCGGGAAAACGCATGCAGAACTTGAGGTTGCCGGTGTCTTCGGCGCGAGGCTGCCACAGCAGGCGGTAACGCCGTCCGTCCCGCTTTGATTGCGCGCCCACCGACGCCAGCGAGCGCAGCAGCGGCCGCCACAGCAGTCCGTACCGCCGGTATCGCCGCACAGAGCGCGCCGACAACCGACCGTTCACCACCGTCACCGGCACCCGGAAGCGCCGAGCCTGCCGCAGCATCTCCGGCCATAGCTCAGTTTCCACCAGCACCAGCATGTCGGGGCGCACGCGACGGAACGCCTTTGCCACCACCAGCGGCATGTCCAGCGGCACGAGGTGAGCCTGCACGCCTTCGAGGCGAGCGGCCTGCACCAGGCCGGTGGTCGTCATGGTGGTGAGCAGCAGGGGGCGCTGGGGCCATTGCCGGCGCATCGCCTCGATCAGCGGACGCACGGCGTTCACCTCGCCCACCGAGGCGGCGTGTATCCACACACAGCCCAGCAACGACGGCAGACCGCGCCCCAGACGGGCGCGCGTCTCACGCCAGCCGCGCCGCAGCAGCATTGCCGGCAGCAATGCAGGCATGAGCACAAGCAGTAACAGGCGAACCAATTGGTGCAACATAGCGTCTCCAGTGGCGAAAGACAGGGGCGCTACCCCTGAACCCTGCAAACTTTTTGTAAAAAGTTTGGATCAAAACTTTTGTGGATACTATGTATCCTGAGTACAAAACATGTTTGGGCAATACGAGGATGCGCAGCATCTGCTGGCAAGCGTTTTCTGCGGAAAAAGGCATCACAGATTGAATATCAAGCATGGTGGCAGAAACGACAAAACCGGTGCGGGAAGGTGAAAAGCGGAAAGTGGTTACTATGTGCAAACTCGATCAATCATCTGTTCGCTGCAAAGACAACTTCTCCGCTGACTGGCGCAGGTCATCCAGATAGCGTTTTTCCGCGTTATCCTCAGACTGTTGCCTGCGACTCATTACATAGGCATCATAGTGTTTATTCGCATGTTCAAGCGCTTGCCTGCGCGACACTGTTCCGGGGGAATCCAAAACAGGCAAATCGTTATCCCGCAGGAACCTATCCAAAGAGCGCTCCCAATCGGATGTTTTGATGTCCTGCCGCCGCATGACACGAAACTCGGCCTGATCGAGAAACATCGCGACAATGCGATTCAGGATGTCAATTTCCTGCACCCCGAGATAGTTTTTGGCTGTTCTCACATCGGTCTTCAGCACTCGGTCGCCTCTCCAGGAGGTCAAGCCCATGTTGGGCATATCGGCATCTGCGCGGCGCATGATCAATTCAGCAGCGGTTAACCCGGTTGCGGCATAATGCATCTTGTTTTGCATGGTTGCAAAGAATATCTGGGTTTCCTTCATGTTCTCGATGTAGTCGAAAGCAAGAGAGAATATTTCGCGAATCCGCTGATATGCCCGCGCTTCACTGGCACGAATATCACGGATGCGAGCAAGTAATTCGTCGAAATGATCTGTCAGGCGATCATGCCCTTTCAGGCGTTCATCATCCAACACAAAGCCCTTGATGAGATACTCACGCAGACGCTGTGTCGCCCAGATGCGGAATTGAGTTCCACGTACGCTATTGACCCGATAACCGACAGCAATGATGGCGTCCAGACTATAGTAGTCCAGTTCTCGGCTCACCTTTCTTCCTGACTCAGTTTGAACTGTTGCATTTTTTGCAACAGTTGCTTCCCGTTGCAATTCACCGGATTCGTATATGTTTTTCAAGTGGCGACTTATGCCTGATTTGTCAACATCGAACAGAATGGCCATCTGGTTCAGAGTTAACCAGACAGAATCTCTTTGAAAGCGTACTTCGACACTGACCTCACCGTCTGTAGAGCGATACATGTTGAACTCACTATGGATTTGGTCTATCGCTTTCATGTACTCTGTCCTCCAATCGATTCGCAGCATCTTATTATAACAAGAAACCGTTGCGTTGTCTCCTGTGGCGAAAGACAGGGGCAGCGCCCCTGTCTTCCCCTGTCTTCACATCCTGACGATGGAGAGCAGCACCTCTTTGCCGTTGATGTCCCACGCCTTCATGTCGGGGCGGCTCACCGTCTCGCGGTGTACGCTTTCGGCCAGCGTTTCGCTCATGATGTAGTTGCCGTGACGCTCGAACACCTCGGCAATCTCGTCGTCGGCGTAGTAGTTGATGCCGATGCGGTCCATGATGTCGAAGTCGAGTTCCTTGCGGGTGAACTGGATCTTGTTGACCAACTCCCGCGCCAGGCCCTCTTCGATGAGTTCGGGCGTGAGGCGCAGATCGAGGGCGACGAACAGGCCGCGGTCGCTCTCGAACGACCAGCCCTCGCGCTCGACGATGTTGAAGGTCAAGTCTTCCTCGGTTATCTTGTGCGACTTGCCGGCTGTTTCGAGATAGAATGGCTCGCCCTTCTGGAATGCCTCGCGAATGTGTCCAGCGTCTGTTTCTCGTAGCGCTGCGGCCACCACCTTCATGTTCTTGCCCACCTTGGGACCCAGCGTCTTGAAATTCGGTTTCACCTCGTAGCGCACGATGCTGTCGCGGTGATGCAGATAATCGACGCGCTGCACGTTGATCTCCTCCTTCACCAGTTCCTCCATGCGCCCGATGCTCGGCTGGAGCGCTTCTGGTACGCAGATGCAGGACAGCGGCTGGCGCACCTTTATCTGGGCGTTGTTGCGGGCGGCGCGTCCCAGGCTCACCACCTCGATGACGCTACGCATCTCGCGCTCGAGCTTCTCGTCGATGAGGCTCTCGTCGGCTGTGGGATAGTCGGCCATGTGAACGCTGCGTCCGTCGGTGAGACTGCGCCAGATGTCCTCTGACAGGAACGGCGCGAAGGGGGCGATTAGCCTAGCAACGTCGCGCAGCACGAGCGCCAACGTAAGATAGGCGTCCCGCTTGTCGCCGGTGACGCTCATGCTCCAGTAGCGGCGGCGACTGCGCCGAACGTACCAGTTGGATACGTCGTCCACCACGAACGCCTGTAACGTGCGCACAGCGCGGGTGAGGTCGTAGCCCTCCATGTGGCGGGTTAC
Source organism: Candidatus Cloacimonadota bacterium (assembly GCA_021108395.1). GTDB lineage: Bacteria > Cloacimonadota > Cloacimonadia > Cloacimonadales > JAIOQZ01 > JAIOQZ01. Next base: position 23,002 of record JAIOQZ010000024.1, read on the forward strand.
ATCGCGGATGACCGTGTTGAGGCGCGAAATGACCCAGCGGTCGAGTTCATGCCCGTGCGGCTCGTTCAGTTCTGCGGGCGAGAAGCTGAAGTCGTCGATATTGGCGTAGGTGGCGAAGAACGAATAGACGTTGCGCAGGGTACCGAAGAACTTGTTCACCACCTCCTCGACGCCTCTTGTGTCGAACTTGGTGGGTACCCAGGGCGGACTCACCGCCAGCAGATACCAGCGCACCGCGTCGGCGCCGTATTTGTCCATCAACTCGATTGGATCAACCGCATTGCCCTTGCTCTTGGACATCTTTTTGCCCTTGGCGTCAAGTATCATATCGTTCACCAGCACGTTCTTGAACGGCGCTTTGTCCTTGATGAAACTGCTGATGGCCAGCATGGTGTAGAACCAGCCGCGCGTCTGGTCGATGCCCTCGCTGATGAAATCGGCGGGGAAACGCTCGCTGTCGAACAACTCCTCGTTCTCGAAGGGGTAGTGCCACTGCGCGAACGGCATCGCGCCGCTGTCGAACCAGCAGTCGATAACCTCCGGCGTGCGGTGCATCGCCTTACCGCACTTGGGGCAGTCGAACACCACGTCGTCGATGTAGGGACGGTGCAGCTCGATGTCTGCGGGCACGTCGGCGCCGTTTTCGAGGCGGCCTTTCTCGCGCAGCTCGGCGATGGAGCCGGCGCTGTCCTGCGCGCCGCAGCTGTCGCACACCCAGACGTTGAGCGGCGTACCCCAGAAGCGGTCACGCGAGAGCGCCCAGTCAACGTTGTTCACCAGCCACTCGCCAAAGCGTTTCTCGCCCACGAACGGCGGATACCAGTTGACCTGCGCGTTGTGGTGCATCATGCGGTCGGAGTAGTCGGTGGTGCGGATGTACCAGCTTGTACGCGCCATATAGATGAGCGGGCTGTCGCAGCGCCAGCAGAAGGGATATGTGTGCAATATCTGCTGACGGCGATAGAGCAGGCCGCGCTCCTTGAGGTTGCGGATGATGTCCTTGTCGGCGTCCTTCACGAACACTCCGGCCCAGTCAGTCACCGCGTCGGTGAAGCGGCCCGCGCCGTCAACCGGCTGGATGACCGGCAGGCCGTACTTCGTGCCGAGTGCGAAGTCGTCCTGGCCGAATGCGGGCGCCGTGTGCACGATACCGGTGCCGTCGTCCATTGTGACGTAGTCGGCGCAGGCGACGTACCAGGCGCGCTTCTCCGGCTCGACGAACCGATACAGCGGCTCGTAGTTGGTGAACTCGAGGTCTTTGCCCGAGTTTTCTTCCAGAATCGTGTAGTCCTCTTCCAGTATGTCGAGGCGCTTTTTGGCCAGGATGAGTTTCTCGTCGCCATACTGCACCTTGACGTAGCGTTCGTCGGGGTGCACGGCCAGGGCAGCGTTGCTGATGAGCGTCCAGGGGGTGGTCGTCCAGGCGAGGAAGAAGGTGTCGTCCTCATCACTCAGCTTGAACCGCACAAACACCGAGGGGTCTTCGGCGTCGCGGTAGCCCTGCGCCACTTCGTGGCTCGAAAGCGGCGTGCCGCACACCGGGCAATAGGGCACGATGCGGTAACCCTTGTAGATGAGTCCGGCGCTCCAGAACTGGTTGAGCAGCCACCACAGGCTCTCGATGTAGTCGTTCTGCAACGTGATGTATGGGTCGTCCAGATCGAGCCAATAGCCCATCTGACGGGTCATCTTTTCCCAGAGGTCGAGGTAGGTGAACACCGACTGCTTGCAGCGCTCGTTGAACTCCTGAATGCCATAGGCCTCGATGCCCTTTTTGTCGTGGATGCCGAGCTGCTTCTGCACCTCGATCTCCACGGGCAGGCCGTGGGTGTCCCAACCGGCCTTGCGGCTCACCTGATAGCCTTTCATGGTCTTGTAGCGACAAATAGTGTCCTTCAACGCACGCGAGATGACGTGGTGAATACCGGGCTTGCCGTTCGCGGTGGGCGGCCCCTCGAAGAATATATACTTCGGGGCGCCCTCACGGAACGACACGCTCTCCCTGTCGATGGCGTTAGTTTCCCAGTACTCGCGGACGGCCTTCTCGAATTCCGCCGCTTTCTGCTTCAGATTCATTGGCTTGAACATAGCTCTCTCCTTATCACGAAATCTCGCTGAGTCAACCATATTTGAAGGGGAGAGAAAACGGGCAAGGAATTTTTGGGAAGAGCAGGGGCAGCGCGCCTGAACCTTTACAAGGCTCACTCCGCTTCGCTACATGACAAGCTCGCCTTTTGTAAAAGGTGAGACCGAAAACTTTCAGCGGATGCTAACGCATCCTTGGACACCCCATCCCCGGCCCTTCCCCTGCATAGGGGAAGGGAGAAGAGCTTGTAAGACAGTATCTTATCTTACCCTCTCCTATGCAGGAGAGGGTCGACGGTACTCCGTCGGGGTGAGGTGATTTAAAAGGTGGAAATCGGGAAAGGAAATTCTAAGGAAAAAGAACGATCAGCCTAATGGATGCTTTGTGTCTATGAAATCTTCGACTGAAATACTTATCTTTCTTCAGACTTATCAAGACCAGCCATTTTTATGAACTCCTCATAATACTGACTTGATTCACTGCTATCGGGATTTAATGCTATCTCAGCCATCAAGTTCAGTATTAGAATTGTCATAGAAAAAGAGCCTTCTATATCAGCATTATCGAAATTAATATCATCTGCTAATAGAGGTAATTCCGAATCAAAGAACCACTTATCTATTTTATGGAGCAAATCGACAAGTTTTCGATATACCTTCAAAACCTCGGGAGCCCTCATTGGGTCTGAAATATAATCTAGCATGAAGTGAGCGATGTTGTTCCGCAGTTTGTGCGCTTCTTCACAAGTTGCATAATCATCCCCAGATATCACATCATTTTCTTGAAGCCATTTAAGACTTGCATCGATTTTGCCTTTTTTGCTTTTTGAAAGTACTTCTGTTTTGTATTTATTGCTAATAATCCAATCACCTTTCATGTAACTATCACGCATAGAAGCTGAGAACATATCAAAACTGGAGTCTTCAGTGTGTCTTTTTGCTCTTTTATCAAACCCAGTTATATAAAATTCCAGTATTCTATCAATCACGCTTGCTTTGAACACTTCATATCCATTCACAAATATTGATAATGCAATAAGATTCTTTCTCAGAATCTCTGGATTCAAAAAGTTGGCCCATGACTCTATAGCCCTTTTCATATTTTCTCCTATGTACTGTTGGTTTAGGGGAGGGTGGCAGTCAGCTAAGGTGCATATATGCACATAGTAATATACAAATTAAGCACTTAGACCAAGGTCTCGTCGTCAATCAATTTCACCCCTCACCCTCACAAAGCACCACCCCTGCTCTTACAGGCGGGAAGCCCGGCCTCCCGCCCAATGTGTGTGTCTTACCTATCCCCGGCCTTATGGCCCTTCATCACTGGCGCGTGGTCGGGTTGGTTGTGGATGTGCTGTTTGCCCTGTGGGCGGCGCGTCTTGTGCTCTTCGCCCTCGGCAGGCTTCTCGAGCTTGCCGAAATGTTCCTTGAGGTCGGGCTGTGTCTCGACATACTCGTTCCAGGCCTCCACCGCGGCGTCCATATCGACGCACTTGTGGCAAATCATGAGCATGTTCTCGGTGGTCGTGCCAATGTAGGCGCGGTCATAGCAGTGGTCGCAGTTTTTCTTCCTGCGATGCTTGAGCGCAATCTCCTTAGCTACTTCGAGATGTTTGTCGTCCATGCGATACATGGGCTCCTCCTTAGGTTTATTATTGTCTTCAAAACCATGTGTCGTGCTGGTGAATCTCTACGGTGGCGAAGGGGCGTTCGCCCTCGGCCAGCATTCGCGTGAACCTCTCGAGCCGCCGCCCCATGCGCTCGGAGCTGTGCGGCGCAACGTCGATGGCGACAAGCATCGAGGCGACCTCGAAGCTGCCGTCGGGACCTTCGGCATAGAGGCGAATCATCACCGGCAGGTCTTCGTAGGGCAAACTCGAGGTGTTCTCGACCAGAAAATATACATCGGCGTAAACGCTGGTGAAGTCTGTCACCTCATCGGCCACGAGCCGCACGTCGCTACGCTCTTTCTTGCGCAGCCAGCCGGAGAACATCAGCCCGAACACCACCAGCAGCAGCAACGCGAGCTTGACCCACGCCGGCGCAGACAAACGGGCACGGCGTTTGGAGCAAATCGCTGGAATGACGGGCATCTTGTCTCCTTGGGCGAAGTTTACATGAAGGCAGCACGGATTGTCAAGCTAACTGTCAACGAGTTCTTCCCAGCCCTCTGCCGCCAGCCGCCCTTTGCGCTCGTTGACGGTCTGTAGCAGCAACCCGCCAACGATGATAAAAACCAGCACGCTGAGCAACGGCAGCCTGTCGGAAACGGTGAGCCGGTCGATCTCGCCGTATATGAGAGGCCCCACCACTGCGGCCATCTTGCCGCTGAAGGCGTAGAAGCCGAAGAACTCGCTCATCTTGCAACTTGGCGTAAGCAGCGCCAGCATCGTGCGCGAACTCGACTGGCTGGCCCCGATGGCAATGCCCGCCAGCACGCCGACGAAGTAGTACTCTGTAATGCTGCGGCAGAAAAACGCCCACAACACTACAACCGTCCAGATGAACAGCGTGATGGTGATGGTGCGCCGAGCGCCAATGCGGTCGAGCACATGCCCGAACACGAAAGCGCCGACGATGCTGCTGAGGTTGGCGATGATGAAGTATATGATGAGGTCGTCCAGCTTCATGCCGAAGCGCTTGCCGCCGTATATGGCTGCAAAGGCGATGACGGTGGTGATACCGTCGTTGTAGATGAGATAACTGAGCAGAAACCTGACCAGCTCGCGCAGACGACGGATGTGACGGAGCGAGTCGCGCATGCGGGTGAACCCGATACGCAGATAGTTGACCCCGCCGGAGCGCTCGCCCTTTTTCTCGCGCAGCAGCACAAACGTTATCGTGGCGAACACGCCAAAAAACGCGCCCACCGCCGGAAACACCAGCCGCACATCCTCGCGCACGAGTCCCAGAGCCATCACCAGCGCCAGCAATCCGCCCACATAGCCCAACGACCAGCCGAACCCCGACACGCGCCCCATCTGGCGACGTGTGGTGATGTCCGGCAGAAAGGCGTTGTAGAAGACGTTGCCGGCGTTGAATCCGAAGTTGGCCACCACGAACAGCCCGAAGCCCAGCCAGATGTCGCCAGGGCGCACGAACCACAGCAACAGCGTAAATAGCACGCTGAGATAGCAGAAGAACACCATCGCTCGCTTCTTCGAGTGCGTATAGTCGGCGATGGCGCCCAGCACCGGCGCGGCCAGGCCCACCAGCAGCATCGAAAGGCTGACGGCGCGGCCCCACAGGGCGCTGCCCAGTTGAGCGTCACCCACCACCTCCGACTGGTAGTAGCGGCTATAGACCACCGTGACGATGACGGTGACGAACGCCGAGTTGGCAAAGTCGTAGAGCGCCCAGCCGAGGATGTCGCGGCTCATGGGCACCCCCAGAAAACGGCGCTGGGTGGCGGAAGCGTTGGCTTGTTTCACGCGGTATCCTCCCCTGCTGTCACATTGATGACCGGCAAATCGCAGCCGTCGTCGCGGGTGCAATCGGGCCGCGCCACGAAAACCTGACAGCGGTGGTCGAGCAGCTCGAGTACACGGGCGGCGCGGGCGGCGTCCAGCTCGGCCAGTACGTCGTCGAACACCAGCACGGGCGGCTCGCCGGCCTGCGACTCGATAAGCCGGGCCTGGGCCAGGCGCAGGGCAATGGACAGCGAACGCTGCTGCCCCTGCGACGCGAACTGCCGCGCCGGTTTACCGTCCAACAGCAACAGCATGTCGTCCAGATGCGGGCCCAGCAGTGTGCGCTGATAGCGTGTCTCACGCTCTGCCATGCGGTCGGCCTGGCGGATGTACTGCTCGGCGAGGCCACCCTCGTCATCGCGGGGGAGGCTGTGCAGATAGCGCACGTCCAGTTGCTCACTCGCTCCGCTGATGGCGCGATAGAACACGCCCGCCTGCTCGATGAACGTGTCGAAATAGAGCAGCCTGCGACGCACGAGATCGGCGGCGGCCTCGCAGAAACGGCCATCCCAAACCTGCTTCTCGCGGGGAGCGAACTGCCTTTTGAGCAACGCGTTGCGCTGGCGAAGCACATGCAGATAGCGACGGTAGCTCTCTACATAGGCAAAGGAATACTGGCTCACCGCCTGGTCGATGAAGCGGCGGCGCACCCCGGCAGCGCCGTTGACGATGTCGATGTCGGCTGGCGAGAAATAGATGAGCCGCAGCCAGCGATAGAGGTCGCCGATGCGCTCGACGCGGGCGCCATCCAGGCGGATGCGCTTGCTCTCGCCCTGCGTCCACCCAGCCTCGAACGTATGCTCGATGCCGTCCCAGCCAGCCTCGCAAACCACGCGGAAACCATCCTGACCAAAGCTCACAAGCTCGGTGTCGCTGCGGGTGCGAAACGAACGGCCAAAGGCGCAATAGGCCATCGCCTCGAACAGATTGGTCTTGCCGCTGCCGTTGGGGCCGCACAAAACCGCCCCCTCACTCGAAAAAGCGAAGCGGCGGTCGGCATAGTTGCGAAAATGACGCAGGTGGACGGTCGAGATGTGCAAGGCCGGTTACACGATGCGCAGCGGCATGAGCAGGAAGCGAGCCTCGTAGTCGGCCTCGAGGCCATCATTGAACAGCAGCGCAGGCCCCTGCGAATTACCCATTGTGAGCAGTGCCCTGTCGGTCTCGATGACGCTCAGGATGGTGGACAGGAAGCGATAGTTGAAGGCGATGCGGGTCGGTTCGCCCTCGAACGCAAAGTCCTCGATTTCGATTAAGGCGTCGCCGGCTTCGCGGTTGGCCGCCGAGACAGCAAGCTTCTTGTCGTCAACCTCGAGCTTGACCTTGAAGGTTTCGTCCGAAGCCATGAGCGAGGCTTTCTTTACCGCCTGCAACAAAATCTGGCGGGAGACCTTGAGGTGGTTCGTGTTGTTCTCGGGCATGGCTTTGCGGTAGTCGGGAAAGCGCCCCTCGAGCACATGCGAGAAGATGGTGTATTGGCCATAGTTGAACATCACGCGGTTGGTGTCGAGCATCACCTTGAGCGTGGGGTTGCCCTCGGTGATGACCTTGCGCAGAAACTGTAGGCCCTTGGTAGGCACGATGCGTTCGATGGGCTCGGCGATTTCGCAGGGTTTGTTCAGCTTGAACTCGGCAATCTTTTTGCCGTCGGTGGCCACCATCAGCTGGCCTTCGGGCGAGAGCTTCCAGAAAACACCGGTGAAGATGGGGCGGTTGGTCTCGGAGCTGACGGCGAAGTGGGTGTTCTCGATCATGTGCGCGAAGTTGGCGGCGTCGATGGTGATGGCGTCTGCCATATCGACCTGGGGGATGAGAGGATATTGCTCGGGGTCGGCGCACAGCAGGTCGAAGTGGTCGCTTTTGGTGCTCACCTTGAACATCTCATCCACCTTCTCAAAGCGAATGATGCCCTCGGGCAGCGAGTTGACGATATCGGTGAAGTGCTTGGCGTTCACCGCGGCCTTGCCGCCCTCGCTCACGCCCACCTCCGCCTCGACCACGATGGTGATTTCGAGGTCGGTGGCGGTGAAGCGAATACGGTTGGTGTCTTCGTCCGCCTCGATGAGAAAGTTCATCAGCATGGGCATGGTGTTTTTGGCCGGAACCATGTTGCTCAGGTGTAGAACCTTGGATACCAGGTCATGCTTCTCCGCGGTAAATTTCATAATGTCCTCTCGTTGCTTACTTTGGTGTTTGTGTCACAATATTGCTGAGACAACTCTGCCCCGAACGAACTATTTTGTCCACACTTTTTTGCGCGTGTCGCGGGTGACTGGGTGGCGATGCACTCCGCTGATCGCGACGAGGGACACGGGAAGCAGCGGGCAAGTATTTCATTGCGTGACTCCTTTGTTACTTGAATAGACTTCATACCAGAAAACGACTTTGTTAGAGGGTTTTGACACATAGGGGAATTGTCCACCCATACCTAGTGAATCCTGTAATCCTGTTTCAGCATCTCCATTTACAATAGTGTCATAAGATGATTCGTGAAAAATGAAGTGTGTTGAATTGAACAGAAACTGTGGGTACGACATGTTGGCGAAGTGATATGGGCTTCCTCCCAAAAAAACATCATACAGTTTACTACCAAAAATGATGTATCTGACTGAGTTATCTATTGAATAACTGCTCGTGTAAACCTGATTGAACAACTTCGTTGTTTCAAGTGTTGCAAGGTCAAGACGGTAAAATCCATCAGTACTGTCCTGGTCTGAGTAATGGAAATAGAAAATACTGCTAAGGTCAGGCGAGATTTGCGGCCAGCGGTAAGAAAGCAAACTGTCACTGATAACACTGGTCTGTTCGAGTGTGCTCAGGTTCATTTGCATGATATGATGCATCGTATCCTGTTTAACTGGATAAATGAGCCATTCACCACTAGGTGAAACGAAGTATTCGACTTTATCTGTCGCAGCAATCTGAGTTAGGTTAGTTGATGCTCCTCCATCCATCGGCACACGGTATACATCGTAGTTGTCATTTGCTTTTCCCTGCAAATATACCCAGTCGTTCGTGACATCGAATTCAAAATCAGTTTCAAACGGCAGGTCATACTCGTAAGTGGTCTCATCCGCTATCGAGTAGCGTTCGAGATTCATGGTATAACCATATATATAAATCAGATTTTGTTCATCAGGAGTCAGTTTGACAAATGATAATGGCCATGATCTAATATTGTGAAGTAGTTCCTGGTTAGATCCGTCCGCATCCATAATTCTAACATGAATCGTCAAGTGATAAGGCCCTCCGCTGTCGTCGATCTCACATCCCCACGTGAACAGAATCGCGATAAACATTGCGGCCACAGTTGTAAGCTTGCGTATCATGGTGGTCTCCTCAGTATGTGGCTGCCATAGCATAAAAAAGGCGGAAACCATGTGGGTTTCCGCCGAGATAGTGGGCGCCTACTTGACAGCTTCCTTGAGCTTCTTGCCGGCGCGGAACACGGGAACCTTGCGGGCTGGGATGGTGATGGGCTTCTTGGTCTGCGGGTTGATGCCCTTGCGCTTGGCGCGCTTGACGACATCGAATGTGCCGAAACCTACGAGTGAAACCTTGTCGCCCTTCTCGAGAGCGCCCATGACGCCATCGATGAAGCCGTTGAGGGCTGCGGCGGCGGCCTTTTTGGTGATGTCTGCGTCTTTCGCAATCCTGGTAATCAGATCTTCACGGCTCATAGAGTACCTCCAAGTGGTGTAGTGTGTTTCCCTGTCGTCCTAATAAGCTTCTGACGAAAAAATCCTGTCAACAAAAAAATCCGTCTAATGCCGATTTGATAGGCATTTACCCGATTATACGCCGCTCTGCATGAAGCAAATTGCCACCTATGTGCCAACAACACAGCGCCAGAACCGTGTGCCCTATATCGCGCTGTGGCAACCGATTAGCCACAACAGCGACTAACAGCCAAACTGGAACAACAGCGGCGGAAAGCCCTGCTGAACAGGCACTTGAAAAAAAATGCCGTTTGCGCGATAATTCAGTCGAACAGAGCGCGTGTCTTGCCGCACAGATTGTGAATCTGCTGCACAGAATCGCGGCTGAGAACCTGCTCCTCGCCGCTGACAAGGATAGCGAGAATCTGGTTGAGGTTGTCAAGTGACTCGGCGTAGAACTCCTTTTCCTTCACGCGCTCGCTGGAAATCGTTTCGTAGTTGACGATGAGCTGGTTGAGCGTACCGATCTCGAAGAGAATCGAAGTGACCGCCGGGTCGAACTCGCCATCGAGCAGCAGAAACGTGAGGTTGTGCAGAGCTTCTGTCCAGCCACCGACCTGCAACAGCATGAAGATGTCATACTCGCCGGCGCGGTGAAGCTCCGTCACCACATTCTGGCGCTCTTCTTCGAGCACCACTTCGAGCTCATCCCACTCGTTGTTTTCGAGCAACCTGGTAAGCTTGTCTGTCAGGGGATTTATCTGGTCCTCGATACCGAGCATATCGGCATAGAACATCATCCCCTCGGCAATGTCTTTGAGACGCTGCTGGTCTCTGGCCTGAGTACTGAAGATGGCGTCTGCGGTGAGAGCGCCAAGCTGATAGGCCTGCTTGAACGAACTGCCCTCGACTTTCTCGAATGACTGCGGCACAGCCTTCGCATAGTCGGCTGTCTCGACATTCTCGAGCTTGGCGAACACTTGATGGAAAGTGGGCAGCGGGAAGAAAATGAACTGTGGCTCATTTGGGTATTCCAGCGCCTCGACGGCGGGCTGTTCTTCCTGTTGTTTGCCGCAGGCTGCAATTCCGGCCAGCAGGGCAATCGCCACCAATGTGATAATCCAGACACGAATGCGCATATATCCTCCTCGTGATATGTTTCGCGTTGTCGCCGGAACCGGGCCCGGCTGTGTTTCACTCGCGATAAAAGAACTTGAGCTTGATGTATGTGGCGGTAATCATGAGCATCAGGTAGAATGCGATTACCGTCAGGTTGAACTCCCAGGTGACCCATTCGCCGCCCCACAGGCGTTTGCCGCTGGAGAGAAACACGTTCCCGCCACGATTGAGAGACCGCCCGTCCATGATGCCCACCACGGTATAGATCGTCTCGTTGACGAAATCATCGCGGGGGTAGCTGGCCAGCATTCTGTCCTGCTGCTCTCGCAGGTCGTTGCGCATGGCGTTGCGCTCCTGCGTGCCAATCAGTCCCTGAACATGCAAACGCTGAAGTTCATCGCGCTTTTTGTCAAGCACAATACGCACCCGCGCCGGCTTGGTATATTGTCCATAGGCGGTGTACATACCCTCGAACAGCCAGCGGGCGGGAATCACCTGCACGATTTCAGGGATGGGATTGCCCTTGATGAACGTCAGGTCGCGGTTCATGCGCTCGTATTGAATGACGGCGCCACCAAAAATTATCTGCGGGATGAGCATCAGCGGCAATATATTGATAATCGCCTTGGTGTTGTGAATGAAGCAACTGATGAGCAGTCCCAGCGTGAAACCGATGGCAGCCGAAGCGAACAGATAGGCCACGGTGATGACGAACATGCCGCGTATTTCGAGAATGAGGGAACTGGCCAGAACGTACAGCAGCACCTGCACCGCCGCGAACACGCCAAGCGACAACAGCTTCGACAACAGATAGTAGGTCATCTTCAGGTTGAGCATCTTTTCGCGCAATATCGTGCGCCGCTCCGCGAGTATCTCCTCGATGCTGTTGGACAGCCCCAGAAAAATGAACACGATTACGGAAATGAAGAGATAAACGCCCAGGTTCACGTTCTCGTTGAACGTGTAGGGGCCATCGGTGGGCGCCAGCCGCAGGATGAACGCCACCAGAAACGCCAGCAGGGGCGCCTCGGCAAAGGTGATGAACATGTTGGTGCGATTGCGCAGCTTCATCAGCAGGTTACGCCGTATGAAAGTGAGCAGCTGCATCGCATGAGCCGCCAGGCTCATCTTGCGGCGACGCACCCGCGTGGCGCTGAGGTTCGGCTCGCTGCGCTGGGGAACCTGCATGAGGTCGAACAGCATCTTGCGTTTGAATTTATCGCGCCAGTAAACGGGCGGAAACCGCCGTTTGGCCACCACGTTCTCTTCCATCTGGATATACACGGGGTCACCCTGAGCGTCATACTCGGGGTATTCAACCACCTCGTACATGAATTCCGGCATGCGCAGGTCGCGCTTGCGAATGATGGCCTCGGCGCGCACGCTCATCTCGGCGGCCTCGCTGCTGAAATAGTCGAACGTTTTGCTCGTCTCGCCGAAGAACACCTGCTTGCCGCCCCTGTCCATCAGCAGTACGCGGTCAAACTGCTCGAAGATGTCGGGGCTGGGCTGATGGATGGTGGTGATGACGATCTTGCCCTGCCGCGAAAGTGTTTTGAGCATGCGCACGATTTGCTCGGAGTCGGTGGATGACAGGCCAGAGGTGGGTTCGTCGCAGATGATGATGGTGGGCTCGAACAGCAGCTCGAGGGCGATGTTGAGCCGCTTGCGCTCACCGCCGGACAGACGGCTGCCTTTCTCGTCGCCCACCACGAGGTCGCGGCGCTGGCTGAGATTGATTTGCGTCAGGATGTTGTCGATCTTCTGGCGCAGGTGCCCCAGACTGATGGAGGAAAGCTGCAACCGTCCACGGTACAGCAGGTTTTCATACACTGTGAGCGAGCCGAACAGGAGGTCTTCCTGCGGCACATGACCGATGTATTGAGTGAAATGGCTGAGGTTGCTATAGAAACTCTTGTTGTCGATCATCACTGTGCCGTAGGTGGGGATGAGTTCGCCGGCAATCGACTTGAGCAGTGTGCTCTTGCCGCAGCCGCTCTGCCCCATGATGGCCAGCATCTCTCCCTTGCCCACCTCGAACGAGATGCCGTCAAGCGCCAGAACGCCGTCACGGAAGTAGTGTTTGATATCGACAACCTGGAGCTGATCGACCTCGAACGGCGCCTCGATGAGATCGAGGAAGCTGTTGAGGCGATAATTACGCCCTGCGAGGGTGATGATGTCTGTGTTGAGCGCCAGCGGCGTCGGCGCGGTGACGGGCTGGCCGTTGAGCTGTATCTCCCACCCCTGGCGCGGTGGCTGCAGCTCATAGGCGTCGTCACGGAACTCAATCGAGGCGACGGTCTGGGCGCTCTCCTGGGGAGCGAGGCGGAAGTAGTCGTTGCCGGCGGTGATGTAGAGATTGCGCGGACGGAGATTGCTAACGCCAATCTCGGCGCGGCGGCGGATGACATCCAGCAGCGAGAACGGTTCGTAACCCTTTATCTGGAGCATGTCGTCGTAATAGACAAACTGTTCCTTGCCATGTGGCAGCAGGCGTCCGTTGCGATAGACGGAACTCTGCTGCACCAGAATCGAGTAGCGGTTGGCGTTGTTGACAATATGGAACTTATAGTCGAGGCTCTTGAACCCGATTGTATCGTGCACCTGGCGGGCGTGATGAATCTTGCGCAGGTGGTCGATCTCGAAGGTAAGCGCGCCCACCGTGAGCGAGCCATTCTCTGGAAAGGTGTAGAGACGGTTGGGCAACAGCTCGAACTCGCCGATCTTCGCGCCGGTTTCGCGTCCGGCGCCAATGAACACAAAGCGGTCAACGACCATGAGCAGCAGCTCGTGCTCCTGAATGCGGCGATCGCGGAAGCGCAGGTCACAGTCGGCGGCGCGGCCGGCGACAACGTAGTCGCGGAAGATGCTGCGCTCGGCGTGGCAGAAGTAGCGAAAGCCCTTGATCGAGACCGGCTCGGACTTGGCATACTCGATGGCGTCGATGACCGCCATGAAACCCTCGGTTTCGAGGTTCATCTTTTTGCTCAGCTCGAGAATCTTGGTCACTTCGGAGGCGGAGAACTCGTCGTCGCTGTTGGCCAGCACGATGAGCGAGAGCAGGATGCGTATCTTGTCCAGCGTGATGAGATTCTTGTTGAGAAAACTTAGCACCTCGTCCAGTGACTGGTCGAGCTCGTTGATGTGGCGAATCTTGGCTTCCCACGAGATGTCGTCGCTCTTGAAGAGGTTCTCGAGCAGCGTGTAGAGGATATTCACTTCGTAGGGGTCAATCTGCGGCCCCGAGCGCAGCACCAGCACATACAGACTGGTGATCATCTCGATGATCTTCTCGCGATCACGCGTGTCGGGGCGCAGCGGAGCGTGTTTCATCTGTGCAGCCTACCGAAAAGCAGGTGTCAGCGGCTCTCTGTCAACACAACTCTACTCACTGCCCGAAGCGACAAAGATGATTACGATAATGGCTGTTCCCAAAAGGCCGCCGCCTATTGCTGCGCCTCGGTTTTTGCTTTTACTCCTGTCGATATATCCAGTCCTGTATCCCATTGCATCCACTTCATCGGGAATGTAGGCCGGTACTGTCCCGGATGCGGCAACCGCAATGATTGCGGTGCCGATCAAACCAAGCAGAAAACCACTTGCTACGCCACCAATGAACCAACCTGAAGAAGAATGCTGCTCACCTGCGGCTCTTCCAAGTTGATAGGATGTGTTGAAATCCTTTCTCGCAACGGTCACGGTCTGTGGTTCGACCGGCTGCACTTCCGGCTCGATACGCTGGGCTTGCTTGTTGCAGTCAATCAGCCTGCTGATGCGCTCCCGCAGGTTCATCTCGATGGAGACAGGGACGGCTGCAATCTCAACGATCATCACCAAGAATAAAGCAATACATACAAGCTTCATGGGTTTCATTTTCGCTCCTTTTTTTATTGGGTAGTAATCTCTGTCATTTATCCTCACTGCTCGATCACCTGCACGCGCACCTCCATCACGCCCTTTGCCACCAGGCCGATGGCGCGGGCAGCGGCCAGCGAGAGGTCGATGTCGCGGCCAGGGATGAACGGCCCGCGGTCGTTCACGCGCACTACCACCGAGTTGCCGTTATCGGGGTTGGTCACCCGCAGCAGGGTGCCGAAGGCCAGGCTCTTGTGAGCGCAGGTCATCTTGTACATATCGAAGGTCTCGCCATTGCTGGTGGTGCGGCCGTGGAACTTGTGGGCATAGTAACTGGCAACCCAAATCTCGCCTTCGGCGCCGCCGTCTGCGAAGTCGCCGCTGTGGGGCGGCGCCCAGATTTCGTTGAGCGTCGTATCTGGCGGGGTTGTCTCGTGGGTAGATGGTGTAAGCTCTGCCGCCGGTTCGGGCGTTGCGACCGGCTCCGGCTGCTGTGTGCCATAGTAGCGGGAGCGCGGGCTCACCTCGTCATCGGGCGTGTAATATCTCTGCGCCGGAGCGCAGGCCATCAGCAGCAGCAGAACCACGAGCAGCGACAGCAGCGGGTGGCGCTTCATGGCTGGACGTCGTCCCCGCCGTCGCCCCCAACTTCGTCCCCGTTGTCGTCCTCGTTGAAGACAATCATCCTGGACTGGCTGGTGTAGTTCTCGAAGCTCATGGTTGTGGCCTGTTTGAACTTGTCCAGAATATCGGACATGCGCTTCATGGCGTTGTCGATCTTGGACAGATAGCCCCTCTGGTGATCATCGATGGATTTGTTTTTCTCGACCGAGATAAGAAACATATCGAGATTGCCCTTCATAATCATCATCGGCTGGTTCATCTCATGGTTGGCGGTAACCGCCATGGCCAGCGCCATGTTTTTCTTTTCCACCTCGATCATGCGGTCATAGTATTCCTTGAGGCTCAGGTAGGAACGCACCCGCATCTTGACGATGTAATCCTGCACCGGCTTGGTGAGTATATCGTCCACGCCGGTGGCCAGCATACGCTCACGCGCCTCTTCGTTGTTGCGATCGATGGCGGTGATGAAAATAACAGGCGTGTAACGATCATTCTTCTTGATGCGGCGGCAGGTTTCATAGCCATCCATCACCGGCATCATGATGTCCAGCAGCACCAGGTCGGGCATGAACTCCTCGAATATTTCGAGGCCCTCGACACCGTCGTTGGCCGTGCGAGTCTCATACATGCCGTTCTCGAGCAACAGGGCTTCGAGAAAGTGCCGGTTGATGCGGTCGTTTTCTATGATGAGAATCTTCTTCTTGCGAGTTTCTTCCTTCATTACTCCCCCACAACCGAGTTTGGGAAGAAGATAACGAAACGTTCCCATTGTCGTCAACGTGTTTTTCATTCGACGCTCATCGTTACATGTCCAGACTGCATCGCACAGTGAAATATGGATGAAGCCGAAGTCGCCTTCTCGGTTGATAAAATGCTTTACAAACTACCGGCTTGAGCATTTCGTGACGGTAAATCGAAGTAAAGGAGCCAGGCATGAACTCTGTTGGCATTCCCTTCCCCGCCACCCCGCGCAAGACAGCGCTGTTCGAGGTCGAAGACTGGTATCAGCGCCTGCTTGCCCAGCGGCTGGACAGACCTTACGCCCCCATCAAGCGCAGCAACTTCGGCCAGTACGACATGGCGGTGAACTACATCACCAGCGTGCTCGAAGAAGCCCGCGCCATAAACAAGCTGGCCATCTTCAACATCGACCATATGGCACAGATACGCTTCACCGGCCCCGACGCCGCAGCCCTGCTCGACCGCGTTCTGCCCGCTCGCGTGGCCGAGATGAAAACCAGGCAGTGCAAATATACCCTGTTGCTCAACGAAGATGGCAGCGTGCGCGACGACCTCATCGTCATGCGCCGCGCCGAGCACGAATATATTCTGGTCATCAACGCCGGACACGACATCACCAACAGTGGCGAAGAGCACAAGCTACTCAGCGACGCCGACTTTATCCTGAGCCACATGCGCTCAGGCGAGAGCGTCACCGTCGAGGACATCAGCGAACGGCTGGTGAAGATCGACCCGCAAGGCCCGCTGTCGTTCCGGCTCATCAAAGAGCTTTATGGCGAAGCAGTGTTGAAAAACCCCCGCAAGCCGGAGAAAAACATGGGCTTCTTCAGCTTCAATGAGTTCACCCACGAAGGCCACGACTACATCCTGTCGCGCACCGGCTACACCAACCGCTGGGGCTGGGAACTCTATGTGCCCATCGAAGTAGCCGCGGAGCAGTTCAAGCGCATCATGCTCAAGACGCTCGAACTGGGCGGGCTGCTCGTCGGCCTCGGTGGCCGCGACGAAAACCGCCTCAGCGCGGGCGTGGCAGGCCTGCCGCTCATGGGCCATGAATATGACGGGCGACATCTGCCCACCGGCGCCCCTCTGTTCGCCGCCGCCATCGACATGACAAAGGACCATTTCGTCGGCAAGATCGCCCTCGATGCCGACAGCGGCAACCCCAAGGGCATGGCTGTTATCATCAGCGAGGGTATCGCGGTTGGACGCGGGGTTTATTGTGACGGCAAGCGACTGGGCACGGTCACATCGAGCATCAACTCGCCCAACGTGCCGATCGAGAAGCGACTGGCGCTGGGCAGCAAGCGCCGAGGCGTGAACGAGCCTGACGGTACCGCCGCCATCGGCCTGGCCTGGCTGCACCAGCATCCCTGGCGGGACACAGACGACCCGCAGCCCATCCATGTCGAATGCTACCGCGAAGACGACGACCGGCAACCCAAAGGCAAGCCCGTGCTCGCCTTCCTCTCTCCCGACGGCGTGAACCCCGGCACGGCGCACAAGCCGCTGCGTCACATCGAGAAGCTGTAGGAGCAGGGACAGCCGCTAACTATATCGCACAACGAGGCGACCCTGAGGCCGCCTCTTTTCTTTGGGGTATGAATATGCTGAGAAAAAGCATCACAATACTGATTTTCGGTTTGCTCAAAGTGTAGTTTAGCGAAGTGGTTCTCAAGCTATTCGAGCACATAGCGGAACTTGATAACGGCGTTGTGCCAGGTACCTTCGGGGGCGGCGTCGAACAGCCAGCCACGGGCAGCGTCGAGTGAGGCGGCATCAAAGGCCGGCCCCAGCTTGCGCACCACCATTGCATCCACCGCACGGCCATCGGGGGTGATGTCTATGCGCACATATACCGTACCCACAACCTGCTCGGCGGCTGGGTATTCAGGGATAACACGCTTGCGCACGCCACGTGCCACTTCTCTCTGGCTTGAATCGTACACCAGCACCTCGCCCTGCACAGCCTGGCTGCCGGCGTCGTCCTGAGCGCCCTGCTGCGCCAGGCGCTGTTCAAGACGGCTGAAATAGTCATCGCCGGCGGGAGCGCTGATGCCGGCGGTTGCAGAACGGGCGCCGGAGCTGTCCTGCTGCGCGGTGACCGGCACGATGGCGTCATCGTCGTCGCGCATATAGGGTGTCTGTTCGTCACTGCGGACGAACGGCCTGGCCTCGTAGTCAGACGCGCCGCTTTCGCCGGCCAGTTCATGGCGGACAGTCTGTGGTGGGCGCAGAGCGCTTTCCGGCGAGCCGTCGCCACGAAAAACATCACCGGACACCGCGTTGGGAAACCCGGTGCGCACCTGCATGAGCCGTACCCTTCGCGGGTCTTGCTCCGGCTTCTCATAGGCCGGCAGGCTTAACAGCATGGCCAGCGCCAGCAACAGAGCGTGCACGCCCAGCGAAGCCAATACGGCGCTGCGGGTTTCAGGGCGCAAAGGATGCTTCCGTATCGGGTTCACCGGCAATCACGTCGGTGGCGATGAAGAATTCGGGAGCGCCGGTGGCTCGCACAAGCTCGATGAGCCGCACCACCTGTTTCAATGATGTCTCCTCGTCGGCGTTGATAACCACCACCTGCTCGGGATTCTCGATGAGCATGTCGCGCAATCGCGCCGAGAGTTCGTCGGGCGCCAGCGGCTGCTCCACACCACCCAGAAACAGCTCGCCCTGCCGCGTCAGTGTCACCTTGATGTTCTCGGTGAACTCCTTTTGCGCCGTGGTGGCTGTGGGCAGGTCAACCTTGATGCCGGACTGGGTGATGAAACTCGAGCTGATAAGCAGAAAAATGAGCAGGAGAAAGATAATATCGGTGAAGGATATGAGCGCCACCGAGCTTATCCGTTTCTTCTGCAAGGCAATCTTCACTTAAACTTCCTCAGCGTGGCCAGAAAAACGTCCAGCGATTCGCCAAGCTCCTGCCCCACCGCTTCCAGTCGATCCACAAAGTAGTTGTAGAACAGAATCGCAAAGATGCCCACGGTCAACCCGCCGATGGTGGTGATGAGCGCCACCCAGATGCCACCGGCCAGAAACTGGATGTCGGCGGTGCCAATCTGTTCGAGCTTCATGAACACATCGACCATGCCGATGACCGTGCCCAGAAACCCGACAAGCGGGGCGATGGCGGCAAAGGTGGACAACAGGCCCAGCCCTCGTTCGAGACGGTGAACCTCTTTGGCGGCGGCTGTCTCCATAGCTCGGCGGCTTTCCTCCTGCCCCAGTTCGAGCGCAGCCAGCGTCTTGGCAATGATGGCGGCGATGGGAAACTGCGGGTGAGTCTCGCAGAACTGGATGCTCGTCTCGATGCTGCCTGACTGTAGGTGGCCGTAAACCTCAGCGAGAAAGTTGTCCTTGTTGCGCAGGGCACGGTTGAACTTGATGAAGCGTTCGACGACGATAAAAACTACTGCCACCGATACGGCCAGTAGTACAAGCATCAGGGGGCCGCCTTTAGCGGCGATGGTGAAAAGACTCATGGCGCCTCCGGGTACATAAGGTGATTCCTCTATAGATTGATTGGGGTTGCCTGTCAAACAAATCTTGGGCAATAATGCCTCGGCTCCGGAAAATGTTTTGACAACACCTCTTGCGAGGCCCGTTTATGTAAACGGTCAATGCTATAGAACATTACAAATGGCAGATGAGCGGCAAACGCAGAAGACAGGGGTTCCGCTCCTGTCTCTTATCGTTGGAAGAGACGTTCTATGTGACGGACGGCTTCGCTGATTCGCAACTTGAGTTCGCGGCGGGATGGCCTGCGCCCACCCTGTTGTTTCAGCTTGTAAACAATCAACTCGCTCACCTCGCGCACACGGTCGTTGATCCACTGCTGCGTGGGCTTCTCGCCATGAGCGAACCAGTTCACGGCCCCCACGCCCATCACCAGGGTGGTGGCAGCGGCAACCGACGCGCTGAGAACGTAGCCAGGGATGCCTCCCAGCTTGGAAAGCTGCTGAAAGGCCAGGCGCGAAGCCAGCCCCACCCCGAAGGTGGTGATAATCTCTTTCGCGTTGCGAACACTGAGCTTGCGACCATAGATACGCGCAATGGTGAGCACCATCCCCGCCTGAATGCCCAGCAGGGGAATCAGGTCGGCGATGGGGATGGGCGTGAGGCCGACAACCCCGGCGCTGGCAGTGGCCGGCAAAATGCGCTGCCAGGCCAGTTTGCGGCGATAGTGCGGCAGCGCTTCACCCAGCGCCGCCAGCAGCGCAGGCTCCTGCTTGGCAATGGCCAGTACAACGCGGCCCACGTTGCGTCCGCGTGTGGCCACAGTGCCCAGCACCTGTGCCGGTTCGAGGTCGAGGGCGCGAGCCGCCTGCTCGATAGACTCCGGTGCCTGCCTGCCCACAGTGTCGATCTTGTTCAGCAGCACGATGAAGGGCTTGCCCAGCGCTTTCAGGTCGGCGTACAGCTCCTGCTCGTGGCGGGTGACGCCATGACTGGCGTCAAACATGATGACGAGGAAATCGGCGGCGGCGGCAGTGTCGAAGGCGATTGCCTTTTCGCGCTCGCCCAAATCGCCAACGGCGTCGGCGCCGGGGGTGTCGGCCAGCACAAACACGCTGGCGTCCGACTCGCTCATCTCGCGGGTCACGCCGGGCAGCGGGCCGGTTTGCGCCCGGTCGGCCTTGCGCAGAATAATGCGGTTGAACATGGTTGACTTGCCGCTGTTGGCCGGGCCCACGATGGCCACGCGGTGTTTGGTTTTCACCACCGGCGCGTATTGGTCGGCCACGATGCGCAGCACGTCCTGTAACGGACGGATGGTGCGTGGAATGAGCGAGAACAAGTCGCCCATCTCGTGTCGCTGTTCCTCGTTCATGCCGCCCCAGACCTGCTGCAGGTGGTCACGAACGCTGTCGGGGAATTCCTTGAACAGGCTCACATGGCTGCTACTGTCATCCTGTTGGCTCATCATTCCTCCTGGTCAAATGTGGCCTGTGTCCCGCCAGCGTTGCGGGTTGCGCACTCCGCGCTCTGGAAGCTGCCGCAGAGTCTGGCGCAGCCAGGTAATGCGCATGCGGGTGAGTTCGGGGCGATAGTGATCGTTGTTGCTCTGGCGCTCCTGCAAGCGGATGAGCAGATCGAGAAAGACGCTGGGGTCGTAACCGGTGCGTAAAACGTAGATGCAGGCCAGTTGATCGGCTTCCTTTTCGTAGTCATCCAGACGACCTTGCACAAGGTATTCGTACATCTTGAATATCTCGTCCTCGAGGTCCTGCTCGATGATGCTGGTGGACTCGTCAAACCCGCCGAATTCGTCGTCCAGCTCGGCAAACGCGCCCTCTGCCCCGATGTGATGCGCCCGCTCCTGTAGTTCGAGCATACCGTGCTTGCGAGCCACATGCGCCATCTCGTGAGCCAGCACACAGGCCAGCTCGGCCTCGTTGTGGATGCTCTGTAGCATACCCCTGGTGACGAGAATCAGCCCGCCGGGGAAGGCGTAGGCGTTGGCCTGCGGGATGTCGAGAATGAAAACGCGAAACGGCACGTCGAACACGTCGGTGTTCTCGGCGACGAGGTGGCAGACATTGTTGACGTAGCGCGTCCAGGTGGCGTTGGGCCACAGGCCATATTCGGCAACGACACCGCTGGCCAGCGCAACGCCGGTTATCTCTTCGCGGTCACTGAACCAGTCGGAACCCTCGAATTCGGGGAGGCGTGGCTTGCGGCTCGAATCGATATCGTATCTGCGTCTGGAGGCTTTGCGGAAGGCTTTGAAATCCGTGGGTTCAACTATCGGTCGCAGCAAGAATTCGGCAACGCCGATGTCACCCTCGAACCTGCGGGCGATGCCGGCGGCGAAGCCTTTGGCTCCGGCAGACATGCCGTGCCGCGTGATGCGTACGCTCAGTGAGTCGTTGCGCGGAGTGCGCAGCCCAGCGCTGCCCACCAGCGGCTGAGTTGCCCGAAGCGGCAGCCAGCCTATGGTATCGCGCCAACTAACGCGGTACCAGCCAACCGTTGTTTCGAGCACCTGGCACTCGGCGCCCTCGTCAACGCGGGTGAGGATGGGGTAATAGCTGCCCGGGCCTTCACGCAGCATGCTGCGTGGACGCAGCACAGACACGGAAGCGGCGGCCAACAGCGCTGCAAGCAGCAGCAGAATGGCGGTGACTATCAAAGCGTTGCGTTTCATTTTCTCTCCAGTGTAAGAATTCCATCCCAGTCCTGTGGCGGATTATGCCGGAAACGATGACAGCGGTCAAGCATTTCCTCGGCTGCGGGGTCACTCCAGGGCGGCGCGGCAAGCTCGGCGAAGCGCGCCATAGCGCCTGCCCAGTCCCCCGCACGGTACAACGCCAGCCCCTCGTGATATGTTTCCAGCCAGGCGGGCTTGTCGTCCACGCCGTGTTCGCCGATAATCTCGAAGATGCGCGTGGGCGTGTCCTTGCCCTTCACCCGTAATGTGTCGAGCTCGCGGCAGATGATAACCTCGTTCACCTGCGCCCAGGTGGACTCGCTGATGACCGTGCCGATACCATAGATTTTGCCCACTCCTTCGAGTCGCGCCGCCAGGTTCACGGGGTCGCCGATGGCTGTGTAGTCCATACGCTTCACCGAGCCAATATTACCCACGATGATGACTCCGGTGTTGATGCCGACGCGAGTGTGGGTGTGAAAGTAGGCGGCGCCGGTTTCATCGGTGAGGGCGCGGTGAAAACGCTGATGCTCCAGGGCGGCGCGGCAGGCCAGCAGGGCGTGGTCTGGCGTTGCCAGCGGTACGCCGAACAGCGCCATGACGCCATCGCCGGTGAACTTGTCTAACATCCCCTGATGGGCGAAGAGAATCTCGGTGAACTCGGTGAAATACTGATTGAGCAGATGGACGAGTTCGCGAGGCCTCTTGGTCTCAGCAAAAGGGGTGAAGTCGGCAATGTCGGTGAACAGCACCGTCGCCTCGGCCTCTTCGCCACCCATCTCCACCGACTCAGGGTCTTCCATCAGCTGCGCTACGACATCGGGATGATTGTAGCGCGTAAAGATGTGGCGAATCTGATTCTTGGCGCGGCCTTCCATCATATAGTTCAGGGTGGCGCTGAACAGCCAGGTGATAACGAACCCGGTACCCAGCGTCATGATGGGCAACAACAGACGCCAGCGCAGCCATGCAGTGACGGCGGCGGCCACCAGCAGAACGAGAACCAGCGCGGCGCCCGGCAACGACCAATTGAGCGGCAACCGCACCGAGCCGTAGTAAACCACGAAGCAAACGCCCAGCAGCAGCAGCAGCGACACCCACGAAGGCGCCTCGCGCACGAAGTCCTGCCGCAGGTAGTTCGACAATACAGTCGCCCAGATTTCCATGCCGGGGAAAATGCGGTCGGTGGGCGTGGTCTTGAGGTCGAGCAAGCCGCCGGCGATGGCTCCGACGATGATGTACTTGCCGTCAAACAGCGACGGCGGCAGAGCAGGCTCGCGCCCGGTGGCCATCTGATGCACCGAGAGAATGATGTCGCGCATCGGGTAATACGAAAAGGGGCCATCCAGAGCGCCGGCGCCGTACCAGTTGACGCGAAAACGCCCGTCGGCGCCCACGGGAATGAACAGACTGTCCAAACGCACGCCCTCGCGGTCGGCCGCATCGACGCCCAGGTTCTCGCCGGTCATCAGTCCGGCCAGTCCCATCTGCGGCAGCATTCGCCCCTGCACATCATAGAACAGGGGGATGCGCCGGATCACGCCGTCGGCGTCGGGACGCACATTGATGACACCCACTTGCGCCGCGGCGTCGAGATAGTGTGGAATCGGAGACAGAACGCCGGCAAAGCCAGCTTCGACAAATCTGGGGGCGCATGCCGCCGTCAGCGTATGGCGTTCGAGCCTGTCGGGCACGTTTGTCGAGTCTGGTACGAGCTGCATAGCCTGCACCACATGGCCATTGGCCCGCATGGCGCCAGCCAGGATGTCGTCCTCCATGAAGAAATCCTCGCCGGTAAATTGCAAATCGAACAGCACTGCGCGGGGAGCGCCGCCGGCAGCGAAATAGGAAAGCATACCCTCATAGAAGCCACGCGGCCAGGGCCAGCTTGCGCCCAGTCGGCTCACATAGGCGAGACTGCCGTCATCGATGGCCACCAGCACCACGTTTGTGTCGGCGCGAGCCGAAGCGGGAAATAGCTGGAATCGCAGGTCTTCGGCCCGTCGTTCGAGGTCGCGCAGGATGGGCAATCCCTGCACCCACCACGAAACGAGCGCCAGCAACACCGCCACCAACGCGGCGACGGGCAGGGTCTTGTACAGCTTGGCAAGGCGCAGTCGCTTCATGAAGCCTCTTCGAGGCGGCAGGTGGCATCGAGCTTCTGTTGCTGCATTGAACCTCCAGGAAATTACTCAGGCTGGCATGGGTCGAGGCGAATCAAGGCCTCGGGGAGGGAAGCGTCGAGCCAGAAGGTTTGGTTGTCAACAAGAATCACCCAGCGTTCGGGGGGCAGGTAGCGGAAAACGCGGCCATCTTCGTTGGTGCGAACCGGCAGGAACTGCGGACTGTCGTCCCAATCGGGGAAGCTCACCCGTACGCCAGGCAGCGGCTCACCCGCAGGGTTCACTACCTGAATGGCCACCAGGTTCTGGTGCAACATGCGCAGCGCCTCACGACACGCGCCCCAGTGCTTTGCCTCGATGCGCCGGAGCTGCTCCACCGGCGGGTGAATGACACCAGCGCCCTCGCCAGTGGGCAGTTGCACGTTGCCACCCACTTCGATGGTGAACGCATAGGTTCGATGAGCTGCGTAAATGTAGTTTCGGGCATAGCCGCGAGGGAAATTTCGGCCAGTGAACACCTCGTAGAAGCCGGGGGTGTAGTCCCGCGGGAGCCAGGCGGCCAGGCGATTAGCACGTTCGCACATGGTCGGCCAGTCTGGTGAATCTTCCTGCTCGAGCCGCCACGGGAAAAAGATGCGCTCCGAGAATGCTCCGGTGGCCGAACTGTGATAGAACAAGGCCATAGCAGGGCGCTCCCGCTCGAAGAAGGCCATCATCGCCTCGGTTTCGGGTTCGGAGGCGGGCCAGGGGCCTTTGTAATAGTCGCTGTGAGGAGCTGTGTGGTAGTCCTGTTCCCAGAACACTGGATAATTCTTGTTGAGGTCAACGCCGTCCAGAACGAGATCGAATACCCCGTCCCAGTCGCTGTCGGTGTCGTTCTTGCGCTTGAGAAAGTAGCGCCCGCCGGCCACCCAGCGCCAGCCTTCCACACACACAACCGGCACAAACCACACCTCGCTGGCGTTCACCAGCCGTGTCAGCTCGGCGTCCACCCCATAGGCCTCGACCAGGCGCCGGGCATTGTGCAGCACAATCTCCAGCCCCAACACCTCCTCCCCCTGATGGGAGCCGCAGAAGAGAATGGCCGGTTCGGCTGGTTCATCGCGGTCGGCGTTGTCGGAAACGCGCAGCGCCACAATGGGCAGTCCGCGTGTGCCCGAAAAGCCCAGCGTGTCGATGTGAACGATGTCGGGACGCAACGCCGCGATGTCCGCCAGGCGGTCATGCAGCTCCCAGGGCTGCGTGTAGGCGGCCGCGAGAGGGTAGTGATTGACCTGCCCCACAGCGGTGGCAACCAGACTGAGCAGGCAGACGAAACTGGCGATGCGCATCATGTATGCAGATTATCCGCAAGCCTGGTGTCGTCAAGAAATAGATTGACGCCACGCCGCCGTGATGCAGAGTTTCTTTTAAGGGGGAGCTGATGAGCAACCGTGAACGCCTGGCGCAGGTGGCCGAAACCGAGTCCGGCGCCCGCCACACAGCCGACATGCCCGGCAATGCAGGTTCGCTGGTAGAGAAATACCTCGCGCCCTTCCGCCGCATACTCGACCAGCGTGCCGGTACGCAACAGTTCGAGGACAACGCGGTCGGCTTTGCCTGGTGCGGCGCATTCGCTCACTGGTGCTGCCGAGCGGCCGGCTTCGACCTGCCGCTGCAACCTCAGGAGCAGTCGCCCACATTTGCTCTGGTGAGCGCCTGGCGCCAGTGGGCTGTTCTGGGTGACGGGGCGAGTTGGTTCGCGCCGGAGGATTTCTCTCCGCAACGCGGTGATCTCGTCGTCTATCGCCATCTCAGCCATCCCCTGCGCGACGACTGCCACCTCGGCGTGGTGGTGGGCATCAGCCCCAGCGGCAAGACGCTGTACAGCGCCGAGGGCAATGTCGTCTTTGGCCGGTACGGCGAAGGGCGACGCACACAAATCAAACGCCGCCGCCGACACGGACAGCGGGTCATGGGTTTCATTCGCCTACACGAAAACTAAAAGGGGGAACAATGAATCCTGGAGTTATCGGAGGAATACTGGGAGCGGTGTTAGGGTTGGTCGGCGGCATCATCGGTAGCTGGATGTCCATCCGCAACACAAACTCGCCCCGTGAGAAACGCTTCATGATACAGGTCGGCATCGTCTGGTGGATTGGCATCATCATCTTTCTGGGGCTGCTCTTCCTGCTGCCCCAGAACTGGCGCTGGTTCATGTGGATTCCCTACTCGATCCTGCTGCCTGTGGCCATCATCACCGGCAACCGCAAGCAGAACCGCATCCGCCGCGAGGAACAGGAAAAGCAGGAAACATCGCCCCAACCGGAAGAACCAGCCGCCCAGCCATGAGGAATTGGCGTGATCGAGGCTAGTTCGCTATTCTTCCGGAAGCGTCAACTCGTCGGTTGATTCCTCGTCCGAAACTGCTTTCTCAGTAAACACAGGGATAGCCACGAAGGCGGTTGTGCCCTCGTTTACTTTGCTTTGCAGCCAGATACGCCCGCCATGCAACTCCACGATACGCTGGCATGTGGCCAGACCGATGCCCAATCCGCTCGAACGATACTCGACGAATCCAGACTTGTGCGACCATAAGTCGTTCAGTTCATAGAACTTCTTGAATACGTTTTCCTGCTCGTGTTCCGGGATGCCGATACCGTTGTCCTGAACATAGACTACCAGGCTCTTGTTTCCATCGATTTCTTCGGTGGGAAACGAAGACAGGCGCACCCCGATGACGATGGTGCCAAAGTCTTTGGTGAAACGGATAGCGTTGTGAACCAGGTTATACAGCAGCAGGTCGAACGCCTCCCAGTTGGCCTGAATCCGCGGCAGAGTCTCCGGCATTTCCAGGCTGATTCGCATCTTGCGCTCGGCTGAGATGATCTCGGCGCGATTGAATATTTCTTCGAGGATAGGGCGCACATCGGTGGGCTCACGGTTCAGCGTGGTTATCATCGAGTACTTGTTCAGCGTAACGATGTCCCTGGTGGTCGAGAGCAGTTTCTTCACGCTCTCTTCCAGTTTACCGAGGTTCTTGCCCACCTCGGTCTGATCGCCCTCGGTCTTCTTCCGCAGGCGGTTCACATAGCCCTGAAGGGTAACCAGCGGCGTGTTCAGCTCGTGACTGACGATGGCGATGAAGTTATCCTTCACCAGGTCGAGCGTTTGCAGCTCGAGGTTCTTTCGCACCAGCATCTCGTACTGCCGCGCATTCTTCAGAGCC
Source organism: Candidatus Cloacimonadota bacterium (assembly GCA_021108395.1). GTDB lineage: Bacteria > Cloacimonadota > Cloacimonadia > Cloacimonadales > JAIOQZ01 > JAIOQZ01. The sequence continues at coordinate 50,040 of JAIOQZ010000024.1, forward strand.
ACCGAGAACTCGAGGAGCAGCATGTCCATGAAATCGGTGTTGAGGTGTGTTTCCTCCTGGCTCGAGTTGAAGTTGTCGAGATAGAGAAAACCGTGCAGGCCGTCGTCAACGAAGATGGGCGCGCAGTAGATGGAGTGAAGCTGGTAATCCTGAACGCTGATGGAGTTCTTGAATGTGTTGTCGAGCATGGCGTTCAGCGTATAGATTGATTCCCCGGTAGTCTGCACTTCGCTCAACAGCGTCTTGCTGACGTTGATAAACTCTCGCATCAGTTGCTTCTGCTCGTCCATCGCCACCTGATAGACATAGTTGCCAAATGTGTCTTTCTTGATGAGAAACCCGCGTGAAAACCCGGTGAAGTCTATGGCGAAGCTGACGATCTCGTGTTCGAGCTTGCCCACGTCATGAATACTGAAGAACTCCTGCGAAGCTGTCATGATCTTCTGGAGTAACTGCATTCGGCGGCTGAGATCACCAAACTCTTTGATGCGCATAAGAATGGAGGTAAGATGCAATCGCAGTACGCGGGCAATCCGCAGCTCGGGGCCGCGAAACGGCATTTCGCCCAGGTCAGAGAGCAACAGACAGCCAACTTTGGTGGAACGTATCTTGAGCGGAACAAACAGGAAATGCTTGCCTTGCATTTCCTTTGAACGTATTTTGTTCATTTCTACGCACTTCTCGATTTCGGAAAACACTTCGGGAACATAGAGGTCGTCTTCGCTCATGTTGTGCAGCAGGAAAGATTTACCGTGTCTCTTGAACTCGTCGTAGAGCAGAACGGAGTAGGCATCGGGCGCCAGCAGGTTGTGAACGATTTTATCGATGAAAAATTTCATCCGTCCAATCTCGTTGAGCTTGAAAAGATCGTAAAGCTGATTCTGCCATTCATCTTTCTGGTATCTTGTTCTTGGCGTGACGGTTACACTGACCATTTCTTTCACGTCGCCGTCAAGCTGATGCCTGTGCCGCAGCAATTTGCGGTCGTGCTCGGGAATCTTGCGGCAAGCCGCCTCGACACGTTCCCGCAGCTTCGCATGATACTCACTGGTCATTTTCTCCTGCCGCAGGCTCATATAAATCTGTGTCAGCCGCACATAAATATCGATTTCGAGTATGAAAAACTTCTGTTTCTTCACCGAGTCGATCATGGCCAGCAGGCTTCGCAGCACACGCCGCAGAGGCACGCTCCGATCGAGCAGTTCGAGGTCGCAGCGGGCAAGTTGGGCGACAATGTCCCAGTACTTGAAATTATAGGTCTTGATGAGTTGCTCGGCGCGTTCGAGATGGGCCATGCCAGTTTCCAGATTGCCCAGGGCAACGTAGCAACGCACAATATCGATGTGCAGAATGGCCTGTGCATATGCGCTTCGATTCCGTTGGGCGTATTCCATCGCCTGCTCGAAGTGCTGGATAGCCGTTTCGGGGTCTTCGGTGTGCAGCGACATCAGACCCAGAATCTGGTAATAGAACTCCTCCTCGCGCTGCTCGACAAAATTGATCTGAGTGTTCCGCTGCATCAGAGCGACAACCTCCTCCACATTGCCGATGTGAAACAGGTAATAGAACCATGTTTTCACCAGCGGCGTAAGCGCCTTAACGCGGCCTTCGATTAGTTCGGGAGCGTGTTTCTTGATAAAAGCGTAGTAGCGGTCGAAGCCGCGAATCTTGATGAGCGTGAGCGCCAGGTTGTTGCGCACAGATTGCAGGAAGTCGGTGCCGCCCATCTCGACGATGATGGTCTCGGCTTTGTTCAGATACGACTCGGCTTTGCTGAACCGCCCCTGCTTGATGTACGCCTCACCGAAATTGATGAATGCCAGTACCTGTCCGCGTTTCTGATCAACGCGGTCGCAGAGATCGAAGGCCTTCTGGAAGTAGATGAAGGCGGTCTTTGTATCACCCTGGCGCAGGGCGATGTCGCCAATATTGTTATACACCAGGCCAAGTGAGCGCACATTGTTGACCTTCTCCCAGATTCGTTTGGCTTTCTGAAAATTCTTCTGCGCCTCCTCGATGGATTTCTCTGATATGTAGAGAAAGGCCAGATTGTTGTATAGAGAACCCAGACGGACAAGAAACGGGGTGTCGTCGTGCATGTCGAGCTGGCTCAGGGTGTCTTCGAGCAAGTTGATGGCGTCCTGCTGTCGGCCTTGCGCCGCCATAACCAGCGCCTTGCGATCGACATAGTTGACCAAGAGATCCGGCGACATCTTCAGCCCATCGAGCTTGCTCAGATAATTTTCTGCGGCCGGCAAGTCCTCCAGGCGATAGGCGTTCCAGACAAGATAGATGAGCGCCTCGATGCGCTGACGCCCCGTGATAGCTCTTTGCAGGGCCTTATCGAGCAATCGCTTGGCACGGTGGTATTTGTCCAGCCCCATGTAGAGCGAGCCGCTCACAAAAAAGCGCTCGAAAATGTTTGGCAGGTTGCGAATCGAAGTGAGCAGCTTCAACGCCGTCTGGATGCTGCCGGTCAATTCTGCCTTCTCGCGGAACATCGTGAGATCGACCATTAACTCGGCGCCACTCACCTCCACCTTTTTTGAAAAATCAAGTTCGATGACCTTGCATATCTCTACGAAGGCTTCCTCCTGCCGGTACTGCTCGCTGTAGATATGGGCCAGCACGAGGGTATATTGACGCATCGAGGTGTTGTCATCGGCCTGGCGGGCATTGCGCACCAGCCCAATTGCGATTTCCGGCAGAGTTATCTGCTTGTCTGCAAAGTAACTCAGCACGCGAAGCGATATTTCTTTCTGGGTTTCCGAGCCACTCTCCTTGAACAGACGCTTCTGCGCCTCGATGAAGGCGAAATGATAGAACTCTCCGGCTTTGCGCCAAATCTCCGTATTGAAAGCTTCATTGATGAGAAAAAACACCTCCTTCTCGTCAATGTCGAGAATGCTTTGCACCAGATGCTTCGAAAACGGCGTGAAGCAGCAGGCCAGCTGTTGTAAGGCACGATACCCCTTCTCAGAAAGATGACTCAGACGGTTGTAGATGGCGTTTTTGAGCTGGTCTGGCAACTCGTAATCGCTCCAGTCATAGTCAAAGTGAAACTCGCGTCTGTGCCAGATGCGGTGCTTTTCGGTAAGGTCCACCAGAATCTCCTGGATGAACAACGGGATGCCGTTCGAGCGTCGCCACAGTTCCCTTGCGAACGCTTCCGACGCCTCCTGTCCCACCAGCTTGCCGATGTATTCTCGGGTCTGGTTCTCGCTGTAGGGCTCGATCTTGAACTGCACCGAGTGGATGAGGCCGCGCACTCTGCTGGGGTCGTCAACACTGATGATGATCAATACGCGCTTCTCGATCATCTCCTTCGAGATGAAGTTGACGAAATCGATGGTCTCACTGGTAAGGTTCTGTCCGGCGCGGATGATGAACACCAGCGGCTTGATTTCGGACAGGTGAAAGATGAATGAGCGCGCCGAGTTGAAGTCGAGGCCCAGCTCGCTGGCCGATTCCGACAAATCCTTCGCCTTTTCCTCCGACTCGAACAGGTATTTCTGGAATTTTTCTGAGATGTTGTCCAGGTCTTCCTGTAGTTGCCGGTTCTTCTTCACGTTGCTGTGAAATTCCTTTGCGAGGGCAAAGAAAGGGTCACGCTGAGTGGACGAGCAGGTGTAGTCGAAGACAAAGTTTTCGTCTGACAGCAGATGATAGCGAAACAGTGACAGCAGGTTGTCCTTGCCGATGCCCGATCCGCCGATGATGACGACCAGCTTGCCGTTGCCCTCATGAATGATGGGGACGAAATCGAGAAGCTGATGCGAGTAGTCTTCGCGCACGAAGTAGCTGTGGAAACGAAGCGTGGTCACCGCAGAGCGTTTCTGGGAGAATGAGTATTTCTTGAGCTGTATGCGATTGATGTAGCCAATGATGCTCTCCACGTCGGGATAGCGGTCGGCCGGGTTCTTTTCCAGCAGCTTCAGGATGAGCTTTTCGAGCTGTGGCGGAATGTCCGGGTTGATTTCGTGGGGAAACTTGGGAAAGAAGTGCTGCTGGTTGCCGGCGATGAGCTTGTGAATCTGCTCGATGCTGAACGGGTGGGTGCCTGTGGTCAGCTTGTAGAGGGTAACGCCAAGCGAATAGTAATCGCTCTGGGGCACGGCGCCGACGCCGAGATAGATTTCCGGGGCGACGTATGGCAGGCTGCCGGAGATGGTCTGCTGGTTCTTTTGCACGTCTATCTTGGCAAACCCGAAGTCGAGCACCTTCACCTGCGGTTTGCCGCGAACAATGCGATACATGATGTTCTCAGGCTTGATGTCTTTATGAACCATGTCCTGAAGATGCAGTGCGTTGAGCGCGTAGCAGGTCTGCACGATAATATCGTAGAGCATCTCGATGTTGTAGGGCTTGAAGCGGTAGCTCGACAGCGTTTTGCCCTCATAGTAATCGCTGATGTAATAGATATGTTTGCCCATATTGCCAAAGTTCTGCACACTGAGCAGATTGGGATGCTTGATCTGTGTGATGTGCAGCATATCTTCGGCGGAGAACTTCTCGTAAAACCGCTCGCTTTCGATTTTATGAAACAGTTTGAGCGCGTATATCTTGCCCGTACGTGAGTCGCGCACTTTATACACCGTGGCCCACAGTCCGGTGCCCAGTCGCTCCAATACGTCGTACCGTGAATCGATAATCATAGTTTCCTCCATAATACCAGTGACTATGTATGCAGGTGGGCTGAGGAATGTCAAGAACACTTCGCCCAACACAGACATACCCTCGGAAATTTTGCAAAAAAGGCGACCCAGTTATTTTATTCAAAAGTCGATGCAAATTTGTCCTAACTTCGGAATTGATGTGTTAAAACACACCTGTATCGCTCAGTTTGAACAAATTTGCTATCGATTTGCTTTTGAAAAAGCAAACACAAAACGACAGACAGAGACGATGAGCAGGTTTCGCTTGCCAGGTTCTGCGCTCCGCATAGACTTTGCCAGAGCAGGAGGCGCGGTATGAGCACAGACGGCTCTTTTGTCATCGCAGGCCAGGTTGTTGACGTTATTGCGGGGACGACCCAGCCAAGCGAGGTAAGCGTGCGCGAGGGGCGCGTGGTCGCTGTGCGTCCGGTGCGCCACGCTCCGAATCGCTGGATTATGCCAGGGTTCATCGATGCTCACGTTCACATCGAAAGCTCGATGCTGACGCCGGTCGAGTTCGCGCGGATGGCGGCTCCATTCGGCACTGTGGCCACAGTCTCCGACCCCCACGAAATCGCCAACGTGCTCGGACTGCCGGGCATCGATTTCATGCTGGCCAACGCGGCGATGTCACCGCTCAAGTTTCACTTCGGCGCATCATCGTGCGTGCCTGCCTCGCCATTCGAGACAAGCGGGGCCACACTCGACGTGGCCGCTGTGCGCAACCTGCTGCGGCGACCCGACATCCATTTTCTCAGCGAGGTGATGAACTGGCCGGGGGTCATCGCCGGAGACGCGGCGGTCATCGGCAAGATCGAGGCTGCCCGCGCCCTGGGCAAGCCAGTGGACGGTCACGCCCCAGGGCTGCGCGGCAGCGAACTGGCCGTCTATGTCCGTGCCGGAATCGCCACCGACCACGAGACGTTCGAGCTGGACGAGGGCCGTGAGAAAATCGCGCTGGGCATGAAGCTCATCCTGCGGCAGGGATCGGGTGCGCGCAATCTCGACGCTCTGCTGCCGCTGCTGGATGAGTTCCCCAACCGCTGCATGTTGTGTACAGACGACATCCACCCCGACCTGCTCGAATCTGGGCATATCGACCGGCTTGTGCGCCGCGCAATCAGGGGCGGCGTCTCACACATGAAGGTCTTGCGGGCGGCCACCCTGAATCCGGCGCTCCATTACGGACTCGATGTCGGCTTGCTGCAACCCGGCGACTCCGCAGATTTCATCGTCACCACCAACCCGAACGACCTGCGTGTGCTCGAAACATGGATTGCCGGAGTGAAGGTTGCAAACGCCTCCGGTGCGCTGTTCCCCTCTGTGCAGATGAAGCCGCTCAACGCATTCCGCACCCAGGCGGTGAGCCTTGCCGACATCGCCCTCGCCGGTCATCACGGGCGGGTTCATGTCATCGACGTCGTCGATGGCCAGGTGTTCACGGGGCGCTCCACCCACACGCTGCCGCTCACATCCGGTGGCGCTCTTGCGCCCGATCCCGACGACGACGTGATCAAGCTGGTGGTGGTCAACCGCTACAGGCCGCAGCGTCCGGCCATCGCCTTCGTGCGCGGCTTTGGTCTGCGGGAAGGCGCGCTGGCGTCGTCAGTGGCGCACGACTCGCACAACATCATCGCCTGCGGCTGCAACGACAGCGACCTCGTCGAGGCCATCAACGCGGTGATACGCCACAAGGGCGGGCTTGCGTTTGCGCAGGGCAGCCGCCGCGCCGTCCTCAAGCTTCCTGTTGCCGGACTGATGAGCGACCGGCCCGGCCAAGCCGTTGCAAAGGATTACCGCGAACTCACACGGCTTGCCGTCGGCACCGGCAGCTCGCTTTCGGCACCGTACATGGCGCTGTCGTTTCTGGCGCTCACCGTCATCCCCCGTCTCAAACTCAGCGATCTCGGCCTCGTTGACACCGAGGCGCAAGCCTTCATCTCAGTGGCAATCGACGACCCTGCCGCCCAGTGACGCGAAAAAACTTTACACTTTTTCCCCAGCGGACAGTTTTAACCGACAGGGGGAAACAGTGTCCAATATCGCAAGTTCCGCAATCCTCGGCCCCGATACCACCGTGGGCTTCAATACCGTTATTCTCGCCAATGTTCGCATTGGAGAAGGCTGCCGCATCGGGCACAACGTGGTCATCCACGAGGGCACGGTCATCGGCGACTTCGTGCGCATCGACGACAACACAGTCATTGGCAAGCAGCCGATGCGCTCGCCACGCAGCATTTTCAAGGACGACAAAAAGCTCGGCCCGGCGCACATCGCAAGCGAATGCCTCATCGGCGCCGGTGTCGTCATCTACGCCCAGTGCGCCATCGGCCAACGCAATCTCGTGGCCGACCTCGCCACCATCCGCGAGAACGTCACCCTGGGCGAGTTCAACATTGTCGGGCGCGGCGTGGCTATCGAGAACTTCGTCACCATAGGCAGCCGCAACAAGTTCGAGACCAACTGCTACATCACCGCCTATTCCGAAATCGGCGACTATTGCTTCATTGCGCCGTGTGTGGCCACCAGCAACGACAACTTCATGGGGCGTGACAAGGAACGCTTCAATCACTTCAAAGGCATCACCGTCAAAACCGGCGGGCGCATCGGCGTCAACGCCACCATCCTGCCAGGGCGCACCGTGCATGAGGACGGCGTTGTAGCCGGTGGGGCGGTTGTATCGCGGGACGTCGATGCCGGCAGCATCGTAGCCGGCGTGCCTGCCAGGCCGTTGCGCTCGGTGCCGGAAACTCAACTCCTGAAAAACAATTTGGACACGCCCGCCCGCACAGCGGGATTAAATAGCACAGCGAAAGCAGGTAAATAACGCCATTATGGAACAAGACATACTGCTTCACGACAACCCGCCGGAACATGACAGCATCCCGTCCAGTCTTGTCATTGTGCCCACATACAACGAGGCCGAGAACATCGAAGCGCTGCTGAAGGCGCTGCTGGCTCTGCATCCAAAGCTGCATACCCTCATCGTTGACGATAACTCGCCCGACGGCACCGCCGCGCTGGTGAAACAGCAGCAGGAGCACAGCGAGCGCATTCACCTGCTGCAACGCCCCGGCAAGATGGGGCTTGGCTCGGCTTATGTGGACGGCTTCAAGTATGCCCTCGAACGCGACTACGAGCTAATCTTCGAGATGGACGCCGACTTCTCTCACTGTCCGGCGGAAATATTGCAGATGATCGAAGTGATACCCCGCTATGACCTGGTCATCGGTTCCCGCTACGTCAGCGGTATCAACGTGGTCAACTGGCCATTGCACCGGCTGTTTCTCAGCTACATGGCCTCGAAGTATGTGTGGCTCATCACCGGCCTGCCCGTGCGCGACCCCACCGGCGGCTTCAAGTGTTTCCGTCGCCGTGTGCTCGAAGCCATCGACCTGGACAACATCCTCTCCGACGGCTATTCGTTCCAGGTCGAGATGAACTTCCGCGCCTGGCTGCACGGCTTCCGCATCAAAGAGATTCCCATCGTCTTCACCGACCGCCGCAGCGGAAAATCGAAGATGTCGAAAAAGATTATTTTTGAAGCTGTCTGGATGATGTGGAAGCTGAAGCTGCTGCAACTGACGGGCAGGATTCCTCGCAAGAGGTAGAGTGCGCATGAACAAGATTCTCAGCTCGCTCGCCATCGAGAAGGTGGTGTTTCGCGGCTACGGTTTGGCTCACGCCGACGGCGAAGCCGTGTTCGTGGCAAGCGCCGTACCTGGCGACGTGGTGAACGCGCAGGTACTGCACCGTCGCGGGCGGGTTCGCCTGGCGCGCATCGAAAGCTATGTGCAGCGCTCGCCTCACGCCATCGAGCCGCCCTGCGAAGTCTTCGGAACCTGCGGCGGCTGCGACTGGCTGCACCTCCCCTACGATATGCAGCTTGTGTTCAAGCAGCAGATGATTGAGCAGCTCTTTGGCGAAGTAACCGGCGCCAGCGCCGCGCTGCAACCCATCATCGCCTCGCCACAGCAGACCCGCTATCGCAACAAGGCCTTCCTGCCGGTGCGCCTGGTGGACGGCAAGCCCCGCATCGGCATGTTCGAGCGCCGCTCGCACAAGGTGACACCCCACCGCGACTGCCAGTTGCAACCAACGCTGTTCGACCGCGCAGCCGCCACATTCCGGGGTTATCTCGAAGCGGCGAGCGTGCCCATCTATAACGAGCGCACCCATCGCGGCTCGGTGCGCTTCTTTGGCATCCGGCAAGCGCAGGCCACTGGCGAAGCGGTGGTGGTGGTGGTGTCTCGCAGCGCCAAGCTGCCCTTCACGCGGCAGCTCGTGCGAGCGCTCACCGAGGCGCATCCCGAAATCGTGGGCGTGGTGCACAACATCAATACCAGGCGAGGCAACACCATCCTGGGCGAGCGGGAAAAGATGCTGTGGGGCAGGCCGTGGATCGAAGAACGCCTGGGCGAGCATGTCTTTCACATCGACTACGCCAGCTTTTTTCAGGTCAACACCGGCCTGGCGCAAGCGATGTACAGCTTCGTGCACGATAAGCTGGGCGAGGAGAGCAACGTCATCGATGCCTTCGCGGGTACCGGCGCCATCGGCATATACATCCACCAACGGGCGAAAAACGTCTGGTGCGTCGAGCGTCATCCGGCCGCCTGCCGCGACGCAACAGAGAACGCTGCCCGCGCCAGCGCCGACAACCTCTGCGTTGTGAGGGGCGAGGTGGAGACCGAGGTTCCCCGCCTCTGCCGCGAGCACAGCATCGACACCATCATTTTTGACCCGCCACGACGGGGACTCGACGCCGCCACCATCGAGGCAGTGGCGACAACCGCCCTGCGCCGCGTCATCTACATCAGTTGCAACGCCGGCACGCAGGTGCGCGACGTGCAGCGACTGCAAGCGCACGGCTTTAGCCTCACGCTGGTTCAGCCCTTCGACATGTTCCCTCAGACCCACCACACCGAAAACCTCTGCATTCTGGAGCGTACGCCGTGAAATACCTGCCACTTCTCGTTCTGCTGCTGCCGCTGCTGACCGCCTGCGACGGCACAACCGACACCCAGACCGTCGCCACAGCGCAAATCACCCAGATTCTCGACGACATCGAGGAATCATTCAACCTGCTAGAAGGTGTCGAGCCCATCATCGCGCATTACAGCGACGACTATCTGCACAACGGCGACGGGCTGCAGATGGCTCAGCTGGACTGGGAACTGCGCATTGGCCAGTATGCCATCATGGACATCGTCAATCTCGATATCGAGCTGAACGGCTACGACGCCACAGCCACCTTCGAGCTGCACCTCGACGACACGAACGACATCGATATTTTCCTCGAACCGAATGCGCACGGCGACATGTCGTACTTTCGCAAGGAAAACGGCGTGTGGAAGATATATGGCAACCAGGATCCCGGCGGGGGCAACAGCCTGTATATTAGCAGCGAGCCGAGCAATGCGCGCATCTATTTCGACAACGTATTCATGCACAAACACACGCCAGACACACTGCTCTCGGTGCCCACCGGCAACCACACGCTACGTCTGTACAAGCCCGACTGGAACGAACTGGAGAGCGCCATCGACGTTGACCAGACGATGCAGCTCGACTACACGCTAAGCCTCCCCGACTGGCCACGCCCCATCTTCGACATCGAAAGCCCCGTGAACGGCGAGACGGTCAACTCCGCCACGTTTCCGGTGGCCGCCATCGTGCAACTGAGCGACGAAGACGGTACGCTGTCCGATTTCGATGGCGTCTATGTTATCGTCAGCGTCAACGGCAACGAGACAATCGTGACGACCAGCGGCATCCTGAACACCCAGATAGAGCTTGCGGTGGGTGAAAACGAAGTGCAACTGCGAGCCACAGGCGCTGCCGGGCACACCGGCGTTAGCGACCCATATCTTGTGACGAGGCAATAACATGAAGCTGGAACAAGCCCGCCAGAGCATTGCCCAGTGGTTTGCCCGCGTGTATGCTCGTGGACTCACCACCGCCGCCGGCGGCAACCTCAGTCTGCGCGTGGGCGGCCACGTCGTCATCTCGCCCTCAGGCGGCGACAAAGGCGCTCTGCAAGCGAGTGACTGCGCTGTCGTATCGCTGGAGGCTGCCTCCCGCATCGATGGCCTTGCGCCCAGTTGCGAGCTGCCCATGCACCTGGCCATCTACCGCGCCCGCCCCGACGTGGCGGCCATCATGCACGCGCATCCCGTTCATGTGAGCGCGTTTGCCGTGTGCAGCGCCACCCTGCGCACCGATCTCTTTGCCGAAGACTACCTGCTGGTTCCGCGCCTCGGCGTGGCGGCCTATCATACGCCGTCCAGTCCCGCGCTGGCCGAGGCCGCAGCCGATGCCGCCCTGGGCTGCCAGGCCGTGCTGCTGCAAGGCCACGGCGTACTGACGTTGGGCGACGACCTGGCACAGTGCTTTGCGCGGTTGGAATGCCTCGAGCATACAGCGCAGGTGCAGTGGCTGTGCCTGGGACGCCGGGATGTGCGTTGGCTGTCCGCCGAGCAGAAAGCCGACATCGACCAGCGGCTCAGGCGCGGGGAGAAGTGATGCCGTTTACCGTGCAAGACACCGCCCTGCGCGACGTGAAGCTGCTGAACATCACCCGCTTTGACGACGCCCGTGGCTGGTTCATCGAGGCGCACAAGCACAGCGACTTCACCGCCGCCGGCATCGAGGCGCAATTCGTTCAGGACAACTGCTCACGTTCGAGCAGGGGCGTCCTGCGCGGATTGCATTTTCAGTTGCCTCCGCATGAACAGGGCAAGCTCATCCTGCCGCTCGAAGGCCGTCTCTACGACGTCGCGCTCGACCTGCGCACCGGCTCGCCGAGCTATAACCGCTGGCAGGCATTCACGCTCGACGCCGCCACCCCGCAGGCGTTGTGGATACCACCCGGCTTCGCGCACGGGTTCCTCGTGCTCAGCGAGACGGCGCTGTTCCTGTACAAAGTCACCGCCGAATACGCCCCCGGCCACGAGGGTGGCATCCGCTGGGATGACCCCGACCTGGGCATCGAGTGGCCGCAACGCCAGCCGGTGTTGTCGCCCAAGGACACAGCGCTGCCGTTGTTGAAAGATTTTTGTTCGCCGTTTGTATATGGCTCAGCGGCGGGAAAAGAAAAAGGCGTCTGAAACGAAACCTACAAAAATGTAATACATCGGTCGCCCGTAGCGATGCCAGCCCACACCCACTCTGGCAGGCCCCAGCGGTGTTTTGTAACCCAATCGAAACCCTCCGCCACATTCGATGGCTTTGTCTGGTTCCCAATAGTCGGTGTCACCAAACTTGGCGGCGTTCCCCTGTATGTCCACAAAGACGTTGTTCCAGGGTTCCATGCGCAACGTCAGGTTGGAGATTTTGTAATGCGGCGCACTGTGCTCATGGTCGTAATAGCCGAGAAAGCTGTCCATCCCGCCGATGTAGAAGGGGTCGAAGTCAACCGCTTCCCGCTCGAAGTAGGTGCCCTGCTCGAAGGCGATACGCAAACTCAACCTGCGCCACAACGGGAGCAGCAACTGCGTGTTCATGTTGAATCGCTGGTAGTCCTCATCGCTCAACGTACCCTCGCGTGCTGTGACATACTTGGCCATCAGTTGCCAACCGCGCATGGGGAAAACCCAGTCATCCAACGATTCGTAGTAGAGCTTGGCGCCGAGGCCGGAGGTTTGAAACGAGCTTTTGATCTCCGTCTCGGAGACATCCTCATAAATATGCGCGTCGCTGGTGAAGACGTAACCCTCGATGGTGACCCGATCGAAGGCGAACAGGCCAACGCCCACTGTCATGCCTTTCTCGAGCGTATTCACTTTTCGCACCTTGCGATGGTTGGCATTGTAGATGAAAAGCCCTTCTTCTTTCAAGTATGGAAAGACGTGCAGATAACCGCCCCACAGATTGCCGAAGTTTTTCACATAGTCGAGATTGATTTCCTTGCGTCCGCCAACGTCGGCGGAGACAATGAGCTTGCTGTTGCGCTGCACCACGTTAGTCAGCTCCACCCCGACGCCCAGAACAAGCTCGTCTCGGTCACTGTAGCGAACGTTTATCCACAGCCACTTACGCTCCCTCTCGGCTACCTTGAGCGCCAGTATCAGGTGTCCATCTTCGCGGCGCACTACAGGATACAGCGTTCGGAACAGGTGAGAACGATAGGCGCGGCGCACACCATCGAGTATCTCTGCGCTGGTGTAGGGTTCTCCTTCCCGCAGTCCGGTGTAAACGCGAACCTTCTGCGAACTGAGCGTCTTTTGCCCCGACACATCGATCCGGTCGAACACCATTGCCTGAGGCAGCATGTCGGCGGAGGGGCGCTGTTCTTCATTCCGCACAGAGCAAAGCTCACGAAGTCGCGCCAGATTGGCGCGGGCGGCAGCTTCTCCGGCCGCGATAATGGCGGTCGCCTGGTCGAAGTCGAGCAGTTCGAGGTTTGGCATATCGGGACAGAGCAGCAGGTCGCACAGCGGTGCGGTCTCCGCTACGTTTTTATTCATGACCACCCTCATGCTCTGCGAGAGAACATCGATAACGTCGTTGAGGTTATCGGGGGAATCGAGCGTTGTATTGGTCTTCACGCCAATGATGATGTCGGCGCCCATCTCCAGGGCTTCACGCGCCGGTAGATTGGACAGAAGGCCGCCGTCAACCAGCGTGCGACCATTCAGCTCGAAGGGCAGCAACAAGGGCGGAAAGCTCACCGATGCCCGTATCGCTTCGTGCAGGCTGGGACCGTTCAGTACAATCGACTGGCCGGTTCCAAGGTCTGTGGTTACAGCGCGAAACGGGACTGGCAAAAGGTCGAAGTCGGTGATGTGCGAAACCTGGCTGGTAAGTTTGAAGAGTGTTTCGATGAGGTTCTGTCCACTGTGAAACCCACGTGGCAACCGTAGCGAACATTCATCATCGAAATAGAACACCGCGTTGGCGTGTTCCCCCCAGCGCTTCTCGCCGATGTAAAACGCATGGCGGGGAAAGTTGTCCTGAAGCTCGCTACGCAGGTCCATTTCGGTGAATATCACTTCGAGTTCCGCGCCGCTATAGCCGGCAGCGTACAATCCGCCAATGACGGCGCCCATGCTCGTGCCGGAGATGCAATCGACCTGCAATCCTTCCTCGTCCAGCACCTTGAGCACTCCAATGTGCGCCAGCGAACGAGCACCTCCACCGGAAAGAACCAACGCTGTTTTGGCCGACAAAGGCCGCAATATCAGCATGGCCAGCAACAGAAACAGCAGGCGATTACGCTTCTTCATCTGGCTCGAACTTGAGGCCGGTGCCTGTGTGCAGCACCAGAAAGCGATTGAAAATCTGGCGCACCTTGCGCAGGGTGTAGGGTGTGGCTTCGGCCTTCAACAGCACCTCGTCGAGGATTCGCAACGAACGCTCGGTGTCGCCCACGCGGTCGTAACCCATATTCTGCATCACCTGGCGCAGAAAGCTGGACGCTTCGCCGAGTTCTGTGGTCGAGGCGGGGGTGTTTTTCACGCTGGGCTTGCCACGCCCGGCCTTGAACACCTCGTATAACACCACCGAGACTGCCTGTGCCAGGTTGAGCGACGGAAAATGCGGCGCGGTGGGAATGTAGGCGCGGTGATGGCAAAGATCGGCCTCCCCGTCCTTGAGGCCGTATGTCTCGCGCCCGAATACAAGGCCGATGCGCAGCTCGGGATAGGAGTGGACATATTCGGCAAGGTTCCAGGGCAGAAAATCGACCTTCTTCTTCACGCCGCGGCGACGCGAAAGCGCTATCAGGCGGTCGCAGCCGACAACAGCCTCTTCGAGGGTATCGAAAATGCCGGCGTTATCGAGAATCTCCTGAGAGTGCACGGCCACATAGTAGTCTTCGGCCTTGGGCACCTCCCCCACTATGCGCAGATCGGTGAAGCCGAAGTTGTTCATCACGCGGGTGACAGCGCCCACGTTTCCTTTGTAAACAGGCTCTACCAGAATCACGGGGATTCGGTTGCGTGGCAGCCATGCTTCTGTCATTGTCTCTCGAATTCACCGTCGCGCTCCTCATTCGGGCGCAGGTTGAAGATGATATGAAGCAATCCGGTTTCGTATTGCACATCAAGGTGATCGCGGTCCACCGGCTCGTCAAAGAATGGTATGCGCCGCAAAAAACGGCCTGTCTCGATTTCGATAGTGTAGTAGTAGGCGTTCTTGCGGTCGTGAGTGAAGGCGCGTTCCCCAATCACCTCGAGATGATCCTCGGCGGTGGTGATGCGCAACGAACGACGCTCTACGCCAGCGAGGTCGATGACCACGTGAAAGTGGTTGTCGGTGACATAGACGTCACAACGAGGCTGCCAAGTGTCTTCGCCGGGCAGGCGCATCCCTGGCGGACTGGATTTGCCATCGAGCAATCGCTGCATCTGTTTGCTCAGATGATGCAGATCGCGGGCTTGCTTAAACGGCACGGCTCCTCCTCAGTCCAGATCGGGACTGGCGTGCTTCAGGCGCATCGAGCCATCCAGGCGAATGGCTTCAAAGGCCGCCTCTTCGGCATGGCGTATCATGTCATCGCAATCTTTGTAGTCTGTGGTCATGCTGGCCACGCCCCAGGCGATCATGCTGTCGGCGAGGTGGCTCGATACTTCGAGAATCGTGTTTTGCAGGCGTTTCAACACGAAATCGATGTCTTCGGTTGGGCTTTCGGGCAAGAGGATAGCCACCGTGTCGGGATAGATCAAGCCGATGACTTCCATCACGCGCAGGTTGTCCATCAGCGCGGTGGCCGTGCCCGAGATTATCTTGCTGGCCTCGACCGCTCCGAGCTTGCGGTAAAGCTCTTTATACTTGCCCAGCTTGAGCACCACGATGCTGAGCGGGTGGTTATAGCGATTTGCCTGCTGAAAAGCAATAACAGCCCGCTGGTAGAAGTTCCGATAGGTGAACAGCCCGGTGACGGCGTCAAAAATCGAGAGGTTCTGGATTTGGTGAGCTTGCTTGTAGATGTGCCCGACAAGACTGCATACAGTGGCAAAGGTGTCGAGCAGGGCCATCTCCTCATCACTGAATCTACGCTCGGCGTTGTCGATGAAGATGAAGCCCAGCAATTCATTGTGAAACAGCAACGGCGCCGCTATCAAATGAACGTAAGATTTCTCGTAGGGCAGATCCTTCGGGTCGGAGCTCTGAATAACATCGCCATTCCGCAACAGAAGCACGAGATTATCGTCGAAATCGTACTCGGTGCGCTTTGTATAGGCATGGCTGAGGTTGCGTGAAATCTTGAGCCGGAAGCTCTTCTTGTTCTCGTTGTGGAAAAAGATGCCCAGGCTCTGGAACGAAAGCTCGGCCTCCATGACCCGCACGATCTGGCTGAGACTCTCCTCGAGACAGTCAACGTCCATCAGCTTTTTCATCAGTTCACGAAAACGCATGATTTGAAACGGCATATCGCATCTCCTTCTTGCCAGCGTCAGGAAACCTGCTGGTGATCTTGCATGATGTCGCGGATTCGGGCGACGATCATATCGACGCCAATCTTGTTGAACCCGCCTTCTGGAATAATGATGTCGGCAAAGCGCTTGGTTGGCTCGACGAATTCGATGTGCATGGGACGCACCGTTTCGCGGTACTGCTGCATAACCGACTCGAGTGAGCGGCCACGTTCGTTTATGTCGCGCTCGATGCGGCGCAGAATACGGATGTCGGACGCGGTATCGACAAAAATGCGGATGTCCATCTCGCTGCGCAGCGGTTCATACTCGAAGATGAGAATGCCCTCGACGATGAGAATGGGCGCCGGCTGCACGTTCACTGTGCGCTCGAGGCGCAGATGCTGGTGAAAGTCGTAGATTGGCGTCTGCACGGGAACGTTGCGTTTGAGCGCTCGAATGTGCTTTATGAGCAGATCGTTATCGAGCGTATCCGGGTGATCGAAGTTGATGCGGGAGCGTTCCTCGAGGCTGAGATGAGTGTAGCTGCGATAATAGGCGTCCTGGCTCAAAAGGGCGATGTGCTCGCCCACCTGGCTGGCGATGGCCCCTGTAATGGTGGTCTTGCCCGACCCTGTGCCCCCGGCGATACCGATAACAAGCGGCTCTGACATGGAACTCCCTCATGGTTTTCTATATTTCACACATTCGGCGCTGTGCCGTCAAGTAATATGTGCTCGTTTCCGCCTACACCATCGAGACGCCACCGCGCCAGCGGTAGCGCCCCAGTGTGCCGCGAAGCCCGAAATAGACGAAATATGGGATGTAAAGCAACGCTGCCGGAACGTACCACAACAGCAGCCTCACGCGCTTGACGCGCAACAGAAACCCGCCCAGCAGCGTAATCTCGGTCACTGTTTTGGCAGCCCATGCCGCTGCGGTAATCCACCACGGGAAGCTCCCGAAGATGGATAGCAGGGTCGATGCCGCCAGCGCCAGAAAGAACAGCAACAGCGCCAGGCTCATCAGCTTCACGCCAATGGGATAATGCCGCCACTTCGAGGCGCGCCGCACCTCGGCCTGCGACTGCTGCCGCATGTGGGCGGAGTCCAGCGCCGGCACCGCGGCGGCGGGAGCGAACACAAACCGCATCCGCCGCAGACGCGGCCCCAGCTTTTGCAGCATGAGGTCGTCATCACCGGAACGGATATGCCCGATGTCGGCATACCCATCAACAGCGTCATACACGCTGCGACGATAGGCCATGTTGCGGGCGGTGCAAGTGAGCGGCCAGCCCAGCCCAAAGCTGCCGGCTGTAACCGCGAAGATGGAAGCGCGTTCGAGGTTCTTCATGCCGCGCTCGCGCCCAGTAGCTGGATCGAGCAGGGGTGAGTAGCCGGCCAGGAAATCTACGCTGTCAAGCATGTGAGCGTTCATCAGGCGCAGCCAGTCGGGGCCGGGGCGGCAGTCGGCGTCGGTGAACACCAGCCACTCGCCTCGTGAGGCGGCGATGGCCGCAGCCAGAGCGCCTTTCTTGCCCACCAGCGCCGGATTTTCGCGCTCGACGCGCACCACTTTCAGGCGCGGCTCGCGTTCGCTCCATGCCTGCAACAGCGCGGCTGTACCGTCTGTCGAGCGGTCGTCGGCCACCACGATCTCGAAATCATGGTAGTTTTGCACTGCCAGCGCAGATAGCAGGCAGGGCAGGGATTGTTCTTCGTTTCGCGCCGCCACGATGACGGAAAGCGAGTGGGGACTGGTGTTGTCCCCGTGCGGTTGCAAACGCAGCCCCACCCAGAAAGCGAGCAGCAGTGTAACATAGTAGGCCGAGAGCGCAGCCAGCGCCACCGCGAAAATCACGGCGGGCCTCAGGTCTGGTCGGAGAATGACTGCGGGGTGAGGAACTCGACGTCGGACTCGGTGAGCTTGATGAATTCAGCCAGATCGGGGGCTTCTGTGGCAAGGTCCTTCAGCGTGGGCAAGCCTTTCTCTTTCACTGCGTCACCCTGCTTTTTCTCGAAGAGCAGTTTCACATCGAGGTTGAAGTGCCGACTGAAGATGTCTTCCAACGCCTGCTTCTGGCGCGTAAGATATGTCAGATGATTGTCTCTCGTGAGGCGGAGGCGGACTTTGTTGTTGCTCACACCCACAATTTCGCTCTCTCCGAGATAGTTGGCCACAAAGTTATCCTGCTTGCTCACCTTGCCCAGCAGCGCATCCCAGTGCTCTTGTAGCGTTTCTGCGGTAAGTTGAGTGATTTGCGGCTTCTCCTCGCTCACTTCGCGTGCCATGCTCTGCTTTACTTCGGCGGTTTTCATATGCAGGATTTCCTTCTGCACGCTGTGCAACCCGGGGTCGGGCGCGGCAGCGGGCGCGGCGGGTTGACGCCGCAACACGCCAATGAGATCGTCGAGCGAGGCCAGTTCGCTCATGCGCGCCAGCTTGATAAGCCCCATCTCGGCGACGAGCTGTGGATCGCCCGATGTGCGGATGTCGCCCTTGAGCTTGAGAATGAAACTGAGCATGTAAAGCAGGTCGTTGTCGCCAAATGCGGCGGCGGCTTCCTTCAGCTCGGGACGCAGCTTCTGGGGTATCTCCGGTACTTCGATGCCCAGCTTGAGCAACATCAAATTGCGCACCTGCTCCATGAACCCGCTGAGGAACTCCTGTAGGTCGTTGCCAGCCTCGAGCACCTCGTGCAGCAGGCGGATAATCTCGCTCGAACGTTTCTCTCCAATGAGCCGCAGCAGTTGCACAAAGACATCGGAGGGCAGAATGCCGAATATCTGCATCACGTCGTCCACGCTCACACTCTCGTGGCCATAGCTGATGACCTGATCCATAAGCGACAGCGCGTCGCGCATGCCGCCGTCAGCTTTCTTGGCGATGGTGAACAGGGCGTCCTCGTCCACCGCCAGGCCTTCCTTCTCGCAGATATGCCGCAGCTGGCTGACGATGGCCTCGAGCGGAATGCGACGGCAATCGTAGCGCTGGCAACGACTGATGATGGTGGCCGGAATCTTGTGCGGCTCGGTGGTGGCAAAGATGAAGACAACGTTGTCGGGCGGCTCTTCGAGTGTCTTCAGCAGGGCGTTGAAGGCGCTCTTACTGAGCATGTGCACTTCGTCGATGATATAAATCTTATAGCTCGAACCGGCAGTGGCGTAGAGCAGTTCCTTTTGCAGCTCGCGCACATCGTCCACGCTGGTATTGCTGGCGCCGTCAATCTCGATGACATCCTGGCTGTTGCCAACGGTAATCTCCTGGCAATGGCCGCAGACGTTACAGGGCTTGGCAGTGGGGCCATGCTCGCAATTGAGGCCCTTCGAGAGAATGCGCGCCAGGGAAGTCTTGCCCACGCCGCGCGGCCCCGTGAACAGATAGGCATGCGCGATGCGATTCATGGTGATGGCGTTCACCAGCGTCCGGGTGATATGCTCCTGAGCATACACCTCATCAAAGGTTTGCGGCCTGTATTTGCGTGCCAGTACTACATACGACATAAGCGATTATCCCCTTGTCGGCCTGGTCGGCCTGTCACCAGTTCAAAGAAACGAAACGTGAGGCGCAGCCGTTCAACCTCGCCGGTGCTGCCCATCGTGCTGTGTGTATTGAGATTGCCGTCCACCGAGTGCGCCACCCAGGAAGCACGGGCGTTGCGGCCACCGGTCACAAAGCTCATCACCTCGACGGCAGACACTGTGCGCCCGCCACCGAAACGCAGATCGACGCGGGCGACGTTGCAGGCGCCGCTCGCCGGCCAGTCACGCGGGTAGGTGCAACTGACACTGACGAACTCGCCGTCAATGTCGGGTACGCCGAGTTCGTCGGAGTAATATACGTCGTATAGCTCGATGTCGGGCACGCCGCTGAAGTCACAGTTATCGGGCGTCAACGGCCCAAAGACAAAACCCAGGCGGGCGTCTTGCGGCGAAAAGGCCTGGGGCCTCGGTGCGGTTCCGGCTGTGCGCTCCCACACCACCACCTGCTCCAGGCCAGGCGCCTGGCGGATGGGCATGGCGCTCAGTGTGCAAAGGGCGCATAGCAGCGCGGCAACCAATTTATACTGCATTTCACTCACTCCTTCATCATTATAGGAATATTGGGAGGTTGGGCAAATCCTGTCAACGAAAAAGGACGGAGCGTCTGGCAATGGCCAAAGGTTTCGGGATTGATCGGTGTGTTCAGAGGGGAATAAGCTCGGCTTGTCAGGGGGGAGGCAAGCGCAGCTTGTCTGTCAGGCGCTGCCGAACAGCCGCTGCCAGATTTCGATCTCCTGGCCGATAGCGGCCTGGCAGCTATCGCAGAGCGACACATAGAGTCCATCAGCAATAGGCCGGCGGCTTTGGAACGACTCGCCGCAATTGATGCACTCCAGCTCGCAGACGGTGTCGAGCCTGCGGGGACAGACGTGAGAGACAAAGTGTTCGGGGTTCGGCGCTCTCAAGTTGTGGCGGTATTCTTCGCAGGGATCCGGGCAACTGGAGCACCTGAACCACTCCCAGCGATTCATATATGGGGATTTGATGT